>NZ_JACADJ010000040.1 GCF_013389365.1 Desulfobacter latus
TAATCATATCTACCGGTTGGTAATTTAGTGGCTTTAATCTTTCCACTTTTAATATAATTTCTTAAAGTGGATTTAGATACCCTAAGTATTTTAAGTGCTTGATTTGCTTTCATATCAATCCTTATAACACTTTTTGAAGTATAATTCCACTACTTTTTAATGTTTTTTGACATATTTTTCTTGTCTATATATTATTGTATTAATTTTATCCTGATGGCGTTTTTTGATATAAAAAACACCGGAAAACCATCAGGCCTTTCCGATGTTATTTAGAGCCTGTTTGATAATTAGGGGATCGAAGCGAAATTTCATGGAATTGCAGCCGATTCATCAATTATCAAACAGGCTCTTACATAACACAGGTTGCCGGGAAGATACAGCATCCCCGGCAAAGGGTGTTCAAAAGATTATCCGATTTTTAAATAAATACTTGATTTGTGTGTCCAATCTTGAAATTATAAATAGCAAGTTGCGTACCATTGTGTTTTAAAATAGTTAAAAAATAGGGTGACCTATCCTTTAAATTGTGCCGGCAAGAAGGAGGTTTTAAGCGTTTTGAATTCCCCAAATCCGGATAATCCCATATTCCTGGTGGATGATAATCCAAAGATCCTTGCTGAAGTAGAAACAACGCTGCGAATGGCCGGTTTTGACAACATCACTGCCATCCAGGATTCAAGGGATGTGATCAGGACCATGGAACGCAAGATTCCCGGACTGGTCCTCCTGGATTTGAATATGCCCCATATCAGCGGCACCCACCTGTTGAAAAGTATTCGCAAAACCTGGCCAAGAATCCCTGTGATTGTGCTTACAGGGAATATTGATGTAGATACGGCTGTTAAATGTATGAAGATCGGGGCCATGGATTATATCCTCAAGCCCGTTGATCCGGATCGCCTGGTCAAGTCGGTGAAACAGGCCCTTGATGGCGGACAGGCCCCGGGGTTGCTTTCAAAATCCCTGCACCAGGAGTTGTTTACCCAGATAAAAAAACCTGCCGCTTTCAGCGCCATCATCACTCAGGACAGTCAGATGCATGCGATTTTTCATTATGTTGAAGCTGTGGCGCCGTCTCCCCAGCCGGTGCTGATCTTTGGGGAAACAGGCGTGGGGAAGGAATTGATCAGCCAGTGCATTCACAACTTAAGCGGTCGCAAGGGGAAACTGGTTAAGGTCAATGTGGCGGGACTGGATGACAATATGTTTTCAGATACGTTGTTCGGCCATGTACCCGGCGCATTTACCAGCGCCCGGAACGCCCGGCCCGGGTTGATACTTAAAGCCTCCGGGGGAACTTTGATGCTGGATGAGATCGGCGATCTGGCATTGTCCTCTCAGGTCAAGCTGCTCAGGCTGCTCCAGGAAGGTGATTATCTGGCATTGGGGTCGGATATTACCCGGCATTCAGATACCCGGATCATTGCTTCCACGAACCAGGATCTGTGGGCACTTGAAAAACAGGGCAAATTCAGAAAGGATCTGATTTACCGCCTTTCCACACATACGCTGACCATACCGCCGCTGCGGGAACGCCTTTTAGATATTCCCCTGCTTCTGGACCGGTTTATCTGCCAGGCCGCTGATGAACTGGACAAGCCCGTGCCTGATATCCCCAAACGTCTTATTGAAACCATGGAAACATATCCGTTCAAGGGAAATATCAGGGAGTTGAAATCCATGGTTTACGATGCCATGTCCAGATACCAGGGCGGGACCTTCTCTGCTGATTTATTTAATATTTTCACTCATGGCGATCATGGGCCCGGTGCTGCTATCTCCTCAGATCCGGGACTTCCGACGCTGAAACAAGCCGCAAATGCGCTGGTGGAAAAAGCCATGGCTCATACAGGGGGGAATCAGTCTGCCGCAGCCAAGATTCTGGGTATTTCACAGCAGGCGCTCAGCAAGCGCCTTCAAAAATTACGCGAACAGGAATAGGTCGGTCTGTCTACAATTTAATTGTATCTACAATTTTTATTGTGAATTGCTCTACATTATTAATATAAAACGTTTTTTTGTATTTAATCGAAAAAAATCTACAACTTTTGTTGTATTTTGTTTTTTTACTGTATGAAATCAATTTTTTTGATATTTTATCTATTATCAGGATGTTATATTTGAAATTCGTCCCCGGTATAAAGCTTGCTTTGAATATAAATGTTTTTAAATAAAAATTATATATAATGCCTGAAGGAGAAACTTAATATTATGAACGAGAACATGTTTCATGCGCCGGATAAATTTCGTAAAAATGCCTGGATTCAATCCATGGACGAATACAAGGCGATGTACAAAAAATCCGTGGAAGATCCTGAAGGGTTCTGGGGTGAAATCGCAGAAACGTTTTACTGGGAAAAAAAATGGGACAAGGTCCGGGATTTTAACTACAGCATGTCCAGGGGACCGGTGTTCATTGAATGGTTTAAAAATGCCAAGACCAATATTACATACAACTGCCTGGATCGTCATCTGGATACCCGGGGTGACCAGGCCGCTTTGATCTGGGAGGGAAACAGTCCGGATGAGGATATGGTGATCACCTATCGTGAGCTCCATGAAAAAGTATGCCGCTTTGCCAATGCCCTGAAAGAAAGCGGGGTGGGCAAGGGCGACCGTGTGGCCATATACCTGCCGATGATCCCGGAACTGGCCATCACCATGATGGCCTGTGCCAGGATCGGGGCCATTCATTCCATTGTATTCGGGGGCTTTTCTTCCGAGGCCCTGGCCAACAGAATCATGGATTCCCATTGCAAGATTCTGGTGACATCGGATGGTGTCATGCGCGGGGCCAAGGCCATTCCCCTCAAGAGTAATGCGGATCAGGCCCTTGGTATGTGTACAGACCTGGGACACATTGTCGGCACCTGTTTTGTGGTCAAGCGAACCGGTTCCGACGTTAATATGGTAGAGAATCGGGATGTATGGTGGCATGAGGCCGCCCAGGCCCAGAGTGCTGAGTGCCCCGTGGAATGGATGGATGCGGAAGATCCGCTGTTTATTCTCTATACATCAGGCTCCACAGGCACCCCCAAGGGGGTTCAGCACAATGTCGGCGGATATATGGTGTATACCGGGGCTACCTTTAAATACGTATTTGATTACCACGAAGGCGATATTTACTGGTGTACGGCAGATATCGGCTGGGTTACGGGCCATTCCTATATTGTTTACGGTCCGCTTTCCCAGGGGGCCACATCCATTATATTTGAAGGCGTACCCACCTATCCGGATCCCGGTAGGTTCTGGGCCACTGTTGACAAATGGAAAGTCAACCAGTTTTACACCGCCCCCACTGCCATTCGGTCACTCATGGCTCAGGGGGAGGAATGGGTGGCAAAATATGACCTCTCCTCTCTGCGGGTTTTGGGGTCCGTGGGTGAGCCCATCAACCCCGAGGCGTGGCATTGGTACCATAAACAGGTGGGAAAGGGGCAGTGCCCCATTGTAGATACTTGGTGGCAGACAGAGACCGGCGGCATCATGATTTCTGCGTTGCCCTATGCCATTGATCAGAAACCCGGCTCCGCTACCCTGCCGTTTTTCTCTGTGCAGCCTGCGGTGCTTAGTGAAGACGGGAAAGAACTGGCAGGGGCCTGCGAGGGAATCCTTGCGATCAAGGCACCCTGGCCCGGTCAGGCGCGTACGGTTTATAACAATCATGACCGGTTTGAAATGACGTATTTTCAGATGTTTGACGGATATTATTTTGCAGGAGACGGCTGCCGCAGGGATGAGGATGGCTATATTTGGATCACAGGCCGTGTGGATGACGTTATTAACGTGTCCGGACACCGCATGAGTACATCAGAGGTGGAAGCAGCCCTGGGAAGTCACACTGATGTGGCTGAGGCCGCAGTCATCGGGTTTCCCCATGATATTAAAGGGCAGGGGATTTATGCGTTTGTTACCCTGAATATGGGAGTCGCCCCCTCCGATGAACTGATGGCTGCCCTGAAACAGCATGTGAGAATTGAAATCGGGCCCATTGCCACGCCGGATATCATCAATTTTGCTTCGGATCTGCCCAAGACCCGGTCGGGCAAGATCATGCGGCGTATATTAAGAAAGATTGCAACGGATGAGTATGATCAGCTTGGCGATATATCCACACTTTCTGATCCTGACGTTGTGGACACCTTGATCAATAGTCATAAGGTGTTGATGAAATAATAATATCCACTGACAGATCGTTGGAAAGGCCGATAAACCCGACAGGTTTTCCGGCCTTTTCTGTTTCCCAGTTCGTTAATCTTGACAGTCTGACTGATTTTGCTCTATAGGTACTGAGTTTGCCAAGGATAGGCAATCACGAAAGATTTTGATGGATCATTCGGTTTTTTCATAAAAAATAAAGACGATTATTATTTAAAGGATAGTTACATGCCCCAAGACGCCTCTCTTGTCAATCTTCTGGTGGATCAGGAACGCCATACCGCACTTAAACAGTTGTTGTCCTCTTTACCGGATATCACATTGAAACTGCGTCAAATCTGTGATTTTGAATTATTGACCACTGGTGTGTTCAGTCCGCTGAACGGATTTATGACCCGGGAAGCATACGAAAGCGTTCTGGACCGCATGCGTCTGCCTTCCGGTGAAATTTGGCCCGTCCCCATCTGCCTTGATATCTCCCGGGATCTTTCAGACCGGATTGAGGCCGGCCAGTCCGCTGTGCTTCGTGACCCGGAAGGATTTCCCTTAGGTATCATGGCCATTGAGGACATTTGGCAGGCGGACCGGGAAAAAGAGGCCATGGCGGTTTACGGCACGACGGATATGATCCATGATGAGGTGGCTCGGCTTCATGGGAGAGGCGACAGATACTACGTTGGCGGCAGTATCGAAGCATTAAATCTGCCCATCCATTCTGATTTTAAGCAGATTCGCAACACACCGTCAGAGGTCCGGCAACAGTTTTGTAAGCTGGGATGGAAGCGGGTTGTGGGGTTCCAGACCCGGCAGCCCATTCACCGTCCCCAGTTCGAGCTAACCATCCAGGCCATGAAAAAGGCCAAGGCCAATCTGCTGATGCTGCCCATCGCAGGTATCCCCAGACCCGGCGATTTTGACCATTATACCCGGATGCGCTGTTATCAGAAGGTGGCCGCTCATTATCCCCCGGACACCTATATGCTCAATCTCCTGCCGTTATCCGCCCGGATGGCAGGTCCACGGGATGCGGTGCTTCACATGATCATCGGAAAAAATTTTGGGTGTACCCACTTTGTTATCGGGCATAACCATGCAACCCCGGGACGGGACAGCTGCGGAAATCCCTTCTACGATACCCCCCAGGTCAGGGAACTGGCCCAGGATGCCGGCCAGGAGATCGGTATTGAACCTGTCTTTTTTGAAGAGATGGTCTATCTGCCCTTTGAGGATGAGTTTAAGCTGGCCAGCGAGGTCAAGGCCGGCCAGGAAACCCTCTCTTTTACCAATGACCATATTCGTGACCGGGTTCGAAAGGGCAAACATATACCGGAATGGGCCAGTTTCCCAGAGGTCATCAAAGAATTGCGCCGCTCCTATCCGTCCCCTGCCGGTCAGGGATTTACCGTTTTTCTCACAGGGCTTTCCGGGGCCGGGAAATCCACTATTGCCAAGGTGCTGTATTCAAAATTTATGGAAGTCGGCACCCGGCCCGTAACCCTTCTGGACGGCGATATTGTCCGGCGCAATTTGTCTTCAGAGCTTAATTTTTCCAAGGAACACCGTGATATCAATGTCCGGCGCATCGGATTTGTGGCCTCTGAGATCACCAAGAACAGGGGCGTTGCCATCTGTGCCCCCATTGCCCCTTACGAACGTACAAGGTCAAAAATACGTACATCCATCGAAGCCCATGGCGGATTTTTTGAAATCCATGTGGCCACCCCCATCAGCGTGTGCGAAAAAAGGGATCGCAAAGGCATGTATGCCAAAGCCAAGGCAGGATTGCTCAAGGGCTTCACCGGGGTGGATGATCCATATGAAGAACCTTCAAACCCGGAGCTGTCCATTGACACCTCCAACCTGACCCCGGATGAGGCGGTTCAGCAGATTTTACTGCTGATCAGTGAAAAAGGGTTTGTGTAGCCGGATTGATTCTCTTCGCCTTTCGAATCTCACGATTCAAGCCCGTTGCTTTAGGCCCATGGTCAGAATTAAATCTGCCACAGATGCGCCGGATTTAAAGTCGCCGGCAAGGCACGTCAACGGAAGCAATTGGTATATATGGCCTTGATCAGTTCAGCAACTTGTCAACGGATGTATCGTTCAGCCCAAAGGGGATGTTGACTATTTTGGCCCCGGCCCGGGTGTAAGCGTCGTCGGTGTTTTTTTCAACCAGCACCTTATGTCCGTTTTCAACCATCACCTCCACGCCGGCCGGGGTCATGCATACCCGGTTCTCCTCCGACTTGATCTCCTTGGGTACTCCGATAATCATGTTTTTTATCCCATTTTCTGATATCTATTTTCTTAATCTCGGCATACAGCCCGCTGAACCATTTTCCACTGGGGAAAAATTCGAGGTGTTTATAGGTTTGGGGGGCAAAAATCACGGAAAAAAAACGGGTCGGACTGGGCATGGCCACAAATAAAAGGGCAATGAGCATATAAACGGCAATGGTTTCCTTCATCTTTTTAATGCTTCCGAGTTTAAGCGCCGACCCTAAAGATGCTTTCACTTTAAAGCGTGCGAAATCAATACTGTACAGTTCATCAAGTATAAGGTGCAGGATCGAGCCGCTGAAAACAAATCCCCCGCCCATCCAGGATACAAAATCATTGAAATGAAACACGCGGTTCAGAACAATTGTCGCCATGCATCCAAAGGCCACCGCCGCCGGTATGGAATGGATTATGCCCCGGTGCACCGTCAGCTTCGTGAACAAGGAAAAAACAAAAAATTTTATAAAAATAAAACTTGCCGCCCAGAGAATGAACAGCTCCATCACTGTGTTGTCCGCCCGCTGCTTGAACATGACCAAAAATGATATAAATGTCGCAACAAATGTAAACAATAACCGCACCGTTAAAGAGCTGTCTGAATCAATGTCCGGCAACAGGCCGCCCACTACCCCGAGAATCACGTAAAGCACGACTTCCTGGGGAGATGCAACTGCTGATGCAAACAGCATGGTTGCCGCCATGCTGCTTCCTATGCTTGCTACGGTAAGATGTGTTTTAAAATTCGCCATTGTTTAACTTACCTGCCGATCAGCCCGATGGCGGTATAAAGATTGAGTCCACCATGGAAAAGGGGCATGGTTGACAGTCCCAGGTTCAGTGCATGGAACTCTTTTTTTCCCGGGCAGACAACGCCTGCCCGCCATCCTTTGAAATCAGCAGTCAGCTTGTACCCGATCTCTTTATAAAAGGTTGTGATGTTATCTTTTTTATCCAGGCGGATGCCATAGGGTGGATTCAGAACCACCACGCCCTGGTTGTCTGTAATGGATGGGGGCGTCATGTTGAAAAAGTCATCACAGACCGGGCAGATACGTTGAAACACCCTGTGGCGGGCACAGGTCTGTTTCAGATGGTCAATGGCTGTCCGGTCCAGATCCCGGGTCAGAATAGGGGGGAACGCCAGGGGGGCCGTGTCCGCCTTGGCTGCGTCCATAAGTCTGTTACGGGCATGGACGATACTTTTTTCCTCAAATCCCGGCCAGGTTTCAAAGGCAAAGGATCTGAATGTACCGGGAGGCAATGCGCACTGCATCATGGCGCCCTCTAAGCTGAAGGTGCCGGAACCGCACATGGGGTCGGCTATCATGTCCTTTTCAGACAGATTCAGTCGGGTCAGAATGGCAAAAGCCAGCGTTTCACGCAACGGTGCTTTAAGAATTTTTTCTTTGATACCCCGTTTGTACAAAGGCGTTCCGGACATGTCCAGGGAGAGTTCAAATCTGTCATTCTCCCCGCGGACCATCAGGGTCTGGGGAGGAACAGCGGTTGATCCGGTAACGTCATAATGCCGGGGGGCATTTTTTAAAAACAGCCGGTCATGAACAACGGGTCTGATCCGGTCGGCAATGGCTGTGGAGTGATACAGGCGCGACTTGTGGGTGGTGACCCTGATATCGGGCAGGGCCTGGGCCGGCAGGTATAGTTCCCAGTCAATGGCTTTAATCTGTTCTTCAAGCCGCCTGAAGCCATCGGCCTTGAATGATGCGAGACGCATGAGAATCCGGGTGGCTGATCCCATCAGAATATTGGCCAGACAGGCGGTTTTCAGCCGGGTTGTGAATTCAATCCCCCCGGGAAGCACCTTAATCTTATTGATTTTGTAGTTATCTGAAAATATTTCTCCTGCCTGTTGGGAGATCCGCATCAGTTCTTTTTCACAAATCCCGCCAAGGCCCGGCGGGCATACGGCAAAAAAGACCTGGGGTCTTCCGGAAATACGGCGTTTTATCCGTTTTTTAAAGGCTGAAGAACTTTGCAACGTCGTCTTAAAAGGTCCTGCCGCAGCAGGAACCGGGACCGGCACACCCGCTTTTTTCCCCGGGCCTGGAGCCGCAGCAGGCTGTATCATTGGGGCCGGGCAGGGAATTTCCGGATTTACCCGAAAGACTTGAGTGGGCTGCCATGCGTTTTTCAAGGCGGGTAGAACCGCATTCGGGACAGACTGCCTGGTCATCCGGGCTTCTCATTAGCAGCTCAATAACTCGGTTACATTCCGGACAATGAAAATCATATAAAGGCATGATAGCTCCTTTTAAACCATGAAGAGTTAAAAAATTAAGCTGATAGGGGGGCTTTTAGCCCCCCCCGGAGTACCCTTTGTGCTGTGTTGGCACCTTATTAAATGAAACGGAGGTAAGACAGGGGTAAAAGGCGTCACCATAACAGGATGCACTCCTCATTCAGTTCTCTCTACCAGTGTCCTTCGGCATTGGCGTCGTCGGCAAATGTAAATTTACCGGCTTTATAGTCTTCAATCGTATCCCTGATGCTGCCCGAGGCGTCATTTGCTACTTTTACGCCTGCGTTGTCAAGGGTTTTGAATGCATTGGGGCCGCAGAACCCAGTGATCAATACCTGTGCGCCTTTGTCGCAGACCGACGAGGCCGCTGTAATGCCGGCGCCTTTAAAGGCATTTTTATTTTCAGAGTTATCGATGACTTCAAAATCCAGGGTGTCTGTGTCCACCACAATGATATAGGCCGCTCTGCCGAATCTGGGGTCCACCTGGGCATCAAGGTCTTTGCCTGTTGATGTGATCGCTATTTTCATTTTTTATCCTATGATGTTTTATCGAGCGCCGCCGCCACATACCTGGTCATTTCTAATTTGTTCAAGTTTGCCGGCAATCAGATCCATGACCACAGGCTCAATATCCGGGCGCTGGTCATCATGATACACATCAATGCCCACCTGGCGGAAGCCCATGAGCGGTCGCATGCCGATGCCGCCCACGATCAGGGCGTTCACCCGGTGTTCGGCCAGAAGGTTTACAGGCACCATGCAGCCGCCTTGGGCATGCTCCTGGTTGGGGATGGTGGATACCGTTTCAATGTTTCCTTCCTTGACATCCACAAAGGTGAATACGTCGCAATGTCCAAAATGACCTGCGCGGGTACCCGAAAGTCCTCCTTGACCGTTGGAGGGAATTGCAATTCTACCGTTTTCCATAGTTCGTACTTACTCCTTTACTTGTGTATATTTAACCTTAAAAAATAGGCATCCTTCATATCACCCCCAAAGTACTTTACACTCTTTTGGGAATGATTGCTAAAAAATAGGGTGCTTGCTCCAAAAAGTGTAAACTGGTAAATGAAGGATGCCAAAAAATATTGTCTTTTTTATGGCTTAGGCGTAAAACCACTATCCTTTTAGGGTAGTGGATGTAAGCCTATTTTTGTGTGGCAGTTTTTGTAACAAAAACTCTCATGTTCTGTTCTGGAACTGCCAAAACCAGTGATCCACATTGCCAATGTTATCCGCAGGTTTTTAATATCAGCATCACTTCTGCTACCCTCACAGATATTTAAACACTGACCGTAACGTTCGGAACGTGTGGATGATTGGTCGGATCTGTATCCCGAAGTACCTATGTATTCTGCGGTAACGTAGCCCCGCTTACCAATAACGCAGGGCTGAGGCTAATCAACCGGGCTTGCGGGCTTCCCCACAAGCCCCTCGGTCTTCAGCCGAGGGGTTGTTGACTTAATGTCAATCTTGTCATGGTTCGTGTCAGCACAATCTGTCCATCTTCATGGCCGGATGTTCCATAACCCGGTTCCAGATCTCTTTGATTTGTGCTGCGGCAGGACTGTCCGCATGGGTTTCCATGATGGATTTGCCCTGCACCATGGCTTTTGTGAATGCCGGGTCAAAGGGGAGTTTTCCCACAAAGACCATCTCTTTTTCTTTGGCGATGACTTCAATGGCCCGGGCCTGATCCGGGTTTAAATCGTATTTGTTGATGCAGACCATGGCCGGCATTTTAAAATGGGCGGCCAACTGGGCGACACGTTCCATGTCATGGATGCCTGAAACCGTGGGCTCTGTCACGATGAGAACCGCATTGGCATGACCGATAGAGGCAATAACCGGACATCCGATACCCGGAGGGCCATCTGTGAGCAGGAGGTCAATGTGGTCGGCCGTTACACGTTTTCGGGCCTCGTCTCTGACCAGGGCCACTAACCGGCCTGAGTTGTCTTCTGCAATGCCTAAGCGGGCATGGATCATCTCCCCGAACCGGGTAGACGAAGCAAACCACTGTCCACAGACATTTTCCTCAAATTTAATGGCCGATTCAGGACAGAGATCTGCGCAAACCCCGCAACCTTCACAGTCAAGGTCGTCAATACAAAATATCCCTGCGCCTTCGACCGGTTTAACGGCGTCAAACCTGCAAAGTTCCATACACTGGCCGCAGCCGGTGCAGGCGTCAGGGATAATTTCTGCCTTATAGCCGCCTGCAAAATCATGGGTTTCTTGAATATCCGGGTCCATAATAAGGTGCAGGTCTGCGGCATCCACGTCCGCGTCACAAAGCATCATATTTTCGGCAAGACTTGCAAATGCTGCTGTTAAACTGGTTTTCCCGGTTCCGCCTTTACCGCTTAAAATAACAAGTTCTTTCATCAGGCCTCCCCTTTCCGGTTTACGATTGCTTCAATGGATGTGTACAGGTCTTTAAACTTCTCTTTGTATGCCGGCAGAGCCTGGACAAGCAGTTCGCCCTTTGAGTAGGCCGAAGCAATTTGCTTGTCAAAGGGAATCTCAAGTAAAACCGGTATGTTTTCATCCTGGGCATAGTTTTTAACATCATCATTGCCAATACCTGCCCGGTTGATCACAAGACCGCAGGGAATGCCTAACAGTTTCACCGCTTCCACAGCCAGGGTCAAATCATGCAGGCCAAAGGGCGTAGGCTCGGTGACCAGAAGCACAAAATCCGCGCCTTTCATGGAGGCAATCACGGGGCAGGAGGTGCCCGGCGGGGCATCTATAATGGTGAGGTCTTTTTCTTTCTCAAGCTGCCGAACCTGCCTGATGACCGGTGGTGCCATAACCTGGCCGATATCCATCAGCCCCCGGCCGAAGGACGGATTTTGGGGCAGACTCAGGGTGCCTGTTTCTACCGTGCCGATGAAGCGGTCTATTTCAGTGATGGCTTTTTCCGGACAGACAACTGCGCAGCCGCCACAAGAGTGGCAGAGTTCCGGAAAGGTCATCACCGTTTCCCCGGCCACGGCAATGGCGCCGTATCGGCAGATCTCCATACATTTTTTGCAATAGGTGCAAAGGCTCAGGTCCACTTCCGGCACAGGGGCATTGACCCTTTCTTTTCCAGTGAAGGTTGGGTTCAGGAAAAGGTGGGCATTGGGTTCTTCCACGTCACAGTCTAAAAGCATAAAGTCTGCATCAAGGCTTGCGCAAAGATTGGTGGCCACAGTGGTCTTGCCTGTGCCGCCTTTTCCGCTTGCTATGCTGATAATCATATTGTTTTATCTCCTTGTGGTCAGGGTGGTTCCCTTTACCCTATCAACCTGATTTTTTTCAAGTGGTCTTCCAGGTTTCGGGCATCATCCTGTCCAGGTTGAACAGGCAGCTGCATCAGTACACCGTATCCTTCATGGACATCATGGAACCGCTTTTTATCCATGGTGCCGGTAATCACACAATTGGTCATGGGGCTTTGGGTGGTGACGGCTTCCACAAGGGCTTTGGCATCCATGTCCGGCAGGACTTCTTCCATGATTGCCAGATCAATCCATTGCCCTTGAGGGGTGTCGGCAATCAGGGATAAAAGTTCTTTGCCGGTTGCGCACCATTTTACATCAATGCTGTGTTGGCCCAACATTATTTCAAGTTCTTTAAATTGAGCTTTGTCCCTGCTTACAAATACCGCCTGTTTCATTTTAAATATCTCCAGTCTCGTTTAATTCAAATTGCCGAGATCCATGTTTTCAGGATCTTCGGGATACAGCATAGCAAAGCCTGTGCCATTATATGCTTAATGTTCAACTTATATGCAATAGATTGAAAAATAAGGCGTATTATATTTTTGGCAAGGGGGAGGTAAAAAAAGATAGGCAAGGGAGCAATGCAAAAAAGCGACTTGGTATTTTATATGCGACAATGTAGGTGCAAAAATGAAATATGCGGAGATGTTGCAATTGGTTTATAACCACGGAAAGCACGGAAGACAATGTCTTTCCGTGCTTTCCGTGGCTCCGTTTAAGAGAGCTTGTCAAATGCACAATGGATAAGTTTTTCCGTGGTTTCCCATGATATGCATTCATCCGTGATGGAGACCCCGTACTTAAGCGTGTCTGCATCCCCGTTGCACTTGCACTTCTGATTGCCTTCAAACAGGTTGCTTTCCAGCATCAGGCCCACAATTCTGTCGTTGCCGTCAAGCCTTTGATCCACGGCGCTTTTAAATACAAAGGATTGACCTGTGTGTTTTTTGCCGGAGTTGTCGTGGGAACAGTCAATGATCACTGCGTCTAAAAGGTTTTTTTCCCTGAGCCGGTCCTGGGCTTTTCCCACGGACACGGGATCGTAGTTGGGTGTGGCCCCGCCGCGCAGGACGATGTGGCCGAAGGGATTGCCCAGAGTGGAGACAACGGCTGTTTTGCCGTCTGGATCAATGCCCAGAAAATGCTGGGGGGCGTTTGCGGCCTGGGTGGCATTGACAGCGGACGCCAGGCTGCCGTCCGTACCGTTTTTGAATCCCACCGGCATGGATAGTCCCGAGGCCATCTCCCGGTGGGTCTGGGACTCTGTGGTGCGTGCACCAACGGCAACCCAGCTTAAAAGCCCGGCAATGTACTGGGGGGTGATGGGATCTAAAATTTCCGTGGCTGCCGGCAGACCTAAGGCATTGATGTTGATTAACAGGGATCTTGCTCTGCGAAGTCCTTCTTCCATATTATAGGATGAATCCAGGAAGGGATCATTGATCAGCCCCTTCCAGCCCACGGTGGTTCTGGGTTTTTCAAAATAGACCCGCATAATCAGGCTGATTTTATCTTTTACTTTTTCGCGCAGGTCCTTCATCCTTTGGGCATACTCCATGGCCCCATCCATGTCATGGATGGAGCAGGGACCTGCAATGACCATCAAGCGCTTGTCCTCTCCGGTCAGGATGTTCTGGATTTCCCGACGGCCGGCAAGTACATTTTCGGCAGTTTTCTCGGGCACAGGCAGTTCTTTTCGTATGGCTTCCGGGGAGGTCAGGGTGAAAAATGACTCTACATTTACATCATTAATCTGTTTCATGACGATTCCTTTCGCGGGCTCTTGTCGCCTGAAACTTCAAATAAAAAAGCCGCAGGCGGTGTCTGCCTGCGGCTTTTAAAAAAAATGATTTATTTAGCGCAATACAGGCAGGCCGGTATAAAAATAATACCGGAAGTAAAAATAAAAGTTGCCTGTTTTGCGGGTGGTCATAAGGTTTTTCCTTTTTATGAATATATTAAGCTTATATAAACGCGTTTTTTGGGCGAGTCAAGCATTAAATTTTAAACTGACCGACTATCTCATTGAGATTTCCTGCAAGATCAGATAATTGGGGTGTACTCGATTTTACCTTAGGCCCATAATCAGATGTTTTTTTATAAGCGATTGTTTTGATGCGCCTGAATCGGGCTATATCCACAAACCCTGGTTTATGATAATATACCGGACCTGAAAGATAAACTTTAATTTAAGGATCTGACGTGACACAACTGACCGGCGCCCAGCGCAAATACCTAAGGGGCCTTGCCCATAACCTAAATCCTTCGGCCTTTGTGGGGGCAAAGGGCGTGACAACAGCCCTGACCCAGGAGATGGACAATGCCCTGAACGCATCCGAACTGATTAAGATAAAATTTATTGATCACAAGGAAAAAGACGTAAAAGCCGCTTTGCTTGATGAAATTGCAGCGCGTCTTAAATGTCATGTTGCCGGAACCATCGGCCATGTGGCTGTGCTTTACCGCTGCCATCCAGACCCGGAAAAACGAAAAATTACTTTGGTTTAACGATATTTAGAGGGAGTGAATGTTATGCAGGAAACTTCATTTATTGTTATCCGGGGCAACAGCATGCGGCTGGACGGCGGCACCATGTTCGGCAACGCCCCTAAAGCCCTGTGGCGAAAATGGATCCAGGCAGATGAAAGAGGATTGATTGATATTGCTTCAAACTGTCTGCTGGTAAGGACCGGGGATCATAATCTATTATTTGAGACCGGGTGCGGCGCATATCTCTCCCCTGACATGAAAGCGCGCTTTGCCGTTAAAGAAGAAACGCATATGTTGCTGCATGCCCTGGCAGAACAGGGGTTAAGTGATTCAGACATCAGTCATGTTGTTTTGTCTCATCTTCATTTTGACCATGCCGGCGGGCTTTTAAGCGCCTGGGAACCGGACCGGGAACCGGAGCTGCTGTTCCCCAATGCCCTTTTCGTGGTGGGAGAGGAACATTTTAAACATTCCAAATCCCCGCATTACCGTGACCGGGCCTCATTTATTCCAGGGCTTGCTGAAAAGCTCCAGGCCACAGGGCGTCTCGTACTCAAGCAGGGCGGAGAGCGTCTGGTTGTGGGTGGCCTGGCGGTTGAATTTTTCCAGAGCCAGGGACACACCCCGGGGATGCTGAGTTCCTGGATTCAGGCCCAAAGCGGTACCGTTATTTGCACCGGCGATCTTATCCCGGGCGTGCCCTGGGTAAACCTGCCCATCACCATGGGATATGATCGGTTTGCCGAACGGCTGGTGGACGAAAAGAAACTTATGCTGGACCGGGCCGTTGCCGAAGATGCCCTGCTGGTCTTTCCCCATGACGCCGCCCATGTGGCTGCCCGCGTTGAACACGATCCCGTGAAAAAAAGGGTGATGCCGGCAAAGGTCTTTGAAACTTTAAATATGGTATAATTAAATTAGCGCCCTTTGGGCGTGTTAGGTGCTGGGTGCTGGGTGCTGGGAAATGGAAATTCTGACGCTTTAGAAAAAGGATACACATAAAATATGAAAGTAGGCATTATCGGACTTCCCCAGACAGGGAAGAAAACATTGTTTCAGATTTTGACCGGAAACGAGATTACGGATCCGGCCAAGGCCTTTAATCCGGTGCCGGGTACCGCTGACATTCTGGATTCCAGGTTTGACCGGTTAGTGGAGATGTATGCCCCTAAAAAAGCGGTAAAGGCGCGTCTTGATCTGGTGCTTTTGCCCAAAATGGAGGCTGAGACCATTTCCAAAGGAGATATATTTAAAGATATATCCGACATGGATGCGATTTGCCATGTGGTCCGGGCGTTTGAGGATGAGGCTGTTTACCATGCCGAAGGCAGTGTGGATGCCCTGCGCGATTTTGACATGGTCAATTCCGAACTTGTGATGCATGACCAGATTTTTGTGGAAAAGCGTATTGAGCGACTCTCGGCCATGGTCAAGAAAATCAAGGATGAAGACCAGAAAAAAGAGCTGGCCCTCATGGAGAAGATGCTGGCCCACCTGGAACAGGAACTGCCGCTGCGCCTGCTTGAGTTATCCGAGGATGAGGACAAACTGATTCGCTCCTACCCCTTTATTACGTTGAAAAAATTGGTGGTCGCGGTCAATGTGGCCGAAGATGATCTTGGCAATACAGCTATTCTGGATGCGTTTAAAGAGCGTTGCGATGCCCTGACCATAGAGGCGATGCTGGTATCGGCCAAGGTGGAGGCGGAAATTGCCATGCTGGACAGCGCCGAGGAAAAACAGGAGTTTCTTGAGGATTTAGGGATTACATCCACAGCCCTGGAAACGTTGACTGCCCTTTGTCTGAAATCATTGAACCTGATTTCGTTTTTTACCGTGGGGGAAGATGAGGTCCGGCAATGGCTGGTGAGAAAGGCAGCCAAGGCCCCCACAGCCGCAGGTGTTATCCATTCCGACCTTGAGCGCGGGTTTATCCGGGCCGAAGTGTTCAAGTATGATGATCTCATGGAACTTGGCTCGGAAGCAGAGCTGAAAAAGAACGGCAAGTTTTATGTGGAGGGCAAGGATTACGTGGTCCGGGACGGGGATATTTTAAATATCCGCTTTTCAGTGTAAGCGTTACAATCCGGGGATACAATACTATGTTTCCTGTGAAAAATAGTACTGTAGTCCCGGATTAACAATTATTCCGGGGCGTTGCCGTGTGCTTCGGAAATCCGTTCTTTGAGATGCGCCATGTCCTGCGCATCATATTCATACATGTCAAAGCAGCATGCGTCTTCGCCCAGAAGGCCCTCGGGCACCCAATCGCCTATCTCCCGGGGATCGGTGACCAGGTCTCCATAAAAGCAGACAGACAGCCACCGGTCATCCGGATCATCATCAATGACATCTACCATGGCAAACAGCGGGCGCTTGGTCTGGGCCGTGTGCCGGGGGCGAAAAGAGTAGCTCACGCCGGGCCGGCTGACAAAGTCAAGGGTAATGTCGGGCAGGGTGTTGACATAGTCCACAAGCTCGGTAAATGCCTTGCGGGTCTGGTTGTCATTATCTTTCCAGTCATTTAATAACGCGTCAAGTTCTTTCATAATTTATTCCTTTGCATGTTTAATTAAATGTCCAAGTTCCGGGAAAATCAGATTGGTGCAAGCCAGTTTGCAGGCGTTGAGACTGCCGGGTATGCAGAATACGGCTGTGCCTTTTATAAAGCCTGCCGTGGTCCGGGACAAAATGGCGGCAGAGTCAATCTGTTCAAAACTGAGCTGGGCAAATACCGGCCCAAAAGCGGTCAGTTCCTTGTCAAACAGAGGCCGGACCGCTTCTATGGTGACATCTTTGGGGCTGATGCCGGTACCGCCGGTCATGATAACGGCATGGGGACCGATGCGCTCAATAATATGTCCAAGCGCATCTGTGATAGCGGTTGCATCATCTGGAATCACCTGGTGAATCACCACGTCATGCCCCTCTTTTTTGGCCTGTTTTTTTATCCATAACCCGCTTTTGTCGTTTTTAAAAGTCCGGGTGGAAGACATGGATAAGATGGCAATTTTGAGGTGCCTGGGCAAAGATGTACGATGGGAGTGGGCGCTCATGAAAATTTAAGTTCCCTGTAAACGCAGTCTTCGTTGTCTTGTTCAAGGACATGAACATGGATCATGTCGTCCGATTCCGTGTCTGCAAAAATACCCTGGTAATCTGCCTGGATGGGCAGTTCCCTGTGACCCCTGTCCACCAGGATGGCGAGCTCAATGCGGGAAGGCCTGCCAAAATCCATCAACGCCTCCATGGCAGCCCGGACAGTCCTTCCGGTGAAAAGTACGTCATCCACCAAGATGATCTCTTTATCATCCACGGAAAAGGGGATGTTCGAGGGCCTTACCGTGGGCTGGTGGCTGATTTTTGTCCAGTCGTCCCGGTACATGTTGATGTCCATGGATCCTACAGGCAGAGTTGTGCCTTCAATGGCGGCGATCTGCTCTGCCAGACGTTTTGCAAGAAAGTCGCCCCGGGTCTGGATACCCACTAAGGCCAGGTTTTTTACCCCTTTATGTTTTTCAATGATTTCGTAGGCAATGCGGGTGATGATCCGTTTATAATCCTGATCATTGAGAATGCTCTTTTTTTTTGTCATGGTATCCCTTCTTAAGTGTTCGGATATGCCCTAAAAGTTTTTTCTACCATCTTTTTTTTAGCACGGCAACACCTTGATTTCTTATCCGGCAATTCTAAATTTTATTCTCGCACAAAGCCTCAAAGAGACAAAGGGGCACAAAGTAGAATAAAAATCTTTG
The DNA here is from genome assembly GCF_013389365.1 of Desulfobacter latus. Taxonomy (GTDB): domain Bacteria; phylum Desulfobacterota; class Desulfobacteria; order Desulfobacterales; family Desulfobacteraceae; genus Desulfobacter; species Desulfobacter latus. The sequence continues at coordinate 18,218 of NZ_JACADJ010000040.1, forward strand.
TGTCTTGGTGGCTTTGTGCGCGTTTTCAACGAATAAAGATGCATATTTAGAATTGCTGTTTTTTATCCGGATTCATATAATGAAGATTAAGATTAAGGAGTTCGGAAGAAATTAAAGCAGAAGGTATTAAAGATATTTGGAAAAGATCGATTGCACGGGCGTGATCCTGGCTGGTGGGTGTAACCGCAGGTTTCCCGGTAGAAACAAGGCATTTCAAAGGGTTGGGGCAAATACCATGCTGGCACGGATTCATTCTTTGTTTTCCAGGGTGTTCAAAGAAGTGATTCTGGTCGTTAATGACCCGGCACTTTTTTTAGATATTGACGCTTTGGTTGTAACGGATATTGATCCGTCCCAATGCGCTCTGGCCGGACTGCATGCAGGCCTGTTTCATGCCGGCTTTGACTGGAGCTATGTAACGGCCTGTGACGTTCCTTTTGTCAATGAGAAGGTCATCCGGTACCTTTTTGCGCAACGGTGTTCCGGCAAGCAGATTATCATACCCAGAAGCTGGGAAGGGCTTGAACCGTTGTCGGCCCTGTATCATAAATCCTGTTTGCCAAGGATTGAAACCAATCTTGAAAAAAAGGTATTTATGATTAAAAAATTTTATAAGCCCGAAAGGGTCAAGCAGATTTCGCCCCAAACGCTTGAATCCCTGGACCCGGAGTTGCGTTTTAAGTTTAATGTGAACACCCCCGCCGACCTTGAAACAGCCAGGGGCATGGTCCAAGTATTGAATACGGGTCATGGACGGGAGCAAAGAGAATATGTATAATTCGATCATCCAGTATCACATATATACGGAGGACCTATGGATTTACCTGCAATGATAAACCAGATGAAAAATCATCCCGATTTTTCCAAAGCCGGAATGGTGCTTTACCATAACGGGGTGGTCCGGGACAGTTCCCGGGACGGTCGGCCTGTATCAGGCATGACTGTAACCGTAGATCAGGAAAAACTGGATCGGATTATAGACCAGACCCGGGCCATGCCCGGAATTGTGGAAGTGCTGGTGCATATCAATTCCGATATGCCGCTGATGGTGGGCGATGATGTGATGTTTCTGGCCGTGGCAGGCGATATCCGGGAGCATGTGATTGATGCCTTAACCCTGGCCTTGAACCGGATAAAAACTGAAGCCACCGCCAAAACCCAGGTGTTTGTCTGATGTCTCCTGAATTTAGCGCCCTTTGGGTCGGCTGTTGGCTGTTGGGTGCTGGGTGCTGGGTGCTGGGAATTCATTATACCAACGAGTTAAAGGAGTTGCTGTGAACGAATTCACCCATGTTGACGGCCAGGGCCGTGTGAGAATGGTGGATGTGGGGCAAAAGTCCCCTACAAAACGTGTTGCCGTGGCAAAAGGGACGGTTTTTATGTCCACGGAGACCCTGGTAGCCATTGTCGATGAAACGGTCAAGAAGGGAAATGTGCTGGAAACAGCACGCATTGCAGGGATCATGGCGGCCAAGCAGACCTGGTCCCTGATTCCCATGTGCCATCCGCTGAACATCACCCATGCCCGGGTGAATTTTTTTGACGATAGGGAAAACAGCTGTATTCATATTGAGGCACAAGTGTCGCTGACCGAAAAAACAGGGGTGGAGATGGAAGCCATGACAGCAGTCAGTGTTGCAGCCCTGACCATTTATGATATGTGCAAGGCCTATGATAAAGGCATGGAAATTTCCAATATTCATCTGGCCTTTAAATCCGGTGGAAAAAGCGGCACATACACAGCCCCTGAAACTCGACTATCAAGTTTTTAGGAAATTTGTTCAAACAGAAGGTGAGGCTGATGAAGCGACTTGAACAAAAATCTGTCCGGTTTTGTATGCATCGGGAAAAGAAACAGATTTATAAGAAACGGAAAACATTATATCATGGCTTACTTTATTTAGTACTGATACTGATCCTTGCCGGAACCTTGGGGTGCGGGGATCGGAAAAAAGTGGAACCTCCCCGGGAAAATCCGTTGGTGAAGGTGGCTGAGTCAGACCTGCCTGACTTTACGGATACCTTGTTTTTGCAGGACCTTGGGGCCGCCATTGACCAGAGTCTTGTCTATTTTAAACGGGTGCCGGCAACCCGGACCTATGAGTATGGAAATGATGTGTACAATGCCTCTCATATGATCTCTTCCCTTGAAACCTTTAAAGCCTTTCTTGAAACCAGGCCGTCGGCCAAAGACCTGAACCGGTTTATCCGGGAAACGTATACGGTATATAAAAGTATCGGCGGCGCAAATAAAGATGTACTGTTTACCGGCTATTTTGAACCCACCTATCCGGGCAGCCGTACCCCGGGTCCGGGCTATCCCTGGCCGGTCTACGCCATGCCCGATGATCTGTTTCAGATTGATCTGTCGGCGTTTTCCGATGCATATAAAGGGCATAAACGGCTCATGGCGCGTGTTGATTCAAAGTCTCGCAGGGTTAGACCCTACTACACCCGGGAGCAGATCAACAATCAGTTGGATTTTGCACAAAAAGCCCGGCCCGTGGTCTGGCTGGCCAACCGTATTGACCGGTTTTTTCTGGAGATTCAGGGATCGGGAAGGGTATCACTTGCCGATGGGGAAATTGCGCGCCTCCACTATGCCGGGGTTAATGGCCGTAAATACAGTGCGGTGGGCAAATATCTCATTGATAAAAACGAAGTACCAAAGGAGAAGATGTCCATGCAGGCCATACGCGAATGGCTCTCCACCCACCCGGACCGCATGGACGAAGTGCTTTTTACCAATGACAGCTTTGTGTTTTTCAAGGAAGGGAAGGGCGGCCCCTTTGGTTGCATCAATGTCACCGTAACGCCTGTGCGCTCCATTGCCACGGATACCAAACTTTTTCCCAAAGGCGGACTGGCCTTTATCCAGACGGCACTGCCTGCCGGTATAGGCCAACCCAAAGAGGCATGGCCCAGGGCGTCTTTGTTTGTGCTTAACCAGGATACCGGTGGTGCCATCAAGGGGCCGGGCCGGGTGGATCTTTTCTGCGGTGCCGATGACTGGGCGGATTACACTGCCGGGCACATGGTGGCCAGGGGGCAGCTCTATTTTTTGGTGCTTACATTGAATAACTAAGGGATTTTCCCTGCGAAAAACGGCCGACAATAGAATCAAGTCCGTAATTAAGGTAATTTCATGGATTTTCACAATATTAAGTCGTCTTTAGGCGTTGATACAAATGAAGCCAAAGAACTGGCTCGTCTTCTGGCCGATACCCTGGCATCTGATATAGAAAAGATCCGCCGGGGTATCCGGGATAATGATGTGGCATCCATTCGTTTTGTGGCACATTCCATGAAGGGCTCGTCCGGAAATTTGGGATTTGAAAAATTTTCTCAGTTGGCTGCAATTGTGGAGACCCGTTCCCGGGCCGGCCGGCTTGATGGTTTGGGGGATTTGCTTTTGGACATGCAGGGCCTTTTAGAAAAACTTGAAGATAGTCTGTCCGGCAGGTGATATGGCTGACGCATATTCCATACTTGTGGTTGACGACAACCTGTTGAATCTTAAGCTCATTGAAAAAGTACTGACCAAGGAGGGATATATTGCCCTGTTAGCGGACAATGGGCCTGATGCCAGGCATATAGCCGCCCAAGAACATCCGGACCTTATCCTGCTCGACATTGAAATGCCCGATGAAGACGGGTTTGAAGTTATTAAGAAACTTAAAAATAATGCAGCTACCGTTACCATCCCTGTGATTTTTTTAACGGGTGTGTCCGAGGTGGATGTCAAGCTGAAGGGTTTTGAGCTTGGGGCCGTGGACTATATCGTCAAGCCCTTTCATCCCCAGGAGGTTCTGGCCCGGGTACGTATTCACCTCAAACTTTCCATTGGCATCAATTCCCTGGTGCAGAACCAGGCCAGAAAGCTGCGTCAGGTAACCCAGGCCCAGCACGCCATGCTGCCCAGGCCCGAAGACTTTCCCAATGCCGGATTCAGTGTTTTCTACCTGCCCCTGGAAGAGGCCGGTGGGGATTTTTATGATATTTTAAATATTTCAAATCAGATCACCGGATATTTTCTGGCGGATTCATCGGGGCATGACATTGGAACCTCGTACATCACTGCATCTGTCAAGGCACTTCTGGCCCAGAACTGCAACCTGGTGTACTCACCGATAGAAAGCATGAGAATGATCAATGATGTACTCGTGGAAATTCTGCCCAGGGAGAAATATCTCACCGCATGCTACATGCACCTGAATCGCGACACCAGGCTTATGACCCTGGTGAATGCAGGTCATCCGCCTGTGGTTTACATGCCTAGGGGAAAACCGCCTTTTTTCATAAAAACCCAGGGAGATATTCTGGGCATGTTTGCCGATGCGACCTTTGGCATAAAAAAAATTGCAGTAAATAAAGGGGATCGATTTTTTATTTACTCGGATGGGCTGGTAGAATCCTCAGAAAAAAAAATATCATGGGTGGCAGGGATGAAAAGGTTTTTAACCATCTTTGAAGGGCTGGGTAAGTCGGACCTCCCCGATGTCCCGAATATACTGATGTCCCGGCTTTTTAACGGAGATCCCATGCCCGAAGACGATATCGTTCTTTTATGTATTGAGGTGTGATAATGTCTGAACTTCTGGATGTTTATGAAATTAACGTAGAGGAAGATCGTGTCTTTATACAATGTTCTTCCGCCATGGAACATATTGATACGGCCTGTGCCTCAGTGCTTCTGTTTCTAAGATCCAAAGGACCAAAGTTTTTTCCCCATTTGTTTGCTGTCAGTTTAGGCATGCGCGAGGCCATGGCAAATGCCGTGCGCCATGGGAATAAATATGATTTGGGCAAGCTTGTTTCCATGGAATTGGACATCAGCCGGGACAATTGGATTTGTATGAAAATTTCCGACCAGGGACCGGGTTTTGAATGGATGCAGATTCAAAATCATGTGGCGCCTGATGAGGCGGATCACGGCAGAGGCATAAGTATCATGCGAACCTACTTTGACCGGGTCAGCTATAATAAAAAGGGCAATACCCTATATCTTGCAAAACATATTTTGTAACGTCATGATTGCGTGTAATGAAATTAATTTCCCGTTAATACAATCCTAACTAATTTCTAGTGATTTCAGGGTAAAAAACTAACATTGATTATTTTTGGAGTTTTTATAAAATTATAAAGGATGTTTATGAGCAATCAGCTTACCCGGGCCATGCACAAGATTAAAAAGGAGATCCTGTCTCTTGGTGCCATGGTGGAAGATCGGTTTAAAAAAACCATATATGCTGTTAAGACCAACGATCTTGAGCAGGCCGGACATATCATTGAAACCGATTACCTGGTGGATGCCCAGGAGGTTGAGGTTGAAGAGGAATGTTTACGAACCCTTGCCCTGTATCACCCTGTGGCAACGGACTTGAGGCTGATTGCCGCTGTGATCAAGATCAACAATGACCTTGAACGTATTGGCGATTATGCTGTAAATATTGCCCGGCAGTTTAAAATAAGCGGCAAAAATACAAATCCCTTTCAATATGACTACACCGCCATGGCCGAACAGGCGGCAAAAATGCTTAAGCTCAGTCTGGATGCTCTTGTCAGCCTGGATGGAAGCCTCGCATATAAAGTCCGGGAGATGGATGAGGAAGTCAATAGCATGCGTAATGAAGCTTATCATGTCATGAAAAAGGCCATACGCAAAGATCCGGAAAAAGTTGAGGAAATCATTAACATGTATCTTATTTCAAGGCATATTGAACGGGTGGGCGATCATACTAAAAATATTGCAGAAGAAGTCATTTACTTGATAGATGGCGAGATTATCCGCCATTCCTGAATTTTAACGTTTCCTAACAATAAATTAACGCGGAAATAAAAAAATGTCCAAAGAGACCATATTGATTGTTGATGATGAAGAAGATATTCTTGAATTGATAAAATTCAATCTTAAAGGCGAGGGCTATAATATACTTCAGGCGATGACCGGAGAGGAGGCTGTTAAAATTGCCAAGCAGTCCGATCCTGATCTTATGGTGCTGGATCTTATGCTGCCCGGGATTGACGGGTTGGAAGTTACCAGGCATCTGAAAAACAATAATGCCACCATGGATATTCCCATTGTGATGCTCACGGCAAAGGGTGAGGAGTCCGACATTATCACCGGTCTGGAACTTGGGGCCAATGATTATATATCCAAGCCTTTCAGCCCAAGGGAACTTAATGCACGGATTCGTGCTATTCTGCGCCGCCGCCGGAAAAATACCGCCGAAGCGCCGGTTCGTGTTCGTCAGGAAGGGGATATGGTCATTGACCGGGCCAAGCATCGGGTCACCATTGAAGGTAAAATTTTAGAACTGACGTTGTCCGAGTTTGAACTGCTCTCCTTTCTGGCAGAGAAAAAGGGGTGGGTGTTCACCCGGGGGCAGATTGTGGATGCCATTCACGGTGAAAATTACGCTGTGACCGAGCGCAGTATTGATGTTATTATCGTAGGATTGCGTAAAAAACTGGGGGCGTATTCATCCTGTATTGAAACTGTTCGGGGCGTGGGGTATCGTTTTAAAGAATAGACTTATATGCATCGTAAAAAAACAAAGCTGATTTGGCGGATTTTTCCGTCATTTCTTATTATTATTCTGTTGTCCCTGACCGTGGAAGCCTGGTATTCCATTAGTTATTTTAAAGGGTTTTTTCTTGAAAACACCCAACGAGAACTCATGGTCAGGGCCTCTTTGATGCAGGATCGGTTTGCCCGTGCCCTGTATGTCGATGGCTTATCGCCACAGCAGATTGATGCCCTGTGCAAGGATCTGGGAAAGAAAGTTCAGACCCGCATTACGGTGATTTTGCATTCAGGTGAGGTCATTGGCGATTCATTTGCCAGGGTGGAGACCATGGAAAATCACAGAAAACGGCCTGAAATACAGAAGGCGCTTTCCGGTGAAAAGAGTATGGCCCTACGCTACAGTCCCACCCTTGATAAGAACATGATGTATATTGCCCTGCCCATTGTTTACAACCGGTCTGACCCCGCTGTGATCCGTACGGCTGTCTCCATATCGGATATTGACACCAAGGCTGAGGCTATGCGTAATTCAATTGCCCTGGTTCTGGTTTTGACCACCATGGCTGCGGCGCTGGCGAGCCTGTATGTTTCGCGGCGCATTGCCAATCCCGTAGAGCAGATGCGCCGGGGGGCCCAGGCGTTTTCCAAAGGTAACCTGACCAATCAACTGCCCTTTCCCGATACTGAAGAGCTATCCCAACTGGCAAAGGCCATGAATTCCATGGCTGCGGAACTCAATAAAAAAATTATGGATGTCAGGAACCGCAGCCGGGAGCTTGAAGCGGTTCACACCAGTATGCAGGAGGGCGTGATCGCCATTAACGACCAGGACCAGATCATTACCATCAATAAGGCGGCTGCCAAAATATTTGATTTTTCTCCGGAAATGCTGAAAACAAGACATGTGCTTGAGGTCGCTAGAAATTATGATCTGCAGATTTTTATTAAAAAAGCCCTTGCCACCAGTGAGCCTGTGGAAGATGATATTGTGATTGACACAGGCGAACGCATGGTGCTCAATATTCACTCCACAGCCCTGTATGACGCCCATGACAAACGCATGGGTACCCTGATCATTTTCCATGACATTACGCGAATCCGGTTGCTTGAAAGCATGCATAAGGATTTTGCGGCAAATGTTTCTCACGAATTAAAAACCCCTTTGACCACGATCAAGGGGTTTATTGAAACCCTTCAGCAGATGATGGCAGACAGCCAAAGCGCGTTAACCCAGGATTCAGCAGTCCAGTTCGGCCGGTTTCTGGGTATCATTGAAAAAAACGTTAACCGCATGGTCAGGCTGATTGATGACCTTTTGGCACTTTCAAAACTGGAGCGTCTTAAAGGAACCGATATCCAGTTTGAGGCCCACCCCCTGGCCGGTCTGATCCAAAAGGTCGTCAGGTTCTGCACGGATCGGGCCCAATCCCGGGGGATAACCATGGACGTTCACTGCCCGGATACCATTTCGGCGATGGTAGACCCCACGCTCATGGAGCAGGCGGTGTTTAATTTAGTGGATAATGCCATAAAGTACAGCGGTGAGGGGGTATGCATTTCCATTAATGCAGAATTAAAGGACGACAATATAGAAATCCAGATCAAAGATACGGGTCAGGGCATTGATGCGGCGCATCTGCCAAAAGTATTCAACCGGTTTTACCGGGTGGATAAGGGCAGAAGCCGGGACCAGGGCGGCACTGGGCTGGGGCTGGCCATTGTCAAACATATTGTCCAGTACCACAACGGCCGCATTGAGGTGGAAAGCCGGCGGGGAAAGGGGACTTGTTTTACCATTACCTTACCCGGGGCTGCAGAAATGGAAACGGCCTCCGGGTAATCGCATGTGAATAACCTGCCGTTTAATATCTATTTCCCATTAGTTTTTATAAGAAAATAGAGACAAGAGGGCGGAGCACCTGCGGTGCCCATTTTAGCCCGGCATTGGTGGTGTCTTTAGTTTCATTGTTTGGTGTGTCCGTCAGGACATTGCCGTTATATGGACTATTAATAATAGTCTGGGGTATGAAATTCCACACTGGGGTCACTTAGATAATGATGTAGTCCTCTCCGAAATTCTTTAGCCTGAAAATTAAGATGTTTTTAGATTTACCAGGATAGACAAGAAATTTTAGATCTCTTTACACGATTTCAAAATACTGGTAATGCTGATATAGAACTTAGCAAATATGAAAGTGGTAACCGTTAAGGCTTCAATCGTTTCTTCATGATATGCAGTTAGATAGCATATCAAACAAGACAACCGGACCCGTTCAATTCCTTGTTTATATGCTCACACGGGGGCGGTAAAGAGAATTTACCACCCCACTAACCCGGGCCACTTAACAGCCCACTACACTTGAACAAGTCGGTGAGAGTAACATTATATTTCAAAATGAAAGACTCAATAGGCTTTAAATTTCGGCAAATCAATAAGCGGTTGATCGAATCGCTTATTACAGGCGAGGTATATTTTTCCTCCCCGGAAAAACTAAATGATCCGTTCGATTGTCAGATTGATATAAAAAAATCATTAAAAGTTGCGATTGGAATGGTTGAGAGAAATCAAAAACAAATTTTATTATCAATTCAAGAAAGGTTAGATACTCTCTTTTCTGAAGTAGAAAGAGATATAACAACATTTGGAGTTTGGTCGTGTTCTTTGGAGCTTAAAAACTCCCTTATGTGGAGTCATTACGGAGATGAGCATCGGGGTATTTGCCTGACGTATAAGCTGTCTGAAAAATTTACTGATCACACGCTTGGTGAAGTAATCGGACTTCACCCAGTGGAGTATGCTGAAAATCCAATAACTGATTGGTTTATTGAACAATCGAAAATTACTGGCGAACCGCCTTCATCAATGGAATTTATTACATCGTTAATAGTGAAGTTGCTAATATCAAAGGATGTATGTTGGAAATATGAAAAAGAAGGGCGAGTTATATCTAAAACACAAGGACTAAAAGAAATAGGCAAACCTGCTTTACAACAGGTATGTTTTGGGCTCAGAACTCCTGAAAACGACAAAAATTTGATAAAGCATATTTTGAGTAGTCATGGCTACAAGGCGACTATCTGCGAGATGATAAGAAGTGACAATGATTTCGGTTTGGAAGCAAAGGAAATATAACATTTTTCATTGGGGACGGCGAGGACCATGCCGCCCCAAAAAATTCGTTAGCCCAAAGAAGACACTATGAATCATAATATTCACAATTTTTTTCAAAGATTATCAGTAGAATTGGCAGCCTTTCTGGAAAGGGAGTTACCGCCGCTGTTTGACGACTGGTGGAACAAAGCGGTTGTAAATACACTATCGTTTCAGCAAAAGAAACGTTTGGCGGAACGTAACATCACTTCACTGGGTGGTTTAGACATAGCGGGGCTTCTTCGGGTTCTGGATCAGAACTGGTATCAGATTTCAAACAGCCTCAATCTGACATCCGAAGCCCGGCACTTCGTCAAAGAAATGCAAACCGTCCGCAATCGCTGGGCGCACGCTGATTCAAAGGGAGTCTCTGTTGATGATACCTATCGGGATGTGGATACCCTTCAGCGGTTCGCGGTTGTCATCGGAACAGAAGAAACATTGATTCGGGATTTGCAGGAAACAAAAACATCCCTTATATCAAAAAATGCCCCCCCTCAACCTGACGGAGATGCTGAGAAACCATCTCAGTCTCCGGAACGAAAAAAGAATGAGGCTGAATTTGAATTAGGGCAAATCGTTTTCATCAAATCTAACCCTTCAAACCGTGGCGCTGTTGTTGCTGTGCTACCTGGAAAACCGGAAAACCGATTTAAGGTCTTCATAGATGGGATAACGCAAACGCTTTACGCATCTCAAATACAGTCTGAAGACCAGGGAGAGGTAAGAAAAAAAATTCTAACATGTGATCAATTTCATGCCTATCTCACTGCAATTCAAATCAAGTATCCGGGACTATCCACCCTCTATTCGCTTAACGCAGCCCGTGTAGACTTCATCCCTTACCAGTTCAGGCCGGTATTGCGTTTTATCCGGTCAGATAGACCGCGTTTGCTTATTGCTGACGGTGTTGGCGTGGGCAAGACCATCGAAGGCGGGCTCATTCTGCGGGAGCTTCAAGCTCGACGTGAGATTAATTCCGTGCTGATCGTCTGTCCAAGACCGTTGGTGACCGAGGAAAAATGGAAAAAAGAAATGAAACGCTTCGAAGAGCGTTTCACCCATCTTGATGGTGCGACCTTGAGATATTGTATCAACGAGATGGCTCTTGACGGGGTTTGGCCGGAACAACACCAGAAGGTGATTGTTCCGTATTCATTGTTTGATGAAACGCTTCTATATGGCTCTGCCTCGGGAGGGAAGCGCAAACGCAAAAAAGGCCTGCTGGATATAGACCCACCGCCACGCTTCGATCTGGTTATCGTTGATGAAGCCCACCATATCCGAAATCAGGACACATTTAGCCATAAGGCCGTAAAATTTTTCTGTGATCATGCAGAAGCAGTTGTTTTCCTTACTGCTACCCCGATCCAACTTGGAAATAAAGATCTTTTTGTCCTTTTGAACGTACTCCGTCCCGATTTAATCATAGATCAGGAGAGTTTTGCACACATGGCGGAGCCGAATCCGTTTATCAACCGTGCGGTGTCTGCAATACGTTCCCAGGAATCAGCATGGCAAAGCATAGCGATTGAAGCCCTCGATCAAGCTGCGTCCACACCTTGGGGCCAATCTATACTCAAGCATAGTCCGGATTACGGACGAATTCGTACAGCCCTTTTAAGGGACGGAATAACGCACGAAGAACGTATAAAAATAATCTCCGATACAGAGGGAATGCACACTTTCGCCGGAATCATTAATAGAACTCGCCGCTGTGACATTGGGGACTTCACAATTCGGAAGCCGGAAACGGTTGTTATCCCATTTACTCCGGCACAGCAGCAGTTGCATGACGAACTGTTGATAATTCAAGCTGAAATATTCAGCCAGATTCATGATGGAATTAATGTGAAGTTCATGATGACCACCATACGGCGGCAGGCGGCCAGCTGCCTTTTTGGTCTATCGCCGTTCCTTGAAGATATCCTCAACCGCCATCTGGATGAACTATCCTGGGAAGAGGCAGATGAGACTGGAATTCCGGAAGACGAGGCCATCATACCCATTCAGGCCCACATCGAAAGACTTCTAAAGACAACCCGTTCTCTGGAAGCCAAAGATCCAAAATTGGAAGCTTTAAGGAACATTATCCGAGACAAGCAACGCCTTCCAAACAATAAGATAATGCTATTCAGCTGCTTCCGTCACACCTTAAGCTACCTCTTCGAACATCTCACCAGGGACGGGTTTCGTGTCGGGTTAGTCCATGGAGGAACACCAGACGTGGAAAGAGTTGCGCTTCGTGTCCGCTTTGAAAAGACAAAGGAAGATGAGGACTGTATAGACCTGTTGTTGTTTTCCGAAATTGGATGTGAAGGTCTTGATTATCAGTTCTGTGACTGTATTGTGAACTATGACCTTCCCTGGAATCCCATGCGGGTTGAACAACGCATTGGCCGTATCGACAGGAACGGACAAAAGTCCGAGAGTGTTGCCATTATAAACTTGATTACTTCTGGAACTGTGGATGCGGATATATACGAGCGTTGTCTGGTGCGCATTGGTGTCTTTAACAACGCCTTAGGGGGAAGCGAAGAAATACTTGGGGAAATAACCCGTGAAATCAAAAATATTGCGGAAAATTATGAGTTGAACGAAGACGAGCGTAAAGGACAGCTCAAGCAGTTGGCTGACAACAAAATTCGTCTCATTCAGGAACAGGAAGAACTGGAGCAAAAACAAGCGGAGCTGTTTGGCATACGTCTTCCTCAAGAGCAAATGAATCAGGAAATTGCTGATGCCGCCAGCTTTTGGCTGTCTCCGCTTTCACTTCGAAGAGTCGTGACTTTTTACCTGCAACAGGTATGTGGAAAAGACCAGGAATTTATTCTGGGAGAAAAGCCGCTTAAAACACTCCGGCTTGCTCAGGAAGCCCGTTCCCGTCTTTTGAAGGATTTTCACCAGATTCCCAGACAAAAGAGTTCCGTTTACCGAGAGTGGGAGACCTGGCTCAAAGGAGGAAGTCAGCACCTCTCCATTACTTTTGAATCGAACTGTGCGATGCAGAACCCCGAGGCAGACTTCATTATGCCCCTTCACCCCCTGGTCAAACAGGCAGCTCGTTTTTTTGATCTCAAGAAAAAGGTCATTACCAATTTGTCGGTAGTGTCGAATGAGATAGTTGCAGGGCGTTATGAATTTGCCATTTATCAATGGCGTTTTTATGGCATCAAGGAGGACTTGGTACTTAAACCAATTGGTTCTAACTTAGTTGTAACCGAGCAACTCGGAAGGCTTTTGGAAATCGCTGTGGACAGTCCCGACTTAATGTCAGACGACCTTGACAATTCTGTCTGGGACGACCTTGACACCCAGCATTATAGTTTGTGGTACGAGGCCAGAGCGACACACAGACAAAAGACTCAGAAATTAGCCGAGTACCGAAAAGAAAGTCTTACCACCAGTCACCGGGCGAGGATTGCCCTTCTGGAAGAACAGCTCAATCAAGCGACTAACGAAAAGATACAAAAAATGCGCCGGTCTCAAATTGCCACCGCGGAGGCGGACTATGCAAGACGAATTCAGGAATTGGATATCGCTTTGGAGAAAGCGGATATTGTTGCCGATCCGGTTGCGTATGGCGTTATTATGATAAACCCTGGGAGACAAGAATGAACATAGAAGAATTACTTGATCATTTAGAAAAGGTCCACCAGTGGGTCAAACAGAATATGGTGATACCAAATACCGTGCAAGAAGATCTGTTTTCATCACAAAGGCTTAAAACAGTAACACGAGAATTGGAAGAAGCTAAAAGAGAGGAAATAAACACCAATAAGTTGATAAGCACATATCGTAGTACAGGCCGTGACGTACCAAAGGATATCAAAGATGAAAATTCTTCTTGGAAGGGAATCAAAGAGAGACTTGAACAGGAAAAATATGACATTGAACAATTACTTTCATCTTCACATGAAATGATGGACAATGCCAACCGTTTAAAAACAAAACTAAATTTCATAAAAAATGATATTCAGAAATACATAAACATGATGCCCAAAGTTCAACCTGTCATGGGAAAGCCAAGGGCCACACCTAAAAAATTGAGAGTAACCCTGCCAGGAAATGAAATGATTTTTGATGATACAGCAGTCAGTACTTTTTTAAAAACTCTGCAATACATTGGGTTGGAAAAAACCGCCTCTCTGACGCATATAACAGCTCGCAGGCATCCACTTGTCTCAACCTATCATCCGAATGTGGGAGAGATCAAAGAAATAAACGGGTTTTATATTCAGGTAAATACGAGTACACATGAAAAATCAAAAATTCTAAAACGCTATGCCGAGGAATTGAATGTCAATATCAGGGTTGAAGTTGTTGAATAAAAACCGTTGCTGGCAAAGGTGTTAAGATGCCGACCGACTATGACAAAATACGAAAGGATAATATCCGTGAATATGGTGAAGGAACACGCCATCTGTCCTTTCTAGGACGACTATACACAGATCGAACGCATTTTGTTTTCGAACTCCTTCAAAATGCGGAGGATGCAGGCGCTAACCGGATACGCTTCCACCTTTTTGACAATAGGCTGGAGGTTACCCATGATGGCCGTCGTTTTAATGAACGGGATGTCAGAGGGGTATGTGGTGTCGGAGAAGGAACAAAAAACGAAGATCTGACTCAGATTGGGAAATTCGGGATCGGCTTCAAGTCGGTCTACGCCTACACGGCAACTCCGGAAATCTACTCTGGTAGTGAAGATTTTAAGATAGAGAACTACGTGCGTCCTTACCCGGTGCCATCCAAACCAGCAGGTAACTCCTGGACCACGCTTTTTGTCTTTCCCTTTAACACTAAAAAGATATCGCCAGAAACTGCATGCAATGAAATCAGCGCACGCCTCTGCAACCTGACCGCCAGAACGCTGTTGTTCCTTCGAAAAATTAACGAAATCGAGTACAAGCTGCCAAGCTCAACCGGCGGGGTGTATCTACGCGAGGAAATTGCCCGAGGACCCGGTAGACAAGTCAGTGTCATCGGTCAAAATAACGACAAGGACGAGGAGGAAAACTGGCTTATTTTTGAACGTCCGGTAAAAGCGCCAGAAACTTTGGAAACCGTACGTGTAGAGGCCAGCTTTCGGATAGAGTCTGAAGACATGGCCGGAATGAACTTCGAACGTATAGTCAAGGTTAAAGAATCTCCCTTGGTCGTTTATTTCCCTACAGATAAGGCCACAAGATTCGGATTCCTTATACAAGGGCCATACAGGACAACCCCCTCTCGTGACAATATTCCGATAGATGACAAATGGAATGAGACTCTGGTAAAAGAAACTGCAGAACTTCTCAGAGATATTTTGTCCATAATAAAGGATCTCGGCTTGCTTTCAGTCTCTTTTCTTGATGCGCTTCCGATTAGAACCGAGGATTTCCCGAAGGACAGCATGTTTTATCCCATTGTCGAGTCGATTCGGAACGCGTTAATCAAAGAAGAACTTCTTCCAGCCGATGACGGTTCGTTCGTATCTGCAGAGAACGCCAAACTGGCTCGTGGTGCTGATCTAAGAAAATTATTGAGAAAGGCACAGCTCAAGAAGCTGTTTCAGTCCCCAGCCACAATGAAATGGCTTGCAGGGGAAATAACACAGGACAAAACGCCTGACCTCCGCTCCTACTTGATTAAGCAACTTGATGTGGAGGAAATAAGTCCGGACGGTTTAGCCAGAAAATTCGACCATTCCTTTTTGTCTGATCAGCCAGATGATTGGTTTATCGAGTTCTACAGATATTTATCCGATAAGGAAGCGCTTTGGAGAAAACCTCGTTGGAAACGTGATCCCGGCGGTATTCTACGTTCTGAACCCATTCTTCGCCTGGACAATGGTAATCAGGAAGCCCCTTTCAAACCGGAAGGAACAATTCCCAACGCCTTTTTACCCCCCTCAGAGGAAACGGATTTTCCAATTGTGAAACGATCCATCGCCGCCGATGAACAAGCTTACGCATTCCTTAAAAGGCTGGGGCTCTCGGAACCCGATGTTTTTGACCATATCGTAGAAAGAGTGCTGCCCAAGTACATTGAAATAGGTGGAGACTCGATTTCTGCGGCTGAACATCAGGCGGATATAGAAAAAATTGTTCGCGCAATGAGTTCAACTTCCGAAGCCGGAAAAAGAAAAGTCATCCAGGCAGCAAGGAGAACACCTTTTTTGAAGGCGACCAATCCATCAGGAGACACATTATTCAAAAAACCCGTTGATATCTATCGCAACACGTCAGAGCTGCTGCGGTATTTTTCTGGTACCCAGGAAGTCTGGTTCCTGAATGATGAAGACAGGGATGTATGGCATGATCTTGGTGTTTCCAGTCTACCACGAAAAGTGCAGACATCTGAAGGCTTGCCTGATGAAGAAAAGGAATATTCAACTCAAACAGAGACTATAGAAAACTACGATTTGGACGGGTTGGAGGAATTTTTAAAAACCATTCAAGAAATTTCGAATTTCGAAGAACAAAAAAAATCAGCATCCGTGTTATGGAATTTTTTGCGAGACTATTTGGAGATGGATGCACGCTTTTTCAAAGCAAAATATCAATGGTTTTATTATACCTCGCATAGCAAATACTTCAGTTCTATGATTTTTATAAGGCTGAAAAACGCAAAATGGATTCCAACAAAAGAGGGCTCGCTTAAAATCCCGGCCGAGATAACTCTAGACCAACTTCCGGAAGAGTTTCTTGGTGCGACTGAGCTTATGGAGAACCTTGGATTTGCTAAGGAAATTGAGCAAAGTAAGGAAGAGCGCAAGCGTGAACTTGCGATAGAATTCAATGTTAGTATTGAAGATATCGAACTTCTGAAAAATCATCCTGACGAATTCAAGCAGTTCAAAGCCGACTTGGCTACCCGCAACAAAAAACGCCCAATATTTCCAAGCAGGCAGGTGCCTAATCCGGAACGGCGTCAAGAGCGTCTTGCTGAGCAACGGTCAGACGCACCCGACAAGGAGTACGAAAAACGGAAAAACAGCGTCCGCATAACTAACAGTGCCATTGATCCAGCTACGTGGCTTCGAAACACGTACACAAATGAAAACGATCAGATGGTTTGCCAGATATGCAAAAATGAGATGCCCTTTCGAAAACCTGACGGAAAACACTACTTCGAAAAAAAAGAAGTACTCTCTCGTAAGCATCTACCAAAAGAACATGAAACTCAATATCTGGCTCTTTGTCCTCTGTGTTCCGCCAAATACGATGTATTTATTAAAACCAATGATGGATTAATGGTCAAGTTAAAAGACACAATTGTCAGTACTGAAAAATATGAGATCCCAATTTCATTTGGTGACGAGAAAACCAGTATCCGTTTCAGAGAGGATCATTTAGAAGATCTTAAAACTATTTTGAAAGAAATGGGATAGCAACTGGCTGACCATTCCACTACTCCCATTGTCAGTTGGTTATTGCAGAGCCATTCTGTTGGCTATGTCTTCTTTTAAATAACTTTCAGTTACTTGTCCGCTTGGTCTGGGTCCGCCTATGGGTGGACTTCTAAGTAACTAAGATTTTTTTTTCGTGATTTTAGTTAGTTGTAAAATTGAGTTCAGCCCCGGATGAATGGGGCGCTATCAATTGTTTATGTAGTGTGCTAACAGAATAAGACTATTTTAGTTGATAGAAACTTTTAAAAACCATCAAAATTGGGACGGAAAGTATTATAATGGGAACTGATCGAGAATTGGAATATGAAGGGCCTTGTGAGTGTGGAGAGGGAAAGTATATAATAAAATTTTGTGAGCCCGATCATGGTTGGTCTAATAACTTCTGGTATGAATATACAATCCAATGCAAACGATGTGCAGAAAAATACGAGTTGGATCAAAGAGGAAACAAATTTTATCTGGTTGAAAAAAAAGAATTAGAGAGAAAGCAAAAACAATTAGAGAAATGTCAAAAAAAGAGTCACGAATTAATGACGACTGAAAAAGTCAAAAAAATATTGGAAAAATTTATCACTCACCTTGATGCGTTACCTTCTATGGCTGCAATCCATCGGCTGTTATCTTATGAGAAATTAGAATGTTGCTCTGTAGCTACCTTTCGTAAACGTTGGAATGGCGGAACGACGTGGGTAGAAAGAAATGTAAATTATTTCCATTTGGTCGCAATAATGAAAATACTCGGCATTACTCATAACGATATTATTGAGGATATCAATGAAATAGAAGAACTTTCAAAAGTTGCGGCTCTCCCTCCTAAAACCATAGGCAAACCAGTATACGAAACAAGGTTATAGATACAATAACTATGAAAGCCGATTATAGGCTAACCTAACAGTATCAATAGTTCGGACATTTTTTATATGCCCCGCTGCAATAATTTCATATATTTAACAAAGCTTTGAAAAGCCAAGAATCAATTTAATTGGAGATTAAAGATCTTTCGTTATTGGTGACCTGGATCAAAAATCTGGAAGAGCAAGTCAAGGGTCTGAGGTGCAGACTACCTACGTAACAATGTCCGCTTTTCAGACGAATGAACACCCCGGACTTTCCCTGTTATTCTTCTCTGCCTGAGGGTAGGCGTTGCCGACTATAGATAAGGGCCCGGTCGATTCTATCCGGTATTCGGGATTGGTTCTAACATCGGCCGCTGTAGGGGCAGGCCACCATGCCTGCCCTAACGAGGGCAACCACAGGGGGATTGCCCCTACAAAAAATGACCGACAATAGAATTAAGCCCCTGATCCGTTAAGTTTAGCGGTTACGCTTCTTTTTATTTTTTTTTCGTGATGCCTTATTAGCCCTTTTTCCTTTTTTTTTCTTTTTTTCTTTTGTTTTTTTCGATTGTGGGTTTTCAGAAATAAAATCCAAAGCTTTTTTTGTTGATGGTTTCTCGCTTGAATTTTCAATTATGCGTTCATAAAATGCGGCAAGGAAACCCCTGAGTCTTTAGCTCAGGGGAGGAATTGCCGTCCTCCTTATAATTAAGATAGTAGCCCAGGCACCGGACCTTAGCACGTCGTATTGTAGGAATAGCCGTCA
>NZ_JACADJ010000041.1 GCF_013389365.1 Desulfobacter latus
ATCTGACGGTTATTCCTACAATACGACGTGCTAAGGTCCGGTGCATGGCTACTAAATTATTATAAGGAGGGCGGCAATTCCTCCCCTGAGCTAAAGACTCAGGGGTTTCCTTGCCGCATTTTATGAAAGTTTTTAAATTTATTATTTCTATTATTTTTTTGTTTGTACTGTGTTCCTGCCAGATTCATACCCCATCGCCACAGGATGAAATTCATAAACCCAAGGTGCGGAATCTAAGGACGGAGACGATTGATGCCGTTGATGAACTGCTGAATAACTGTATAAACAGCTTAGATAAAACAAAACCAATTATCGTGACCAGTATTGTTTCTGTGGATGATCTTCATAGTTCATCAACTTTTGGTAGAATGTCTGCTGAAATTATTGCAAACAGATTTTCTCAGTTAGGATACCCTGTGAAAGAACTGAAGATGAACCAGCATCAGATTTACATCAAAAGGAATCAAGGGGAATTCATCCTGTCACGGGATATTCAGGATATTGCAATGAAACATGATGTCCAGGCTATAGTTGTTGGTACTTATGCGGTTAGCAAAGCTGGATATCGGGATATTCATGTATGCTTAAAGATAATTGATCCGGTTTCAAACGTCATCGGCTGCTCAAAATGCTTTATTTCTAAAACAGATGAAATAGATTGGGAATAAGTAATATCAGAATTTATGAGTGACTATATTAAGTTAAAAATTCCGGTTAACTCCTTTTGGCTGAACCGATAAACTGAATTGCAGTGATGGCATCGAAGTTCCAATGGAAAGGGGCCGTTTGCCAGGATATCGGTACGGTCTTCTTTAGGCAGGTTCTTTAGGTGGTCTGCCATTCGATCCTTTGCGCACCGGCAGTAAAATTCTACCCGGGAACTGTCGAGGAATCGCGGTGACAGATCGGCAAAACCCGTCTCAATGATGGATTCCGGTGTCTGATTTAGGGCAAAGCGGTGGCCTAACGCGTCGATTCCGTTGATCATGGTTTCGGCCTGGACAACGTTGTCCGGTTGGGCACCAGGTAGGGCCTGCAGGAATATACCGCCTGCACCGATAATATTTTCATTTTCATCAAAGGCTACGCTCAGTTTGAAGCCGGAAGGAATCTGTTCCGAGGTCAGAAAATATTCAGCCAGATCTTCGGCAATGGAGCCGTGAACCAGGGCAATCTGGCCGGTATAGGGTTGGTTTGTATCCCCACTAATATACCTGGTCACCGACAGAAAACCCGCCCCATAAAGCGTTGACAACCGCTTGATTTTTTGCGGATTTTTCACTTGAATCGGGTTGGCTTTTAAATATCCGCAGATCTCCCCAAAGGCATTGGCCTTTACATCAAGACCTTTTATGGGGCCGGAGCACTGGATATTCATTGCAATCTTATCTCGGCCTTTCAGGGGGGCGCTCATCAAGGTCGCAGCAATGTAAGCCTGGCCCAGAACCAGCGTCTCCAAAGGCCCCAGATCATGGTTTGCCTGCATCTCTTTGATCATCCGGGTGGCATGTACCACCACCCCTTTGATCTGGTCATCCGCCATTAAAAAACGGTACAGCCGTTCTTTGGCTGATGCCTGGAACCGGGCTTTTACATCATGGTTAAATATGTCTTTTTTTATCATTTGCCTGTAACCTATCTTTTACTTTATTCTCTGCACCAACGGTTTACAATACCATTTGCCGTTTTTATCCTTTTTCCTGAGAATGATATTCTGAAGCGTCAGGCTTTGGCCATTGGCGGTGGCCTGGGATTCAACGGAAAAAATATGGCTGCGGTAGGTTATTTTTTTTTCCATAGCCGCCTTTTCTTCGGATGTAAGACCGGCAGCATCCGCATACCAGCCTTTTCTGCCCAGATTGTTTGTGAAGGATTCTTCATCAGATTCATCAGATTTCTCGCTCCTGTAGGCGTCAATCGCAACGGCCAGGTCCTGTTTTCCCCATGGAAGAATGGCAGCGATTACAGGTATGGGGGCGGTGTTGATGTTTATTTTTCCAGGGTAATTATATTTTTTTATACCTTTGTCTTTTGATACGTTGTGCTGCGCACCAAAAGCCGTGAACAGCTTTTCCGGTGTCAGGTCCGGAACTTCTCCTATCATATCGGAAAAAAAATTTGCCATGTCCTGGGAAATTGCTAAAAAATCTTTGGTGATGCCCTTGACCCTGAATAGTTCGTTCAGGTCGTAGATTGGTCTGTTGGCACAGTCATAGGGGGGCGAAAGGGACTGGTAATAATCGGATTCAGCCCCTGATACACCGGTGATGAGGTCATCGTCGTTGCTGTCCAGCCAGTCTTTCAGGCAGTTGATGATTTCATCCGGATCTCGTTCGTCTTCGGATTTGTCTTTGCTGATGAAAAAGGAGAGCAGGTTTTCCCAGATAGTCCGTTGCTCCGGATTGATGACGTGGCCGGGAAATTCTTTGACCAGGGCGTTGACCTGGATTTTACCCAATTCATCGGTGATGGTCAGGGACAGAGTTTCCCGGGCGTATCCCAGGGAAGTGATAAGCGCATTTAAAAAATCGGGATCAGCCCACTTGTCCTGGACAGAGTCGATATGATTTTCCGAAGCATCCTGCTGCAGGACGGCTTTGGCGATCTCCAGGCCGGTCCGGGCAGTCTCTTCAAGAATGTATTCTGTCTTATCCTGCGCTGTGGTCATGATACGCAATCTGACCCGGCGGTTCATTTCAAATGATACCGCCAGTATAACCGCAATGATGGACAGGGTGACCAGAAGGGCCATACCTTTCTGGTTTTTCAGGGGAGGCGATAAAGACGGTAGCGTGATCATTGTTTCTGCCTTGATGTGGGAAGCAGTACGGTGGCGGCAAAAATATCCCTGTGATCGGCGGTTCCGACTTTAAGTTTGATCCGAACGGCCAGAGGCGTACTGAAGTCAACGTCGGACGCATCTGAATCCCAGCTGCTGTGGACCTCACCCTCCTGATCGATAAACTCGAGTTCAAAGGCGGTGACCCGCTCACAGACCACCGGGGCACGCCCTGTTTTGTCCTGGTCATCTTCGTTGTAAAAAATAGCCGCGATATCTTTTCTTTTCAGGACAACGCTGCCGTCGGGGATCTGCTGGGCAAAATAGGAGATAATCCCGATGCGGTCGTCATCGGCTGTGCCCATGGGCAGGTGTTCAAATGAGGCAAACCTCAGGCTGGAAAAGGAGGTGCTTCCGATGGCGGTCGATGAGGAAACAAAGCGGAACCGGTCAGGCGCCACGGACCCGTCGTTATCCGGAGGGACGTAGGCCGGTTCGTGTGTAAGGCACAGGGATTTCAGGTCTGCGGAGATCCGGCGTACGGCATTGGCCGCAGCCTCAGCGTTGTCCAAACCGTTTTTCATGGGATTTACATTGGAGACAATGGTGTTGAAGGTCAGGAACAGGGTGGACATCACCGCGGCAAATATACTGAGGGCCAGGAGCAGCTCAACCAGGGTAAACCCTTTATTTTGTATGATGACTTTCATTGAGCGATAAGTTTCAATGTTTTTGTCTTGTATGTAAATTCGCCGTTATTATAGGATACCGTACAGGTGAGTTCAACGAGTTCGGCCTGACTGTCTTTGGCGTTTTCAGATAAAAGTTCACCGGGATCCAGTGCCTGTTCCTGGATTTCAAAATTATACCCTTTGAATTCTTCAAGCGGAGATTCAATGGTAAAAGGGGTGCCTTGGGCCAGCATCCCCGCTTCCCATTCGGCAATGATTTTTTCAGCCAGAAGCGGGGCTTTGGCATAGAAATTAGACCGGATGGCCATGGCCACGGATTGAGAATACAGCTTGAGAATGCCTGTAAAGGCAATGGCGATAATGGCAACGGCCACAAGAATTTCCAGGAGGGTAAATCCCTTATTGCAGGCCTTAATCAAACCGGTATTCCCCTTGATGGACCGCTACCCGTTGAAGAAAGGGTTCAATGACCAAGGTGTATTCCCGGTTATTGTCGTTTGAAATATAAATAAGCGCATGGTCGGAATATCCTTTGGGATAAAAGCGGATGCCGGATTCGCTTTCCGTTAAGCGTGTCCCGTTGACACGGATTTCTTCTATCCTGATGCCGTCCGGTAATTGATAATCTGAAATCAGATGGTTTTCAGCCTCATTGTCCAGGTCTTCTTCTATGTTACCTTGTTCAGGCGTTTCTTTTTTTACGAGGAAGCGGTGTGCCTCCGGGTGGTAGCCCATAACAAGAACCGAACGGGAAAGTTTTGCCTCTTTTTTGAACCGCCCTGCATTGAACACCACCCAGTTGATGAAGGTTTCCGTATCATCTCTGAACATCCTGCCGCCGAAATTGGGTACGGCAAATGCGGCCATGAGGCCCAGAATGAACAGCACCACGATCAATTCCATGAGGGAAAAGGCAGCTTGATCCCGGACGCTAATCAATTTCCCAGCTTTTGATATCTTTGTTTTTGTCTTCACCGCCCGGAACCCCGTCGGCACCGTAGGAGATAATGTCAAAGTCATTGTGGGTACCCGGGCTCAGATAAATGAACTCCCGGCCCCAGGGATCTTTGGGCAGACTTTTCTGGTCCAGGTATCCCCCTTTTTTCCAGTTGCCCGTGCCTTCCTGTTCCGGGGGCTCAATCAGGGCCTTCAGCCCCTGTTCGGTAGTGGGGTAATCTCCGTTGTCCAGTTTGTAGAGTTTCAAAGCCGTTGACAAGGCTTTGATATCCACTTGCGCCTTGGTGATTTTTGCATCATCGGTTCGACCCATCAGCCGGGGCATGATCATGCCGGCAAGTATACCTAAAATCACGATGACCACCATCAGTTCGATCAGAGAAAAGCCTCTGCTGTTGTGTATTAATTTTTTGTGCATGTGAATTTCGACCTCCGCATATATGATTTGAATCCTTGCCTGATAGATCTTCAGCTTGTATCAGATATTTGAACTATTGAAAACCATTTACTATTGGGAATATAATCATGTCCTCAAAGAAGAGTGCCGCATTTTTTGTGTTCTCTTTAAGAATTTTGATTTTTTAACTATTTGAATTTATAAAAATTAGAAATTATGCCATTTTTTTATGCCATTGCCCTGAAGGACAGCGGCAACAGGCTTGCATAAAATCGGTTAAGAGTATAGAGTGAGCTTGAACGGCACTCAAACAGTCGTTCAAAAATCGTCAGCCACCCAAGCCTAAAAGGTTGTTTTTGAGAGATGAGCAGTAAATTATTAGCCATTGATATTCAAAAAACGAAAGTCTGTTCCGTTTTATTATCCCACAGCCTTAAGGGGATGCATACGCTCGAATCAATGGTGCTGCCCATTGAGGTTGACGCAGATTCAGATTATTTTTCTGGGCTTGGGCGTACGTTGGCACAAATTTCGGAAACGATACAAACCAACTATGATAAGTGCATCGTCGGTGTACCGGCTGATTGTTTTTTGTTCAGAACCCTGGAACTCCCGTTTAAAAGCAGAAAAAAAATAGAACAGATCATTGATTTTGAACTGGAAAATTTCCTTCCCCTGGCTGGTGGCGATTTTAAAACTGAATTCCGTCTTTTGCCCGCACAAACCCTGCCCGGAACCGGTGTCGATAACGGCCGGGTGAGTGCCGCAAGTATTGATCATAAGATGCTTGAGCGGTTTAATGCCGTCTTTGAGACAGGCAATATCAGCCCGGATATATTTACCGTGGGAAGCGGTTATGCTTCTGCGGTTGCCCTGGCAAAGCTGACGGCGCAGGAGGACGCGTTTGCCTATCTCCATGTTGAACAGGGACTGATTGCCTTTTATGCCCTGGGGAACGGGGAAATCTTTTTTGCCAGGGCCTGCGGAATAGATTCTGATGAGGGGCAGGACGGGATGCTGGGCTTTATTTCCGTTACCTGCCTGGCAGTGAATGAAATGCTGGATGACGGTCAAGGAATCCGGAAACTTTCTTTTTCTGATATTGAAAATGGCTATGGCGACATGACAAAAGCCATTGAGGAAAGAACCGGCATTCCGGTCGAGCTGTTCGATCCGGCCGGCGCCGATGCAGATGCGCGCATGTCTCGATTTTTTGATTCCGGAGAAAAAAAAGCCGTTCAGGATGCTGCGGCCATGGCCATGTGTGACGCCGGCGGATTTGAAATTTATAATTTTCATCGAAAGCTATCAGAGATTGTTATTTTCTTTCAGGACTACAGGTCCAGCCTGATTTTTACCTGCAGTCTGCTGGTCTGCGCCCTGATCGTATGGGGAACTGCCCCATTTATGAAAATGAACGCCGCTCAGGGGGAAATTGCAGATTTAGACAGTCGGCTCCGCCAGGAGTTTCAATCCGTCTTTCCAGATGTGGACAATATTGTGGATCCGGTCCGGCAGATGCAGGTAAAGCTTGATGAGGCTCGAAAAAAAGGTGCTGTGGCGATTATGGATGATCATGCCCTGAATATTGACCTGCTCAATGAGATCAGCCAGGCCCTGCCGGCATCACTGGATATTCTATTTACCCGGTTTGTCAGGACGGAAAGCAGCCTGATGGTGACGGGTAGTGCAGACCAGTTCAATGCGGTGGACCGGATGAAAAATTATTTTCAAAAAATTGTCATTTTTAAAGAAGTGGAAATCAACTCCGCTTCAATGGACAAAATTGAAAACCGTGTAAAGTTCAGTATGAAAATTATACTTTAACATGTCCATGGCTCTAAAGGAGATGCACATAACTTGGCTCTGCGAATGAACAAGCGGGAACAATTATCGGTCTGCGTTGCCGGCCTTTTGATCCTTGCCACAATTTTTTACCATTGGGGAATCGTTCCTTTTCTGGAAAAACGCGAGATCATGGAAAGGCAGCTTGCCCTGAAAAAGGAATCCCTGGAAACGCTCATCCAGCTCAAAGGGGAATATGCGCGTGTCCTGAATAAAAGCCGGAACCTCAAGTCTATTTATTCCGGCCGGGAAAAAGGGTTTACCCTGTTCGCCTTTTTGGAGAATCTGGCGGTCAAATCCGGTGTAGACAAGCATATTGACTATATGAAACCCTCAACATCGGTGGACAAAGATTCAAAGGTGGAATTCTCTCTGGTGAAAATGAAGCTTAAAGGCATCAACCTATCCCAGCTGACCTCTTATCTTTACCTTGTTGAAACATCAAAAAATGTTGTTTTTGTCAAACGGCTTGCCATCTCCAGGGACGGCAAAAAAACAGATACCATCAGCGCTGTACTAGATGTGGAAACGGTAAACACCTGAGAAAGGGGCATGATGAAACTCAAGATAGCCGGATATATCCTCTTTTTTGCAGGTACCCTGGTTTTTGCCCTGTATTACAGATTTCCCGGGGATCTTGCCGGAGAGGTTATTAACCGGGAACTTTCCCGGGTGGACCGACGGGGTTCCCTGGATTTCCAGGCGCTTTCGCCTGCGCTACCCTTTGGTGCGGCTGCAGAAAATATTATTTTAAACTGGCAGGGCAGCCCTGTTGTCGCGCTTGGGGATAGTCGAATTTCCCTCAACCTGGCTTCTTTAACCCGGGCGGAACGGGAGGTTCTCTTTGAACTTCATCCGTTTGGAGGACGGGTTTCAGGACATGCCGTGGTCGGGAGCGATGACAGCAAAAGCCTGCGCCTTAACGCTGTTTTTGAATCACTCAAACCTGCCGGTGTGAATCTCGGTCCGGACCTTTCAGGATGCAGGCTCAGCGGTATGTTGAACGGCAGCGCCGAGGCCCGGATTGACAAAGGACATATGGCTGAACTGAATGGCGAGTTCAACTGGGGGCGCTTGGCATTGGACTTTCCTGAACCGCTTTTCGGCATCCGGCAGTTCTCCTTTTCCAAAGGACAGATTGCTTTTCAGTCCCAAGGAGAAAATGAAATCCAGATAAAAAATTGTAACTTCAAGGGTCCTCGAATGGATGTTGAGGTCTCCGGCACATTGCGGCCGGGCCGCTCCATTGGAAAGACGGGACTTCATCTAAATACAGCTTTCGTACTCTATCCCCTGTTTTTCATGGACGCGGGCAATGCGTCGCCCAGGCAGGTCAGAAGGGGGCAAACGGACAATGTGGTATTACATCTCAAAATCCGGGGTACGCTTGAAAATCCGGCGATCACAATGGATAAGGGGGGAGGATGAACTATCTGTTTACCCTGATTAACCTGGGCCTTATTTTTTTTATTGCCGATTCAATGGCGGCGGCTTTTTATGATTATTATGCCGGAAAGCTGGTTAAACCTGCTCCCCTGAGTATTACAAAACAGAGGGCGTCGGTGGCGGATAAAAAGATTCATAGGAGCCAGTCCCACTATCGCAAGGTGACCCAGCGGGATCTTTTTAAGACCGGTAAAGCCAAAAGGCCACCGGCAAAACCGATTCCTCAAAAGAAGCCGCCCCCGGGAGCCAATGCCAAGATTACGGGTCTGAAACTTGAGCTCAAAGGAACGATCACCGGTACCGGTTCTGATCCTGCAGCCATTATAAAGGCAAAAGGGGATAGAAAGGGGAAACTCTACCAGGAGGGGGATACGGTTGACCGCGCCAGGATTAAGACTATTTTGAGGGGTAAGGTCGTGTTGCTGGTGGACGGAAAAGAAGAATTACTGGTGATGAAAGCCTCCAAAAGCAAAAGGGCAGGGCGGTCGGCTGCAGGAGGCGGTGATATTGAAGATTTAATCCAGCTGAGTGGGAATCAGGTCAATGAAATGAAATCCCAAATTGCCGACCTGCGCCGGCAGGTCAGGGTCAGGCCCCATTATTTCAAGGGAAAAATGGACGGGTTCAGGATTACCAGCATAAAAAATGACTCTGTATTTTATAAGACCCTTGGGTTGAGAAACGGAGATATTATTTCTGCGGTGGATGATCACGAGTTGAAATCAATTGCTGATGTTGCCAGAATTTATTCGATGTTCAGCAATGCTGACGGGGATGTGGCGGCCGATGTTCAGATCAAGAGATACGGAAAATCGAAAACCATACGGTATTCAATTCAATAAGGTGGGTGTTAATGATGCATAAGTATCGTAAAATGTGCAAGCATATAATGATCATATTTGCTGTTTGCGCGTTTGTTTTTGGAACGTGGCAGACGGCTTTCGGGGACCCGGCCGGCACTGAGTCGGAAAAATATGTTTCCATTGATTTCGATGAAGTTGATATCAGGGTGTTCATCAAGTTTATCAGTGAGCTGACCCAGAAAAATTTTATCATTGACAACCGGGTTAAAGGCAATGTCAGTATTATTTCGCCGGGCAAGATAACCGTTAAGGAAGCCTACCGGGTCTTTGAGTCTGTGCTGGAAGTTCATGGATTTACAGCTGTTGAATCCGGAGAAGTATCAAAAATCATCCCCATGCCGGTCGCCAGGGAAAAAAATGTTGAAACGCGGCTGAAAAACACACCCGGCGTAACTGAAGATAAAATCGTTACCCAGCTCATTCCCCTGAATTACGCTGATGTGAATTTGATCAAACAGCTTTTCACGCCCATGATTTCAAAAGGAAGCATCTTTCTGGCTTATGAGCCGACCAATACCGCTATTATTACGGATGTCTATTCAAATATAAAACGCCTGATAAAAATCATTGAAGTGATTGATGTAAAGGATGTCGGGCGGAAGATCACGGTGTTCCCGGTTCAGTTTGCCAATGCAGAAAAACTGGTAAAAACCCTTTCCTCTCTTTTCAAGGCCCAGGTTCAACGGGGAAAGAAGATGACAATTGATCAACAGAGCCAGTTCGTGGCCGACGAACGGACCAACTCAATTATTCTTCTGGCCAATGACTTTGATACGGAAAAGGTTCTGGAATTGTTAAAAATCATGGATCAGGAGGTGCCCAAAAGCGATGCCAAGATCCGGGTCATTTATCTTGAAAATGCAAAAGCCGAAGACCTGGCTACAGTGCTTCAGGCCTTTTCCGGTACTGTCAACAAAAAAGAAGAGGGCAAAAAAATTGCGCCGGTGGTTTCAGACAAGGTCAAAATCACCCATGATGCAGCCACCAACAGCCTGATCATCATGGCGGACAAGGACGATTACCAGGTTTTGGAGGGTATTGTAAAAAAATTGGATATCCCCCGCCCCATGGTCTATATAGAAGCACTTATCATGGAGGTCCGGGATACGGATGACTTTGCCTTGGGCGTGGAGTGGAATTTTGGAACGTCTGCCGGGGAAATTGACACAAATGAATCCGTTGCATTCGGCGGGTTCAATGCAACAGGTAACGGGATCAATAGTTTACCGTCGGTTACAGACGGAAGCGCTGCGTTGGCCGGTGGATTTTCAGTCGGGATTATGAGTGAAGCCATCACCATCGGGGGAATTACCTTCCAAAGTCTTGGCGCGGCGATTAAAGCGGTGAAGACCAATGAAAAGGTTCGTATCATTTCAACACCCCAGATTCTAACGACGGACAATGAAGAAGCGGAGATCAGTGTTGGGGAAAATGTTCCCTACCTGACATCCAACAGTTCCGGCGATTCCACATACAATAACTATGAGTACAAAGATGTGGGTGTCAATCTTAAAATCACGCCCCAGATCAGCCAGGGACGGTTTGTCCGGCTGAATATTTATCAGAAAACGGAAAAGCTTTCCACATCATCCACAGCAGATGTCGCCAATACACCAACGACGCTTAAACGAACAGCTGAGACCACGGTGGTGGTCAAGGATGCCGCCACTGTTGTTATTGGCGGTCTGATTGGCGAAGATTTAAGTTCAGTTGATCAGCAAACGCCTTGTCTTGGCGGTATTCCGGTATTAGGGAATCTGTTTAAATCCAAGAGTAAGAGCGGTATCCAAACCAATCTCTATATTTTTTTAACCCCCAGGATTATCCAGAATCCGGCTGAAGCGCAAAAAGTCTATCAGGAAAAAAAGGAGAGTATCGAAGATCTGACTGAAACACAGATCCCGATGTATAGAGGCGCAGATGAACCTGCCGCGAAAGGCAGTGCTGAATAATGGAGGCAAAGGGAATTTCAGCCCTGCTGAAGGTGCGATTCGGGCTGTCTGAAGAACAGCTGGCAGACGCTGAAAAATCAAAAGCCAAGCATGGGGGGGCGTTAAAAGACGCCCTGCTCCGAAAAAAATTCATTTCTGAAAAAGATCTGCTCAAAGCCCAGGAAGAACTCTCAGGCATCCCGTTTAATGCAGAATTGGCTCTTTCCGGGGCCGACCTGGAATTTACCAATGAGATTCCCATCCATTTTTTAAAAAAATATGCCATTGTTCCCGTCATAAAGGAAAATAAAGCGGGAAACGGTCCGGAAGAAACCCTTATTGCCCTTAATGACCTGGACAGCCTCCAGGCGGTGGATGACTTGCGTGCCATCCTGGAAATAAAGAAATACCGGATGGTGCTGTCAACAAGGAAAGAAATTCTTTCCGCCATTAATAATTTTTATGATAAAAAAAGTGACAGTGCCCAGAAAATCGTTGATGATATGGAAGACGACACCAGTATCCTCAGCCAGATTAAACAAACATCGGACCTTCTGGACGACACCAGTGATGCGCCGATCATCAAGCTTGTCAACCATATTATCTCCCAATCGGTAAAGGCCAAGGCCAGTGACATCCATATTGAACCCGGAACGGATAATTTAAAGGTCCGTTACCGGATCGACGGGATATTATATGATCTCCTGGAGCCGCCCAAATGGATACAATCCTCCTTGATCACCCGGATTAAAGTCATGGCCGACATGGATATTGCCGAAAAAAGGCTTCCCCAGGACAGCCGCATTGAGGTCCGCATCGGTAACAAGGATATTGATATCCGTATCTCCACCATCCCCACAGCCCTTGGGGAGCGGACCGTGCTTCGTCTCCTGGATAAATCCAGTTCTTTGCTGAAACTGTCGGAATTCGGCATTGCCCATGAAAGCCTTGCCCTTATTCGCCGGCTTTCCGCCCTGCCCAACGGTATTGTACTCATGACCGGCCCCACGGGCAGCGGTAAGACCACCTCCCTGTACGCCATGCTTTCTGAGATCAACAAGCCGGATATCAACATCATTACCGTGGAGGACCCGGTTGAATATAAATTGAAAGGCATCAGTCAGATCCAGGTGAATTCAAAAATCGGCCTGACCTTTGCCAAGAGCCTGAGATCCATTGTCCGGCAGGACCCGGATGTCATTCTTATCGGTGAAATCCGTGATCAGGAGACCGCTTCCATTGCGGTTCAGTCCGCTTTGACGGGACATCTGGTACTTTCCACCCTTCATACCAATGATTCCGCCAGCGCCATTACGCGCTTGGTGGACATCGGCATCGAACCATTCCTGATATCCTCGGCGGTCAGGGCTGTCATTGCCCAGCGCTTGATCCGGGTATTGTGCCCGGCGTGCAAGGAAGCCTATATCCCCGATGCCTCTGCGCTGAAAACATTAGGGCTTTCCCCTGAAGATTTTGAAGGAAAATCGGTTTTTCGGGCCGTGGGCTGCAGCAAATGTTTTAATACCGGGTATAAGGGGCGAATGCCCATATTTGAAATTCTGGTACTCAATCAGGTACACAAGACCTTGATCCTCACCACTTCAGACTCGGGTAAAATCAGGCAGGCCGCTGTGGCAGAGGGCATGAGCACCCTGCTTCAAGACGGCATTGATAAGATTTTTGCCGGGATGACCACCATAGAAGAGGTGTTGCGTGTTACCCAGGGTTAAGGCTTTTCGTTTCAATGCGCCTGTTTTTTTATTTACCCATGCGTGTTCTATTTAGGAGGAGAAAATGCTTCAAAGGTTTTTCACAATTTTTACCTTAACCCTTTTTTGTTTGGGTATCGCTTCAGGGCCTGCTATTTCTTCAGACGCATCCCAGGATCTTGTTGATCAGGGCCGTTCGCTGTTTTTCAGCAACGCCAACCCGACCTATCAAAATATACTGGACGCGGATGTGAAATTTAAAGATGCCGTTACCGCCGATCCCACGAATCAGAATGCCCGGGTATTCAGGGCCGTTACCCGCATGGTGGGTTTTGCCCTGTCACCGAGTGCCGGCAGTGGATATCAAAATGCCGCAGATGTCATTTCAGCCATGGGCATTCCCATTATTTCGGACCGGCTTATAAGTATGGCGGCTCCCTATGATGAGGTACCTGAGCTGGGCGGACTCTTTAATCCCCCGGGTACGCTTCCCAACGGAGACGAGATCAGGGGCGTTATCAATAAGGGCCTTGTTGGAATTATCAATGATGCGCTTGCCGACCTTGACGTCGTTACATCGAATTATGCCCTCACCTTGACCGGGCAGGAAGTAGATGAAATCTCCGGCATTGAGGTGGACTATACAGATATCCTTTTTGTTAAAAGCGCTCTGAACGCCATTAAGGCCGTCGCCCTTGTTTTCTCGGCCTATGATCTAGACGCCGCCGATGCCAATGACCTGGTGGCCCTGTTGAATGCGGGTATGGCGGATCTTCCAACGGATTTCATAAATCAGTTCCTCACCAAGTATCCTGATTTCTTAACACTTGATGCCACCGGCAGTGAACAGCTGGATCAGGCCAAGGCTGCCCTGCAGCGTTCCTATGATTTGCTGGTGGCCGCATCCCAAGCCCTGGCTGCGGAACTACCTGGCTCCCAGGACAACGATTTTTTCGTCCTGGAGGATGAAGGGGACGAGATGATGCTGGATAACATCATCAATATGTTTTCCGAAGGGCTTGACTCCCTGACGGAAAACCGGCCCATGACGGTACACCCTGTCGTTTTAAACTGGCAGGGTACTGATTCTCAAGAAAATCTCTTTTTTATTGAACTGGAAAAAGGAGAATTGGGGAACGGAAAAGTTTACAGGACGGAGGACATGGAATTCCATGGCTACATAGATGGGCATACAGTATGGGGGGATATTCTTTCCTGGGATATAAACGATCAGAGTGAAATTTCCATGATACTTGCGTACTGGGGGGATCATCGTATTGTTTTGAACGGCACCCTGAATGATGAAAATGGAAAAATTACCGGCACATTATCCTACCAGGAATTTAATGGGGCGGAATTCGACGAAACCCGGAATAATGATTTCACAGCCGATTTGACAGGCGAAGAGAGAGATGATTTGGAGCGGGTGGATTTCAACGCAATTTTCGGCAACGCCACAGCACCAGAGAAGGAAAAACTCGATATCAGAGACCACCTGCCGGAATTTGATGTCATGGGTGAACCGCTGAAAGATACATTGCCGGAGCCTGTGATGAACGGTTTTTTCCCGGATTTTGTCAACAACGCCCAGGTGACCGAAAAACTGGAACTGGAACCGGGGTACCATGTATTTGAGATCCCTAAAGTCACAACACCCATGGCTATGGACGGAGATGATGCGGACTGGCCGGAAACGGCACAGGTTGCCGAAGGCTTGGCGACCTGGGAAACGAACAAGGGAGTAGATATTGTCAAGGTCTATCTTGCCCGGGATGATAATTACCTGTACTGTGCCATGGCACTTGCCGGAGATCCGGTGGTGGTGGATTTTTCCAACTCGGTGCATTACACGGTTGCTTTCCAGCCGGAGGAAGATATCTGGTGGCGGGACAAATATGAGTTTCAGGCCTATTATGACAATTCCGATTCCGGCTGGAAATCACGTATCAATTACACCGACAGTCAAGGGCAGTGGTATTCCGGTGGCGCGTTTGACAGTACCCATGTCGGGGCAGGCACTCGATTTCTGGAGTGGAAGATTCCTGTAAATCACATTGAAAAACCCCTTGAGACATTTGGAGGGGACTGGATTGACGCTTATACCTGGTGGGACATATTGCCGGAAGGGGATTGGGTGGATATCAACGCCCGGGTCTCTCCGGTTTTTGACGTGCCCTGTACCATTGCTGTACCGGACCATGACAGCGGCAACATTTACTATTATCTTTCCAAATCCGCTCAGCCGCCTACGGATGCCGGTGACGCCATTACCGGGGGCTACCTTAACACGCCGGGGGCCTTTGCCCTGGCGGGTGCGCCGTATTCATCAGAACCGCTGTACCTCTATGTATTCTGGGATAGGGACGAAAACGGTATTCTCAATGCCGGCGACTGCACCGGCGAGGGAACGGTGACGTTTAATGCCCAAACCAAGACCTATGATTCAGTCTTCGTAGAGGTCGATGACCAGGTTCCTCCCGATCATATCGATGCTGTTAACGTGAAAAACGTTCATTGCCCGGACGGGCAGTTCCGTACTTATTTTGATGTTGACCTGGGTCAGGGATACAGAACTTGGGATATTAAACAGGTCATTGTAACGGACCCGGACGGAGACCAGGTTCAGATCTGGCCGGCAGAGGGTGCCGAGTTTGATGACCCTGCAGGAGAAGATGAATTGTCCTGTCTGTTCTATGCGCTGCCCGGGTCACCCAAACTCGGCAAGTATACATTCCGGGTCACTACATCCGACGGTCTGGTGGGAACAATGAGCGATACCCAGAAAGATCTGATCACCATCCCGATCGTCGATACCAGCCGGGTTCGTATAGAAACAGACTCAAAAACACCGATTTTCAGGTGGCCGGGCGTTAGCGCACCGGGAACCGGCATTGCCTATCGCCTGGAAGTGTCCGGTGTTGACGTGGATTATGCCTTCAAAACCGGCAGAGCGTGGGGGATGACAACCTGCACCCTGCCGGAGCTGATGCCGGGTAAAATCTACAAATACCGTATCCGGGCATGTGACGATTCCGACTGGATTGCGGTGGATAACCGCTCCCACACCGACTGGATTACATTTACCATGGACCCGGTGTTGACCCATGGCGCGGTGCCGGCCGTTGATCTTGACGGATGGGGCGCCGTTAAATATGCGCATGTAGGCCAGGCGCCCGGATTGGATTTAGGGGTCAATGTGGCGGATCATGACGGTGTGTCCCATGACGGCTCCTCCCATACGGTGTATGCCCTCCCCGTGGATGAATTCGGTAACCAGGTTGTGATGGAAGGGGGCGATACCAGGGTGTATCTCAACTTTAACGCTAAAAAGAGTGAAATTAAAGGCCATTATTCCGCCTGGATTGATTCCGGGAACTTTGCCGAAGTGTTCAACCTGGGCGCTGTCGGTGTGAAGTTTGTTGTTGTAGATCCGGACGGAATTCAGGCATCTGTTGTTGATATGCTGGATTCCGAACCCATGACCCCGCCGGCAAGTATTAATCTGAGCTGTGAGGAAAACGGCACGACGCCTAAGTTCAGCTGGCATGAAGTGGCCGGTGCCAACCGGTACCGCATCCGTATTTACAATGTCAATGGTGACGGAAGTCGTGGGGATACAATACTCAAATGGTATACCGGCAATACCACTGAAACCACTATTCCTCCTGGATTCCTGGCCCCCAATACCAAGTATCAGTACCGGCTGGAGGCTGGAAATGCCCATATGGGCAGGTTTGAGACCGATGAAAATATCACGTTTCCCGTGCGGGATGACAATGGAGATTACCCGGCCTTTGCTACGGGAAGTGATTCGGAAGCACCTTTTATCCAGGCTGATACATTAGGGGCAGCAACATGGCACAATGACTATATGGGGGTTTTCCTGTACTTTGGAATACAGGTCTACGACGCCCAGGGCGTTGGGAATATTGACGCCGTGACTGTGACACTCCCGGATGGCACCACAAAAATACCGTTGCGATACGAATACGATGAATCCGATAATTGCGGGGTGTTTAACACGGATGCCTTTGTTCCGGTGCAGTACGGCACCTATACCTTTGAAGCCACGGATAAAGATGGCCATACCGCTACGACTGTAACAGAAATATTATCACAGATGCCGGAATATATCCATTATCCGGACGCGTCAACCATCACCGCCGATGTTGTGGATCATACCGGCGTTGAATTCAACTGGAATGATGTGCCGGGTCCGGCATTTTACCGGATTGAAATTTATGATAAAGAGAATAATAACGTTTTTAATCTGGACACCACGGAAAATCAGTACGCCTTGGCGCCTGGATTTTTGAAAGAAAATGAACCCTATCGCTTCAGGATCACCGGCCGTGATCAATTCTTTGACCAAAATGTTGATCATGGCGCCGCATCCCCGTGGAGCCGCAACCAGGGCATGCTGTTTAAGACCGGACCGGCCGGCAGCGGCGGGACCCATGCCCCGGTCATAGATGAGAACAGTTCCGGTGCATATATCGCGTATATTCAGCACCCCGTAACCGGTGAGCCGTCGTATGGCCTCAATTTCAGTCTGGATGTAGAGGATCAGGACGGTGTGCCGGGTAACATCAAGTCGGTGGCTGTTCAAGGACCGGCTCCTGGTGGGCTGTCCTGTGAACTTGGTTATCATTGGGAAGCGGATGGTGTTCGTGCCTGTTACTGGGGAGAGATCATGTTCGACAGCCTGGCGGATATTCCCGAAGGTAAATATACCTTTACGGTTGAAGATGAAGATGGCAATAGCACAAAGTTTGAAGATGATCTGGTCAAGAACCCGGTTCCCCTTGTTGAATATAAGGTGCCTGCCGGCGAAAAAACGGTCGGCAATGACAACCCCAAAATAGCGTGGGATGCACCCGAAGGCGGACCTTATTTTTACAAGGTCAATGTTTACAGGCACTGGAATAATCAGGTCCATAGTTCCGGTATCCTGAATACCACGTCATATATGGTGCCCCACGGCCTACTCTCTCCCGGAGAAACGTATAATTACCGGATTTATGTGTATGAGGCTGATCCCGGAGTCACTGAGCCGGATAATGTTTCCATACATGGATACTTTACAGCCCAGCGTAATTATTTTAAAATCCCGGATGAGGTTGAAGGATTCAATCTCATGGATGATATCTTTGAGCCCCTCAAAACCCTGGTGGGAAACCAGGGATGCCTGGGGGTGCAAGGGGCCGACGCCGATGAAGACGGAAAAATCGGCCTGCCGGATATCTTGACGGGGCTTCAGAGACTGGGTGACCATAGGGATACAGAAAATTAATAAGGAAAATACATCCGTATGATCCACTGCCGGAATATTTTAAGAGATCCTAAACGCCTGATCGTTTTATTCATGGCGATCAGCTTTGCGGTTTCTTATCTTCCGGTAACCGATAACTGGCTGATTTCCTTCAAGGGGCGGACAAACCTGTCTGCCTTGGTCATATCGGCCATGGCCGTAAAAAAGGTGTTCGGCACCAAAAATGAGACCCGGGAGCTTGCCGGGTCCCTCAACTTGGTTTTCAACGAGTTGAAAATTGCCACAGGCCAGGTCCGGCCTGTAAAAGAACAGAAAAACGGACCCGTACTCTTAACGGAAATTCATCCCGAATATCCGTTATCAAGTAACTTGTCCAGTCTGTCTGCGGATTTCGGTACCGGTCAAAGGGTACCGGATCTTCAGTCATTTTACCAATCCATCATTTTATCACCCGACCCGCCTCCCCCTGAAATCTTGTCCTGATCAAATTTTCGAATTCGGCATTATTATTAACGAAAAAGGGCGTGGTCATAACATCGGCCACAGCGTAGGTTGGGTTGAATGAAGTGAAACCCAACAACTTAACTAAAAACGATATCTCAGGATTAAAGTTAAGTGAGAAATTCAAAACAGAGACTAAAGCGTGTTATCTATGTGTTGGTCTGTATTTTTACCGCTGTATTTTTTAGCGGGACCATGTGCATGGGCAAAGAAATTCTTGACTATTCCGGAGACCGGCTGAGTCTGTCTGCGGAAAATGAACCGTTGCTTCCAATGCTGGAGAGAATTGCCAGGACGGCGAATGTGGTCATTTTTATTTCCAAAGGATTTAATCCGGGAAGGGTTTCCGTTCATTTGGAAAATCAGCCCCTGGAAAAAGCGTTGAAGCAGATTTTAAAGGGCTTCAACGTTGCCATGGTCTACCATAAGGCCGACGGGGAGATGCGGTTGTCCGCGCTGAAGATTTATCCTGAAGGAAAGGCGTCGGGACCTATGGATGTGATTGTCCGGGAGACCCGACCGGTTGCGGACCCGGTAGTGACTGGATTGAACCGCAAACCATATGACAGTGAGCGGTCGGATGAACCATCCGTCAATGCGTATGTCCATACGGTCAGATATGATGCACTGATTCCCACGGCCCTTGAATTTCAGCAAAAGGAAGTAGCTGCCTGGAAAGAGATAATCACGCTGCAGAATCGGATTAATGCCGAAGTCGATGCGACAAAAAATAATGTTTTAACCCTTGCCTTGCTCGATAAGTACGAGGCTTTTGATGACCTCCAGAGTTTACATATCAATACCCTTGAAAAACTGGACCGCATTGAAAGCTTCAACGCAAACAAAGCAAGACAGAAAAACGAATAACATAATCGGGGATTTTTTATATATGAAAAATTTAAAATTTTTTTCCATACTGGGGGTATTGCTAATTGCAGCCGTCTGCTTTGGTCAGCCGGCCTTTGCTGCGAAAACCCTGAACATAGGAACCGCCTCAGTGAACAATACAGGGACAACAGATGCAGCCAGGACCGCTACCCTGGATGTGACCCTCAAAGGCGGAGCAAATGATGTTAACGGTCTGGTATTCACATTGGTTTACGATCCTGACGTATTTACCTTTGAAGGCTTAGCACAGGGGAATATGCCCATTGATGACGGATCCGGCTATGATCCCGAAAACCCGCCTTCGGCGGCCACTATCGGGTCCACCCTGTACTATCAGGCAAATAATAAATCCAGCGAAGGTATTGTCATGATCGCGGCAGCAGCAGCCAATTTTTTTACAAGCGCTGCAGATACTGATTTTGTTGTTTTTAAAGCCAAGTTCAAGGTCAAAGCCGGCCTGGGCAACGGCGGATACACCATCGGTATCCAGCAAACGATCATCGGGCCCGAAACCGCAGCCAATGCCGGATATACCGTTCCAACAATGCTGGCCGTGGCCGCCGGCCTGGCCGCTGATGCAGATCCGGTAAATGCACAAACCTATGCTGTCGGATTTGTTCCCGGAACGATTAACGTCTCGGGCGGGTATGAGGTTTCAGGTACCGTGGTCCTCGGTGATACCCCGGAAGTCAATGCAGATGGTGCTGTTGTTGACTTAATTAAAACAGTCAGCCCAGGCGAGATCAAAGTTGACCGTCAAATTGTAAGGAACGGCGCTTTCAGCTTCAGCGGCGTATCCAACGCGACATACCGGATTGTCGTCAATTCCATAGTTCCCGGGTTCCAGAAAAAATATGAAGGTGGCACTTTCTCTGTAGATGGTAATGATGTGGCGGTTGACAAAATCACCCTTGCCAAGAACCAGGCGCGTTCCGGTAAAATTACCGTACCCAATGCAACCGGCACGTTGAACGGTCTGAGAATTGAAATCAGGGATGCCCAGGGTACTGTTGTGGACACGGTTGCCGTGGATGCCGACGGCTCCTATGTTATCCCTGCTATGCCAAGTGGCGAATACACCATACACGCTGTCTACGGCAACAGTGAAGTTGATATTACAGATAATACCAACTTTATCTGGGATTCTCTGGTGTTCAGATCCGTATCAGGCACCATCACTACACTCTGTCCGAAACAGCAGGTTGAATTGCTTATTACATCCGCAACGACCGGGGTAAGAAGCTCGGTCATTGTAACCGGTGACGGTAATTCTTCTGATTTTACGCTGCATAACCTCCTTCCCGGTAATGATTACGTTCTATCCATGACCGGTGACGGTGTCGGTCCGGTTTACTTTGATGGTGCTGATGATTACACTGCCGCCACCTTGATTGACGTCTCTGATGGGGATGCCGCCGGAAAGGGCTTTGATTTTAATTGCAATGATCTTGTTACCATTTCTGGTAATGTAACCGTAGACGGAGTCGCAAAAGCAGGTGTGGTTGTTAAAGCAAACAATTTTAACTTTACGAATTATAAAAACGGTTCCGGCCTCACCGGCGCCAACGGAGACTATAAGATTCAGGTTGCCAAATCGGATGACTATTATGTATTTGCCGAGTATGACGGCCGGAAGTACTACCATGACGGCGGCGTGACCCTGAGAAGCGAGGCTGTTCTTGTGGATGTCTCTGCCGCGTCCAAGGATGAGATTGATATCGCAATCGCACCTCCGGTGGCCCATACGGCTGTACTCAACGGTTATGTGACCCTGGGTAAGTCCAAAGACAATGGTGGCGCGCCCCTGGCCAATTATCTGGTGGTACTTGAAAATGCCGATGGTCAGGTCCTGCCCTTCATGGACAGAACCGATGAAAACGGGTTTTATGCCTTTGAAAAAATGGCCCCGGGCACTTATAATGTCGTGCTTTATCCGCCGGCACCGTATGTGAAACAGGTTAAGGATGGTGTGGTACTGGAGAATGACAATACCACCCAGGTTGATTTCATCGTTGATCAGAACTTTGAAATCACCGGCCTGGTCCAGGATGCCGGCGATAACGCTGCCATCACCGGCGCAAAAGTCGGCATTAAGAACAGTGCCGGCCAGAATGTCAGACAGCCGGTGTACACCGATGACCAGGGCAGCTACACCCTGGTGGAAATTCCTTCCGGCGTGTATACCCTTGAAGCCGCACATCCTGACTATGTACCCGAAAGCCGTCAGGAAACAGTATTGGCTGACCTGCCTGCCGACACCATCCTGATGACCAAGGGTGCCATTATCAGCGGTACTGTCACGGATGCTGACGGTCCGGTGTCCGGTGCCATGGTTACACTGGCCGGAGACAACGGCATGGTCAAGATTGCCAGAACCGGAACTGACGGCAAGTATGCGTTCAAGGGACTGGCTGCAAACTTTGACCATCTCATTAAAGCAGGCAAGGGCAATGTGTACATTCCCTATGAGCCGGAGCTTGTAACCACCGGTGATGCCGGTTCCGTCAAGCCCCATGACATCACCCTTGTTAAACCACAAAAGGCATGGACTTATAGCGGTAAAGTGCAGAAGAGCAACAATGAGCCGGTGACCGGTGCCTATGTTCTTCTGAGCAGCACTACAACCAAATACAGCAAGGTTGTACGGACGGATACGGCCGGTGATTTTTCATTCACCGGCGTCATTGACGGAACTGATTACAACCTGCTGGTTCTTCCGGGTGCAAACCTGCCGTATATTTCTGAGAGCGATATTGTGGTTCAGGATAATATAACGGATAAGGTGGTTATAGTACCTACATTTGCGGTAATCTCAGGAACCATTACCCTGTCTGAGGCCTCTGCAGATGCCATTGTTGTGGCCGGTGCCTATGACCCGGTGACTAGTGAGGTTGAACAGGCCCTAGTGACCAATCCAAGCGGAGATAATATGACGTTTGAATATACCCTTAAGGTGAAAACAGATGTTGCATATAAAGTCTTTGCCCAGGATCTGACGCTGACCTTTCCCATTAAGTATTATTTTGATGGAGAAGAAGCGGTCGACTATGCCCAGGCGGCAGATGTGACCAATACCCAAAACGGTATTAATATCCCTTTAACCAAGTAATATAACAAAAGGGAGCCTGCGGTGGTTAAACACACCGCAGGCTCTCAATCATCATTATTATTTTTTATATTAATTGAAGTTCAAAGTATAGATTCAGGAAATAAATTATGAACAAACAAATACCCATACTGCTGTTAGGCTTACTGTTTGCATGCTTTTCCCTGCCGGGAGTACTTTATGCAAAATTTGAGCCGTCGGCAATCACCATTGACGGTGTACAGACGGATGCTGTCCAGGCGGTTCCTGAAGGCAATCTTGATGCGGTGGTAGAGGCAACCACAGAGGATACTACCGGATATACCATCAATAAATACGTGTATGTATGGAATAACTCAATCACACCCCTTAATAATACCCAACTTGGTGTGGAGTCTTCCAGTGTTAACTACATAGAAGGAAACGATACAATCATATCTGTGGATGCCGAAACGACATTTGCAAGCAGCAACGGGCTTGCCTGGTATCTTCATGTGAAAACCGTTTATTTTTCACCAGATGAAGGGGGCATGGCATTAAGTGATGATACTGTCACCCCTGCCTATACGTTTGATAATGTCGCGCCAACGGCGACCATTGCACTGGACACGGATGCGAGTGGTCAGACCGAAAGCACGTCAGCCTCAAACAGCCTTATTATTGAGGTCTCCGGGGAGACGGCGGAGATTTTTAAGGTTTACGTCCATACTTCGGATCAGTTCACCGCCACCTCTAAAAAGGCGTATGATTTTTCCGATCCGGCACAGACCACGTTGGAATATACGGTCGACGGTCCGGGAACATATACCCTTTATGCCTGGTTTGAAGATGAGGTCGGCAATGTTTCGCAAGACCCTGCCACCCTGCCTGATGTTAAAGTCCTTGCCGGTAAATCCATAGATCCGGCCGGTGACATGAACCTTGAGGTCGGCGGCACTATTACCTTTGAAGTCAGCGGCGCAGATGAAGACGAGACCTTTAACTGGGAAATTGTTGATGCCAATACCGGAGCGGCTTCAGAAGCCGCTGACTTTGACGGAGCTAATTCAGATGTGGCAACCGTTACCGTAAAAGGCACCGAAGGCGGAACAGTAAAGGTCAAAGCAACGCCGACGGGTGGTGGTGATGCTTATGAAAGTGGAATTATTACTATAATCAAAAAATCCCAAGCCTTTTGTCTTGATATTGATGGCGATGGTCAAATATATCCAAATACCGACGGATTTTTGGTTGTCAGGTATCTGTTGGGAACTTTTCCTGGTGATTATTTAACCAATGGCGCTATTGGTCCGGATGCGACACGAGAAACGGCGGATGAAATTACTGAATATCTGGATTCCGTGGTTGCCGACTTGTCAATTGATATAGATGGAGATGGTCAAATTTATCCGAATACAGATGGATTTTTGGTCGTTAGGTATCTATTGGGAACTTTTCCTGGTGATTACCTTATCAATGGCGTTATTGGTCCAGAAGCAACGCGTTCAACAGCTTCTGAAATTAGTGCCTATCTCGATGCGGCAAAGTGTGGATTATGAGGCGCCCTAAAACAATAACGGTAATTCTCCGCCTGGCCCTTCAAGCAGGTTGGATCGCATAAGTTATGAGGAAGATTAAGATAGATATGTTTTTTTTTAATTAGAGAGGAGAAGTTGGATGAGAAGAATCTGTAAATGGAAATCGAAATTTTTCTTTTTCCTGATATTGTCGATGTTCGTTTTTTCGACTGTAGCTTATGCTGCAGAAACCCAAACCTTAACTATTGATCCTGTAACTGAAAATAAGGCAGTTACTGAAGCGTTTGCATTAACGGTTAATTACACTGTTACTAATGATGCGGCTACCGCCGGAATCGCTGCAGTTGTCCATTTTAACTCTTCTAAAGTCACTTTTGTAGATTTTTCTGATGTTGATACAGATGCAGCTAACGGCACAATTTTTAACCAAATACAGGTGCCTCAAGATGATATAACTGATTTAGACAATGATACAACCACTGATAAATATGTAAGCTTGACTTGGACCAACTTTGCAAATGCATTTTCCGGCACATCAAGACCGCTGGGTGTAGTTAATTTTACTGTAAATGAAAGTGCCTATAATGGTCCGGCTCAATTTAATATCACTACAGGTAATCCTGCATTCGGGCTTACGCGGGAAACTAACGGTGCAACTATTACTGTTACAGGAGGGAAGGCCGCCCCTTCAGAACCAGTCTTATCGCCTGTAGCGGGGTATTATAACGACGCGGTTTCAGTAACTGCCGAAGTCGACGACGGGGTTACTACTTATTACACGCTGGATGGCACTGAGCCGGATGCCACTGATTTGGAATATGCCGGAGTGGCGATCAATGTCGATGACGATGACACGAATAAAGTTACCGTGACCATGAAATCTTACGATCCCGTTGGTGATATCTGGGGGGACCCCGGCTCAGCTGACTACACCTTTGATAAGGCCGATCCGGTTGTTGTTATTTCTGAGCCTTCTGCAGACGCCGTCGTAGAAACCGCTGCGTTGATCATTGAAGGCACTGCATCTGACGTCACCTCCGGCGTTGCCAAGGTTGAAGTGAGCATTGACGGCCAAGCCAACTGGGCCGATGCGATCTTGAATGGTGAGAACTGGACATTTAATGCGGCCCTGGCCAAGGGAGAAAATGCCATTGCCGTTCGTGTGACCGATGAGGCCGGAAATGCTGTAGTGATCCCCGGGAATACAATGACCTATACCCCGCCGCCTCTGGTATTGACCGTAGACGGTGTCGATGTTA
The DNA here is from genome assembly GCF_013389365.1 of Desulfobacter latus. Taxonomy (GTDB): domain Bacteria; phylum Desulfobacterota; class Desulfobacteria; order Desulfobacterales; family Desulfobacteraceae; genus Desulfobacter; species Desulfobacter latus. The sequence continues at coordinate 25,142 of NZ_JACADJ010000041.1, forward strand.
CCGGGCAGAAAATCAGAGTTCCCAATACAGCCGGAAGTAATACCCGTACCATTACCGTTTCAGGCGGTTCCGAAGATTTTGCCAATTACAACTGGACAACCGGTCCCGATGATCCCACCTTTGGTGCCTTGTCTGCAAGCACCGGTGAGTCTGTAACCTATACCGCCGTTGTCGGGCAGAAAGGCACCCATACCGTAACGGTTACAGATCCTGCTGATGCTACTACGGCCAATATGACAATCGAGGTCTTTGACTTTTCTGTGAGTGCCGATAAAGACGTCGGTTATGTGGGCACGCCTGTTGTGTTTACGGCAGTAGGCAACTCAGGAACGTTTGAATGGGAGGTGGTCGGAGACGGTGCTGATGTTGCAGGGATACCGGTCATTTCCGGTAACGACGATGCCATTGCGACAATTACGCCGGTTGCAGCCGGTACCTTTCAGCTGAAAGCCACCGACGGGGGTGCAGGCGGTACCGGTGCTGAGTTTACTACACCCGCATTTACCATATACGCCGTACCGGATTTCAGCGGACTGCCTGAAACAACAGAGACATATAATCCCACCAATCCGTCTGAGTATACCGTTTCCGGGGGGGACGAAACCTATGAGTGGACGGTTACCAATCCGGCAAATGAAGCTTTAGACCCTGTTACAGGCGCAAGCTTTACTTTTAAAGCGCCCACCACAGGCAACTTTGCCGGTAACTATACTGTCAAAGTCGCTGAGAGTACTGCCTATGAATCATCGTTCAATGTCTATGTTCCCCTCACCATCACTCCGGAACAGACTGATTTCGTGGTTCTTGGTAATGCGGATGCGCTGCCGTTCACCATATCCGGTGCTGAAGACGGCAAAGGGTATACCGTAACCATTGATAGCCTGGATGACCAGGTGCCCGATGATGTTGATACCGGTAATGTGGCCAATAATGTCGTCAATTTTGAATTTAATCCGGCGGACGCCAATGCGACGGTAGAAACCCGTAGCAAAGATTACGCCATTAACGCTGTTGTTGATGATTATAAAGCGTCCGATATCCCCGAGATTCATGTTACTGTTGTCCCCGTAGCAGACTATTCCGGCAAGGTAACTGACAGCGCAGGTCTTGCACTTGATGATGTCAAAGTTACCATTACGGGCCCAGCCAACTCTGCCGGCGAAACGGCCATGTCCGACGGTAACGCCGAAGGTGCATTTACTTTTAAATCCCTGCCCGCTGTAGATCCCCAGGACGACAGTGACGTTGATTATACAGTCATGGCCGAGAAAGCCGGTTATGTGACTGAGACTGATGTCTCTCTGAATGCGGATGGTTCCACTGTGATTGAAATGAAGAACGCAACCGCAAGCCTTTCCGGAACAGTGTTATACCCCGATGGCAGTAAGGCTGAGGACTGCAATGTCGTACTGATTAACGCAAACGGCAACACCATTGACACTGTGAGTACAGAGAACGATGGCGTCTTTTCCTTCGAGTTTGAAACCGTTCCGGCAACACCGGTGACTTACACTGTTAAAGCGACCAAACAAGGATATGAAAAAGAAGTTACCATTACCGTCCCTAAGAATGGGTTTGATTATACCGTAACGCCTGATATTACCCTTGAAAAGGTTACGCCGGCAGAAAAAGTGTTAGGGGAAGTTGCTCCGGAAACCGGCGGTAAAGTAGAAATGGATTTTGGAACCAATGATATTCCAGATGAAGTAAAAGATGAATTTGGCCTCAACGCAGGCACTATTACGATCACCATCGCCAAGGGCACTGCGTCCGGTGGTCCGCTTTCTGTTTTCCCGCCTGATATTACAGATCCGGCAAGCCTCCAGGGAGCTGATAAACCAGACGAGGCCATTACCTGGCGGATCGACAATATCGGCCATAACACCTGCGTAATTATTCCGGTACCCTTTGAAGCTGAAGATACTGCGGATGTCAAAGACGGGCTTTTGAACGTCATCTACGCCAATAGTAATTCACCTTCAGACTGGAAGCAGGCAAATATAAATTCCGTTGATTATGACAAGAATATTATTTACGCTGAGATTTGTGAATGGTCTTCCAATTATGTCGGCTTGGGTAATGTGTCAGACAATTCAGGTAGTGTCGGTGACGGCGGTCAATGTTTTATTAATTCCGTATCATCCGGTGATAACTTTGCCGGGATCGCCACCCTGGCTGTACTTTTTGCCTGTGCTGCAGCGCTTGCTGCCGTTCGGCGGAAGAAAAACCAATAATCCCAGGCTAATAATGCCTGTTGCTTAACCTAAGGGGCGGTGATTCACCGCCCCTTTTTCATGCCCGTTTAAAAAGCGGTAAGGCCATAAAGCGCCATATTGCCGGAGATATGGATAATCAAAGGGGTTAAAAGGTGGCGGGCTTTTTCAAAAGAAAGGCAAAAAATAAAGCCCCCCACCGCCGGGATGACAGGTATGCCGTATCCATTCATATGCATGGCGGCAAATAGCAGCGTCGTTAAAACAATCGCTGTGGCCGGCCCGGATCTCCGGAAAAAGCCTTGAACAATTCCTCTGAAAAAAAGTTCTTCTGCAATGGGGCCGAAAATCATTCCGGTTAAAAGAAATACCATCCTGTCATGTGAAGGGAACGGCATGGATATCAGATCGAGAACATTGATCCCTGAAACATAAAGCCCCCCGCCGACCATCAACACAATCAGGGCAAAACCGACAGACCAGGCAGACCCGTGGATCATCCCTTTTTGGGCGTGTTTCAAATCAATGCCGGCCGCTGCGAAACCGTTGGGTGTATATCTTAACAGTATCAACATCAAAGTTGTCTGGCAGATTCTCGATATGAGAACGGCTTTGTATGCGCCGGTGACAGGGCGCATATGCAGGGTAACACACGCTTCAACGGCAATGATGCCCCCAATGGACAGATAAAGGGTTTTAAATGGAATGAAGCGGGGCATCAGCGGCGGCATTTGCGTATCCCCTTTACGGCGGCAGCCTGGATGTACCACTCCGGTCTGTTTTCAGCGACCCGTTTCAGATGGGCGATTGTGGCCGGACTGCAGGAAATTTCGGCAAGAGACCCGGCGGCTGCGGCAGCTGTCGCAATCGCCCGGTCCTGGGTCATATGTTGCAGCAGGCGTATACTTGGGCCTGTTTTAATTTTGGATAAAACCTTTGCTGCCCAGTAACGTTCTGAAATAAAAGGACTTGTGCTTGCGTTGTGCAAGTGACGCTGAAATTGGCGAGGTGCAATGCCTGATTTATACATCCTTCTCAGTCCTTCTACCCGGTAACGGTTCTGGTTTGAGTAAAGCAAGGCCGTGATATCCAACGGATTATTTTTATTTGGGCTGGGATAAAGGTACACCAGCGTGCCGGCAATGTTCACCACCATGAATAGGGCAGCAATACAGTTTGCGATTCGAAAAGAAAATAAAAGGGACGCAGCTTCCGCCAAGACATAATAGAGACTGATAAAGATAAATAATGGTGCCGCTGCAATCAGGCCAAGCCTGCACAAACCACCCAGAATCGAATATAGTATAGAAAGGTATCCAATGGTTTCCAACCCATTGGATGCATAAGGTTTCAATACAGTGACGGCATACGGCGAATAGGTGTAATAAAATCGGGTAAATGCCCTTCCCAATGCGTTGGGCAGGAGCAGATAGTCTCTGATTCGATGAAACACAGACGTGTCAGCCATGATAAGTAAAAGCAATACACTTAGTGTCAGCGTGATTCCAAGCCAGGTTAGGCGTTGTTTGTCGGCAGCTTGAATGGGGTTTCTTTTGTCTGCGACGACAAAGATAACGCAAATACATAGGGAAATAAGGATGCCGGCGGTAAGCGTAAAAAAAAGGCTGCCCAACAACGCTGAGTCAAATTCTAATAAAGTCGGCAGGATCAGGGCATTAGGTACCGGCGGCAGGGGAGTACCACCGGCAGTCAGGCTGTAGTAAAGTGACCGGTTGGAAACGGTGGTCAGCAGAAAAAAAAAGGCGGCGCAGATACCGAGGCTGATGAAAAACAGCTGGAAAAGCTTTTTCATGTAGCTGGCCGGATTTAGCTTACAAGCTGGTTCATTTCAAAAATGGGAAGGCAGATGGATAATACGATAAAGCCGACCACCACAGCCATGATCAGAATAATCACAGGCTCAAGAAGGGAGGTCAGGCCGACCACAGTGGTCTCGATCTCTTCATCATACACCCTGGCGGTTTTTTTCAGCATATCTTCAAGGCGGCCGGTCTGTTCCCCAACCTTGATCATCTGCACGGCAAGGTAGGGGAAATAATCGCTTTTTCCCAATACCTCTCCCAGTTCCCTGCCTTTTTCCACTTCAATGCCGGCCTGGTGAATGGCCGCTTCAATGACCATGTTGCCTGCGACCTTTCTGACGATTTTCAAGGCATCCAAAAGGGTGACCCCGTTTTCCAGCAGAGAGCCCAGGGTGCGTGAAAATCGGGCAACGGCAATTTTCTGCTTCAGGCTGCCCACCACTGGAACCCTGAGAATGACGCGGTCGGCAGCAAGACGGATGGCCGGCCGCTTTAACAGGGTTTGTGACACAACCGCAATTGATACAATGAGCCCGGCCAGAAGCCACCACCATTGCCGCAGAATATTGCTGATGTCAATCAGGGCCTGGGTGGTAAAAGGAAGGCTCTGGTTCATCTCCTCAAAAATGGCGGTAATATTGGGAACGATGACCGTCAGAAGGAAAAAAAGCACCCCGGTTCCGATCAGGGCCATAAGTATGGGATATGCAAGGGCCGCCTGGATTTTACGGCGCATTTTGTTCTGTTTTTCCGAGATGTCGGCAAGCCGCTCAAGCACGATGCCCAAGGTGCCGGAAGCCTCCCCGGCCCGGACCATATTAATGTATATCCCTGAAAAAATGCCGGAATATCTTGCAAGGGCGTCAGCAAATCCGGCGCCTTCTTCGATGCTGTCTTTAATTTTTGAAATCACCCGTTTGAACGACTGCTTTTTTATCTGGGGAAGCATGGTATTCAATGCCGTTATCAGTGGAAAACCGGCAGAAATCAGGGTGGCAAGCTGGCGGGTCATGACTGCCGTCTCCGACGCATTAATCCGTGGGGAGAACAGTGTAAAGCCGGTTTTGGTGTTAATGTTCGGTTCGGTGTTCACCTCTTTCAAAGAAACCGGGAATATCTGGGACGCCCGCAGTTTGTTTTTTGCGATTTTGATATCCCCTGCATCCAGCATTCCGGATATCTGTTTGCCTCGTTTGTTTAGCGCTTTGTATTCGTATACCGGCATGAGAATCCTATCACGCGATGATCAAGTTTTTGTTGATTTGCCCAACTTCCGCCTTGAATTTGAACAAATTCCCTAAAAACTTGATGATCGAGTATCAGTGAATATTTCTAAGGGTGTAGTCCGTAATTATCTTTTTTCCGGATCGCCTTCCGTCAGGCGTTTCCAGAATGTACGCCCCCCCCTTTAGCTGCATATTCTCAGGGTTTAGTTCAAGCCTGTCAAGTGTCAATTTCCGATTTTGGGATTCCACTTTCACGTTTGAAATAAGGCTTACCTTTTTTTTAAGTATATTCATTTTTATTTTATCGGCAGAAATCCGGGATTCAATCTTACCGTCCAGATAAAATTCAAGGGTGCCCCGGCGGATGAAAATATAGGATAGTTTTTTTAAGCCATGGGGCAGCAATTTGTTTTCAGCAACCATTCGGCCGAACGAATCTTCCATCCCGTACTGCCCGGATTTGTCTTGATGTGAGGCACTTTGCCGGATCGGATTTATCGCAGGAGAATTGTTTGATGTTCTCCCGGATGGAATTGATCTCGCTGCTACACCGGAGTACCGGTAAAATTTTATCAGCGCTGTTTCCAGTTTCAACTCCCGCATCAGCCCGAATCGTACGGGGCCGATTTTTCGTTTGTGGAGACTCAGATGGCGGCATTCAATGGACAAGGTTTTGCGTGAGCCAATGTGGGTGGTATATTTAAAATCACTGATTCTCTGGCGTACCCTTGCAAAACCGTACTTATTTCCTGGCGCTGAAGGGGGCGGTGAGGCCTTTTTTTCCGGTACGGTATGGGAAACATATATCAGGGTCATGGCAGTAAGCAGTACAATAACAACTATCCAGAGTGTGCGTGCTGTTTTTTTTTCCATATCACTCTGCTTGTCTATCCTGAAAAAGTCATCATCGATAATCGAACTTTAGAAGGTAGTCGCTTCCGTTTTTATTTAAAATTACACCTGTTTTTTTGATTTTAACGATATGCAGATTCTGGAACACATCTCCTTGGTGCAGGACGGTATTATTAATTACGGTAATGCGGTTTTCAGGGGTATGATCCCAGGAGATCGCCTGGATTTTTAAAGACCGGTCTGCCATGATGGGAATTTGGGATTGAATGGGAATATCCGGGTCAGTATCTGCCGGTTTGGGCCCGGTTTCGGTTACAATCCGGGGTTTGGGCTGCGTTTTGATTGTTTTTGTCCTTATGGGGGGCGGCGGACTGGGAAGCGGTTGTATAGCAGCAGCATGCCGGGGCAGATGCGATGGTTCCTTTTTTATCAGCGGTTGATGTGCCTTTTTTTCTGTTTCCGGAGCAGTAACCGGCAGAACCATATTGTTTTTAAACGGATAGTAAAAATAGGCAACACAGAGTCCCGCGACAAAAAGGGGTATAAAAATAAATAAAACCGGCTGCAACATATATGGTTTTCCCCTCCCGGAGATTTGGAAACCGGTTGTAGTGCTGCTGTTAAAGGAGAGGTCAGGGGCGTGCTGCCGGCTCTCTTTTTCAGCCTGTTTTAATGCGTTTAAAATTGTACTCATTGTTTTTTTGCCATGCTTTAGTTCTGTTAAATGATCAGGGCGGATCTGCGTTAAACGGTGCAGACAGCCTTGGTATGCCATTCCCCCGGGTTTTCCTGAGCAGTACAATTCTGGTTTCAGGACCGGTGATACCGTCCACGGTAAGGCCGGCGTCCTGTTGAATGGCCTTGACCGCATCCATGACATATTGATCATAGACAGGGGAAAAGTCGGCCACATCCAGTCCGATTTCCAACAATAAAAATTTCAAGGCAATAATGGCATCTTCCGAAGCTGCCGGACTGATAATACGCTCGTCACCGAGCCCGTCTTCCCAGGCAATATACATTTTATCCTTAAAAAACGGAATAAGTGCTTGCATGGGAATTTTATATTTTTTCCGGGCCTCGGCAGTGAACATGATGCACTGGTTTTCAGCGGTGACCCGTTCAATACCGACCACGCCTTTTTTCTGTTGTCCGGGAAGTTTAAACTCAAAAAGTGCAGGTAGATCCAATGTCAATGCTTTCCGTATATCGGTTTCCAGGCTAAGCAGTTTGAGTCCGCTTTGACTTGCTGCAATTTTGAAAAAAGAATCATTGGGAACTATGCGGTTATTAAGTTGGTCCATATTGTCCGGCTGCGGCTTGCCCCAGAGCGTTGCCAGGCACCTGAAGGTCTCTTTTCTGGTGGCGGATTGTTGAATTTCCCAAAGAACGTTTTGTACATCTTCCAGTTGCGAAGATAACTTCGGATGGGATGTTTCATGGGCTTTCCGTGGTGCCGCCAATATGTCCGATGATGGGGTTTGACGGGTATCCGGTGTTGTTGCAGGCGTTTTCTCAAGAATGGTAAGACTGGGCGGAATATCTACAGGGAACATTGCTTTGGCTGCCGGGGAGGGCAGGGGGGCGGTTGAGGGGGCTTCCATTTTTATGTACACGGCATAAACGGCTGCAAGAACGAATAAGGTGGCAAGTGAAGCGGTTAAGGCGGTTTTCTTTTTTATGATTTGGGGGATCTGTTTGCGGGGGGTGACGGAGTCCAGTTCCCGGATCGCCGTCCCCACATGGCCGGCGGTTACCTTTTTTTTCTGGAAGCTGTAAGCCACAAGCAGTGAACGGTCACAAATGATATTGATCAGCCGGGGAACGCCCTTGGAAAATGCATAAATGCGTTTCAGTGCAGGAGGGGTGAAAAGGTGCTGGGGGCGATTGGACGCGACGCTGATCCGATGGGCAATGTAGTCTAAGGTTTCTTTGTAATCCAGGGGGCGGATATGGCAGCTCAGATTGATTCGCTGCCGCAACTGCCTCAGCTCATGGGCGTCGAGCAGGTCCCGCAGTTCGGGTTGGCCCACCAGGATGATCTGCAGCAGTTTACTTCGGGTGGTTTCCAGATTGGAGAGCATTCTCAGTTGCTCAAGGGTCTCTTTTTCCAGATTCTGTGCTTCGTCAACCAACAGGATCACGGATTTTCCGGCCGCTTTTTTTTCCAGAAGAAACCGGTTTAAATCATGGGTCAGGTCAGCCGGATCTTCGGCCGTGCCGGCAATGCCCAATTCTCTAAGGGTCATTTTGAGAAGCTGGGTCGCGTTTACTTTTGAGTTGAAGATAAAAGCCGCTTCAGTGTCCGGGCCGAGTTTTTCAAGAAACACCCGGCAAAGGGTGGTTTTGCCCGTACCGACTTCCCCGGTTATTTTGACAAATCCGTCTCCCTGGGATACCGCATAGGTTAGATGGGCCAGTGCATCTTCGTGGCTTTTGCCCAGGAATAAGAAGTCAGGATTGGGAACCAGCTGAAATGGTTTTTCCCTGAGATTGAAAAAGGTATTGTACATCTTAAGGACTCCTGAACTTTATGTGGCCCGGTTTGTCAAAATAGTTGTTTTGATATCTCATATGCATTTGCAGGGGTCAAGCGAATGTGATATTCGGCAACAATTCTAAAGATGACTCTTTTTAGTTAAAAAACTCGCACAAAGACACCAGGACACAAAGAATTTATTTGGTTTTATGTGCATTTTGGGAAAATTTGACAATAATTGTCAACCGTCTTTACACATTTTGTTCTGATTATATGTTTATACACCTGAAGCCTACATTCAGCACCCTAAATTCAGAATATAGTTAAACTAATGATCAAATAATCCGAATAATATTCTGAATAAATAGTGTAATTGAGAATAGTTGTCACCTTCTCAATAATAAGATAAGCAATCAAAAACTCAAAACCACTATATATTGATCAAAAATCACTACACGATCAACATATGGGGTGCGGAATGTAGGCTGAAGGACCTTTAATTATTGAATTTTTATCTTGGCATACAAGTTGCTATATCAAATTTTTCAAGCAGGTGTGTTTGGTTCTTGACCAATTCAAGTGCCGTGTTTGTGGTGCAAAATCAAAACTGCAATGCCATCATATAAAGCCGAGAGCCGGCGGCGGTACGGACAAGTTGTCGAATCTGATGACGCTGCATGAAGCAACTGCAAGAAAAGGCAGAAAAACACCGAACCGAAGCTCAAAAGCGGAATAACAAGAACGTAATTTTGAGAATCATAGGGAATGGATGAAATACGATGAATATTTGCTGGAGATGCGAAATGCACAGTAAAAAGACTTTTTGGTTTAGGGTATATGTATATTGTTCTATCATGTTTTTTTCCGTAACGCTTACCAGTAATGCAATGTCGACCTCAGGGGACCCTCGGGGGGATGTCAACGGCGATTTGAAAATCGACGTTCATGATGTCATGGCTGTGGCCCGGATGCTTACGCTTCTTGACCCTGTGAACATGAACCTTCAAGCTGATGTGAACAAAGACAACAAGATCGGTTGTGCAGAATTCAATTTTATTCTTCAGCGGCTTGCCGGCCAGAGAGAGGCCGAACCAGACACGACCCAGGTGACATGTGCAACCCAAAGCGCCATCGCAGTCATGGATCAAACCATAGAGCAGGTCAAATCCCTGAATACCGTTATGGATCTTATTGGACTGATGGACGAATCCCTGGCATCCGTTTCCAATGTCAACGAACTGAAGGCGGCCATTGAGAATGCAGCAGATCCTTGTGTTACCCATGATTTTTCCCTGATAAGCCAGGCGTACACCATTGATATGACATCCTGTAACAATATCAGTGGAGCAGTGACTCTGAAACCGACCTACACTGACAACAACATTGGATATACCATTGATTACGATAATGTTGTCGTTCCAACCAAAAATGGGGGTACCTGTACCATTAATGGTACAACCGCAGCTGCGGTAAGTTTCACCAACGGCACCATCAGCTTCATCTACCAACCCAGCAATCTGACCGTCTGCGGTAATTCGGTGAACGGAACTTTAGCGGTGACTTACAACACGACCACCCAGGCCACCACCGTATCTGTGGAGACCCAGACCGTCACTGTGTACTGTGGGGAAACCGCAGACATCAAAACGGATCTTGTCCTGACATATGCAGGTGCGGACTCTAACGTGATCGTTAATGGAAATATTGAATCAATTATTACGTTGGAAGATGGAAAACAGATACATACGACCAGCCTTGACAATGTGGAGATAGACACATCCTGCGGCATACCCGTTGGTGGGGAAGCTACCGTGGACGGCATTTTGATTGATTTTAGCAACACAACATGCCAAAACCCCACAGCTACTGCCTACATTGATGGCACCCCGGTACCTGTAGACTTAAGCTAACCCTGCTGATGCCGATTCCTACCCGATTGGTGATATCAATGGTGACAATACGATTGATATGAAAGACCTTATCTTTTCTCTGAAAATTTTGAATGCCGCCGGTGAGATTAAAGACGAATACATCAATGCCGAGACAAGCAATAATGAAAAGAACGGACTGGCGGATTCAATCCATATCATGCAAAAACGTTCAGAGAAAAGCAGGGCAAACGCATTAAAATTTTGGATGTTATAAATTCAATAACTTAGAAATATTGATTTGATCATTTTCGAGGTTATTGCAAAATTCAAAATCTTTAACTGATTGAATTCATAGTGGTCAAAGTTTGTGCCAGATTTTAATGCGTTTGCCCTGCAGAGAAAAGTGATTAGGATTGATATAAGCACGTACATATTGTACATATTGTATATATGTGCAATAAAATATAAAGGTGCCAAATGACTACTAAAATTTCCACAGCCGATGCAAGAAAAAATTTTGCCAACATTGTTAATAAAGTGGCGTACGGTAAAGAAACTATTGTTCTGACACGCAGGGGCCAAGATGTTGCTGCGCTGGTTTCTATAGATGAACTTGAACTGATTCAGCAAATAGAAGACCATATTGATCTTGAAGATGCTAAACTTGCTCTTGCTGAATCCGGAGAAAACATTCCTGCTGAAGAAGTCTGGAAACAATTGGGACTTTGATTTATGGAATATCTCCCCATTCGCTCATTTTAAATCTGAAAAAATTAATTTCGCATGGAGGGCTTGCAATAGTTAAAATTCATCATACTTTTGTGGAAAATTCGACTGTAGCTTCTTTTATTATTATCTTAACTTAAAG
>NZ_JACADJ010000042.1 GCF_013389365.1 Desulfobacter latus
CCTTGAAGACGACAAGGTTGATAGGCTGGGTGTGTAAGCATGGCAACATGTTGAGCTTACCAGTACTAATAGGTCGTGAGGCTTAGCCACTTTTTTCCACGAATAAATTTAGATACTTTGATGTTGACGCATATTTTGCGAAATTCTTCGTTGCTTCACAAAAGTTTTAAAACGCAGTAGTTAACTACAGCTTATTTAAAACTTTTGCTTGCGCCTTGAATTTCACTAAAATATGCATCAACATATTGACATAGCAACGCTCGATTTTACTACAACAGATTACATATTTGGACCCATGGAACATGACAAGAATAAAGCTTTCTGAAGTTCCAGGTCCGACCAGTGTAACCGGTGGCGATGGCGAAGAGGCCACACCCGTACCCATCTCGAACACGGAAGTTAAGCTCTTTAGCGTCGATGGTACTGCATGGGAGACTGTGTGGGAGAGTAGAACGCCGCCGGATTATTTTTTAAAAAGGCTCTGACTATCGTTACGATTATCAGGGCCTTTTCAATTTAATTTGTATATTTTCGATTTTTATATTTGAGCCTTGACATTTTGCCTGATATCCAATTATAAGAATTGTTAAAATTTAAAATTTTTTGTTTTGCCGAAGTGGTGGAACTGGTAGACACGCTAGACTTAGGATCTAGTGCCGCAAGGCGTGGGGGTTCAAGTCCCTTCTTCGGTACCACTCAATAAAGACGCGGGTTTCTATAGTTTTAAGACTTAAAATGGAATCCCCGTCTTTTTTTTCAGGATTGAGGACCAGGACCAGGTTGCGGTTTTGTTGCACCTTTAACTCCTGCCGTTACTGGTTTTTCGTTGGGTTGCTAATTTGACCCCACAGCATTCTCCTATCTTTCTTTCGTCTGTATAATCTCAAGGTTGATATTTGTTTCAAATACACGATTGACCTCATCTGTCATTATCCGACCGATGGCGCGACCGCTTTGCCGAGTATTCCCGGCTTCCTCTTTGAGACGCTGCTGAATCCACAGGCTCAGGGTAATCGCATTAAAATTTTAGATGCTATAAATTCAGTAGCTTATAAATATTGCTTTGATAATTTTCGAGATTATTGCAAAGTTCAGAATTTCTAACATACTGAATTCATAGTATAGTAATCCCACTTTTGTTTTTCCAGGTATGCATTTTGCTTGGTTTAATAATAGCTTCGTATACAGAACATTATTCTGAATCATACCAAAGTTGAAGTACAATATTCAGGCAAAATGCTGTACAGTAATATATGTGCCAAGAAAAAACAAAGTTGGATGATTATAGTCAAAATTCGGCATCCTTCATATCACCCCCAAAGTACTTTACACTTTTTGGGGGAATGATTGCTAAAAAATAGGGTGATTGCTCCAAAAAGTGTAAACTGGTAAATAAAGGATGCCCAAAATTCGTGCCGAATCTTAATGCGTTTGCCCTGTCCACAGGCCGCATGCTTCTTATATCTGATATGAGTGCATGGTATGCTCTATGGCCTGATTTAATGTTTAAGACAGGAGTATCTACGCTGTTTTTAATGAATAGACATTATACCGATTTTAGCTAAGTGCTTGATTTTATTAGATCTGCAAAAATCAACTTCCCAATAAAATTAATAGTTTATGAAAAATCGGTATAATGTCTAATGGACATAAAAAACCGAATGGAATCGAAGAAACTGTCAATCTATGGAAAAATCTGAATTTGATGCAGATAAACGGCAAACAAAGTCAATACAGCTTTTTCGGTCAAGCATTCATTAGTGGTTTTTTTTGGCATCCTTCATTTCCCGCTTTACACTTTCCAGATGCCGACCCCCATTTTTTGGGAACCTCCATTCAAAAAGTCTGGGTAGAGGCATTGATTACTCAACGCCTCCCCCGCAGATCCGTACGTGCGGAATTCCCGCATACGGTTCCTCGGTTCCAGCTCTTTTGACCAAGCTGGAAACCAAACAAGTTCCCCCGTTTGGCACATAACTTTGCTGTCCCTTAGCTGTCAGATATTGTGGACTATATCGAATAGCCCTGTGATATCTGCGCTCACCGTCTGTTGTGAGTGGCTTGTTTCGCAATTATACGACATTCTGTTGATATGGTTTGTGATCTCGGAGTATCTCCCATAGCGCTCTCCCGTATAAACGTTATGTCCTGCTTCACCTTCCCTGCAGTGGGTCGCTTGGACGTCACTTCCCCACCTTCCCGATCAACTTGACTGTCTGATCCTCGGTAATATGTTCCGCTTTGGAAAGAGTTTATCCAGTGACCACAAAAATAAGTTTTTCGAAGCTCAATACAGGGCCTGTATCCTCGATCACGTCCGGCTCAGGACTCCCGTTACCGGGTTTACCCTCGGACTTCTCTTCAGGCCTGCCGACTATGCTTTGGCCTGGTGGGATTTGCACCCACTGGGTAACATTAACAAATTTCTTGGAGTTAACCACTCCTTTCCCGATGTTTCGGATTTATCTTGACGCAATGTAAAGTACTTTTGGGATCATATGAAGGATGCCGTTTTTTTTATACAATACCTTCGCCAAATTAAAAAAATTCAGCAATTTTAAGTTGGGTATGAAAAATGAGCAGTTTTTCTGTTATGATATGCAATCATCACAAAACATATTATAAGGAAAAACTGCCCATGAATGAAATTACCACACTTTTGATTTGCTTGCACCCCTTACTTGCCGTGCAAGATAAACTTTTAAAATCAGTGGTTTATTACATTAAGTTCTCTATAATCCCCTTTTCTTTGATACAGTCTCTTTTTTTTTTCAACTCAACTTATTTCCATAAAATTATTGATTGCATGTCAAACTCAATGTATAGAGTATATTGGAAATATTAATAATTCATCCTCTCCCATGGAAGGATTGTTTCCAGATTAAGTACATGGAGCATGTAAAGTGATATGGTTTTTAGTAACCTGTTTTTCATTTTTGTATTTCTTCCAATAGTTTTATTGTGTTTTTATTGTGCTCCGCAATCCTTTAAAAAGACGGTTCTGATAACAGCATCATTGACCTTTTATTTTTTCGGAGAGAATTTTTTAATATGGATATTACTGACTTCCACATGCGTTGATTATTTTTGTGGGTTAATGATAGCAAAGACGATTCCAGAGAACCGGGAAGTTGATTTTTTATCTAAGAAAGGAAATAGAGACCATCGCCAGAAATTAGCTTTAACCTTAAGTATTTTTACCAATCTTGCATTTCTGATTTACTTTAAATATTCTAATTTTTTGATCGACAACGTAGATGCTGTATTCCATTTGTTAGGTAGTGATGGACTTTTTTTTACGTTTAAAAAAGTGATTTTACCTTTGGGAATCAGTTTTTACACCTTTCAATCAATGAGTTACACAATCGACGTTTACTTTGGGAAGGTAAAAGCAACGAGGAAATTTTTGGATTTTCTCTGCTACGTAACACTTTTTCCACAGCTTGTTGCAGGACCGATCGTTCGATACCGGGATATCTATGAGCAGATAAAATATCCCACTGTAACTATGGAACTGGTGGAGGCTGGTATAGGTAGATTTATTTTGGGGTTGGCCAAAAAAGTTATTATTGCAAATACTATTTCCATCGCAGCAGACGGGGTTTTTGATCAAATTCCGAGCGGTGAACTTTGCTTTTTAAGTGCATGGGTCGGAGTCATTGCATATACATTGCAAATTTATTTTGATTTTTCCGGCTATTCAGATATGGCAATCGGGATAGGTATGATGTTTGGGTTTCGTTTTTTGGAAAACTTTAATTATCCATATATCTCTAAATCAATTCAGGAGTTCTGGAGAAGATGGCATATTTCACTTTCAACCTGGTTTAGAGATTATTTGTATATACCCCTTGGTGGTAACAGAAGAGGGAAGCTGATACGATATAGGAATTTGTGGGTTGTATTCCTGTTATGCGGTTTGTGGCATGGGGCTGAGTGGACTTTTATTGCTTGGGGAGTTTATCATGGAAGTTTTCTTATTCTTGAGCAAATCAAATGGTTTAAAAAATTATTAAAGGGATTACCAGAGGCCCTTCAGCATTGTTATCTTTTAATGGTCGCTTCAATCGGGTGGGCAATTTTTCGATCGGAAAATATGGCACAGGTATTTGCTTTTTTAAAGGCCATGAGTGGGCTTCAGGGACTTCAGAATACCAGTTATCCTTATCAGGAGTTTTTAGGGATGGATGTTCTGTTGGCAGGCCTATTAGGGATAATTTTTTCCATCCCTATTTTTCCCTCTTTAAAACAGCATGTTGAATCCCTGGAAATGTCTTCGGGGAAGATAATTCTGGATCTTTTTCAGTATTTAAATTTGGTTGCCCTGTTTATTCTTTGCATTATATTGCTTTCTAGTGGGGTTCATAATCCTTTTTTATATTTTAGATTTTGATTAAAACATATCAAGATGAAAACTAAATACAAGACCGGAATCTTTTTGATACTCTTATCGCTGTTATTTCTCCCTTTAACCCTTGGACTATTGGGTTGGTTTGTTACCTCTCCAGGTATGATAAAACGTTTTGAACAAAGAGATAAAAATCCTTGGCCGGATTTTCCAACTTCAAAAAAACAGATAAAACTCTATCCGCGTAAAATCGAAAGTTGGTTTAATGATAGTTTCGGTTTAAGAAGTATTCTGATACGAGGTAACGGTCTTTTAAAAATAAGCCTGGCGGCCTCTCCAAATCCATCTAAAGTAATAATAGGAAAAGAAGGATGGCTCTTTTTAGGAAATCGTTGGGCCAACACCTTAAATCAATCTCTTGGCAGGGATCTGTTTGCAGCAAATGAAATTGATTGGTATGTTAAGGCCATAGAGAGACGGAGTAAATGGTTGGCGGCCCGTGGTATACCAATGGTATTTGTTATTGCTCCGGATAAAAATAATATTTACCCGGAATATCTTCCAAACTGGGCTGATACAAAAGGGAAAATGACCCGAAGGCTGCAACTGATAGAAAGAGTTGGCCAGAATAGCTTTGATTTTGTTGACACGACTGAGTCCGTTAGACGTGCGAAAAAGCATGCCCCTACTTTTTTTAAAACCGATTCTCACTGGAATGATTACGGAGCGTATATTGGGTATAGATCACTTATGGAATATCTTCGTATCCACATAGGGGATGATCGCCTTAAGATAATCGGGCAGGCTGGGTTTGAAACAAAAATTTGGCCAACCAAAGGGGTTTCTCTTCCTCAAATGATAGGTCTTCGAAATGATGACTTTGAAGACCAAGCTGTAGCTGTACAATTTTATGAAAAGTTGGATCGTGACCTAAAGATAAAAGGATACAATGGACAGTATCATAGCGTGAACACTGATCGGCTGAAAATTGGGAAACAGGCCATTAAGACAATTAGAAACACTTCGCTGTATCCCAATGGCTTAAAGGTTCTGATTTTGAGGGACTCCTTCACGACCAATATGAGCCCGTATTTAAATTTAAGTTTTGGAGAAACAACCTATTGCGCATGGGCACAGGCTCCAGGTAAAGAAATGACCCGCTTGGTATCAAAATACGATGTTGATCTTGTACTCTGGATTATGGTTGAAAGATGCTTAAGAATTCCCCAAAGAATACACCATAATTGGGCAGTTCCGGACGGTAGGACTCTGGAGGAAAGACTTTGCAATAACAAAATCAAGGAAAAAGGTTCGGGTAAAGATCTTCTCTCTAAAATTTTTAATCCCAGAGGAATAAAAATCGATGAAAACGGTACACTTATCACAAATTTATCAAAGGAAAAGGGAATAAAACTTCGCCGATTTGTGGAAGAAAAGGGAAAATATAGTTTGACCTTTAAAGTGAACTCAGAAGCCCAGTCAAATCTTATTTTGCGATACACGATTAAGGTTGATGGAAGGATCATAAAAGGCTATCGCACTGCCCTTCTTATGGGAGGGGAAAGCGAGATTTTCTTTGATTTACCTGAAAACGCATTGATGAGCCCAATTCAGATAACCAGTGACAAAAATAATAAATGTATTATAACCGATTGGAGCATCCTATACCCTGGAGTTTCAAAGAAAAAGATATCAAAAGAGGCCTAATAATTGACTATTAATAATTTAAAATATTCTTCATTAATTGATATTAACGATGACAAAAGTGCACATGCCGTAATTCTACGGGAAATTAAGCATGGAAGCACGGTGCTCGAATTTGGCCCCGGCCCAGGGTGTATGACTAGATATCTGAAGGAGGAATTAGGGTGTCATGTCAGTATTGTTGAGATGGATGAAACTTTTTTCCCCATAGCTGAGCAATATAGTGATGATGCTCTTTCAACAGATATAGAAGATTTAAAATGGATTGATTATTTTTCAGAAAAAAATTTTGATTATGTTATTTTTGCTGATGTGCTTGAGCATTTGAAGGATCCTTGGGGTATTATCGACCCGTCGGTTCGCCTTCTCAAGGACGGTGGTAGTCTCATTGTTTCTTTGCCAAATGCTGCGCACAGCGCTGTAGTGCTCGGGTTGATTCAAGATCAGTTTGTTTTAAATGACACTGGACTACTCGACAGAACGCATTTAAGATTTTTCACTTTTGAGTCGGCAAAAGATCTCTGCACACATTCTGATCTATTCTTATGCGAAGCCCGCGCCACCTATAGGGCCATAGAGCAGACAGAAGTTTACAAAAATTACAAAAATTACAAAAATTTGCCGGAAGATTTGGTTGATGAGGTGTTAAATAAGGCGTATGGGGATGTTTTTCAGTTCATTTTTCACATGAAAAAAAAATCTGCAGAAGATGATACCTATTCAGAGCCTGTTATCCGTATTGCGAAACATAATTCCTTTGAACAGCAGATGAACTTCATTGATCCCATGGTTTATTGGACCAGGCCAGGTGAGAAATATGTGCCCGAAAATTGTATCAAACCGCTGTATGAAATCAAAGGCCATGAAGTTGATATACGTGTCTCTCTTGCAAGGTTGGAAGGGCCGATAATGATTCGGCTCAGGCCATGTGAGGTTACCTCAGTGATTGAGATCCGAGGTATTTTATCTCGTGGAAATGAAATGCAAAAAGCCCTGCCAATACATCAGCACAGCGGTCAATATTTTTCCGATAATATCATTATATTTGATGATAAAGACCCCAGTATTATTGTTGAACTTGATGCGGCAGAGATCTTCTCAGAATTAAATTTTAAGACTCGTTTTCTGTCCATCAACGGAATCGCCTCCAACGAGATGGGCCTGCTCGGAGGACATATAAAGAGAGGGGCAAAATCTGGTAGAGATAATATTAATCGTCTCCTTTATGAGCTGAAGCAATTTAAATCTTCTCAAAAGGTGCTTGAAAATGAGTTGCAAAAAAAGGTTGAAGAAGAAATCCGTCTAAAAAATCAGATGTCTGAGCAAAGAGAGAAAATCACTCATCTTTATAATCTGAACAGAAATGTATTGTCAGAAAACAATCGACTGCAAGAAATATTATCCTATAGAATAGTACATTATGCATGCCGGCTCCAACAGGTCAAAAACAAATCAAAGTGGATCGTTGTGGCGCCTTTTGCCGTAGTTTTTTCTCCTCTTCTGCTTTTAAGGGTTTTATTCCGTACGAAAAGGCGAGTTTCACTTGTTTTGGCAAGATGCAAGGAGTATCTGAAGCTGCTCAAAAATAAAAAACGGTTAAGGCTTGAGTTAAAATATCCTAATATTACTAAACCGGTTGGGTTTGACCAATATCGTGTGCTCGCCTATAAACTGCGAACCATTCCCATTGAAAATCTGGTTTCGGAGAATGGACAAATGCGGTTTAATATCCTTGTCCCAAGCCTGGATCCGGATATTGTATTTGGCGGGTATATCAGCCTGCTGCATCTGGTGCGAAGGATATTTGAAAACGGATATCCCATACGCTTTGTTGTTTGTGATGATTCAAGGATGACAAAGAGAAAATTGATCGACAGCTGGCAGCATAAACCAGAGTTAGTGAAAATTTTTTCAGCTTCAGAGTTTGAGAATATTGATCACCACAATGAAACATTCCCTATATCTGCCTTTGACAATGATCGGTTCATCGCTTACTCAGGGTGGGAAGGTCTCATTGCAAATCAGATGGTTCAGCAAACAACCTTTAAAAAATTTATTTTTTTCATTCAGGAATATGAGCCGATTTTTCATGAAGAAAATTCAATCAGAGCGGTTCTTGAATCTGCCTATACCCTTCCCCATATCCCTGTGTTCAACACTGAGATTCTTAGGCATCATTTTGTAAAGGAGGCGCTAGGTGTTTACAGTAAGGATTATGATAACAGTGGCGCAGACAGCCCCTGTACAAGTCTTGTATTTGAGCACGCCATCGCAGATATTGCCCCACCGGATCAACAGGTATTAGTTAACAGGCTTGTTAGAAAATTTTTATTTTATGCCCGGCCGGAAGGACATGCAGGTAGAAATCTCTATGCGCTAGGCATGCTGGCTTTAACCCAGGCAATTCGTGACGGATTTTTTAAAGGGGCTTGGGAGTTTTGGGGTATTGGCACCTTTGCTGAAAACTACGAAGTGAAACTGGATAAGGGACATAAAATGAAAATTATTCACAGGGTGCCTCAGGAAGAATATGAGGAGTTCATAAAAGGGTTTGATGTGGGGGTCTCCCTTATGATGGCCCCTCATCCAAGTATTCTCCCTTTTGAAATGGCCTCTGCCGGAATGGTTGTTGTTACAAACGAGTATCGTCACAGAGATGCGGATGTGATAAAACGGATATCCAAGAATATTCTGCCGTGCAAACTATCAGTTGAAAGTATTGCTCATACGATGGGGCAGGCAGCAGAAAAGTCAAAAGATATTGAAGCCAGAATTGAAGGATTCGGGGTGAATTGGAATAGAAACTGGGATGAAGCGTTTTCACCTGAATTTATTGCTTCCCTTGTAAACGAGGTTGCCCCAAAAGCAGAAAAATAATACATGTCTGATCAATACGATTACAATATCCTCATACACCCTGGATTTGCAAAGGCGATGACCACCTTTATGCAGGATGTCGTTTTTAGTCATCACAGCCGGATCAATCATATTGGCAGAGAATACTGGCGCGATGATCTGCCTGCATCAATATGTTATGAGTCTGCTGATCTAATGCGGGATATTGCCGGAAAAGACACCATTGACTTTGATAAAAATCAAGCGGTCCATCGTCTTGAAAAAATAAGAAAATACCGATTTAAAAAAGGATTTCTCAATACAATCAGCGATGAATCTTTGAGTTATGCATGCAATGCGGACAGGGCTGTCATTGCAGAGCGACTCAAAAGCTTAATGCCCGGCGCAAAAATTCTTTTTACCGTGCGAAGCCAGTATACACTTCTGGTTTCTGCATTTTTCTGGCTCAGATTTACTAAGCTGGCAATTCCTAATACCTTTAATAAATGGATAAAAGCGTCCTCACTTGTTTATAATGATATCTACGACGATTTTTTCTTGAGGCAGTACCGATATTATGAGGTGATTGAAACCTACAGCCAGTTGTTTGGGAAAGACAATGTAATCGTCATTCCTATCGAGGCTATGGCAAAGGATAAAGAAGGACTCTGCCGTAACCTGGGTAATTTTGCGGGGGTTGATTCAAACGAATTGATTCAAATATTTGATGAAAAACCGGTCAATGTAAGACCATCTGCAATATCGATTGCTTATATTAGGCTTTACACTAAGCTTGGATGGCTTTGGGGAAGGCAAAAGTCAGCAAGAGATGTTATATCATGCGGAAATGGATTAAATAAAAAAATTGTTCATAGACTGAATCAAATTTTTCCACAGAACCAGGTGGCGATGGATGATGAGTCCCGTCAGTTTATTACGGAGTTTTTCGGAAGAAGTAATTATAAATTGGCGCTAAATTATAATTTAGAATTAGAAAAATATGGATACCCAATGGGGTAGTATAGCAATATGGACTATTATATTCATGTCGGTTTTCCCAAAACAGCCACGACAACCTTGCAGGATAATGTTTTTTTGAACCACAGCGGTATACGGTATTTAGGCAAATCTGTGTTGTTTAAAAATAATAAAGAAAAAAAAATATATCAGCGGGCCGGACTGTTTATGAATTTATGGCGGCAGCCTAAAAAAGACTGGAATGAAAACGATGCAAAGCAAATCGTCCAGAACTGTATTCTTCCGGATTGTTCCGATGAGAAACCGAACGTGGTCTCATTGGAAGAGTTAAGTTATGCAACCCCCCGGAGATGGGCGGTTCCAAGGAGAATTTGGCAGGTTTTTGGTGACGCAAAAATTATATTAACAATCCGCTCCCAATATGACTCACTTGTAAGTGCCTATTATTGGAAATTTTTAAACCTTGAACTTAATGACCGTTTTGATAAATGGTTTGATAAAATGATGGCCTGTTCCGGGGAAAAATTGAATCAGACCAACCAGCCTTTGAATCTGCCTAAATATTATGATGTGGTAAAAGCCTATGAAAAGGTTTTTGGCAGAGAAAATATATGTATTCTACCGTTTGAATGGCTAATCAAAGAGCCTGAAAAATTTTCAATACACCTGTCAAATTTTGTCGGAATTGATTCAGAAGAAACCAGCAGGCTGCTGGCCTGGAAAAAACAAAATATTCGCCAAAGTAAATCAACGATCGAATACCAACGGATTGTGAAAAAAGCATATCTAAATTTTTTTAAAATAGTGAATGAGGAGCTGCCCATGGCCAAGGCTGCCTATTATAACGGAGTATATAGCAGCGGGTTTCATGGGGTTGTTTCAAATGTTATGAATAAATTTTCAGCCCCCCCGAGAAAATCCCTTGCCCCACTTCAGTCCAGCTTTATTCTTGAGTATTACGGGGAGGGAAATGCAAAACTGATGGAGGAGTATGACCTGGATTTGAAAGCTTATGGTTACCCCTGTGCATAAAATAATAATGGTGAAAAATGGATAAATGTAAAAAACTCTATATTGATCTGCTAAAGAAATCCCTTCTTAATGAACTGTATTTTGAGAACGGGATGAGAATTTCTTATTTGTTGAAGCAGATGGACACAAGCTGCCCATACGACTTGGAACACCTTTTGAAAATACATGAGTATGAACCGGAGCTCTATCGGTCATTCAAATCTGTCTTTGATGGAAAGGAACATTACCGGGAGAGGATATTTGGTTTTCCGATGACCATGATCGGTAAACAGCGCCTTGAGAATGTGGAGTCCTGTATTCAGAAAATTCTTTTGGATAATATACCGGGAGATTTCATGGAGACCGGGGTGTGGAGAGGCGGGTGCACCATTTTCATGAATGGAATGCTTGAAGCCTATGATGCTGCAGACCGAAAAGTATGGGTTGCGGACAGCTTTATGGGTGTGCCGGAGCCTAAATTGCCCCAGGACAAGGGGGTGGATTTATATCTGGACACTAAATTGGCAATTCCCATGGAAGTTGTGCAAGAAAATTTTGAAAAGTTCGGGCTTCTCAATGAGCGGGTGAAATTTTTGCCGGGGTGGTTTGAAGATACTATGGAATCAACTCCGGTTGACAGCCTGTCACTACTGCGTCTTGACGGTGATTTATACAGCTCCACCATGGTTGTTCTTGAAAACATGTATCCCCGGGTAGAGCCGGGTGGTTTTGTTATTGTTGATGACTACGGTGCCCTGGAACCCTGCAGAAAAGCTGTCACAGATTTCCGAAATAAGTATGGCATTGAAGAGAAAATTCAGGCGGTTGATTGGACAGGTGTTTTTTGGAGAAAAGAACGGTAATCTGATGGTATTTACTGATTGTTGAACACGACCATAGAAGAAGAAAATAGATGAAAAAATTTATTGTTTATGCCAATTGCCAGGGCCCTGCACTTGCAAAGACCCTGGTTGAAGCAAAGGCGTTTAAAGAAGAGTATGAGTATCAGTTGATCAAGCCGGTGCAGACCTTGCGTGAAAATGATATCAGTCATGTTCGAGAGCAGTTTGCCAAAGCCGATCTGATTATTTGCCAGCCGATTTCATCAGGGGTGACAGACAAGATAAAGCAAACATTTGGGGGGGTAAAATCAATGATAAGCAGACAGACTTCCCCTGGCAGACGCCCCAAAGAGCTTGATACTGATGAGATGCTGAAATATGCAAAAAAAAATGCAAGGATATATTTTTTCCCCTCCTTGTATTTTAATGCCTATTTTCCTCATCTGGATGCCATGAATATTAAGTCTGTATTGAACCGGGTTCATGATTTCATTATTGTGGGGTCCTTTTTAAAGGGAAACTCAGTTAAAAAGACTCTTGAAATAATTAACTCTGAAACTCTTTACCCAAAAGAACTGAGTCTTTCTTTTGCCAACCATGGGTTAGAAGAATTAAAGCATCGGGAAAGTGTGCATCGCATCAGCTTTACCATCTCCGAGTTTATTGAGGATAATTATAAAACCATAAAGCTTTTTAACCAGTTCAATCACCCACGGAAACCTGTGTTCAACTATCTGGCTACCAAAATTTTTCAGGAACTTGGAATTGCGTTTTTAAAAGAAGAATTCAGCAACAGAACTGGCCTTGACGGAACTTGCGTCCCTCTCCAGAAAAGCACCTACAGAAACCTGGGAATTGAATTCCAGGAGAATTTTAAAAGTTATAGAGTTAGTCCCAAAGAGGAGATGGTACAGGAAGACGTGGTGAGAGCATTCTACCAAGCCTATGAAGGAGTTGATAAAAAATTTCTTCAATCCGTACTTTCAAAAAGGAAACCTTTTGTTCGGGATTTGATTTAAACTAGAACATTTGGGTTACGGCAGGTTTGCATTACCAGTCCGTAATCAAACGTTTATATTGTTGATATGACAGACTGATGAATATGGGATTATGGAATTACAGAGAGTATATTTTATACAGTGTCCGGGCAAAGTTGTTGTCAGAAACAATCCGGAATCATCTGGGAATTTTATGGATGGTGCTTGAGCCCATCATGAGGATGTTTGTTTACTATTTTGTGTTTGTTTATCTGATCCATCGCAGAACGGAGGATTTTACTTCATTTCTTTTGATTGGCATCATCGCTTTTACCTGGTTTTCTAAAACACTTACCCAGGGGGGGAACAGTATTTCTGCCTCAGGACGCCTGATAAAGCAGCTTTATTTGCCTAAAATAATATTTCCGACCATTACCTCCCTTGTCCGGACCATTGAATTTCTTGTGGTTTTTTTAACATTGCTGATCTATCTGGCTACTCAGGGGTATTTAAGTGTTTCATGGACAGCTCTTCCAGGGGTTATTTTTGCCCAGTTTCTATTTATTTACGGGATAACACTTGTCATGGCATGTATTATTCCTTTTATACCGGATATTTCCTACATAATTTCCTCATTAATGACAGCCTTGTTTTTTCTGTCTGGAATCCTGTTTGAAGTAAAGCCGTCAAATCCCAAGTACGACCTCTTTATGCTCAATCCCCTGGCAAAATTGTTGGAGCAGTACAGGCTTATCATACTGCAAGGAAGTTTCCCTGAATGGTTGTCGCTTGTTTATATTGGCGGATCAGGGGTTGTCATGGCATTGGTCGTAAGTCAGATTATAAAAAAATTAGAGTTTCAATTGCCGCGGATTGTCTGATGAAAATAGAGAATACAGAATCGGTTTGTCTGGCAGGGGAAAAAGAAAAGCGAAAAGGGAAACTGCTAATATCTATTCGGAATGTGGGTGTGATATATAACAGGAACCGTTCCATCTTCAAAAAAAAAAGATTTGAGGCGTTAAAGGATGTCAGTTTTGACATCTTTTCAGGTGAATCCATCGGGGTGATAGGACGAAACGGGGCCGGTAAATCAACACTCATGACCCTGATCTCAGGGATCATCAAGCCGGATAGAGGGGAGGTTATAAATTATGGGGCCAGTGTTTCTTTACTGGCTCTTCAGGCAGGCTTTATGAATGAACTGTCCGGGCGTGACAATATGGTTCTATCCGGTCTTGCCTTGGGTTTTCCAAAAAAGAAACTTGAAGAAAAGCTGGATGAGATTATTTCTTTTTCGGGTATAGGAGGACGCATTGATGATGCGGTCCGCACCTATTCAGCCGGTATGAGGGCAAGACTGGGCTTTTCAATTGCCCATATTCTGAACCCGGATATCCTGCTGGTGGATGAAACCCTTGGGGTGGGGGACAGGGCATTTCGTCAGAAATCTGCCAACGCCATGAGAGAGA
The DNA here is from genome assembly GCF_013389365.1 of Desulfobacter latus. GTDB lineage: Bacteria > Desulfobacterota > Desulfobacteria > Desulfobacterales > Desulfobacteraceae > Desulfobacter > Desulfobacter latus. The sequence continues at coordinate 14,168 of NZ_JACADJ010000042.1, forward strand.
AAATAAAATCAGAGCAGACCGTTGTTCTGGTTTCTCACAACTCGAATACTATCCGGGATCTTTGTGACCGGGCGGTCTGGCTTGAAAAAGGCATTGTCATGGCTTCAGGAGAAGTGGATACTGTTTTGAAAGCCTACGAAAAAAAGGTATTATAGCTTATCGTTAACAGTTAAAACAAGATATCATAATCGCTGATTATCCTGCATTCGAAAGGAATATCTTCTATGCCTGAAGGAAAGAAAATGATTCTGCATATTGGCATGCCCAAAACCGGCACCACAGCGCTTCAAGGTTTTTTTGCCAGAAATCAAGATGCCTTTTCACAAAAGCAGACTATCTACCCGGCATCTGCCCGCAGGGCCAACCAGCATTATTTCTCAGCGATTTCATCCTCAGATGACCCTCAGATTTTCGTAAAATCCTGGAAAGATCTTTACAAGGAGATGGAAAGCAAAGACTGGCAGACCATGGTACTCTCAAGCGAGCTTTTCTTTTTCCATTCTGAGCTGGAAGAGTTAAAAGAGGTCTGTGACTGGTTTTGTGCCGACATCCACGTTGTGCTGTTTTTAAGAAATCATATCCATGCGGTTCGATCTATCTACCGTACCGCCATCAAATCTTTGCCCAGGGTTTGTTGCACGGCCGACCTGTTTACAGATTTTTTGATCCGAAAAAATGATTCCATCGGAATCAAAAGTAAACGCAGAAATTTTAACTATCAGAGCATTATTGAAGATTGGGAAAATACATTTTCAAAAGATAATGTCCATGTTATTTCTTATGATGAGGCTGTAAAAAACAGTAACACAGTAGAGGCTTTTTAGGGTTACTAAACCAGCTTGGAATTGAAACCCCTGTTTTCGATGCTGATGAGTTAAATCTCAGGGCCCATGAGACCCAGCCTGATCTTATTTTGGATCTCTTATTGAGAACCAACCAGCTTGCCTTCAATAAAGCTCCTTACTGGCAGTTTATCCGGCACCTGTTTGAACTTGGGGCAGATCCCAGTGTTACAACAACAGCCTTTCAGTTTTCCAGGAAAAGCGCAGAAAAAATATTTTCAGCATACGGGGAGTGGGGGGAAGAAAAAAAAGAGTTAAAACGATTGTTAAAGTCAGAAAAAACTGTTCTTTCTGAGAGAGAAAGAACTGCGGGGCAGATTCAAATGCTGGAATCCATGGATCTGGATTGGCAGCAAGCGTTGTTAGCAATGTGTTCCTTTGAGGATATTGTTTGCCGGCCGGTCATAACCCGGGATGTCGAGCATTATAAAACGCTTTATGAAAGGGATTATAAAGCACTAAAGCAGAAATTGGATCAAGAGGCCCAACTTGCGAATGCCAAGAAGCGCACCATGTAACATTTTGGGATTATGATAACATGCCTTTGGTTTTAAAAGTATTTCATCGTCCCCATTTTTAATGGTATTTAGAAGCATGAGCTTTATAACGGATAAATAGAGATATTATTATAAATAACATTGAATATATGAAGTAAATTGAAAAAACAGCCGATATTCCTGAAGGCTTAACTGCTATTAATGATAAGCCTAAAATAGCTTGAAAAACTCCATATCCTACTGAAACAACCCAATGAGGCATTTCCATTTCATTAACCAGTAATTGATATATATGTCGTCGATGAGCAACAATAAGCGATTCTCTCTCTTTTAAGCGGATTAGCATTGTAGATATCTCATCAATATAAAATGGAAACAAAAATCCAGCCATAATTAAAAAATCCATTATAGAATTGGACATTAAAATGGTTAAGCAGGAAAAAACAAAACCGATTAGTATGCTGCCGACATCCCCTAAAAAGACTTTTGCTTTTGGAAAATTAAAAAAAAGAAAACCGATGCAAGAGGCCGAGATACAAATACAAAAAGTAATATAATTGGGGTCTGCATGGATGCGTTTACCGTAATTTGCCAGCAAAAGAAAACCAATTAAACCGGTTATACCTGCAATGCCATCAATTCCGTCCATAAAATTGTAAAAATTTGAGGTACCTACAATAAATAAGACGATAGGAATGATCAGTAAATACCCCACCCCCATTTTTATGGTTTCAGATAAAAATAAAAGAAAGTATAAGCTGCAACCCAAATGAACACATAAACGCTGTTTTGCAGTAAGTTTGTATCGATCCCCACCCCAGAAGCTTGCAACAGAAATAGCCAGCGATGGGAACCATAAAAAATGAGTTATTTTTAAAAAAAAGGACGCAACCAAAATAGCAAAAAGAAGGCCGATGCCGGCTCCTTTGCAGACTTTTTTGTTATGGGAACTTCTTTTGTTTGGAAGATCCAGCATGCCGATTCTTTCCCCAAACCAGATCAGCGCCCAAGCTCCTGCAAGGCCTAAAAGAAAGCAAAAAAATATTAATGTAATTTCTTTCATTTTTATTTTGTTTTAAATGTGTTTGTTATTGTGTGCCTGGGCTTGAATCCTGTTTCCAACATGCGTTGATTATTGATTACGATGTCCCGGACAAGTTTATGGTGGCAGGAAGAAATAAACTGTTTTTTAGTGGGAAAACAACATTTTGCTATTTGGCTTGCTATATTAATTAATTTAAATGGGACTGTAAAAACAGGTTTCTTATGGCCAATTGATTTTGAATTCATAAGGCGGATCATATCATTAAAAGAACAAGGCTCAAAATCGGAAATATTCATAATACTGCATGCGTGGTTTGAATTGTCAGCTTTAATACGGAATCGGATGAAATCAACCACGTTTTTTCGAGCAAGAATAGAAAGTTTTTGTTGGCCGGAACCATATTTGAAATAAAACCAATTTCCAGGTACACAGATCCGTTTTTCTAAATTTAGGCGCCAGTCTGTTTCATAAACCGGCGCTAATCTGAGAATATCCAGTTTTCTGATACATTTGGTTTGAAACAAGACTTTAAGTATCGTTTCCGCCGCTAACTTGCTTTTTGCATACGAACTTGTCGGATTGCATTGGTTCGTCTCATTAAAATTAATGCAGCCGATTTCACCATATACGCAGATTGAAGACAAAAAAATAAAATAAAGATTTGGATTGGCTTTTCCGGCAATCTTAGCAAGATTCATGGATGCCCAATGATTAATTTTATCATACAAGATATCTGGTAGGGGATGTAACATCCTTTGGTGGGCGATTCCTGCACAATGGACAATAACATCCGGTTGCCTGTCATTACATATTTTAGCCAGCGTTTTTGTATCTGAAATGTCGGCTCTGATGTATTCAAAATTTTTTAGGGTCTCTTGCTTTGGGATTTTTGACCGGCTGATTCCAATAACTTGATAACCATCTTGGCACAAATCCCTTGATATAATTTGACCAAGAAAACCTGTTGCACCTGTAACAAGTACGGTTTTTATCACTGGACCCTTATTTATTTTGCATAACTTTTCTAAAGTCAAAGCTAAAAAATTTACATCAGGATCAAAAAAAATTTTTTGATCCTACATTTATAATAGAATCAGCCTATCGATAGTACGCATACTTTCGAAAACTTGCAAGGCTACATGTTGTTAAACAGACTCCACATACAGCGTTTACACAGGCCGTAGTACTGCGTATTCATTCTCGGGGTGCGTTAAAAATAAAATATCTTACATCAAAACATGTTTTAAAACGTAAAATTATATGCTAAAAGACGCCAATATTTATAAATAGTTAAGATATTAATTTTAGAATGTTATCACTTGATGATCGAGTATCAGTACGCTTATCAACGATTAATTCTCCTTTCAAATCAGGAATGAAATTATTTAATGGATAAAATACAAATCAATGGGGGCCGGCAGCTAAAAGGGGAGGTCTTTATCAGCGGCGCCAAAAATGCTGCGCTTCCACTTATTGCATCAAGTATTCTCGTGGATGGGGTATCCACGTTTAAAAATGTACCCCGCTTGAAGGACATCTCTTCAATACTTATGCTTCTTGAAGATCTTGGGGCATCCTGTGAATTTGAAGGTCATACATTTACTGTTAATGGGTCCGGAATCGATAAAATAGAGGCCGAATATGAACTGGTTAGAAAGATGCGTGCCTCTATTCTGGTATTAGGTCCGCTTGTGGCAAGGTTCGGTCGGGCTAAGGTTTCCATGCCCGGGGGGTGTGCCATTGGTGCCCGTCCTGTAAATATGCATCTTTCCGGTCTTGAAGCGCTGGGTGCCACCATTTCAATTGCCGGCGGATATATTGAAGCAAATGCCGAAGAAGGGTTGATCGGAAATGAAATCTATTTTGACATCCCCACTGTGACCGGTACGGAAAATCTTATGATGGCCGCAGTTCTAGCCGAAGGGCAAACTACCCTGAGGAATGCAGCGCGAGAGCCTGAAATCGTATGTCTGGCAGATGCATTAAACCAGATGGGGGCAGACATCCGTGGTGCCGGTACGCCCATTATCACCATTGATGGTGTGAGCCACCTTCATGGCGCGATCTGCCGTGTCATACCGGATCGGATTGAAACCGGCACTTTTATGGTGGCTGCGGCAGCGACTATGGGCGATGTGGTTATCCGAGAGTGTGTGCCGGATCATTTAGGCGGTGTTATCAGTAAACTGAAGGCTACAGGGGCGATTGTTGACATTTTTGAGGACAAGATACATATTAAAGGCAGCAAAATCATCAAAAATATTGACATAAAAACCCTGCCGTACCCTGGATTTCCTACGGATATGCAGGCCCAGTTCATGGCCCTGATGACCGTCTCCCAAGGGAACAGCATGATTCATGAATCCATATTTGAAAATCGGTTTATCCACGCCAATGAATTGATGCGCATGGGTGCTGATATTAAAATTTCCGGCGGGAATATCGCTAATGTCCGGGGCGTCTCCCATCTTCAGGGGGCACCTGTTATGGCATCCGACCTTCGTGCCAGTGCTTCCCTTGTGATTGCAGGCTTAATTGCACAAGGCACCACGGTTATCAGCCGTGTTTATCATATGGACCGGGGTTATGAGACCATTGAAAAGAAATTTGAAGCTCTGGGAGCAGATATTAAAAGAATCTCATCCTGAAAAATTTCTTAGGCCCATGATCGGAATAAAATCTTCCAAAATATGGTTTAGAATTTTCATTCGTATTCAAGGCGTAGCAATGGGAGCATATTGAAATATGTACTCATTGTCACAACGAAGAAGACGGATGAAAAGGCAAACCATATGGGAGCGTTTATTTTGATTATGGGCCTTATCTAAGGAGCGCATAAATAAATGAACATTCGGCATCGGTTAACACTTGCGCCAATGTTCTTTGTTCTTCTGTCCTTTGTAACCGGTGGCGTCGCGGGGTGTTGGACATCGGTTTCGCCTTGGACGTCTTTTATCGTGGTGTGTTTGTCTGCCGCCATTATCTTTATTTTATCCAAACCTGATAAATTTATTTTTCTATCATGTATTGCCGCGTTTAGCTTGACACTATTTCGCATGGCAGGCATCTGCGCCCCTGATTATTCTGATCAGCATGTTGTCCGGTTTTGCAATGGCGAATCTCACCGAATTTCAGGTGTAATTAATTCTCTTCCTAAAAAATATCAATATAAAACCAGATACACTGTAAATTGCGCCCATATCGGTACTGACACAGCTGTTGGAAAATTGATTTTAACCGTGTATCATGATTCTTTAAAACAAGCTGCAAAACCCTTGCTTTTTGGTGAACACATTATTGTGACTTCAAAAATCAGGGCGATACGTAATTTTTCCAACCCGGGTGGGTATGATTATAAATTCAGGATGCGTCTTAAAGGTATAACCGGGAGCATTTATGCCGATTCACGCACCATTGTGCAAACAGGCAAGCTTAACCGCAGTTTTTTTGCCGGGGGCATGCGATTTTTGCAACAGACCCGGGACCGCTTTTCAAACCATGTTGCCCAAGCCGCCCAAAACACAGATAAAAGTCCGCCCGATTTTTTTTCCAGCCAGGCCCGGGCTGTGCTTGCAGCCCTGGTTACAGGGCAAAAAGAGATGATTCATGAAAAAACCCGTGATAATTTTTCTAAAGCCGGTCTTTCACACCTTTTGGCTGTTTCAGGTTTGCACATGTCTCTGGTCGGACTTGGTTTTTTTTCTATTTTCGTCTTTATATTAAACCGGAAACCGGCTTTTGTCATAACCGGCCATGCAAAAAAAACAGCCGGCGTTCTCACGCTCTTGCCTTTGAGTGCCTATGCTTTTTTTGCCGGATTCTCACCATCTACCCAGAGAGCATTGATCATGGCAGCGGTCTTTTTAACCTCTTTTCTCCTGGAAAAGGAAAAAGATCCCTTAAACACCCTTTACGTTGCCGCAAGTTTGATTCTTCTGATTGATCCCGGGGCCTTGTTTTCCATCTCTTTTCAACTCTCATTTACCTGTGTTTTTTTTATTATCTCAGGGTTTATTTTTCTTGGGAGAACCTTGGGCATGCCTGAAAATAAATGGATTAAAAAAATCGGTTTAACCATTCTGACAACCGTATTTGCAGGGATTGGCTCAGCCCCTGTGACAGCGTTTTATTTTAATATGTTTTCCATGGTCCAGATGACGACCAACCTTGTCATGATTCCTGTGATCGGTTTTTTATGCCTTCCTTTGGGGTTGGCAGGACTGCTGTCTATGGATTTTGGGCCTGGGCTTGCCCATCTCTTTTTAACTTTAGATATTCATATTCTTTCTCATTGCCTTCAGGTCATTCATTGGATTGCAAGTTTTGAATGGACCTGGGCCAGGGTCATCACGCCACGGCCGATTGAAATTTTCATTTATTATGCATTGATACTTTGTCTTGGATTTGCAATCATGGAAAAAAATAAAGAGGCCATATACCTGGCCTTTCTTCTGACTGCGGCCGGTATCGTATCCACAGGCCAGGGGATCTTAAAAAGATTTTGTCCGGGAAAACTTGTGGTCCATACCCTGGATGTCGGGCAGGGCAATGCCGCTGTTGTTATTACACCTGACGGAAAAACCATGCTCATTGATGCCGGCGGATTCGGCGGACGTTCTACGTTTGACACCGGCCGGTATATTGTGGGGCCCTTTTTGTGGAAAAACTGGATTCCGGCACTTGATGCCGTGATTCTGACACATCCGGACTCTGATCATATGAATGGACTGCCTTTTATTTTTGAAAATTTCAAGGTCAGACAATGGATAAAAAATAATGATAGCTCTTCATCTGTTTTTTTTAAAAGACTCATGGATATCGCTGAAAAAAAAAAGATCAAGATTCATGTTCCGGGCCCTGATCCCATCAGGTTTTCATGGAATCAGGTCAAGGTAAAAATTTTTGGCCGAAAAAGTATTGGTTTAGCTGGTAACCGTAATAACAACAGTCTGGTTACCCGACTTGATTTTTTATCTTTTTCCATGCTCTTTCCAGGCGATATTGAGCAGACGAGAGAAAGAGAACTGACCCATTTAAAAAATTTCAATCTCAAAGCCGATATCCTTATGGCGCCCCATCATGGCAGTTGCTCCAGTTCAAGTAAAATTTTCCTTGATAAAGTAAGTCCGGCCGGCGTAATAATATCGTGCGGATATATGAACAGGCATAAATTCCCCTGCATGCCGGTTTTACAGCGGTATCGACGAGACAGGATTACAATTTTTCGAACGGATTTGATGGGTGCTGTTACAGTGCAGTCTGACGGTGTTGGGTATGTCGTTAAAGCCCATAGAAAAAATTACTCCCACCCCATACATAGGAAGTTTTAACACATGTATTATATTTATTTCTCTTTTATTTTTATTTTATCCGGTCTGATGTTTTTGGAATGCAAACGTCGGAGCCTTCCTAAATGGTGGGCGGCCATTGTATTCGCAGCACCTGTAACCACCCCGTATTTCATAGCTAAATCCAGAAAGGGGCAAAGCCTGACCCTGGTAACGATTTTTTTGGTCTGTTTTTCTCTTGTAACTGCCGGTGAAATCTTTATCCATTCCAAAATGAAGTCAAAATATAAATATGCGAAATTGCCGCCTGTTACGCAACAGCTTATCCACTACAGTGAAATCCTCAAACAGACCAACCAGCGCCTGGACAATAATATCGCTGAATTTAAACATCACTCCTCAGTTCACTCAAACATAGATAGACTTGAGCAAACCATTTTTTTTATAAGCGAACTTCGTCATGCGTTGTATGACAACCAGGCAGCCATTAAACAAATAGTTGAGTTTGTAGGAAATCATAGGGATTTTTTAAGCAAAAAAAATCTGCAATGGGTATATGAAATTAAAAGATTCTACAACAATCGCATCGTGATTGCGCACTTTAAAAGCCTTGAAAGCTATCTGGATAATTTTGAAACCCTGTTACGCTTCTGTTACCGGAATTTTGATGCCATAACCAAAGCGGAAAGCACAATTCATCTAAAAAATTATGATGAATATTATCTGCGTTACCGCAGGACTGTTGAGTCCTACAAGCGGCTCAATGTCAAACGGATTCAGTTTCAGAATGACTTTACAAAAAGATACCCTGAAATTAAAGGCTACTTGCCTGCCAAACGTCAAACAGAGACCTTACGGCTCTGGGAATAGGGGGGTGTTCTCAAATATTTCAGAAAAGGTACCACCACCTTATTTTTATTTCCTCCGGATAGATCATAGGTGATATTGACAATCGGCACCCCGACCTTTTTCTCAATCTGTGAGGCCATGGCCTCGGTGACAAGGCCCGGACAGCAAAATGCCGGATTAACAGCAACCAAAAGGGCTAAATCCGGATGTTCATTCACAATATAGTGGATTTTGAGCAGGTTATCCATGGACTCGCCGGTATGTTCGGGCAGCATGCCGTAGGTTTGTAGGATATGTTCATAGGATGCATTTACCTTGAGTTCTGCTTCATTGAAAAACGGCGCAAAAAAGGGATAATATCTTTTTTCCATTGTTTTTACGGCGGCCAGAAGCGCCCTGCTTGAAATCATGCTTAAGTATTTGCCCTCCTTGAACCATTTTTTAAAATAGGCATTCGCTATGATCTGAACATACTGGTAATACGGCGTGGTCACCACTTCCCCGCCATTATCCTCAATAAACTGGATCAGATTCTGATTCATTATCCGATTGTCCCTGACATACAGATCCCCGAATATGCCTACCTTGGGCCGTGTCTCTTTTTTCACAGGGATTTGTTCAAACATGGCCATGATTTCTTTAAGCGCTTTTTCTTTTGATCCGCCCGTGAGAAGTGCCGTTCCCATGATGGAGACGGCGGTGCGCAACGCGGCATCGGTTTGCCCCTTATTTATTTCATAGGGTCTTATTTTGCAGCCAATGCTCCTGAATAGTCCACCAAACATATAGGCAAAATAAGTATTGGTTGACGCCTTGATCCCTAAGTCAAAAAGTGAAAGTTCCCCTAAATAGACCCTGGCTTTTTCAAAACCTTTTCCATGGCGGGTAAAAATTTTCTGGATATGGTAGGGGTACATTTTTATATTGCAGGCGATGTCGGATTGATTCAGCCATAAAACCGTGTTTTCCGGGGATAGTCCGTATTTTTCAACAGTATGGATAAATCCTAATGCTACGGCATTTAAGGGCAGGCATTGGCCTGTATTTGTCAACAACGATTTTTTAAGCGTTTCCTGGTTCTCTTCCATCAATATGGCATTGTACCCTTCATTTTTGATGATATTGACAATGAGGTGACCTGAGATGGCATCCCAGTTGGGGAAAACAACTGTTTTTCGTCCAATGCTTTTATCAAATTTCGGGGTAAATAAAGATGCGTCTGTGGGTTGCGGAGGCTGATCCTGTCGCCTGTGATTTTCAAATGCCCTGACAGCCGCTTCAATACGGGTTTCATATCCCACGCTGGAGTCGTGTTCATCCAGTTCCAGCACCAGATAAGGCTTGTTTGCCGATGCCATGATCTCCTTGAAGTAATCCACGGCAAAGGCATCAGGCGCACATCTGAAAGATGAAATGTAAACCGGATACAGGTTTTGGGTTGAGGCGGCAACAAACGCTGCTTTCAGATTTTGGGCCGCATGTTTCCAGTGGATCTGCTTGAGCAATGGGTCAATGGGCGAATAATCAATGCCTTCCAGGTCAATCATATCATTGAAAAATGTTTTGATGCCCAGATTAGCAAAAATCCCCGGAATATTATTGTTCATGCCAGAAGATAACACCGTATATGGGCGGCCCAGCAACAGCACGTTGGCGCTATCAGCAGATCTTTGGGACGCCCACAGCCCGGTAAGCGCACTCTCCATGTTTTTTTGGACAGACAGCGCCCGATCCCAGGCCGATGAGATGTCAAAAAAGGAGAGTTCTGCACCAATTTTCCTGAATGTGTCATATAGCTGTTTTTTTGTATAAAAGCTTGTATACAGATATCTGACCATGGGAGACAGTATTTTTTTCTGGTTTGCCGGATGGCTTATCATTGCCGGTGCAAACTGGGTATAGTAACAATGGTGACGACGCAATCTTTTCTCATTGGTTTTATCTTCAAAATAAAAGGGCAGAAAAATATAATCGCATTTATTTTCAAGAAACTGCACATGAGCGTGCAGTGCAAGCACAGGCGCACAGAATTCGGCGCCGGCGATTCGTTTACCCTGCTTGACAGGATCGGTGCACTTGCGACTGGTCACCACCGGCAATTCAAGTTCCTTGAAAAAAATCTGCCAGAAATCAAGATCCTGGACCATGTGAAGGGCATCGGGAAGACCGATGGTTATATTTTTTTTATTGTCTTTAACATCGCATGGTACGGGCATGATTCTGCGGCGAACTTTTTTTCTAATCCCTAAAAGATCATAACGACCTGAAGAGGTCATCCGTTTTTTAGTCTGGTAGTCCCTGCCGCATAAAAATCCATAGGCAAGGGTCTCTCCTTTTACTTGGGCAATGGTGATCTTGCAATGGTTGGTACACAGTCGGCAAACCTCCTGACGCACCGGAATATGTTCTTTCCACAGATCAAACCCCCTGAAATTCGTTTCAGACAGCTTGCCTTGCTGTTTCATCTGTCCGGCCATCAGGGCGATACCAAGGGCACCGGTGAGATGGCAGTACCGGGATACATGGATGGGTTTATTCAATTTTTGCTCAAAGGCTGCCACAAGGGCCCTGTTTCGGGCCGTAGCCCCCTGGAATACGACCCGGTCACCAATTTGGGCAATATTGGCAACTTTGGTCAGGTAGTTGTCACGTACCGAGTGAAGCACAGATGCCAGAACTTCGTTTTTTCCATAACCTTCGGCAAAAAAATAATTGATATCCCTTTCCATGAAAACAGTACACCGGTCACTGGATACCGGCGCTGCAATGCCCTGTGTTCTATGGGAGTACTCGGATAGCGGGCACTCAAGGCGCATGGCTTGTTCTTCGATAAAGCTGCCTGTGCCTGCGGCACATACCGTATTCATGACCGACGAAGTGACCAGGCCGTTTTTAACCAGGGTAAATTTAGCGTCCTGGCCTCCGATTTCAATGATGGTATCCACATCCGGGTGAAGATTCACAGCAGCGGTGGCATGGGCTGTGATTTCATCAGGTTCCAGGTCCGCACCAATGATTTTGCCGGAAATGCGCCGGCCCGAACCTGTTGTGCCACACCCCTGGATCTGGAAAGTAACCTTTTTTTCAGCCATGAGATGATCACAGGCTTTGAATATGTGCTGAACGGCTTCCACAGGTCTTGATGCGGTCCGGGTGTAAAATCCTGCAACAGGTTCACCATCCTGGTCAATAATAATACTTTTGGTGCTGGTGGAGCCCACATCAAGCCCTAAAAAGCCTTTAACAACATCGTTGTTATGAATCGGTTTGAAAATTTCAATTTCAACGGATTCAAAATCAAGGGTTGTAACGGTTGAAAAATCAGGATAATCAGACAAGGTAAGGTCAAGGGCCGGACTAAGCACGCCTTTTGTTTTTTTCCGTTCCAGGAAAAAATTGTTGATATCATTCAATGAGCGGGCAGGTATATGGGTGTCCATCATTTTATCCGCAAGACACAATGCTGCGCCCATGGCCCCATAAACCAGGGCGTGTTCACCCTTGACAAGCGGTTTGCCGATAATGGATTCAAGATGCTTTTTAACGGCATTATTTTTGGCAACACCACCGCAGAATATGATCTCTTTTTCCGGTATCTGCTGTTTGAACAAGGTGTTGGCAATGTTCCTGGCAAGCCCGTAACAAAGCCCGTCACAAATCTGTTTAAGATCATAGCCCTGCTGCTGGGCATGGATCAGGTCTGTCTTGGCAAACACTGCGCACCGAGTGGCGATATCCGGCCGACGATCACGGTTTTCAAGTGCCAGGGATGAAATATTTGCCGAACCCTGCAGATGAATCCGGCCGGCCTGCTGGTCCAGGAATGCACCCGTGCCTGCCGCACAGCCTGAGTTATGCCGTTGACCTCTGTAATTACCAAGGTTGTCAAACAGGCTGAGAAAAAATTTTTCTCCGCCCACATGCAAAATAGCACTGAAATCTTTATGGAGGTATCGCGCACTGCGTATGACAGCCACCTGTTCGTCAACATTGATCGTTGCATTGACATCGCCTGGTGTGGATGCTGTTTTAGCCACATGGGTTACGTCTGAAAGGCGTTTATGGCTCAGCATTTTTGTCAGACATGTTCTGGCATCGCCATGGTGGTATTCAGATGCGTTATGCAAAAGATTGCCGTTCATATCAATAACAGCAAGATGAACGGATACGGATCCGACATCAATGCCAAGTATTGCGGCGGATTTTTTCATGCTTAAATGTACTCCTTAACTTGCTTCCAGAATGCGTTGACCCCGTCAAACCAGCCTTCCAGAAATTTTTTTCATGATCAACACCCCCCTTGCCGGGCATAGCGGGTCAGGTTATGGGCATCGTAGATATGCTCAAAATATGCTTTAAAACGGCTGTGTCGGACAATTTCTTTTTATATTAATACGTATTAAAGTATTAGATACGTGTCAAATCTTTTTGTCAGGGTTTATGAACGCCAAATTAAGTTTATCAAATATGGGAATCCGTTTACCGCTTGTTTTTTGAAAAAAGAACGCTTATAAGATATGGACTATGTTTAAAGAGCGTATTGAAAAATTAGGCTTAGCCGCCATTGAGGGTACCCGATCGATTGGCCGAATATCAATCTTTTTTTTCCAGGGTATCTGCCGTAACTTTGTGCCGTTTGTTCAAATTTCCAAAATTATGGAACAGGTGTGGTTTATTGGGGCTAAGTCCATGTTTGTCATCGTTTTAACCGCCATATTTACGGGTATGGTATTGGGACTTCAAGGGTACTACACCCTGGTCGATTACGGATCCGAAGCGACCCTTGGATCAGCCGTTGCCATGACCCTTATCCGTGAACTTGGGCCGGTGTTGTCCGCCATCATGATTGCGGCCCGGGCCGGGTCGGCCATGGCTGCGGAAATCGGTGTCATGCGCATTTCAGAACAAATTGACGCCCTTAAAACCATGGATATCCATCCCGTACGATTTACCTTTTCGCCACGCCTGGCAGGGTCTATTATCAGCTTTCCGCTTTTGACCGCTCTTTTTGATGTTACAGGCATATTCGGCGGTTTTTTGTCCGGCGTTATGATGCTGGGCGTCAATCGCTATATCTATATGGACAGAGTAATCCAAAGCATTGACTTGGCCGATGTCGCCGGCGGTTTTGTCAAAGCCCTGGTATTTGGCGTGATTGTTTCTACCATGTGCTGCTACAAGGGGTTTTTTGCCCATATTTCAGGGGCTCAGGCAGGGCAGGGCGCTAAAAGCGTCTCCTTGGCCACCACCAATGCGGTTGTCAATTCCTGTATTCTCATTCTGATCTCCGATTACATCATCACCTTTTTTCTGGTTTAATCATGGATCAGCCTTTCATTGAACTGATCGATATTCACAAAAGTTTTTCAGGCAACAATGTGCTTGACGGTGTTAATCTTGCCATTGAAAAGGGTCTGGTGACGTGTGTAATCGGTAAAAGCGGTTGCGGAAAATCTGTGTTGCTTAAACATATTATTGGCCTGATGCAGCCGGATTCAGGTCAGATCTGCGTGGATGGAATGCCCACAAATCAAATGGATAAGGCGCAAAGACATCAGTTCCACAGGCAGATATCCTATATGTTCCAGGACAATGCTTTGTTTGATTTCTTAACGGTGTGGGAAAATATTGCTTTACCGTTAACCGAAAAAAGAGAGATGCCCATGGATCAGATTCGGCAGCGGGTTAAGGAAAAAATGCAGATGCTGGAGATCAGCAACCACGAAAATAAATATCCAGCCCAGTTGTCCGGCGGGATAAAAAAGCGTGTGGCCCTTGCCCGGGCCCTGATTACCGAACCTGATGCCGTGCTTTTTGACGAACCCACATCTGGGCTTGATCCGGTCAGAAGAACCAGTGTTCATGCCATGATTTCCACATACCAGAAAGAATTCGGTTTTACCGCGGTTATTGTCAGCCACGGTATTCCGGAGATATTTGCCATATCACAGCGTGTGGCCATGCTTGACCAAGGTAAAATTATTTATTTTGGAAAGAGTGAGGGTATTTTTCAGACTGACAATGAGATAGTAAAGGCGTTTATTTCAGGAAAAGACGCCTGATATTCGATGATCAGGTTTTTGTTAATTTGCCGAACGTCTGCCTTGAATCTGAACAAATTCCCTAAAAAACTTGGGGATCGAGTGATAGGTTAAAAAATTAAGGACAGGTTATGAAATCAATCAGTAAGGAATTATATGTAGGTCTCTTTGTTCTTATCGGCCTTTTGTGTGCGGGGTATCTGACAGTCGTCCTAGGCGGTGTCTCGATGTTCAATGCCAAGGGGTATACGCTGTATGCATATTTTACCTCTGTAAGCGGTTTGAAAAATGGTGCCGGCATTGAGATGGCCGGTGTTGAGATCGGCAATGTCTCTGAAATTACGCTGGACAAAGAGCGTCTGGAGGCAAAGGTTGTCTTCAGGATTAACCAGGGGATACGACTCAGCGAAGACAGTATTGCCTCTATTAAAACCGCAGGCATCATTGGTGAAAAATATATTTCCATTTCTCCGGGCGGATCTGATATCATGCTTGAAGAGAAAGAAGCGTTTAATAACACCGAATCCGCATTGGATATTGAATCACTGATCAGAAAATTTATCTTCAAAGATAATTAAGTTGGTTATGAATAGATGAAAACCGCAGGAGAAATATCTATGAAGTCTTATTTGGTCCTTATCATTATGGTCTTGACACTGATTACAGATCCGGCTGTTGCCGGTAACATAGTTAATCAAACCGGACAAACAGCCTCTTCCTTGGACGCAGATTCCACAACTGACCGGACAATAAGTGCAACCGACCGGGCAGATACGGCAGAGGATGATGGATTTGAAGCTGATATTTTTCACGAGGATCAATCAGATCAGAGTACTCATGCCATAATAGCAGATCCCCTTGAAGGATTTAACCGTGCTGTTTTCGTCTTTAACGATAAAATTTACATGTATGGCTTAAGACCGATAGCAAAGGGGTACGCCCGGGTCGTTCCCCCCTTTGCCCGTAAAGGGGTTAAAAATTTTTTTAATAACCTGTTGTTTCCCATCCGTTTTGTCAATAACCTGCTCCAGGGCAAAGCTGAATCTGCTGCTACGGAATTCTCCGCTTTTTTCATCAATACAACCCTTGGATTTGGCGGATTAAATGATTTTGCCCGGAAATATGTAGGCATCCGGCTTCAAGATGAAGATTTTGGCCAAACCCTTGGATCATACGGCATTGGTAACGGAATTTACCTGATGCTTCCCGTTCTTGGTCCCAGCTCTTTGAGAGATGCCCTAGGCAGGGCAGGGGATAGGCTGATTGATCCCATCAGTTATGCACAGCCCTGGGAATTGTCCTGGGGGGCCTCGGGACTTGAAAAAATAAACGGAACATCATTTCATATCGGAGAGTATGAAGCGTTCAAAGAGGCTGCAATAGATCCATACACGGCCATGCGTAACGCCTATATCCAGAACCGCAACGCCCTTGTCAACGATTTGGCCGATGTCCAAAAATTAAATTAGCGCCCTTTGGGCGGGCTGTTAGGTGCTGGGTGCTGGGAAATGGGTGCTGGGTGCTGGGTACTGGGAAAAAGATAAGACGCCGTCGTGTACCTGTGCGACATTAGGATTGTTCTTCAATAAGATTGGCCCGCCTGTTGGGCAAAAAATATCTCATTTTATGGGTGCGGATCTGTTCAAGTAACGATATGTCCAGCACATGGGTGTACATCTTATTTTCATATGCGATGTTTTGACCTGCCAAAAACCCGTCAGGACCGATCATCATGGAAATTCCTGGGAAATTAAGTCCCGCATCATTTTCGCCGACTTGATTAACCGCTGCCACAAACACTGCATTATCAAATGCCCGGGCCGTTAAATGGCGCTTCCAGGATGCACTTTTTTCTTCAGGCGTACCCCTTGGAGATGCATGGGGGAAAAAAATAATATCCGCTTTTTTTAGTGCCATGGCTGTGGACAATTCTGGAAAATGGGCGTCGTAACAAAGTTGAATTCCGAAATGCAACCCTTTGAATTTAAAAACCCCTACATCATCTCCACAACTGAAATAGGGTGCCTCAAAGGGGGATAAATGAATTTTTCTGTACAGGGCAACCGCTTGATTCGGTCGGAACACCAGATGGGTGGCATAGATTTTTCCAGAATCCGATTTTTCCAGAAGTCCGGTTAGTATGGCCATATTGTGTTTTTGTGCAAGCCGATGCAGTTCTTCCATCCATCCGGAATCAAGGGTAACAGCATTGCTTAAATCTGACGGGGTATAACCTGTAAGGTTCATTTCAGGGAACACAACAAAATCACAGTTGTGCCGTGCTGCAGCAGAAACATGTTTAATCGTTAGGTCAAGATTATGCGCAAACCGTTTCACAGGGCAGTTTTGGACGACCAGGGTCACACGGATGTTTTGCATGATGCCACCTGCAATAAATGTAATGAATGGGTCAGACTTTAAAATTAGCGGCTATTTTAAATACATGGGTGGCCGGCAGGTTGAGAATTTCGGTCACACCTGTTTTTTGTGAAATAATTTCAAGGCTTTTTTCAATTTCTTGAATTGAAGGCGCAATAAACGTAAACCAGATATTGTACTGATGATCCCTTTGATAATTATGGGTAACGCCATGGAACATATTAACGGTCGTGGCGAACAGCTCAATTTTGTCAGCCGCCACCCGGGCTGCGCACAGGGTGGAATAAAATCCTAAACGGTCAGGGCTGAAATTTCCGCCGATCCTGCGGATAATCATCTCTTGTTTCATCTGCTTAATTTCATCTATGAGTTGATCTTCACTTAGCCCTAACTCTTCGGCCAGAATCTTGTAAGGCCTTGGGTGAATTGGGAAATCAGCCTGGATTCGATTAAGGATGTTTTTACTTATCTGGTCTTCTATCATCTGGGAGAAAAATTTCCAAATTTTTTGAAAATAAAAACAAAGGCCCTGTTTAAACCAAACAGGGCCTTTATCAATATCAAGTTAAAAACTTAAAATATTTTTAACTATACGCAACCGGTCGGTTTCGGAAGGCCGGCCATTTTGCAAGCACCTTTACCAGGTCCGGAGGGGAACAGTTCATAGATGTGTTTCAGTTTGAACTTGGTGAGTTTGGAAAGAACACGAACCATGGGAGCAATACCATTTTTTTCGTAGTAGTCCTGGAGAACTTCAACAAGCTTCCAGTGTTCGTCGGTCATTTCGTCGATGCCTTCCTGGGTTTGTACATACTTTACCCATTCTTCATTGTACATATTGTAATCAAGAAGAAATCCGTCTTCATCTATTTCAAATGTTTTTCCGTTAAACTCAAGTGTTGCCATTTAATTAATCCTCCTAAAAAGTTTTTTATAACTAACTCGTTGCTCGTTTAACCTATTTTAAGACAAACTGTCTTCACTATCAAAGTCACCTTTACAATTGGAGACTTACCTTATCTCAGCATTGTATCCTTGTCAATAAAGAATAGTAGACGTTCGGTAAAAAAAAACAAACCTCCGAACCCTGCGTGGTTAATACGCTTTGGGGGGCTAATCAATTTATTCAAGCGTAAAAATATGCCCATCCTTGCACACAGTTTTTTTTCCTGCCGGTCTGTGAGCTGTTCGCTATCGTAACTGCTTTAATTAATTTTCATTCTTATTGTGATTGCCGTCGATTCATCTATCTTTAAACCGGCTCTTAGGCCCCATGATATAAACATTTCATTGAATATTGTCAACCTTCGTTGTTATAACAGCTCTAGGTCGGCCTGGTCCATCGACACCCAGACTCAACCCGAAATGAAAGTTGCAAAATTTGTGTAGAGTAGACAAGCTTTCATATAAAGAACATAATCTTTTTATAATTGAATAGTTGAAAACAAAATTATTTTTATATGACAAAAATTGTAACGGTATGCGGCCCCACAGGCATCGGAAAAACAGGCTTTGCCATTGCCTTGGCCCGGGAACTGAATGGCGAGATCGTCGGTGCAGATTCCATGCAGATCTATAAATATATGGATATTGGGACTGCCAAACCTGATAAAAGAGAGAGACAGCTCGCCATACACCACTTGGTTGACTTTCTTGATCCGGCGGATAACTTTGATGCAAAACGTTATATCGCTCTGGCAGACCAAGCCATTTCCGACATTGCAAAACGTGGCAGGGTACCTGTGGTGGCCGGTGGAACAGGATTTTATATCAGGGCGTTACTTCATGGTCTGTTTAGAGGGAAACCTGCCTGTCCGGCAACCCTTGATAAGCTGAATCAGGCCCTTGAAGAAGATGGCGGGCCAGCACTTTATGAGCAATTGGAAAAATGTGATCCAAAGGCTGCACAAAAGATCCATCCCAATGACGGATTCAGAATTGTAAGAGCCCTTGAGGTTTTTTTAACCACAGGGATTCCCATTTCCCAATGCCGGCAGATCCATGATTTTAAATCGGACCGATACCAAAGTCTGACCTTTGGCCTTCACATGGATCGAAAATTATTATATGACCGGATCAACCAGCGTGTGGATATTATGATGGCCCAGGGACTGCTTGATGAAGTAAAAAATCTTGTAAATCAGGGGTATTCCCTGGAATTGAAATCCATGCAGTCTATCGGCTACCGGCATATGGGGATGTATATAAAAGGAGACATCAGTCTTGAAGAGGCGGTGCGGTTGCTTAAGCGCGATACCCGCAGGTATGCCAAGCGTCAGTTCACCTGGTTTAACAAGGAAAAGGATTTGATTTGGATTGATGCCGAAGAGGTAGAAAAAGCCATTGAAACAGCAAAATATTTTTTGAGATAATAAAGACTATGGCGCTTTAACATTTAAATTAGCGCCCTTTGGGCGGACTGTTAGGTGCTGGGTGCTGGGTGCTGGGTGCTGGGTACTGGGTGCTGGAGAATGGAAATTCCTATACTATGAACGTATGGTCTAAGATATTAATATTTAAGATGTTTAATTGTAATTTATTTAAACAACAATCCTCCCAAATGGTAACTCCATGATTTACGCAAAACACATACAATTTGTTATGTCTGCCTGCATTTTAATTGCGCTGGCTTTTTTTACCGGATGTTCCAAGCAACCCATTCCAGTTCCGTCTGCGCCTAAATCCCCTCAGATACCGGAACAGGCCACGGTGCCCAAGCAGGCCACTGTCCCTAAACTTATCAATCAGGCAAGAATTTTAGGTGATACAGGCGCTGTTAAAGATGCCCTGCTTATCTACAATCATGCCTTTGCGCTCATCCAAAGGCCCGGAGCCGGTCATAACGCTGTTTTCAAAACGATTATTCTTGAGGATATTGAAAGATTGTTATCAAAAACAGCTGCCGAAGAGATTCAAACATTTTCAGGCATAAAAAATCTTTCCATTCCCCAGTATCTTTTCGACTACTGGGCGGGTTATAAATTTGCCCAGCAAGAAGATTATGCCAACGCTGTACATGTTTTGAATGCCTTTCTTGAAAAATATCCCGATCATCCCAAGACCCAACAGATAAAGTCGCTTTTGGCAGGTTTGAACACCAGATCCTTTAATAAAAAGAAGATAGGTGTCATCCTGCCCATGTCCGGGAAGTATAAACTCTATGGGCAAAAGGCCATGAAAGGCATAGAGCTTGCCCTGACCAGGCTGTCCGAATTTGGTATGAAGGATTTAAGCATTGTGATTAAGGATAGTATGTCAGATCCCGTACAGGCTGCCATGTGTGTGGATCAGCTTGGAAAAGATAATGTTTTTTCCATCCTCGGTCCCATTTTTGTATCAAAGCAAGCGGCTGATAAAGCCCAGGCCCTTGGCATTCCTATGATGGCCCTGACCACAAAAACACAATTTACACAATATGGGGATTATATATTCAGCAATTTTATAACCCCTGAGATGCAGGTCCAGGCGCTGGGGTCTTATGTCTTTCATGAACTGGGGCTGAGCAGAATGGCTGTTTTATATCCGGACAATAAATATGGCAATCGTTATATGCAGGCGTTTAGATGGATGGTGAATCAGTTTGAAGGTCAATTAACGGCTACCCAGGTATATGACGGCAGGCAAACTGATTTTGCAGCTGCCATCAAAAATTTGATCAAAAATACGGAGTTAAGTTTCCAGGCCCTGTTTATTCCGGATTCAGTGTCCAGGATCAATTTGATACTTCCTCAACTTGTTTACCATGATGCCCAGGGCTTTACCTTGTTAGGAACCAATCTGTGGCACCAGGAGAGCCTCTTAAAAGAGACCCGACGGTATAATCATAACGCCATCATCTGCGACGGATATTTTTCCGACAGTGCCAATCCTGAAACCGCATGGTTTGATAAGGCATTCAAGGATTTATACCAGGAAAAGCCCGGATTTCTTGAGGCTGTTGCCTATGATACGACCCAAATTCTGTTTACGGCAGCCCATGCGGACGACATTAATTCAGGGAAACAACTTAAGGCGGTTCTACAGGGGCAATTTATCTTTGACGGGGCCACCGGACGCACACGTTTTGACGAGACCGGCACCCCGCATAAAGCGTTGTTTCTGATTACCGTAAAGGATAATCAGTTTATGGAAATCAACAACCGTTAAATAGTGAATTTTGGCCTGTAGATTCAAGAACCGACTGCCACAGTCTGCCTGACGGATCCATCTTTTTGCGCCGTCCGGCTGATGCATCCATGGGGACATGAACATAATTATTATTCCAGAAGCTGATAAGCAGATTGGTCTTTCCGGCCATGCCTGCATGTACGGCATCCCTTGCCAGCAGTCCGCAGAACACCGAATCATTGGCATTGGCCGGCAAACTGCGGATGATGTAGGACGGATCAATGTACTTCAAGGAGATAGGGATATCTTTGGATTTAAAATAGGCGCTGATTTCCGCCTTTAAAAATAGACCAATATCCTTGAGCTTCACGTTGCCCGATGCATCATGCTCAATATCCTTGTCCTCAAAAAAATTCTGCCCGGCCCCTTCGGCAACAACGATCACTGCATGCTTTCTTAGGGCCAGACGCCGCTCCACAGCGGCCAAAAGTCCGTTTTCCCCATGTAGCAGGATTTCCTCTTCGGGAATGAGTACGAAGTTCGCGTCAGGTTGGGCAAGGGCGGCCGTGGCTGCCAGAAACCCGGAGTGCCTGCCCATAAGCTTGATCAGGCCGATACCATTGGGATAGGCTTCGGCTTCGTTATGGGCCCCCTTGATTGCCAGGGTGGCCACGTCTACGGCTGAATCAAAGCCAAAGGATCGAGAAACCAGGAAGATATCATTATCAATGGTTTTGGGAATGCCGACCACGGAAATTTTCAAGCCGCGCTTTAAAATTTCGTCTCCAATGGCTTTGGAGGCCATTAAGCTCCCGTCCCCCCCCACCATGAAAAGCAATCC
>NZ_JACADJ010000043.1 GCF_013389365.1 Desulfobacter latus
GATATGTAAACGTATGTAAAAAAATAATGGCTATTCCCTCAATCGCTATATTGATATGGAAATATTTACATATATATGAATTTTTTGTAATATATTTTGAGAAGATTTTTTCTATGCACTTCCGCAGACAGTCATGGGATGAACCGCTGCGATATATTCTATTCTAAGAGCCTTTTTGATAATCAGGGAATCGCAGCGAAATTTCGTAAAAATGAGAACCTATTTTCACAAATTTTTTGTTAATAACGCTACGACTGACATAAAATTGGGGGCTGTTTTTATGAAATTGTAACCGATTTATTCGACTTTAAGGGGGGGGCGTAATATCGTTTATATTTTATAAATGTTGTTTTTCAAACCTGAAGTCCATTTTTTTTCCAAAAAAAGATTACGGTTTGATAATGCTGGCGTCATGTTGAGGTAATCAACTTGTGTTATTGTTTTATTCAGATAAAGCTGGAGAAAATATAGGACCTGCAACCTTTTTTTCATCATCTTTTTCTTTCTCTCCGTTCAAACAAAGAAAATCAGGTAGAGCCGCCTGGTTTTTTTTGTTTGACACTCCCCTCCAAATTGCGGAATTAGGGTCAAATGGCATTGAACTACAAGCCGGTTACATGGCGATTGGCCTGCAGATCTGTGTTAACAGGGACTGGCATTCCCGGATAAATTCTAGTATATTGTGCCACTTGTTTAAATGGTCCTGGTGGCCTTTAATATATAAAGGATAGAACATGATTGATGAAGAACGCCTGGGGAAGCGGTTTGCAGCGCTTGCCCGGATTGATTCCGAATCCGGCAGCGAGGCCCTGATCGCAAAAGTTCTTGAAAAGGAACTGACAGCCCTTGGGGCAACCGTGATGTTTGACGATGCCGGTGATAGAATCAACGGTGACTGCGGCAACCTTGTGGCCACATTCAAAGGCAATGCGGAAGTTGCGCCGGTAATGCTTTCCGGGCATATGGACACGGTGGTGCCGGGCAAAGGGGTTAAGGTCATATTTGAGGACGGGGTGTTTAGAAGTGACGGCACCACCATCCTGGGTGCCGACGACAAGTCCGCCCTTGCCGTCATTCTTGAAGTGATGCAGGTGATCAAAGAGAATAACCTGACGTGCCCCCCTGTTGAGGTGGTCATGACAGTATGTGAGGAACTTGGGCTTTTAGGTGCCAAGAACCTTGATTACGATCTGCTTCAATCAAAATTCGGGTACATTCTGGACGCCGTGGATACCGAGGGAATTGTGAACCGGGCGCCTGAGGCCAACAAGATCAGTGCAAAAGTTTACGGCCGGGCCGCCCATGCCGGCGGTTCTCCGGAAAACGGGATCTCTGCCATTTATGCGGCATCCTGCGCCATTGCCAAGCTTGAACTGGGGCGCCTGGACGAGGAAACCACTTGCAACCTTGGGCTTATTTCCGGTGGGGCTGCCACCAATATCGTTCCTGAATATGTGGAAATTCATGGCGAAGCCCGGTCCCATGATCCTGCAAAACTGGACAAAGTCACACAGACCATTGTCTCCACCTTTGAACATACCATGGCCGAACTTCAGGCCGAAGGGGACGCGCTTCCCCGGGTGGAAATGATCGTGAAAAATGACTTTCCCAATACCATCATTGCCGAAGATCATATGGTGATCAAGCTTGCCCAAAAAGCCGCTGCCAATCTGGGCCGGGACATGGTCTGTAAAACCAGCGGCGGCGCAGCGGATGCCAATGTTTTTTTCAGCCACGGTATTGCCGCAGGTGTTCTCGGCACAGGCATGACGGATGTGCATACCCTTAAAGAATCCATTGTACTTAAAGATATGGTCCATTGTGCCGAACTGATCCTTGAAATTCTTCAAATCCATGCAACAGAAAAGGTAGCGTTATGATTCTTTATCTTGATATGACGGCAGGCATTGCCGGGGACATGTTTTTAGGGGCGCTGGTAGATCTTGGGGTGCCTGTGGAGTGGCTCAAAGAAAAACTGTCAGCTGTTCTGAACGGGTTTGATTTGCGTACTGAAATTGTGTTCCGTAGTCACCTGCGGGCCGTCAATCTTTATGTGGACGTGACCGATCATGTCACCCATCGCCATTACACCACCATCCGGCAGATGATCGAATCGGCGGATCTGCCGGAAACGGTCCGGACCAATGCCCTGACAGCCTTTAAACACATTGCCCTGGCCGAATCCCGGATTCACGGAAAGGACATTGAAACCGTCCATTTCCATGAGATCGGCGGCATCGACAGCCTGGTGGATATCATCGGCGGTTTTCTGGCCCTGGATTATTTGGGCGTGGAGCAGGTGGCGGCAACGCCGGTTCCCCTGGGATCAGGGACCATTCAGTGCGCACATGGTACCATTCCCGTACCGGTTCCGGCCACTGTGGCGATACTTAAAGGTCTTGAAGTAACCGGATCTGACGCCAAAACCGAAATTGTTACACCCACAGGCGCATCTATTGTCGCAACGCTGGCCCCGCAGTTTGGGGTTATGCCGGACATGCGGATTGAAAAGGTGGGGTACGGGGCCGGCAAACGCGACATCGGTGCTTCTGTGCCTAATCTTTTGCGCCTGGTGTTGGGTTCTCCTGCTGCCGTAAAAAATTCCGGGGAGAACATCCTGTCGGATCAGGTGCATGTGCTGTATAGCAATGTGGATGACATGAGCCCTGAGAGTCTTGGCTTTGTTATGGATCGCCTCATGGACAAAGGCGCTTTGGATGTCAGTTTTACACCGGCATTCATGAAAAAAAATCGGCCGGCCACCCGCATTGAGGTGATTTGCCGTAAGGATCAGCTCCAGACGCTTTCCACCATCCTGCTGTCCGAAACCACAACCATTGGGGTTAGATATCACATTTGCGACCGGATGATTTTAAGGCGCGAACCTGTGATGGTGGAGACAAGCCTTGGCCGGGTAAATGCCAAAAAGATTACAACACCAGGCGGCCAGGCCCGGATCATACCCGAATACGATGACTGCAAACACAAAGCCCAGGAGCATAAATTGCCCTTTTATCAGGTATATGAGCGCATTCTGGCTGAATCGAATTCCATCGCGTAAAAGAGCGGGAAGGAATTCTTTTAATGGGAAAAAAAATTATACCTTTCAGGTATGATTTAGGAGGAAAACGCGATGGAAAAAAACAAGGAAAAAGAAAAAGCTGTCCAGACCGCCATGAGTCAGATTGAGCGCCAGTTCGGCAAAGGCTCGATTATGAAGCTGGGCGGCCGGGAAATTGTCGCCGTGCCCGTAATCCGGTCCGGTTCTCTCGCCCTGGATAAGGCCCTGGGCGTGGGCGGATACCCCAGGGGCCGGGTCATTGAAATTTACGGCCCTGAATCTTCCGGTAAGACAACCCTGGCGCTTCATGCCGTGGCCCAGGCCCAGAAAAACGGCGGCATTGCGGCGTTTATCGATGCTGAGCACGCCCTGGATGTGTCCTATGCCAAGCGGTTGGGTGTGGATTGTGACGAGCTGCTGGTTTCCCAGCCCGACAATGGTGAACAGGCCCTTGAAATTGCCGATATGCTGGTGCGAAGCGGCGGTGTTGACATCATGATTGTGGATTCGGTGGCCGCCCTTGTGCCCAGATCAGAAATCGAAGGTGATATGGGGGACTCCCACATGGGACTGCAGGCCAGACTGATGTCCCAGGCCCTTCGTAAACTGACCGGCACCATCGGTAAAACCGCCACCACCCTGATTTTCATCAACCAGATTCGTATGAAGATCGGCGTGGTCTATGGTAATCCGGAAACCACCACCGGTGGTAATGCCTTGAAATTTTACTCTTCCATGCGCCTTGAAATCAGAAAAGCGGCTGCCATTAAAAGCGGCGAAGATGTGATCGGGTCCCGGACCAAGGTAAAGGTGGTGAAAAATAAACTGGCCCCCCCGTTTAAAAATGTTGAATTTGATCTGATGTACGGAGAGGGTATTTCCAGGACCGGCGATCTTCTGGATATGGGGGTGACGCTGGATATTGTGAATAAAAGCGGGTCCTGGTATTCATTTGAAAAAGAGCGCATCGGCCAGGGCAGGGAGAATGTAAAGGCTTTTTTAAATGATAATCCCGAGATCTTTGATGCCATTGAACGTAAAGTGAGAACCGAACTTGGAATTGCCGGGGCGAAAGCACCCGAGACTGAACCCGGCAAAGGAAAGGACAGTCAGCCGGAAGTGAAAGCCTAACCGGTACAGTTGAGCAGGAGCTTATAATATTATGACAGGTAATGAAGCCAGGAAAATTTTCCTCGAATATTTTAAAAAACATAATCAC
Source organism: Desulfobacter latus (assembly GCF_013389365.1). GTDB lineage: Bacteria > Desulfobacterota > Desulfobacteria > Desulfobacterales > Desulfobacteraceae > Desulfobacter > Desulfobacter latus. The sequence goes on from NZ_JACADJ010000043.1 coordinate 4,281, forward strand.
CGCCATGTGCGCTCATCATCTCTGATCCCCCAGGATGACCCCACCCTGCTGTTTGTCAACGCCGGTATGGTGCAGTTTAAGCGTGTTTTTACAGGTGATGAAAAACGTGATTACACCACAGCGGTTACCGCACAGAAATGCGTTCGGGCCGGGGGGAAACATAACGATCTTGAAAATGTGGGATACACGGCGCGCCATCATACTTTTTTTGAAATGCTGGGCAATTTTTCCTTTGGCGCGTATTTCAAGGAAGAGGCCATTGACTTTGCCTGGGATCTGCTCACCAATGGATACGGGTTTGATCCCGAAAAACTTTATGTTTCTATTTATAAAGATGACGACCAGGCCTTTGAGATCTGGAATAAACAGGTTCGCGTGCCTGCCGAGCGTATTGCCCGGTTAGGTGACGAGGACAATTTCTGGGCCATGGGAGATACCGGGCCATGCGGTCCCTGTTCCGAGATCCACATTGACCGGGGCAAAGAATTCGGGTGTGATGATCCCAACTGCGCCGTAGGCTGTGACTGCGACCGGTGGCTGGAGTTATGGAACCTGGTATTCATGCAGTTTGAAAGAAATGAAGACGGCACCATGACGCCGTTGCCCAAACCCAGTATTGACACCGGCATGGGCCTTGAGCGAATCATCTCCGTACTCCAGGACGTGCCCACGAACTATGATACCGACCTTTTTGTTCCCATTATGGACCGGGTCGGGGAACTGTCCGGAAAAAAACGGGGGGAATCCAAGGAAGTGGACGTGGCCATGAAGGTCATTGCCGACCACTCCAGATCCGCTGCTTTTTTGATCTGTGACGGGGTGCTGCCCTCCAATGAGGGGCGTGGGTATGTGCTTCGCCGGATCATGCGGCGGGCCATCCGTTACGGCCGCAGCATCGGGCTGACCGAACCCTTTTTACACAAAACCGTTCAAACGGTGTTCTCCATTATGGATGAAGCCTATCCGGAACTTAAAGAGTCTGCCGCTTTTATCCTCAATGTGGTGAAAAACGAAGAGGAAAAGTTCCTTGAAACCCTTGAACACGGTATGAAGCTTTTGGAGGCAACGATTGAGGACCTTAAAGAACGACAAGAGAAAGTCATTCCGGGCGGGGTAATCTTCAAGCTTTACGATACCTTTGGATTCCCTGTGGACATTATCCAGGACCATGTTAAGGAGATGGATATGACCCTGGATCTGGACGGGTTTGATGCAGCCATGGCCGAACAGAAAGCCAGGTCCAAGTCCAAAAAGACGTTTGCCGGTGTGGGCGATGCGTATAAACCCTTGACCTCGGCGGGCGTGAAAACGGTATTCAAAGGCTATGATGCCATTGAAATGCAAAGTGATCTGCTCATCGTGGTTAAGGATGATGCTGAAGTTGATACGGCCGGCACAGGTGACGAAATTGAGGTGGTTACCCCGGAAACCGTATTTTATGCTGAATCCGGGGGGCAGGCCGGAGACAGTGGTCTGTTTGAAAATGATACCTGCGTTATTGAGATTGCAGATACGGTCAAAGATCCTTCCGGTCTTTTTATCCACAAGGGAACAGTTGTCAAGGGGGGCTGCAAAAAAGGCGATACATTTACCCTCAAGGTGGATGCAGCGCTTCGTCGGGCCACGGCGGCAAATCATTCAGCCACCCATATCCTGCATGCAGCGCTTCGCAAGGTTTTAGGCGATCATGTTAAACAGTCAGGCTCTCTGGTGACACCGGACAGGCTCCGGTTTGACTTCACCCATTTCAGCGCGGTTACGTCCGAAGAGCTTGCGGCCATTGAAACAGAGGTCAACACCCATATCATTGAAAACCATGCGGTCGTCACAAAGGAGATGGATATGGAAGAAGCGGTCCGGTCCGGTGCCACGGCCCTGTTTGAAGAAAAATACGGAGATACGGTCCGGGTGGTTTCCCAGGGGGATTTTTCCCAGGAACTGTGCGGCGGTACCCATACCCGTGCCACCGGTGACATCGGGTTGTTCCGCATCCTTTCCGAGGGGGGGATTGCCTCGGGGGTGCGTCGTATTGAAGCGGTGACAGGGCTTGCGGCCCTTGAGACGGTTCATGCAGATCAGACTGCCATGGAAAAGGTGGCTGACCTTTTGAAAAGTAATAAAGATGATGTGGTGAACCGGCTTGAAACATTTGTGGCCGAAAAAAAGGCTGTGGAGAAGGAGCTGGCCGCACTTAAGGCTAAAATTGCGTCCAAATCCGTTGACGACATTGAAAATGATATCAGGGAGATCAACGGGATCAAGGTACTGGCCAAACGGGTGGAAATTGAAAATCCATCCCAGCTCCGGGATCTGGCCGATAAATTCAAGACCAGACTGGGCTCAGGTGTGCTGTTGCTGGGTACCGAATCCAACGGCAAGGCATTGCTTATTTCCATGGTTACCGACGATCTGATCAAGACCGTTAAGGCCGGCAATGTTGTTAAAACCGCTGCCGGTATCGTGGGGGGCGGTGGTGGCGGTCGCCCGGAAATGGCCCAGGCCGGCGGCACCAAGCCTGAATTCCTTGATAACGCCTTGGAATCTGTTTTTGAGACGGTAGCTAATTTGTGACAGCGTATTTTATCAGACGACTGATTTTAGTGATCCCGACCTTCATCGGCATCACCATCATGGTGTTCACCATCACCCGTTTTGTCCCGGGCGGTCCCATTGAGCGCATCATTGCCGAAACCAGGGCCATGCAGATGGGAGAACAGGGTGGCCGGTCCAAGGCCCGGGCCGGCCAGGGTCAGCCGTTGTCCGACGATCAGATCAAAAAACTTGAAGCCTACTACGGATTTGACAAGCCTGTACTTCAAAGCTATGGCATTTGGCTTCTCAAGGTACTCAAAGGGGACCTGGGCCGGTCCACCCGGTACCAGGACCCGGTGTGGGACATGGTTAAAGCGCGTATTCCCATATCCCTTTATTTCGGGGTATTGAGCATGGTCGTCATCTACGGCGTCTGTATCCCCCTGGGCATGGCCAAGGCGGTACGTCACAACAGCGGGTTTGATAATATAACTTCTGCGGTTATTTTTACTGGCTACGCCATCCCGGGCTGGGTAGCCGGTGTTATCATGCTGGTGATTTTTGCCTCCCGTATGGATCTGGTCCCCCTGGGCGGACTTGCATCCGATTATTTCGCCGATATGACGCTTTGGGAAAAAATAAAGGATGTGGCATGGCACACCCTGATGCCGCTTCTCTCTTATGTGATCGGCGCCTTTACCGTGATGACCCTTTTGATGAAGAATACGCTCATGGATAACCTGGCTGCCGATTATGTGCGCACAGCCATTGCCAAGGGCTTAAGCTTTAAACAGGCCATATTCCGCCATGCCCTTCGCAATAGCCTGATCCCTATTGCCACCAGTTTCGGCAACAATATTTCCATTCTTCTGATGGGATCATTCCTCATTGAAAAGGTCTTTAATATCGACGGGATGGGTCTTTTAGGGTATGAGTCCATCCTGGACCGGGATTACCCGGTGGTGATGGGAATACTTGTGATTTCATCCCTGTTGTTCATGGTGGGAAATATTTTGTCTGATGTGTGTGTCGCCATAGTAGATCCACGGGTTCGATTTAAATAGGGAGGATTGCATGGCGGTATTAAATCCGGTGACAAAGGCGCAACTCAGGCGCTTTTGCAGTGTCAAAAGAGGCTTCTGGTCCCTTGTAATCATCCTGATTCTGATGTTTATCTCCTTTTTTGCCGAGGTGTTCATTAATTCTAGAGCGCTTGTGGTTTATTATCAGGGCGCGTTTTATTTTCCCACCTACGCAGATATGATCCCGGGGAAAACCTTTGGCCTGGACTATTCCTATGAGACCAATTACCGGGAATTGAAACAAAAAATGGACCGGGAAGGAGGGACCGGTTTTGTCGTTATGCCGCCGGTGCCCTATGATCCCTATGAAAATGACCTGCGCCTCAATGAATATCCGCCGTTTCCGCCGTCCTTTTCCCATCGGCATTTCCTGGGCACGGACAACGTGGGCCGGGATGTACTGGCCCGTCTTGTATACGGGTTTCGTACGGCCATTCTTTTTTCCCTGGGACTGCTGTTTCTTAATTATACGGTGGGCATATCTCTGGGCTGCGCCATGGGGTATTTCGGAGGGAAATTTGATCTGTTTTTTCAACGGATTATTGAGATCTGGAGCAATATCCCGTTTCTGTATGTCATTATCATTGTTTCTTCCATTGTGGTGCCAAGCTTCATGGTCCTGATCCTGATCATGGCCTTTTTCGGCTGGATTTCCATTACCTGGGTGATGCGCACCATGACCTACCGGGAAAAGGAACGCGAATATATCCTTGCGGTCCGGTCCCTGGGCGCTTCGCACCTGCGGATCATTTTCAGGCACATTATTCCCAACACCATTTCCGTGATCGTTACCTATGCACCCTTTGCCATTTCCGGCGGCATTGTGGCCTTAACCTCCCTGGACTATCTGGGGTTCGGCCTGCCTGCACCCACGCCGTCCTGGGGCGAACTTTTATCCCAGGGCTGGCAGAACATGGAAGCCTGGTGGATTTCCGCTGCCGTGGTGTCAGCCCTTGTGGTGACGCTGATGACCGTTACCTTTATCGGCGAGGGTATTAGGGAAGCCTTTGATCCGCGACGCCATACGGTGTATGAATAAGCCTGTATTAAGCAGGTAATTGCATGCTTGATTTTTCTTGCTCGTGTTCTATAACTATCTGAATAAAATTACCATATCTTCCCAAAGCCTGCTTTCCGTCATCAACGACATACTGGCTGGACTTTTCCAAAATCGAGGCAGGACGCCTCGATCTTGAGGAGACCGAATTTTCGCTGCAGGAGACCTTTTTTTTAACAATCATTATATTATTGACTTCAGGGCGGCTTCCACCTCTTGATAATCAGCATTGCTTGGGACCGTAAGAGAGCGGTAGCCGTCTCCTGCAAACCTGCGGTCCAGTTCAATGAGTACATGGGTCACATCACCCTGGATGACAAAAGAGAGTTCAACTTCCTCAATACTGCTGAAACCAAAGCCTGTGGGTTTAAATTCCAGTTCCTGGTAACAGCCGGAGACCGATTCAAATCCGTTCCCGTTTAAAAAGCCTTTTTCCACATCCGCTTTGACCAGCCGGAATCCGTTCTGATGCATGGCGTCGATGAATGCGGCAATCACAGGGCTTGGGTGGATGTGAAGATAGTCCCGGTCCTTGGGATCAATGGCGTTGTCAATATCCAGGGACGTTTCGAGCCAGACCTTGCAGCGGTTATCGGAAATGTCCAGAACGGTAACCGGGGTTTCCGGATGAAGCTCGAAGGCGAATTCCACAGATTCTTCAGCACCGGGTTTGAGTGTAAATGCTTCACAGATGGCATATTCGTCCAAGGTGTGGGTAAGATTTGCATCAATGTCCTCGCCTTCCTGCTTGGCAACGGTTTTAAGTTTAAGGTTGATGGCGGATATTTCCTGTTCAACATCGCCGCCCTTTATTTCAATCCGGCCCGCCACTGTGCCGCCCGGATAAAACTGGTCTGTTGTGAGGATGGCATCCACTTTGGCGGATCCGAATCCCATTTTGGCAAATATTTTTTTAAACATGATGGAGCTCCTTAAAAATTTTATGGCCCTAATCTTTTGAAGAGGGCGCCTCAAGTATATCAGCAGGATCAGATTTTTTTTCGATTTCAAGCATGGCCGATTCAGACCCGGGCAGTCTGCTTAATTTCAACTGATACTCCTGAATATGGGTTTCTGCTTCCAAAGCCTTTTTAGCCAAAAGATATCGCAAGTAGAAAAACCAGGCAAAAATTAAAAGAATGGCCATGCCGGCAATGGCAAAAAACCATCCATACCGTTCAATGATTTCAAGACCGCTTTGGCCGATAAAGGCAATCAGATTTGGCAACACCCAGAAGGCAAGCACAACCAGGAAAATGCCTGCACCAATTACAAAAATGTTCATGCGATTGATCTGGGCTAAAAATTGATCCATTTTACCGGTGGGCTCAGCGTCCGCATTCTCGGTTGCCGGGTGCTCTTCCTGCTTTTTGCCGGCAATTCTTGAGACGGCTGATACAATAAAGGCAGACAAAAGTATAAATCCTAAAGGAAGGCCAAGGGCCGTGGAAAACCAGGCCCTGAACGGAAAAGGCACTGTCCGGGGGACCAGCTTTTTTTCGTAATTTTCAAAAGGACCAAAGGTTGCTTCAAAATAATATTTTTTAAACTTGGTCAAATGCTTTCCATCAGTTTCGTAAATAACTGTTCCTGAATCATTCAGAACCTGCAGGCTATGCTTTGTTCCGGATTTTGCAAAAAAAATGAAGAAAATATAAAGTTCCACGAAAATCAGCACCATGGCAATGATAATCATCAGGGGCTTGTTTTGTAAAAATGAATTTTTAATATTCATAACCCGCCTTGTTTTGATTGCAAGTCTTATCTTTTAAAATTGTATAGAAATTAACCCGTCTCAGAGACCCTGTCAATTTATTAATTATTCAAGACGAATCAATGGGAGCATATTGAAATATGTGCTTATTGATGCAACGAAGACGACAGGTAAAAAGACAAATCACTTAAGATTGGGTCCGAAATAACTTAATTTAGGAGCGCGGGAGTCCCGCCCACACCTCTAAAATACTTGCGGACATGCGAGTGAGACGTCCGCGCTCCCAGATATGGCAAAATGGGCGAGTTATTTAAGACCCGTTGACATTAAGTTGCCCATATGGGCCAGTGTTCTGATAAGCTGATAGACATAGCCCATCTCATTGTCATACCAGGATACCACCCTGACTTCATAAATTTTGGTTCCGCACCGCTGGGCAAGTGTTTGGGTGGAATCAAACAGTGAACCATAACTCATGCCGATTATATCGCTTGACACCAGTTCCTCGTCAGAATATCCAAAGGATTCATCCGCCGCGTTTTGCATGGCTTCATTAATGCCTTCAACAGATACGGTTTCGGTTTCATCCTTTAAGGTCGCGTCAAGAATGGTGATGGAGCCCGAAGGAACCGGAACACGCTGTGCCGAACCGATCAGTTTGCCGTCAAGTTCGGGGATGACAAGACCAATAGCCTTTGCAGCGCCGGTTGAATTGGGCACGATGTTGATTGCACCAGCTCTTGCCCGGCGCAAATCACCTTTGCGGTGCGGCCCGTCAAGGATCATCTGGGCGCCTGTGTATGCATGGATTGTTGTCATAAAGCCGGTTCTTAATTCACGATACTCGTTCAACACCTTTGCCATGGGTGCAAGGCAGTTGGTTGTGCATGATGCCGCGGAAACCACAAGTTCATCGCCTTTAAGTATATGATGATTTACACCATAAACAATGGTTGGCAGATCTTTGCCTGCCGGGGCGGAAATTAGAACCCTTTTGGCACCGGCATCGATATGTGCCTGACTTTTGGCCTTTGAACAGAAAAATCCGGTGCATTCAAGAACAATGTCCACCCCGAGACTGCCCCAGGGAAGATTTTTTGGGTCGGCATCTTTGTAAATTGGGATTTTTTTGCCGTCAATAATGAGCCCTTCTCCGTCGCACGCAACTGTATGGTCTGAATAACGGCCCTGAACACTGTCATACTTGAGAAGATGTGCCAGCATTTTAGGTTCTGTCAAATCGTTAATCGCTACAATTTCAAACCGCTCATCCCCAAAGAGTTTCCGGAAAGAAAGCCTTCCTATTCTTCCAAAACCATTAATCGCAATTTTAAGCATAATACATCCTTTTTTTAAAGATTGGGTGTAAAGACAGGCCTGAGAATCAGGAAAATGTGATGCTAAATCACAACCCGCCATAAAAAAATAAAATAAAGAGAACTTGCCTTGCTCAGCTGGAAACGTAGATTTTTAAATCCGAAATAATATTAGGCGAATAGCTTGCTTACTGTCAACCGAACCATAAAGAAATCAGCAATTCTAATTGTATTCTCGCACCAAAGCCACAAAGGATCAAAAAGTCAAATAAGCCCCATGGTCAAAATAAAATCACCTATGGGGCAAATAAATTTCGATGGATTTGTGTCCGCTTAGAATCGATACTGGATACCGATACCAGCCTGATACAGGGTTTTGCCGTAGGTGACTTCGGGACGGCCTTTGGTAAGCAGTGCAGCAGGGGCGGTGGCATCCTCATAAAAATACCCGGAAAGACCCAGAATCAGGGTGATTTTTTTCGTCATCCTGTAATTTGCACCCACGGCAAAGGCATGGCAATCAAGGGGAGGACTCATTTGTTCAATGATACCGAAGTTTTCAGGTTTCATGTCCACGTCAATATAAAGATAACCCGCTGTCAAGGACCAGGCAGTGTTGACATCATATTGAAGGGCAAACGCCAGATCATAGGAATTGCCGTCCACGGCGTAATTTTGGGTATCCCAATCCGCATCCTTTTCAAAGTAGAGGGAAAATGAGGGCTTGAGCGTGAGTTTAGGAAGGATTTTCCATTCAAAGCCGAACGCCAGTACAGCCGGCAGATCCCTGGCATAGCTTTGGCCGTCCTCCCGGCCAAAGGCCTTGAGAAGGATCAGGCCGGGCTGGTTTGATCCGTCTGTATCAGTGTCCCAGTCCAGGTTGACCTGTGATTCATACCGGATACCGATGTTGAATTTATCCGAAGGGTGAATGTCGATACCGAGTACCCCGCCGAAGCCGTCGGCTTCCTGATCGTATTTGGCCAGGATATCGGTGCCGCTGTAGGTGCCGTGGAGATCCACTTCTTTATCGGTTCTCACGTACCTGATTCCAGCGGCAACGGATACCATCGGGTGAAGATCGTATGAAACGCCTGTAGTAAAGGTGTAATCATAGCTTTTGGCGTAGGCATAGGGCTGGAAAAGCGTCCCCCCTGATGGGATATAGGGCGAGAACACACCGGCATACATCAGATTTTCAACAGTCTGGGTAATGATGTTGCCGTCCTCGTATTCAGTCTCCCCGCCGCCGCCATTAATGGTAAAAGCCCCCCAGAAGGCCCATTTATTCTGTTTGTGTACCCCGAATGCCATGGGGGCGATCAGGTTGGTGTTGGTGGTTTGGGTTTCTCCGTTGAATTCATGATCATAATCGAAGCTAAAGGGCAGGAGATCGACTTCCAGGTAGGTCCCGTTTTTTAGCTGCATCAGGCCGGCAGGATTGTACGCGGCAGCATCCGCACCGTCGCTTGCGGCATTGCGGCTGAGGCTGCCCGCATATGCCGATGAAAAATTCTGTTTGTTGTCAATACCACCGCCGGACGCAGGAGCGGCTGTTCCTAAAATAAATACGATTAAAAACCATTTTTTCACCATTTTTTTCTCCACCTTCCTGTATTAAATTGAAATTAAATCCTATCAAAACGGGCTGTTGCCTATTTTTATACTCCTGTACTTGAAAACTGATTCTAAAAATTTTCGAACATGCATACGTTTTGTTTAAACATGTGTCAACTGGAAAAATTTGGAATGAGCAGGTGGTTGTCTGATCGGTCTGGACTGATGCGTGGTATATATATTCGAAAAATAATCAGACTTTTATATTCCGTATTTCTAAATATGGGACTTCGTAGTTCTTTTTATTTGTTCCCCGAATGGTGAATTCGGCATTGATTTTACCCGGTTTTTCCCCGGCAGCCGGCTGTTTTCAATGGTATGCCTGATTTGTGTCAGCGAATGGCATTTATCCTGCAATCTTCAGATGTTTTTTAAACTTCTTGGAGACAGAAAAATTGATAACCCGGAATGAACAGTCGTCCTATGTAAAGCGAATAGAAAAAGACTATGCAGGTGCGTATAAAACCATGAACTGGCTGAATTCCCCGGAAACGGTGAAAACGGCGACTGAGGCTCGGGAAGAATTGATTTCGGCTATATTCGGCCGCTCTGGTTCCTCAGCGGCATGGGAATTTGCCGGCACCAAGCCTTATACTCATGGACTTTCGCCCGGATGCGCCCTCTGCGGCCAGGGGAAATGGTCCTGCCTCTTTATCAATAATATCTGCAATGCCCGCTGTTTTTACTGTCCCTCGGAGCAAAACGACAGGGGATTGCCCATGACCAGCACAGTGACCTTTGAAAAAGCTCTGGACTATGTCCTTTATGTGAACCGCTTCGGCATAGAGGGGGTCGGATTCAGCGGGGGCGAGCCCCTGATGACCCTTGACAGGGTGCTGGACTACCTCAATACACTTGGGAATCATGCTTGCCGTCCCATTTATACTTGGATGTACACCAACGGCATCCTGGCAACCAAGGATAAATTTAAAGCGCTCCGGGACAATGGGCTCAAGGAGATCCGTTTTGATCTGTCCGCAGACAATTACAATCTCTCCGGCCTGGAAAAAGCCGTGGGAATTATTCCGGTTGTCACGGTTGAAATCCCTGCCGTACCCGAAGACCTTGAAATCACAAAACCCCTGACCGCTGTCTTAAGCGCTATGGGGGTGAAATATCTGAACCTTCACCAAATCCGGTGCACCCAATTCAACCGCCCCAAGCTGATCCGGCGCGGCTATACGTTTATTCACGGCCCGGACGTGGCCGTGCTTGAGACCGAACTTGCGGCACTGGAACTGATTCGGCATACCCTGGACCGAAACATTCCCCTGCCGGTCAACTATTGTTCCTTTACCTTTCGCAACCAGTTCCAGAAGGCAGCAGCCCGGCACAGGAACGCCAGGCTGGTGAAAAAAGACTGGGAAGAGATCACACCTACAGGTTTTATCCGCGCCATGAGCATTACAGGCCCGCCTGAACGGCTCGGCCCCGTCCTGGACCGGTTCCGGTGCCAGGAGGACGGAAAATGGGAAGTTTCGGCGAAGCAAGACCGGATCTCTTTTCATTCGAGGCTATGGCCACTGATAGATTTTACCGGGCTTGAACTCAAGATCCGGTATAATGCCACAGCCCTCAGACCCGCAGCCACCCTCCGGTACCCCTTCACCAAGATTCGGCTGAACCAAGACAAGGCCGTGGTTATTGAAAGGGATGACCGGCATCCGGGCATACGGCTCAAAGGGGATGAGATCCCAGCCTTTGCCCGGCAGTTTCTCATGCCCTCCGGTACCGGGGCTGATCCGACCGGGCTTTCCCTGGAACAGGAACAGACGGCTTTCCGGTTTGAATGTTTTGACCAGGGCCTGGCCCCTTTGTATTGATATAGCTGTAGCCGGAAACAAAGAGCAAATCGCCTAATAGATGGGATGGGGGGATGGAGATTATTCAGCGTGGAAATTCCGGAACATTTTAACGCCCCGGCGTGGCCGGCCAACGTGGTCCCAATCGGACAAGGGCATAAGCAAAACATGCTGTCCCCTTATCCGGTTGAGGCATATTCGTTAATTAAAGAGTATAGGAATTTCCATTTCCCAGTACCCAGCACCCAGCACCGAACAGCCCGCCCAAAGGGCGCTAATTTAACGTCTCATTTCAACCCATCCATGGCTGACCACGGTCCGGATCAAATCCTGGAGTCAATCGTTTTCCTTTAATTTGATCATCGAGTTTAACAACCCCTCCAATAACAGTCTTAAAGGCTATCTGGCCATTTTTTCCGTACTCCGGAATTATAATTTTAGAAACTTGAAAAAAGGAGGACTGACAGGGATAGTCTGAGGTCTTGTCCCACCCCAAAACAGACCTTATCCTGGAAGTAGTCCTCACCCCAAACCCCTCGGTTTGATCTGGTCAATTCTATATTTTAAGTCACTAATAACAAAAGTAGTCAACGCCGATCCAAATAAAGGCTTGGGAGTTCATAAATAGACAAAAGGCTCGCCCTACCTACCAACCTTAGACAGGAGAGAATTTTCAAAATTGTGTGTCATGGGTTGCGCCATTGGAATAGGATCAATGCTCAACGGACTGACAGAGGCTCTGTATCAACACAAACCATATAAACCCAGCATTTGGGTAATCAAGTTAAATCTTGTCCTGCTATAAAATCCTCAACTTTTGATAGCATACAACATTCAATAGCCTGTTCATCTAAAGATTCCGAAAATTCAGGGAATTCCTCAAGAGCTTCTTTAATTACCAACTCTCGCAATTTTTTGCGGTCTGAATCGCTGAGGGAAGCAAGAAGTTGTTTTTGTCTTTCCTCTAATTCTTTTTCTGCATCAAGAACGGATCTGATCGAGATTCCACAACAGAGTTGCTCATAGAACATTTCAAAATCGTCATCATATTGCTTGGATAATTTAATAGCTTGGCAGAGAGCATTTTTATCATAACCTGTAATATTACATTTTTCCATTAGGTACAATGGCAGCATGGTCCGTATATCATCTATTGAATGTAGAAAAAAAGATACCCCCTCGAATCTATATATTCTTTCAGTAGCTTTTCTCTGGAGCCATAAATCCATTCCATCAAAAAAAGGGATTTTTGATGGAGGGGTTAAAATGAGTTTTTTCACGCAATCATTATGTAGATGCAATTTTGAAAGATAACAAGCGCTGAAAAATAAAGCCCGAAAAGCCAGATCAAATACAACTCGTTCTTCTTTTGGTACAGTCATTATTGGGTCATAAATAACACCTGTACCGGCAAGACGTTCTTTAATGTGAGAAGAATCGTTTTCTTTTAAATCACCACCTTTTAACCACCATGAAATATAATGATTTAAAATCGCCATGCATTCTTTGGGTAAGTCAGCCTGATTCAGGAAAGTGTGCCACTTGACCTTATTGAAATATGTATCTGCCTGATAAAGTGGATAAAAAAAATGAATATTTGGAAATCGCTTGTTGGCTTTCTGAATCGGTTCATCTGAATCCCATCGGTTTAAGTTATAGCAGGAGTTTAAGTGAGGTAACCAAGATGCGACTCGGTTTAAGGTTTCAATCCGACACGTATTTTCAAGGCTTTCACACACTATGGATTTTATAATCCACTCATTTTGTAAAAGGCTGCCATACTTTGGCGAATCCATCCCATTATCTATGAGGATTTCTAACAAACGACATAAAATAATATGCGAATTTAATCGTTCTAATTTTTCGTTTTCTGTTATTTCACAATCAAGAATGAAAGAAAGGAGTGTATGTATGCCCTGATTCAGATCGGCTATTTCCTGAATAAAGAAATCCGAAAAAAACAAATCCTCTTTGGTGAATTTTTCTTTTGTTAATAGACGCTCAACGCCAATAGATTCTACACAATAACCGCACATCTCCAGTTCCTTTATCAGACCATTAAAATAACATTACGTGGATATGTACTTCAGTCCCGTTGAATTATGGTAATCATATGAATTTTAAACGATTTCTTATGATGTATAAACTGTTAATAAAAACATGTAAAAAGCATATGAAATCAGAATGTTAACTTATTTCTTCAGGAGCTAAGTGCATAGCTCCGTAACATTAATAGAGAGCCTTTTGCAAAAACAATTTGTCTGCAAACTATAGTATTTTTCATATAAAATAGCCACACTATCGGGCCACTCAGACCTACCCCTCAGGCCTCCAGCGTTCTTCATTAATGCATTGGTTGGGCAATCTTTTATTCTCAATATTTTTAATCACATGTTTGAAAGTAATCATCATAGAAATCATTAGATCTCATTGGCTCTATGGCCCAGTAATACCTAACTCCTTTGCCAATCATTATTGCCCCCCTAAATTCTTCATTTGGTTGATACTCGTAATCACACTTTCTTGTTTCCAACTGTTTATTCTTTAGCGGAGCACAACCATAAATTCCTTTAAATTCAATTAGCAATGCTGCTTCTAAATCTTTATATGCCTCGTAGCTATTTCGTACACGTGGGATGCAAATGCCGATCAGAAATGGGAATTCACCTACCAGATCGATTAGGCCCCTGAACCAATTTTTGTGTTGAATAATTCTGTTTTTAAAATTTCCTTCACCGATATACAAAGTTGGAGAAATCCCAGATGGATAATTGATAGCAAATAGTCCATTGACGCGAATTATGTAAACACATCTTTCTAGTTGCTCTTCATTAATATTTGCTTCTGTAAGCTGTGGTAATATGTTCTTTTTCCATGTGTTTCCTTTATTCCATTCGATCCAAGTCCATTCAATATCAACTTTAATTGACATTTATCTCTCCAATATCATTGATGCCCAACGCGCCGGCGACGGCTTCTTGCCGTCCAGTGAACTGGCAGGTTTGTGATCTTCTTTCATATCAATCATCATCGTCTTCGGGTTTATAATTTTCGTCTTCATCATCATCATCATCTTCTTCAATATATGAATTTATGATAGACTTGGGGACGCTTCTATAGTTTAAAACGACATTTTCTTCGATCACTGCGATGATGTCCTCAATTATAATTAAAATGTACCCGAGTTCTAAACATTCGTCAGCGACTTCATCGATAAATGCATCATGTAATTTTTTTCTGCCTCCCAGTCTACGAAACTGGGATCTGGAAAGTTGAAACCGACCTCGTTTTTTTCCTCCAAACTTCTCTTCGTAAATTTCTTCAATAATTTCTGCCATCTGTCCTGCTGACTTAAAATTCCCCATAATTCGACCTCGAACATAGATACTGTTAAAAAAACACTGGAGCTATTAACAATTCATAATAGCAGCTATGTAGGCTTATTTATATTCTATAGATCGAAATGTCAAGCTATAGGTGTGTTGCTCATCATTTTTTGGCTATTAGGCACATAACGAATTAATCTGTGGTTTCCGTTTATCTTTCGTATTTACTTTGCTAATGGGATAACAGCCGAAAAATAAGAATAACCGGATCTGCATAAATGTTTAAAAAATTAATAATGAAATCATTCAACATCATCAGGAAAGGCTTGCAAATTTTTTTCTTCATTTTACCACATAGTTGACCAAGCACTTATGGTATTATGAGTCGCCCAAGCATATTTCAAAAAAGTATTCAATAACAGAAGTATTGTGGAGGGAGATTATTTCACATGCTCACTGTGGACCACATCAATATCGAAATGTCCCCCAATGTGAAATTCAAAACCCCAGACTATTATTAATAGTCTGGAAAAAAGCCTTTTTCCCCTAATCATTTCATCAGTCATACTGGGACTATTTACAAACTTTTTGGTTCTTGTCTTGTTTTGGGCTCTTATCTTATAATTGGCATCTTCTCAGTCCACATTTTCAGAGCAGACAATATTTTCAAGCCCTTTTCCGAATCAGTCAAAAACGGCGCCCTTGATATTTCAATCTGTATCCATGGCATTAAACGGCTGTAGTGGCGTGTGATCCATCCACCTTTAAACGGATGGTTCAACGTAACATTATCCCCAAAGTACTTTTTAAAGCAATCCACCATAGACATAGCCCATGTTTCCGGGCATGAGCTGTGGCCCAGATTGCCCAGGTTTATAAAAGGCCGCTCCTCCCCGGGATCCGGACCAATTGGTGGACCGGTTGCCGCCATGGTATGGCAGTCAATGCCCAACACCAGGGAAGGATTGCCGGCAAGTGATTCTAATTTTTGATGATAGGGGTAGTAGTATTTTTCAAGAAGTGTATCACACAGTATTTTAGGCAACGGCGATGACCATATAGGCACGTTCCAGCAGGTATGCGTCTTAATGACACCATCTTTGGAGAAATCATCTTTCGGCCGATTCAGGTCCACCGCCGCCCGGGCAATATCCGTGGTTACAAAACATTGAACATGACCTTTGAGCATAGAATAAATATCACCGGCACCGCCGTCACTATCGTTTTGGATGTCATCCCGATTTAGGCGACATAGGGACCGTACCTCTTCAGGGATAGTCAACCCTGAATGGGGAACGGATATGAGAAACGGCAGGGGGGTCATAACGGTCCCTGGGCAGATCCGTCCCGCCGGGAATCCGCTACACCAATAAACTCACCGTTTTGATTCAATACCAACTGGACCGAACCCAGATAGAATGAGTATGGATCCCGGATATCTATGGAAAAACCGTGGCTTTTGAGCAGTTCCGGAATATCATTTCGCATCCGGGTCGCTTCAATGGAAACTTTCCCTGTTATTGAACAGTGCATCCTCGGCGCTTCCACTGCGTCAAACGGCGTCGACCCGCGCTCCAGTCTCAGCAATACCTGTAATATGGCCGATACGATTCTCTGGGAACCGGGGGAGCCTATGACCAGCCAGGGTTTTTTATTGTCAAAAATAATGGTGGGGCTCACTGACGCCCAGGGTACGGCATTGGGTCTGAGATAGTATGGATGGGTGATATCCTGGTATTCAAAGGCACTCATGTAATTATTATAGAGAAATCCTAACTTTTCCGACGCGGTAAACGAACCGTACACGCGCTCTATGGACTGGGTCAGGGCCACGGCATTGCCGAATTTGTCCATCACTGACAGGTGGGTGGTATCGCCCTTGCCGAACATTCGTTGCTTGATCCGTTTGGATACCCGCTTGGCATAGTCAAGATCGGTAATGTCTTCAGCCAGTTCCAGTTCCTGGGCAAACAGGGCCGGATCTGTCGGCCGATCCGACCGGTCGAGATTTGCTTTGCGGATGACATATGCCAGAAGCAGCACACCCTGGGGCATATCCGGATCCAGGATATCTTTGTCGAACTGCTCCAGCATATTCAATGCCTGAATCAGGGTCCGACCGGCTCCGGGTGGCCCAAAGGTGTGTACGCTCTTTTCGAATATATCCGTTACCAGGGATTGTCGTTCCACGGGCCAGGGAATTTGGGCAAGATCATCATCCCGGATAAGGCCGTCATTTGCCACCATATCATCATGAATCAATTTGGCGATGCTGCCCTGATAGAAATCTTCGATCCCCTCTTTTGCCAAGGTCTCCAGTGTTTGGGCCAGGACTTCCTGCTTAAAAAACGACCCAATGGGGTACAGGCGTTCTCCGTTTTTTAAAAAGAATTTTCGGCTGGGGAACAGTTTCAGGTACTTTAGTTCCCGCTTGGAAAGGTAGTACTGTAAAGGAGAAATTCGGTATCCATATCTGGCATTGTGAATGGCCGGTACCAGAACCTCTTCCAGACTCTTGGTGCCGTAATGCCGTAGAGCATGGCCGAGAACAGCGGGTGTGGAAGGAACAGTGGTAGCCCGGTACCCGCGGAGCTGATCCGCGCGCTCCAAAGCGCCGGGCGGCGTACGGTTGGGGGCCCTTGTTCCACCGTCCAGGCAGAAGGTCCGGTCCTGCTCGGCCAGATGAATCACCATCATGGTCTGGCCGCCAAGGCCCGAGGCGGCCGGTTCAACCACACCCAGGGCAAATGCGGCGGCAATGGCGGCATCAATGGCGTTGCCGCCCTGCTCAAGAATATCATTCCCTGCCTGGGTGGCCAGATAATGCTGCGTCGATACCATACCCTGGCTGGATACCCCGACTTTCTGGGGATAAACCACGCGCCGGTCGCCGGGGTCCAGGAGATCTGCGTCACGGGGGCGTCTGGAAAACGGGGTCACCATGATCTATTCCTCGGCCGTGTTCAAAAGAAACTGGGCCATCATCAAGGTCCGCTGAACTATGCTGATTCTTGAAACCGCTTCCCTTGACGTATACAGATCCTTGGCAACAGGTCCCAGGCCGCAGGCCACCGGTACCGTGTCCGGCACCATGCCGGCGGGTGACGGCCACAGGGAGGATTCCGTCAACAACGGGATGTCCCATTGCCCGGCAATGTCCTGGATGGTCTTGATCAATTGCAGGTTCACCTTTCTTTCCAGCATGGGCGGACGTTCGGAAATGGCGATTAAATTCCATTTGAGCCCGTCCCCCTTGAAGATTCTTTTCAGGGCCGCGTGCAGTTCACGGCCCTTGGCTGCTGTTGGATAAGAGGCCTGGATCAGCACCTGAACCCGGTGGGGCAGCCGTTCGGGAAAGGCTTCTGTTTTAAAATCCACTGCTGAAATACCGATTCTGGCCTTTTTATTGTCCAGGTTGCTCATTTCCAACAGTTTCATATACAGGGTTTTCATGATATCGGTGTGCCGGCCGCTCTGTCCGAGCTTGACGGATTTTCCCTCAACAATCAGCCGATACTGCTGCTGCCCCCGCCGGGAAACAATCATGAAATCTCCAACATTACCGGGTTTGAGCACCACCACCCGGGAAGCGCTTGCGGCAGCCTGGGTAAGAATGGCTGCGCTTTCATCGCAATGGCGGCCTTCATCTGCATAGCAGGCAAATCCCACGCGGGTTCTTGAAAATCGACGGACACTTTTCAAGGCCCGGAGCATAAATTCAAACTGGACCAACTGGGCCCTGGATGCACCAATGCCTTCGCCAAAGAGCCACTCCGGTGTCCGCCTGAAATATTCATATCCGGAGTTCAGGCCCCTGGGAACATCCAGTTGCGAAATGAACAGGGTACCCCGGCGGAATCCCTTCGGGCTTTCCCAGGTCCAGATATCGCGGTGATCAGTAAAATCGGCCACCGGTTTCATACCGATCTCCTTGAGTGTTTTATCCAGTTTCTGTGCTGCCACACGGATACCGGCAGGGTCGTCTGTGCGGGAACTGATGTTTACCCAGGATTCAATCTTTTTTTCCATCAGATCCCGGTTTTTGGTCAGAAAACCGAACACGACATCTTTGGCTGCCAATTTTTGGGTTTGAAGACTGGGTGGTTCAGGGGTTCCGAAATACCGGGATGAGGCGGTCTGAATCAAACGGTTGATCAGGGCTGTGAAATTCATGCCCATGGCTTCGGCGGCCGCTACATAAGAACCATGCTCGCCCAGGCTGGGAAGAGAGTTGATTTCCAGGACATACAGATTGCCGTTCTTATCCAGGCGCATATCTACGCGGGCACAGTCATAGCACCCGAGAACTTCGAATGCGCTTTTGGCTATATCCTGGGCATCACAGGTGCTCTTGTCATCCAGGTCGGCCGGGCATTGAACGCCGACCTCTCTGCCGGAAGTCCGTTTTTTATCCTCCAGGGTATAAATTTGAGGACCGGTATCCCCGAATATCAGCTCGGCCGGTAAAAAGGTTTCCACATTGGGACCGTTCCCTAAGAGTCCGATATTGATTTCACGTCCTTCAATATATTGCTCCGCCAGTACGGCCTGCCCGAATTCTTTAAAAATAGCCTGGGCGGCATTTTTCAGGTCTTCACTGTTGTCGACCACCTGGATACCGAATGATACCGCTTCATTTTTGGGTTTGACAATTAAGGGGAATTCAAGGTCCGGCAACGGGGAATCCGGTGTGGGGATCACCGCGAATTCCGGAGTGGGAATACCGTTCTGAACAAACAGCATTTTGGCCACAACTTTATCGAGAGCCAGGGAATGGGCCAGAGGGTTGGAGCCCACATACGGCAGTCCGACCATTTCAAGGATCCCCGGTACATGCGTATACCGGGCCTGTCCCTGGATGCCGTAAGACAGGTTCAGCGCCATGCCCGGAAGTTCTCCCTTGATTACGCGGGGCATGAACTCTTCCAGTCGATCAATCAGGTCTTTGTCCCCTTCAATGGCCACGGCCTGATGTCCCCCTTTTTTCAAGGCGTTCAGGATTCTTTGTATGGACTCCAGGCCGTATTTTTCACGGTTGGGAATCCCAAACAGGTTGATCACCTTGGTGGATTCCCGGTTATATATCACCGCGACTTTCATAATAGTTCACCGTTTAATATTATTTGAAAAGGTATGGGGGTATGCCTAAAAAACATGACATGTAAAATCTTATGGGTAATAATTTTCCAAATATAAACAATATTAAAGCTCATTTTTTTTGTGCAGAAAATATCCAGAAAAGGGACCATCCGAAGACCACGGGCAGAATTCCCGACACAATAAACATTGAAATCCGCCCCTGCCAGGGTTTTATCCACAAGGCACTGATGATGATGTCGGCTGCGGACAATACAATGGCGGTTCTTATTTTCATTGTGAATGCCCTGGGAAACGGTTTTGTTTTTTTTTTGCCCGGGGGCTTTGGGGTCATTAGTCTCGGTACAATCAGGATACACAATATTAGAAAAATAAGTAAAAGAATTTCGCTGATGCCGGTCAATTAAGTTTCCTAAAATTTGTTGTCTTTAATTATGTCCTACGGGTTATAAATGGATTTGAGCTTTGCATACGCCTGTTGAATTTCTAAAAATTTTTCATTGGCAAGAGTTGAAAACTCTTCACCCAGATGGGACAATTTATCCGGGTGGTATTGCTTGGCCTTGTTTTTATAGGCGGTTTGGATTTCAGACCAGGACGCAGAATCGTCCACACCAAGGATCTCATATGGCGATTTAAAGATACTGGTTCTGTTTGACGCATTTGCTTTTGTGGACTGACCTGTTGCATTGGCCCGGTTTGGTCCGGTTTTTCTATATGTTTTTTGGGTAGATTCAGAACCTTTTCCTTTTTCCCCGGATGATTGTTTATTACCTTTTTTAAATAAAAATGAGGGCAGCCGGCCATATCTGAGCAGATGATACAGACACCAGATAACCAGACTGTCATCTATCCATCCCACCATGGGCAAATACAGTTCGGGAATCGCATCTACCGGTGAAATAAGATAGGCCAGGCCCAGAAGAATCAGTATAAATTTAACCAGGGGGGACATTGTCACTTCCCGGCGGTCAGGACATCAATCATGGTGAAAAGTTTCTGCTCAAAAGCGTTTGTATCAATTTTGGTTTTTAAAAACATGACGGCATCAAATGTACCTGAAACATAATTCTGCCGCCCGTTTATGTTATGGGTCAGTTCAAACAGTGCCGACCCGTCCGGTGCCTGAATTGTATATGTATGCCATGCGTGCCCCTTTATATACTGCGCTTCAACGCCTAAATTTTCTCTCTGGATTTTGGGATCTCTGATTTTTTCAATGCTGGAAATATCGAAATCAATTCCCAGTTGATTGAAACAGGCCACCAGGGCCTTGGCCGTGCCCGATGTATCCGCTTTTCCCTGCTGATGGCTCTCTTTGACCTGAAGTGTGAATCCGTTGAACAGTCCGGGGAAGGTATTGGCCCCGTATTCAAGCATGGCTTGAAGTCCGACAATCTGTTTGGCCATGTTCGGGGCAATGACCGCAGGCATGGAGGCGTTTTTAACCGTACGTTCAAGGTCTTGCCGGTCTCCGCCCGTGGTGCCCATAACAAAGGGCATTTTATGTGCCACATAAAATTTTGCATTGTCATTTACCGCTGTCGGGTGGGTGTAATCAACACAAATGCAGCCAGGGTAGGATTCAAGAATCTCATTAATTTTACGCTCCCTTTCACTGGGTTTTAAAAGGGTTACGGTTGTCTGATCCACAGCCACTTGTCCATCGCTGATCTCTTCCCCGGTCAGGGAAAAGGGTACAAGGGTAAACCGCTCATCCTGTAAGACGGCTTCAGCCATTACACGAGCTACATTGCCGGGCAGTCCACTGATCATGATCGGTATACAATTCATTTTAAATCTCCTTGAAGGCTTTGGGTAAAATTGGTGAAATCGGCCATTCCAGGTTCGTTTAGGTCTTTGAGCCGACATTCAAGTCCTTTAAGCGCTGCCGGGATATATTTTTCAAACCGGTTCTTGTTTTTAACTCGGGTTAAAAAACCAAACGCCCCCAGCATCTGAAGGTTGCGTGAAATACAGCAGTACCTGAAAGTGTGCATAAACGCATCTATATTAAAGGATACGTTAAGGCCGATTTTTTTCAACGCATAGTTTAAAAGTTGATCCCGGACAGCCCGGGGCAGTGTAACATAAGGGTCAATTAAAAGGGAAGCCAGATCATATTGAATCGGACCCGGTCGTGCGGATTGAAAATCAATGAACCAGGGGTGCCCGTCATGGATCATGATATTTTTCGACTGGCAGTCCCGGTGCATAAGCCCGTTCATGGCATGACTCAGTGCATTGTCGGCAATCTGGTGAAAATGCGGGGCAAAGGTTTCGAACTGTTCTTTGCGGCCAAGATAGCCATTTACAAAGGCCTGCATAAAATACCGGCATTCCAGATCCAGGATCATTTGTTTTGAGTAGGACGGGGTCTGGCAGGTCCAGGCCGTATCAAAATCTTCAATCCCTTTGAAAGAAAAATCAATCAGGGCGTCAATAACACGTTGATACCATGTGATCATCTGTTTTTCGTCCATGCCCCGGATATGGTCTGCCAGGTGGATATTGCCAAGATCTGCCACGGCGACCTGGCCTGAAATGGTGTCATGACCCAGAATTTGGGGGACAGCGATACCTTTGTCAGCCAGATGCTTTCCTATGCTGACAAACGCATGCAACTGGGCGGCGCCATTGTTGCAATGGGCCCCATTGACACAGATACCGTGATCCGAAAGAATCAGACTTTTTTCTCGATGCCGGGCTCGGAACCAGAGACGGTCTGACCCGTCGCCGGCCAGGGCCTGGATGTCAATCTCTTGAATCCGGGATGGGTCTAACCCAAAAATTTTGCCGGCCAGGCATTCCCTGGCGGTCTGTTGGTAATCTTGGGGGGTGCCCATGTCCCGCCAGTAAAATTGCTCGGCTTTGAGCGCAAAAATTTTTTCCAGGCCACATAATTTTTTATATACATCAATACTTGAAAATGTTTTTTCAGGGGGCATGTATTCAAAAAGGCCCGGAGATATTGCCTGGATGCCTGTGAAGGCAAGACCGGATTCCGGAGCCTGGGAAAAATGCCTGACAATGCCGGGGCCTAGCCTTATCTGGTCCACACAAAGGGTGTTGAACCGGTAGCAGTCATGGACCAGCAGGGTGGCAAGGGCACCAGATGCCTTGTGGCAGGCCATGAGACGTGACAGATCAAAATCACAGCGTACATCTGCATTCACCACAAAAAAATCATCATCTGCCAACGCATTACCAAGGTTGGCTATGGCCCCGCCGGTATCGAGAATTACAGGCTCAAACACCACTTCCAGAAAGTTTTTTGACCGGTGATTGTCAACAAAGCCTGCAATGGCATCTGCCAGATGGTGCGCATTGATAAAAATTTTAGTGCAACCGGCATCTAAAAGATGTTTAACGGCATAGTCGAGAACCGGTCGGCCGTTGATGGTGAAAAGGGGTTTGGGTAAATATTTTGTATAAGGCAACAGCCTTGTGCCAAACCCCGCTGCAAGTATTAAAGCTTTCACGATGGTTAGCTTGATATCCGTCTGGAAAGCAGATCAATAATTTCTTTGTACTGGTCTATGTGTGTCTGATCTTTGGAGCCGTTGATATGGTGTCTGGCAAAATAGTTCACGGCATTACGGTAGTTGATCAGGGATAAAGATTCCTTTCGGACCACCTGGTTGCGCTTATATAGTTTGGTTCCGAAGGCGAGCAGCTTTTTTGAACGCTCTTTGACATCATATTTGTCTGTTTTTTCTTTTTCCAGGAAGACAAGGCAGGTCATATAGGATTCGAAAAAGGGAATGAGAAAGGCTGCAAACCATTTAAGTTTTCTCAACCCTTCTGATGTTACGTTAAAGGTGTCGGCAAATTCAATATCAGGCACGAGAATCCCCTCATTGATAAATCCTTTTAATGCCTTTGAAATCTGCTCATATGTTGAAATTTGTTCATCAAATGAAAATTCATCCGTGAACAATTTTTGCAAAAATTGATACCTGGATACAAGGTCCTGCACTTCAAACTTAAACCGGTCTGTTTCTATAATGGCTGCGGCTGTATAGGCAGCCGGTACAAAGAAACAGATGACCGAGTTTTTATAGTAGTCCAGAATCGGTCTTTTGTTGTGCTTGACAATGAGCATGGTGGTGTCTGTGATGTCATCCTCGTCCTCATCCGCAAGCTCAATAAAGTTTCTGGAAATAAAATTTTCAATGACCGAATTAAAGGCATTGTCCGGGTCAATCATCAAGGTGTCGGAAAGGTATGCCCCGTGAAAAATCAGATGATTCATGTAAGTGGTTACCCGGGCAAACATCTGTTTCTTTGTAAACGTGCTTTCAGAGCAGTTCAGGATGCCTGATGCGATGATACCATGGGGCGTGGCAACAGTATTATCATTGATGGCATTTATCAGTTTATATCCGAACCCTCTGACAAAGAGACTGAACTCCCCGTCACTGGACTTTTTAAGGTCAACCCCTTTTTCTGCCATATACGCGTTCATGGAAATCGGCGTGTCAAATTTAAGATACACTTTGCCGTATTTTCTTTTTAAAAATTTTCTTGTGTTCAACAAGCCTTTCAGGTTTTCAGGTGTTTTGTTGCCGCCCTCAATTTCTTTAATATATGCGTCTTCTTCCAGCACCCTGTCATACCCCACATAAATGGGCACAAAATAAAGATCTTCACAGGCACCGCTTAAAAATGCCCGGATAATCATGGACAACCCGCCGGTTTTAGGGGGCAGTACTTTTCCTGTCCGGCTTCTGCCTCCCTCAATATAGATTTTGATGTTAAAACCTTCATAAAGCAGTTTCTCGATATATGCTGCAAAAATGCGGGTATATAATTCCGCACCTTTGAATGTCCGGCGCAGGAAAAACGCCCCGGCGCCTCTGAATATCGGGCCAAGGGGCCAAAAGGCAAGGTTTTTGCCCGCCGCAATATGGGGGCAGGGCATATTGTTTTTGAACATGACATAGGGTAACAGCAGGTAATCAAGGTGGCTTTTATGGCAGGGGATCAGAATCAACGGGGCTTTGGTGTAAGTTTCCCGCATCGTATTGATCTCATCCTGGGATACGGAAACCCCCTCAAATATGTTTTTGAATACCCAGGTGAAAAGCCAGTTTAAAATATTTATTACCCTTAAACTGTAATTGGCTGCAATTTCATCGATATAGGCAGCCGCCTTTTTATTTACCTTTCGTAAAGGCGCCCCGGTTTTATCTGCATAGGCCGCCAAAAATTCTCTTAGGGATTTTCGGTTAAGAATGTCTTCGGTGATCTCCTGACGGGATTTAAGCACAGGACCGGTGATACTTTTGCGCTGACGGTTCAAAATATCCACAAGCTGACTTCTAAGCCGATGGGTTTGGAATTCCGAATCAAGGCGCTGGATTTCAGGTCGGGCGATGAATTCTTTCAAATTAACCGGTCGTGCGACTTCCACCCGGATTTTGTCCGGTTGCCGCAGCATGGTGAAAATCCTTTTAATGCGTCCGGGATTTTCATGGGTGCCGAACAAAATATCCCCAAGGCTTGGATTTTTGTGCATGGGCTTGGTGATATAGATAATATCTTCAGGCACAATAACAACTGATTTTTCAGTTTGTTTCTGCAATTCAATCAGATGGAATAAAGGGTCCGGTGTTGATCTGATAAATCTGTTATAAAATTCATCCTCTTCAATAAGGCTTATGAAGCCTGCCCGGTTCTCCAAAAGCATTTTTCGGGCATACCCGTCGACATAGATATCCTTGAAATGGAAATAGTGAAAAAAATGATTTAAATGGGAGAGAATAATACGCCCTAGCTGTTTTACCGGCAGAAGAAACACAAACCGTAAATCAAAACTCAGCTCAGGGTAGGGGCCGTTCATGGGTTTTAAAAGGGTGTGAAAATATAAAAAATCAAACATGTGTTTGTTTTTACAGGCAAAAACAACAATTGACCCCGGTGCTATATTTTTAATTTTTTCAAGGCTATTGTGGTCTATGTTGATTTTATTAACAAGATGCTTCAATATTTTTTCAATAATAAAGCTTCGGGTGCCTGGGTAAAAACTTGAATAATAATCATCTGAGTTGTTAAGCAGAAATGCTATTAATTTACGTATTTTTTTTCTGGTGGATAAGGCCAGCTTATCTATCGGTTCAAACAAGCTCATATAGGGTGTCCTTTTTTTCCTTCGAAGTTTGAAGGGTCAATCGTGGCAGGAACGTTTTTTCGGTTAATTCAATACCAGAGCTTGGTTTACAAGGCAATATGATAATTCATCAACACCGAGGCTGAATCCAGGACGAAATATAAAAAAGATTGAATAATTTATTTTGACTTTCATATAATAATGATTGAAAAAAAACGTCAATTTTGTTGCCAACAGCTTGAATTAAAAGTGTTTATTCAAGTCTTTTATCATGGTTAAAAACGCCTTGATAAAATCAGGGGGCTGTGATATTTTTCCTCATCTATTTGTAATTGAAACAAGCATATAAACAGTTAAATTATTTTTTAGGTATGAATCACGTATTATACGTATTAAATGTTTAGACGGGAATTTAAGGAGGATAAACGATGAAAACGTTAATTGGCGGAGCTATTGCGGTTCTTTTCGGTGTTGTTGGTTTGGCTGTATGGTTTACGGAATTTTTGCAGATTATTACCGGATGTGTCCCTGTTATTCTTCTAATAGGTGGCGGCTTTGCACTTTACCTTGGATTTGACGAATTGAAAGACTCTTGGAAAAATGACGAAGGTGTTGACACTTCTGCAAATTAAAGCAAAAGTGAACGTATCTAATTGCTGAACAGTCAAAATAATAAGAAAGGCTTGTGATAGTAATATCACAGCCTTTTTTTTAGTAGATGGATGACTTTTTCTCAAACACCATATATATAGAACGCTTGAGACGCCTGCTTAAACTGCTGCAAAGGTTCCTGCCAGGCCTTTTCCAATTCAAGGGGATCATTCATTTCTTCAAGATTTTTTCGTAATTTCCGGCTTCCTAAGATCAGATCCATGGGCAGACGCTCAAATTCATATTCATAGGGCGGCGCCTTGAATTGAAATCCGTCAGGATGTACCCTCATGATTTCCTGTAACAGAATCAGCGAATACAGATAAGGTTTATATTCATCTCTGTTTATGACGTGGATCTGAAAACCCTTGCATGTCTGATTTTGCCATTTTCCGGATGTGGGCTGGAAGCAGACCGGCCGCATTACAATATCGTTAAGGCGATTTTTTATACGCTGTTTCAATGTGTAAATATCCATAAACGGCGCGCCAAACTGTTCAAAGGGCAGGGTGGTACCCCGTCCTTCCGACAGGTTGGTCCCTTCAAAGATAACCTGTCCGGGATATACCATGGTTGAAAGCGGGGTGGGCAGATTCGGGGATGGTGGAATCCAGACTAACCCGGTATCCTGCCAGTACATGTCCCTGCTCCATCCCTGCATGGGAATGACAGTAAGATCACAACCGATCTTTTGGGTTGTATTGATGTAGGCGGTAATTTCACCTACGGTCATGCCGTGGCGCATGGGAATAGGGTAACGCCCGACAAATGAGGTGCAGTCCTGTTCAAGAATATTACCCTCAACCTGTAAGCCGCCAACAGGGTTGGGGCGGTCGAGAATTACTACGGATTTGTTGAGCTTTGCTGCTGTTTCAAGACAGTACGAGATGGTATATATAAACGTATACACACGGGTCCCGACATCCTGGATATCTATAATCAGGGTATCTATAGGAACAAACATATCGGCTGTGGGAATTCTTGTTTCACTGTACAAGCTGAATACCGGTATATTCAGATCCGGGTCCCTGAAATGCCCCGATTCAATCATATTGTCCTGTTTTTCGGCAAAAAAACCGTGCTGGGGTGAGAACAGGGCGCAAATCTGCCCGGGAAAGAGTTGCGCGATAACGTCTTTTGCATGTGCAAACTGATGTGTTACCGAGGCTGGATTTGCCAGAAGCCCCAGCCGTTTGCCCTTTAAACATCCAGGCAGATTGTCGTAAAGGGTGTCCAGTCCGGTTTTGACCCGTGGTAAATTTTTGTTCATGGAAACTCTTTTCCTTACTTTTATCACTACCAAAATAGACAAATATATTCATTGCGAGCAAGAGAACTCACCGTAGTTTTTATGATTGCCATGCTTACCACATTTTGGGCAGAATTGAGAGGTCCAGGCAGGAAATATTCTCTTTTTATCCTGCAACGCTTGAAAAGTGGGGGCTATGGGGGCAAATCGAAACCAAAAGCAAAAAAAGCTTTCAACGAAAAACGCTGAAAGCCTTATTGCTGTAGTGGTGGGCCATCAAGGGGTCGAACCTTGGACCTACTGATTAAGAGTCAGTTGCTCTGCCAATTGAGCTAATGGCCCATCAAATTAACGCTGAATAGTATCCAAACCGGCCTTTATTGTCAATGACTTTTTTGATCGTATGATCGTCTATATTCCATCAATTTGGGGTTGTATGTTTTTTAACCACTCCCAAACAAAACCGGCAACATTCTCCCATCCAGGCTCACAAACCAGCATATGGGCGTGTTTATCAAAGCACTTATAATCCTTTGGAAAGGCGTCATATTTTTTAGCCACCTTTTTTACTACCGACGCTGGTGTAATGCGGTCTTCCTTACCGGCCACCACAAGGACAGGGCATTTTACCTTGGATTCGTCCACATGGGCTGCCTGCTGCCAAAATGCGATTTCTGCGGCAGCCTTTCCAGATTCATGCACGCACTGAGTATAATGTTTTTGCTGGTCATTCTCATTCATAAGGTGCATCATTCCATACACGCAATTTTTAAACGGCAAGGAATGCGGTTTTTTCCAGAACCCCCATTTAAATAACACCGGCCAAAATGTTTTTATAACTGAAAAATTCAATGAAAAAATTCCAGCGGGGGCGGCAGGCGTTAAAAGTACAAGTGCAGAAGCTACTCCCCGGGCGCCAAGTATTTGTGCCAGCAGCCCCCCCATGGAGTGGCCCATTATGATCGGTTTTGTATTTAATCCTTTTGTTTTAATGTCATTTTCAAGATCCTGGGCATACTGGATCAGACTCGTCGTTCCAATCCTTGGGTCAGGTCCGGCGTTTGGATCGACATTGTGGTAACGAAGATAGGGGGTGTGACATTTATATCCTTTTTCAGTGAAAAAGTTTTTGTATTTTTCCCAATACCATCCCCCGCCCCACATCCCATGAATCATTAATATGTCCTGTCTCATGACCATCCTCCGCTGTGCTTGTGTGTAAATGAGTACCTTGGTCAGGTGCATACCAGCCTGTACTGAAATCGATATTATTTGCTCAGCAAAATACTAATGCTCTTGAGCGTTTTTATATTACTCAGCATGATGTTCAAAGAGGCTGTGATCGGCACAGCTAAGATCATACCCGGAATCCCCCAGATGATTCCCCAAAGCAGCAGTGAAAGCAAAATAGCGATAATGTTCAGGTTGAGTCGGTCGCCCATGATAAGCGGCTCTACAAAACTGCCGGAGATAAACTGCACTGCCGACATAAAAAATGAAACAGTGGCGGCATACCAAAAACTGTCGAACTGTAACAGTGCCAGAAAAATAGGTGGTATCGTTGCAATAATGGGTCCTAAAGTAGGAATAAAATTGAACACAAATCCCATTAAGCCCCATATAAAGGGAAAATCAAGCCCGAACAACCAAGCAACCAGACCAAAGACGCCACCGGTACCGATGCTGATCAGGGCTTTGATAAACAGGTACATATGAACCTGGTGTGCAATATTACCGATCATTTCTACCATATTTTGCGAGGCGTCTTCTTTTGAATGAAAAAAATCGTAGATCTTGTTGATAAATATTTTTCGGCTGCTAACGATAAACATCAAAAATATTATCATCAACGTCGTGCGTGACATGAAGCTGATCAGATTGCCAACACTTTGATTTACTGATTTCATCACTGAAGAGGGCGAAATAACAGAAAAAAGATCTTCGATACTGATTTTTTTATAATCCTGCATAATATCGATATCAGAATATTGTTTTATTAATGCGGTTAGCTGGTTGAGAATGAGGCTGTATTTTTCCATGTATTTAGGTACGCTGCTGCTAACCGAACTCAGGGCGCCGTATACCAGAAAAACAAGGCCGATGAGAACGATGCCGAATCCCACCAATACGATGGTATTGACCAATATGCTGGGGATGTGCAATTTAAGTAAGGAATCAGCTACAGGTATCAGTAAAAAAGCAAAAAGAAGGGCAATAACAAAAGGCACCATAAATGATTTGGTGATATGCAGCAGACTGCCAAGGCCAATTAATGCCAAAAGCATCAGAGATAGGGTTTGAATTTTTGTATCATCAAGGTATTGCATTTCGACTGTTATCAATAAGCGTAAAAAAATGCTTTTATTCGATCATCAAGTTTGAACAAATTGAAATATGTCAGAGACGGATTTGTGTGTCAAGATAGAAAGCGATTGGCCTGTAATCATACATCTTTGTATATTTAAGAGTATAGGAATTTCCATTTCCCAGCACCCAGTACCCAGCACCCAGTACCCAGCACCCAGCACCTAACACCTAACAGCCCGCCCAAAGGGCGCTAATTTAAGAATTGCCGGGCAAAAGTAAAATAACTTTACCCGGTCTTGTTTTTTTTATATTAAAGGAGTTTAAATAAACCGCTTTCTTTGTTAAAGAATTTTATTCTCAAGGAGAAAAAATGCCCGTAATTGTCAAATATATTGTTGTCAGGGATGGAGATGAAAAAATGACCTTCGCGACAAAAAAAGAAGCAGACGCCTATGACAAGATGTTGGATATTGCTGACAATTTGTTTGATTTTCTTCAAAATTCTGATATCGTTCTTGATGAAGCCCGTAAAGAAGAAATTTCCCTTTTGTTGGCTGAAAAACGCGATGAGGTGATGCCTATTTTAAGGGGGATCACCCCTAAATCCCAAAACGAGCGGAAAAAAAGTGCCGCTTCTTCTGAAACTGACAAAACCCGGGGCAAGGCGGTTGCAAAACAGACTGCGTCCGAACGAACCAAAACATCTGAAATCCACACAGATCCCGAAGCCAAGCCGGCTTCTAAGTCTGCCGGCAAATTTACGCCTCGTACAAAGGGGACATCTTCAAAAAAGAGTGGTCCGGCGGAGTCAACTACCCCTCGGCTGAAGACCGAGGGGCTTGAAAAAGCCCCAAAGTTGACCAGTCTAAGTGCTTCGAACACTACGTTAGATCGGAAATAGGTACCCTGGGGTGTTCGCCAGCTCCAGGTTCTACGGTAAGTGGTTAAACAGGTTTAAGGGGTTAAGCCGGTGCTGCTTGCGCCAAACCCGATCATAACATTGACGCGGCAAACATTACCTTGGAAACAAGAGGATTTTAAAATTGAACGTATTTGTTCTGGATACAAACAAAAAGCCGCAGAATCCGGTACATCCGGCAAAAGCAAGACTGCTTTTGACAGAAGGGAAAGCCG
>NZ_JACADJ010000044.1 GCF_013389365.1 Desulfobacter latus
TAATATTACCAGGGTGCCTATATATTCCTTTAGAACGAAAGCCCGAAGGCTCTCAAGGCTAATCAACAGGACTTGCAACCGAAGTCACAAGCCCACCGATCACCAAAGGTGTCGGTGGGTAGTTGACGCAACACTGGAATCCCCTAGGCTTAAATTAGCGCCCTTTGGGCGGGGTGTTGGGTGTTGGGTGTTGGGTGTTGGGTGTTGGGTACTGGGTACTGGGTACTGGGTACTGGGTGCTGGAAATTCCTATACGCTTAAATTATTTCGGACTCGTTTCTTAATCTACTACTGGGACTTCAGGGCGTTGAGGCGGAGCGTTAAGGGGCGGTCCTCTTCCATCTCCTTGGAAACCCCGATGGCCCCTGGATTCCTGAACCGGTCAGGACATGCACAGGCCGCCACCCAGTCCTCCCTGATCGCCTGAAAAACCTTAAAGGCATTGGATTCCAGATCAACAATGCTTTTTTCCATGACCAGTTCCAGGCGTCCTTTGCGTTCCTCAAGGTGCATAAGCCGGGCAATGGGTATACCGGCCGGCTGCCACTGGTCAAATTCCTTTTCCAGATTGATAATGGCCGCCATTTGACCTGTGGCACCGCCTGCAATCAGGTGAAAGGCCGTAAGTCCTAGATTGTACGCATAACAACAGTCAAAATAGGTTGGATCGGTGCCCCGACCGTCATATCCGTAAAAATGGGGCTGGGTTTTAAATTCGGCTTGGGACTTTCTAAATATATTTATAAAAATCTCCGGGGTCTCTTCTTCAGAATCCAGCATACCTGCGTTAACCAGGGCATGCCTCAGGGTTTTAAGGGAGATGATATCCGGTTTGACCAGCACGTATTTATCCTGGGGGTTTTTAAACAATGCCGGGGCAAACAGGTCCGGATCCATGCCCGCATCATGCATGAGTGACACATAATCATCCCGAAGAATACCAACCTTGTAGCGTCCCTGCTCCCGAAGCACATCCAGATACTCTTTAACCATGTCCATGATGATCTTCTCGGTTTTAACCTGGGAAAACTGGAAATTGCCGTGAAAATCCCTTTCTACCAAAAGCCCTTCCCTGAAAAACCTGGGCAGCTGATTGAACAGCTCATCATCCCGGATATTCCATATGGGAAACCGGCCCTTGTCCATCATCCCCTGGGATATCCTGCGCAGATAGTCCAGTTTTTCGTTCAGGGTGGGAAATGTCCTGTGGAAATCTATGTCATGAATTCTATTATAATCTGCAATGATTTTATTGAGTTTTGTGATGAAAACCTGAATTTCATTGATAAACTCCAGAATGCCTTCCGGGATGATCATCACGCCGTAATTTTTGCCGAATGCGGCCCGCCGGACAATAATATCACAAATCACCCGGGACAAATGGCGCAGGGTCATCCCATAGGCGTTATAATCCATCTGTTCGCCCTTTTCCCGGGCCTTTGCCAGACGATCCTGGTCTACATAGTCTGCTAATTCCTCACCAATCAAAGCGATATTCACATGGGTCTGAAGCGCGGTCTCCAGCGTCAGATGGCTTGCCACCCGGCCCATGACCTTGCACACATGCCAGTATTTAATGTCGGAGCTGCCGTCATTGGCCAGATTGGAAATGTTTTGTGCAAAGGCCCGGGCCGCAGAATGAAAGCCAAAGGAGGTGGCGCACAATACCTTGCCGGTTTCTGTTTTTACCTGGATATCGCCGTCAATGGTTTTAGGTATACCAATGACCTTGATCCCTGAGGATTTAAAGTGCTGGGCTAAAAAGGCGGCGTTGGTATTGGAATCATCCCCGCCGATAATCACCAATGCATCCAGCTTCAATCCCTTGCATACAGTCAGGGCCAACTCCATTTTGCTGCCGGAATCAATTTTGGTCCGCCCGGTTTTAATCATGTTAAAACCGCCCATGTTCCGGTGGGTGTCCACCAGTTCTGCGGTGATTTCAATATACCGGTTTTCAAGCAGCCCTTCGGGCCCTTTAATGAACCCGAACATCTTTGACGCGCTGTTAAACCGTTTCATCTCATCAAAAAGGCCGGCAATGACATTGTGACCTCCCGGGGCCGGCCCGCCGGAAAAAACCACACCGATGTGTCGCGGCTTTGAAAATTGAGCCTTTGCCTTTTCATCGGGATCAGCATCTATAATCACTTGCTGTACCGGGTTATTGATAATTCCGGGCAGCATACGTTCCGCTTCGGTATTTTTTAAAAACCGATATTCCTTTAATGCCTCAAGAGATGTCTGTGATGCATTAAAAATATCTATTTTTTCAGGGGAAAACCGTCTTCGTGCCAGATTTTCCCTGCTCTCCTCATTCATGGTTTGAAGGGCTTGGGCCCTCACGTCAGAGGGCGTTTTCAGGGGACTATCTTCCATTATCACTCCAAAATATTTTTTACTTACTGTGTTATAACCTGATTTCGACCATTTTCCTTTGCCTTGTACACAGCCATATCCGCCCGTCCAAATAAATCCATTGGAGACGTATCACCGTCTTTAATGCAGGAAACGCCAATGCTGACCGTAAGCCTGACATTCTCCTTTTTATACAGGAATTCAATTTTTTCTATGGTCCGGCGGATTTTCTCCGCAACCTTCATTGCGCTTTTTGTATCTGTCTCCGGCATGATGACGACAAACTCTTCGCCGCCATACCGGGCAAGCATATCATTTTTTCTTAATAAAGGCTGGGTTCGTTTAATAATTTCCTGCAGGCACCGGTCACCAATGGCGTGTCCATAGGTATCATTAATATTTTTAAACTTATCCACGTCAATGAGCAGAAGGGAAAAAATAGTTTTATACCGAAGAAACCGATCCATCTCTTCTTGAATTTTCTTGTCATAGGCCCTGCGGTTTTTGGCACTGGTCAGCTGGTCCTCATTGAGTTTTTTCTCCAGCTCTTCGGAGTATTTTGTGGCAGAGTGCAACTCCTGCTTAAGTCTGGCAAACCCGGAGGTAAAGGAGTTCTTGCTTTTTTCAGCCAAGCGGCTGATGGCCTGGTCCACTTTCTGCTTTTTTTCCAATGCCTTTTCAATGGACGAAAGACCCGTAGAAATCTTTGCCCGTAAATCATCTATGCTTTCAGCCGCATCAAATGAATCTTTGATCCCGGCCATTTCGTCATTTAAGATGGATTCCAATCCCTGATTTGAAGAAAGCAACGAGTTTGTCTGTTCATAGGAAGAGACCAGTTTCTTTTCAATTTCAAAAATCCTTGACACGATATCTCGAATAAACGCATTAACCTTTTCCCGATCCTGGCTGGTTTCTGTAATATAATTGAAAATAAGGGAAAAAATATTTTCCCGAACCCCCTCAAAATCTTGTATCTCTTCTATCTTAAGCAGATTTGAGGTAATGGATTCCAATTTCTGGGTATATTTTTGATCAAGGATGGATTTCAGTTGATTCACCACATCCTGGTAACTCTGCCTGAGATTTTCAAGCATCTGATCTTCGGATGAATTCTTTCGAAAATAGGAAAGAAAGCCTTTTTTTGGGGGGGCAGCAACAGGGCTGACATCTTCATGGATCATAGCCGTTTTAATCTGACCGAAAATATATTCGATCTTAACCGGGGAAGCCTTTTTCCGCATGGCCGTCGCCAGCTGGATACAGGCCTTGCCAAATGCCGTACTGTCTTGGGAAAGTGCATCTAAAATAATGGGAAAATACCTTCTGTAAAGGCTATCAATATTTTCATACTGCGCCTCCACGGTATCCAGTTCCTTGAGCAAATGATCCTTCTGGGATCTCAATTTAATTATTTCAGCTTGTAATTGCTCTGTTTTATCATTACGTTGTTCGACCATAATGTATCCCCAAGTTTAAACGACTTGTAATGGTTGATTACTTTTAACCAGTGAGACAACGAAAGTAAAGTATTTTAACAGCCCTAAGGCTTGATTGCGACTGCTAAAAATTGTAAAAAACAGCACATATTAACCTGGTATCCGATTGCCAAACCAGGACTAAAATTAGCAGATTAAGGCATATAATCAAATATAAAGAGGAGATAAAAGGGTGGTGTTCAGCTTTTTTAAGAAAAAAAAAACAACTGAGACTGAATTCGTTTCAGAAGAAAATATACCCGAGGAAGAATCAATTTCACCGGAATCTTGTTTGCAAGCAGACTTAAAATCAGACGTAGAACCGGACTTACAGTCAGATGAACCTAAGGCGGCAAATGAATTTGTCGAGGAAAAACCGGTCTCGCCCGAAGAACCGGTGATGGAGCTTAAATCGGCCATAGATCAGACCCCTGAACCGGACATAGAGCCGGAGCCAGTCCAGGAATCCGATACAGAGCAGGAACCGGCGCAGACTGAAGAAACGGTTATCCAGGAACAGGTTCAGGAAAAGCCTGCAATCCAAGAGGGCACAGGGCTGATCTCAAAACTTAAATCAGGTCTGGCCAAAACCCGAACTGTTTTGAATACGGATGTCACAGAACTGTTCTCCCCGGCCAAAGCCATAGATGACGATCTGTTTGAAGAGCTCGAAGACCGTCTGGTCTCCTCTGATCTTGGCATTGATATCACTATGGACATCATGGCGCGAATCAAGAAAAAAAGCCGGGGGCTGGCCACGGGAGATGAACTTCGCCAGGTGCTGAAAGATGAATTATACACGCTTTTTCATGAACCCGCCCCCCCTGCCCCATCCGGCCCCAAGCCCTATGTCATCATGATGGTGGGTGTCAATGGGACCGGCAAAACAACCACGCTTGGCAAACTGGCCATGAAATATAAGGCCGAAGGCAAAAAGGTCTTGATTGCAGCAGCCGACACGTTCAGGGCCGCCGCCATTGAGCAGGTTGAAATCTGGGCCCGGCGGGCCGGTGCAGACATTGTCCGGCACAAAGAAGGGGCGGACCCGGCCGCTGTTGCTTACGATGCCGTTGAAGCAGCCATGGCACGGGACGTTGATGTGGTGCTCATTGACACGGCGGGCAGGCTGCACACCCAGAAAAATCTCATGGAGGAATTAAAAAAGATCAAGCGCTCCGTGGATAAAAAATACAAGGGGGCACCCCATGATGTAATGATGGTCATTGACGCCACCACCGGCCAGAATGCCTTGTCCCAGACAGATATTTTCAACCAAGCCGTGGGACTTACCCAGATGAGTGTCACCAAACTGGACGGCACGGCAAAAGGCGGAATTGTGGCGGCAGTCTCATCCACCATGAAGTTGCCCATTGCCTACATCGGTGTGGGTGAGGCCATAGACGATCTGCAGGAGTTTGATGCAAAATGCTTTATCGATGCGCTGTTCGATGACTGATTCGTCAACTATAGTTCAAAAAGATCCAGGGATGGCTTCTCCATATCCGCATAGATCATCCGGCTGTCTCCGGCCTGATTTTTTCCTAAAAGAAGATTAAGGACTGCCATCATCTGAAACGACGCAATAAGCGCCGGAGACAAAACCGGCGTACCTAATTGGTGTTCAGCTGAACACGCGTCTTCCTGACCGCCATAAAGCATTTCCATGCGCCCATCCAAGGGGTGGATGACCATCACACGCCCCCCGAATCCGGCAACGGTCCCATGCACCAGGGGTAAACGGCATTTGCCGGCAATGGCAGCCAAGGTCAGTCTGTCACCTGGCGTATCAAGGGCATCAACAATCACCTGAACATCTGCAAACAGGGCATCCTGATTCTGATCCGTCACCGCAATCCGATGAGCCGTAATCTGTACGGCAGGATTGATCAAGCGGCAGCATTCCTGCATCACCTCGACTTTAGGATTGCCCAGGCTATTTTGGTCCGCAAATATCTGACGGTTGAGATTGGTCTCATCAAAAGAATCCGGGTCAAAAATGTGTAACGCGCCGACGCCCAGGCGGCAGAGCCCTTCTATGATACGCCCCCCGAGGCCCCCTGCCCCGACCACGGCCACTCGGGACTTTTGCAGGCTTATCTGCTGCGTTAAAGAGATGGAAGGCATGTTGCGAAGATAACGCAAAGGCAGAATGCCCTTTTCCATGCTTTGCAGATACATCTGATGCAGCGAAACGTTCAAGATACCAGCCAGTTCCAGAAGGTCCTGGTCACAAATAAACGCGGCAGCTTTTTCCCCGGCAGTCCTTTTCAATTCGTGCCCTGGATTCCAGAGAATGACCCTTTGGCATCATCCACCCCCAATGGGGGGAAAAATCCCCACACGATCTTTGTCTTTGAGAGAAGAATCCAGAGACGCGCCTATCCCATTTAAAAACACCAGTTTGATCTCCTGTTCAGGAACACCTAACCGCAGGACTGCATCCCGTATAGTGGCCGGCCCCTCAAGATTGAGACAGCCCTCAGAATCCATATCCCCATGGTCGGCATAGGCAGCGAGTGAGGCAAACAGTCTGACTTCTATTTTCATTTGGTGAGGTCTTTCTTTTTGTCCGATTTTTTACCTGGGGAAGAAACAAGCCCCAGAAGAAGCCGGTATGGTCCGGGGGTACCGGGCGGCAGGGCCGCAATCCGGTCGCCGTCATGGAGCGGGGTCTCAAAGGGAGCAATCTTGCCGTTAACAAACACCCCTTCAATATCCTGGGGCGCTATTCCCAGATCATCTAAAATATCTTTTACGCGTTGACCGTCCTTTAAATCAAGCACGGCATTTACACAAGGAATATCTTGTGCTTTTAGTTTTTTCTGTAGAAATGAAAACGCATTAAAAAGTACACTGCCCATATGAGTTACAACCACCTAAAGCTTGATCATCGAGTGAAATAAAAACCGGGGCAATTGGCACGCCACTGCCCCGGAAAAACAGTTAAAATCAATCAAAATTTTACGGCTTCAGCCAGTTCCTCATCTGTGAAATCCCAGGTGGTATTGTGCGGCGCAAAGGGTTCCTTGAACATATCGGGCAGGCGGTCATCCTTTGGGGTGAAACCGGCCCGGCGGTTAAATTCCAGTTCATCCCTGAGAATGGAAATACCCAAGGTTGTCACATCATCAACCACAAGACTAAGACCATACCTTGCATTGATCATATCCACAATCATCTGCAGACCTTCGGGGTTGTCAAGTACCGGGAAAGCCACAAACAGGCACAGACCTGCCGCATCAATGGCTGCGGTGGCAATCTGCAGCGTTTTGGAGATTGCCACATTGTTGTCCTTTTTCAAAGGATCAATGGAACCGCCCACGCCCAGAATATTCTGGCATACACCGTATCCTGCGGTATGATCCGCGCCCATGGGCGTTGTGGCATATGTAACCCCCACAGCTTTGACCGCCCTTGGGTCATAGGCCGGCAGGGCCTGACGTTTTACCACCGGCACCCGGTCAATACCCAGGGCCTGGCCCGTGAAGGCGGCACCGTTTCCGATAATTTTGCCCATGGGATCGCCTGTGCCCACTTTTTTAAGCAGCTCAATGGCTGCTTTGCCGTCTCCCCAGGGAATAATGCCGCCCTCCATGGCAATGCCCATGGTTACACCGGTTTCAATGGTATCAAGGCCCAAATCGTCACACAGTCTGTCCAGCATGGCAATATCATCCAGCTCCTTGATCAGGCAATGGGCCCCAAAGGCCCAGATGGTCTCATATTCAAAGCCCGAGGTAAGGTAATTGTTGTCCTTGTCATTGTAGACCTGAGAGCATTTGATTACGCAGCCCGGATGACACCCTTCCGTAGCAACCCCACTGCGTTTTTCAATGTTGGCGGCCATGGTCTCGCCACTGATGTCCTGGGCATTTTCAAACCGTCCGGTTCTGAAGTTCTTGGTCGGCAGGGCACCGGCTTCGTTGATGACATTGACCAGAATGGCTGTCCCATAGGCAGGCAGGCCCTGGCCTGAAACCGGATGAGACGTGAGCAGTTCCACCCATTTTTTATTGGCGGCCTTAAAGGCATCGGGATCATGGAGCGGCACACGGTCCGTGCCTTTATCATCC
The DNA here is from genome assembly GCF_013389365.1 of Desulfobacter latus. Lineage (GTDB taxonomy): Bacteria > Desulfobacterota > Desulfobacteria > Desulfobacterales > Desulfobacteraceae > Desulfobacter > Desulfobacter latus. Next base: position 7,910 of record NZ_JACADJ010000044.1, read on the forward strand.
ACCACAATGGCTTTGATCTTCTTTGACCCCATGACCGCCCCAAGACCGCCCCGGCCGGCGGCCCGGCCGGGATGTCCCTTGGGATCGGCAAACTGGATGGAAGCGGATGTCAGGCGCTGTTCCCCGGCAACCCCGATACTTGCCGTGGCCACACGTTTTCCAAACCGGTCCCAGAGCTTGGTGATCATATCGCTGTTGCATACGCCCACATATTCGTCTGCGGCAAGGAATTCAACACGGTCTTTTTTAATAACAACCATGGAGAACCGGTCGTCTTCAGGTTTATCTTCCAAGACCAGGGCTTTAATCCCGAGCCGAGCCAGTTTCTGGGAAACAAGGCCGCCGCTGTTGCTCTCTTTAATACCACCGGTCAACGGAGACTTTCCGCCTACGGAAAGCCGCCCCGAATTGGCAGCCGGAGAGCCCGATAACAGCCCCGGTGCAAAGATCAGTTTGCTATACTTGCTTAAAGGGTGGGATGTGGCAGGGACTTCATTTAAAATCATTTTCGACGTCAGGGCCCGTCCGCCAAGCCCGGCAATATCTTCGGCCGGTGTTTCAAATGAATAGGTTTTTTCCCTGGTATTTATTCTTAATATTTTTGACATGAGGAGCTCCTTGATTCTGTCTTTTAGAGACTGTTTTACACTTAATGCCTATATTAAAACCCTGGGAATTTCATGTCAACTTATTAAAATCATTAATATTTTATAAATTTCTAGTTGAGTAAAAAATACGTTGTTCTTCAAGATTAGCAGTTAATCCCAGGATTGCCTGTAAGAAATATATAACCGATACGGACAAATTCCGACACATCCCAATTCAAATATTGCTGTAGAGGGCCGGCTCACCTCTTCTTCTTTTTACTCGGGTTGAATCGTTTGACACAGACCCGGAACCGGTCTGATTCCTGATCTGAATCCATAACGGAACCCGAGCCTTTATACCGAAGACCGATGTACAGCTCCATGATCAATTGAATCTCATCTGTCAGGTCCGGGCGTTGATGAATGCAGGCCTGTGCAAATGCAACCGGCCCCTGGCCGGGCGCACGGACGATCCCGGCCCGGGACAGTTTGTCTGTAAATTGCTCAAAAGCCAGGGCAACCGGATCCGATGACACAGGTTTCTTTTTAAAACGCCAAATCAGGATACCCGCAAAAAGACTGATGCCGCATAAGGTAAGAAAAAAGAGCATCGGCCCGCCGGCCTGGTTGTTTTTTATCAATCCCATGGCTTTGAGCCAGGCATTCTGCTCAAATGCGGAATACCCCGTAAACCAGGTTTCCCATTTCAGGTTAAGGGCTTCAAGGGCAAATCCCAGCCGGGTCATAAAAGGCAGGGCCCGGTTCCCCGGTGCAATTCGGACAGAAGAGCCGTCCGGGTTGGTACGAACCCGGTTCGGGACCACGACCCCGGTGGGATCTGTCCGTATCCAATCTCCTGTGTTCTTGAAAGCCGTGCCGTCGAAATATTCCACCCAGGCATGGGCGTATGACTGACGAACAGTAAGAAAGTTACCAAAGGGATTGAGTTCTCCGCCCAGGTATCCGCCCACCACCCGGGCAGGAATGCCTGCACTGTTAAGCAGGAAGGCCAGGGCAGAGGCATAATGTTCGCAATAGCCGCTTTGGGTATTAAACAGGAAATCATCAATGGGGTGGGTTCCCAGGGGCGGCGGTGTCAAGGTATAGGAAAAGCCGTTTTCCCTGAAATAGGCCAGGGCACGCCGGACCTTATCTGCCGGGGTGCCGGGTGTTTGTCTTAAGGTTTGGGCAAATTTGCGTGTTTTTGGATTTAATGCCCCATTGCCGGAAATGATTTTGGCTGCCAAATTCTGATCCGGAACGGGTTCTAAAGGATGGTTTGCATCTCCTGGGATAAGGGACGTCACTTCATACTGAATTTTTTTGGTAACTTTTTTTCTGGATTTCAGGGTCCGGCCCTGCCCGTTTAAAGCCCAGTTCGGGCCTTTTACAGGACGATCCAGCGCCATGAGCCAATGGGTATTATGGGGGGCCAGCAAAATGGTTTGGACGATGGCTGTTCGGCTTTGGGCAGCTTTTTTTGCCTCGTCTGTGGGATGATTGCCGGCGGCTTGCGTCTTTTCTGCCGAAGGGCGCCATGTGCGACCGTCAAATTCCTCGAAGACAATTGCCCGCCAATAGAGTTGATCCGACCGGGGGCGGATATTTCCAAACTCAACCCGGAAGGCCGGGGTCTGATCTTTTGCCAGGGATGAAATCTTTCCGGGAGACAAGGTATTGGACAACCCTGACCGTCCTGCGGTCGGGTCCTGGATCCCGAACAAGCTGTCCGGCAGCCTGGGAAATACCAGGAAAAGCACGACAACCAGGGGAAGGGCCTGGGCCAGGATGGTGCCGGCCAGACGTCTGCACTGGTTCATATTTATATCCGGCGCATTGATCCGGATCAGGGCTGTGGTGGTCACGAAAACTGAAAAAATCATGTAAATCATGATGAGCAGGGCATCGGACCTGAAAAGGGCGGTGATGATGATGAAATAGGTTAACAGCAGGGTGATCATCCGGTGCCGGTGGGTGTGCATTTCAAAGGGCTTTATGGCTGCCATCAACGCCATGAGTCCGACAAAGGCATCTGCACCGATCCCCTGCCGAAAGGTGGCTAAAAGACCTGCCAGTCCGATGAATGTCAGAAGATAGCGCATCGATACGGAAGGCAGGGGCCATCCGGTTTTAAACCGGGCCAGCATATACCCCCACATGGCCATGCACCAGAGGGTGATCCACAAAGGCAGACCCGGTACATGGGGCGCAATGGCCGACACCAAAGCAATGATAATGGGAACGGCTTCCTTTTTTTCCTGGTCAAAAGAGACACGTCCCTGCTGTTTGGAGACGGCAGTAAAATAAGCGGTTCTCATGCCCACGGCCCCTCCCCTTGACTGCCGTATAGTGCCAGCGCCTTAAGGCATTTGTGGCAGTGGGGCCTGCCATTGTCAAAAGTGATGTTCACCCCATTGGCCAGGCGCAGGCCGTACCGCAGATTTTCTTTTTCAGCATCTAAGACCGCCCGACAGAGCAGGGACAATTTTTCTTCAACACCGCTGGATTTGATCAGGTCCATATCCAGCAGAATTTCCCCGCCGGTTTCTGCTGTGAAATTTTTAATAAAAATCCCCAATCCCCTAGAATAGGTTTTCCATGAAATGCGACCCATGGGATTTCCCGGCACGTATGGCGCAAGACCCTGGAAGTCATCCGGCCCGCCCCTGCCATCGCTTTTTTCCCCATGTTCCCGACCTCCGGCAAGCGATGTTGGGATTGGGCCGGCTATGGGCCTGGGATAGACCAGGCCCTGGGTTTTTACGGGGATGCGGGCTGTAAGACGGAAGAGCCCGAAAGGATAGGTGGAGAACAGGGTCAGATCTCCCGGGTTCAGGATGCCCCTTGTTTTTGCTTTCATTTCCAGATCAGCCCGGCGCATGGACGTCCCGGATAAAAAGGAAGCGGATGTCGTTCCGTCAAACTGCGCAAAAAGGGCCTGGCCTTGTTCGATTTTTACTGATTTTAGCGATTTTATCCGGAAGGAAAAAACCAGGGTCTCCCCGATGAATACAGGTTCTACATGACTTTGTACCACGTCCAGTCCCACAAGATTTTTATAAGAGTGAAACAGGGAAATCAAGGCCATGGTGCCTAAAAGAAAAACCAGGATGAATCCGGCATTGTTATTGTAATTAATCGAACCCAGGAACATAGCAATGAGGATGGCGATAAAAATGATCCCGTGCTGGGTGGGTCTAAGGCTCAGGTGGGACCTGTTCAGCTTCATTAAACGGGTATCCGCACGCGGCTGAACAGATCCATGAGCTTTTTACCGGACAGATGGCCCAGGTCGTGGCGAAGCCTGAGCCTGTGGCCGACCACCCAGGGCAGAATTTCCTGGAGGTCTTCCGGGATGGTGTAATCCCTTCCCATGATGTAGGCCCAGGCTTTAGCCGCCCGAAGCAGGGAGAGCCCTGCCCTGGGAGACAGCCCGAGTTGAAATTCCCCGGAGGTCCGGGTAAATTCCAGGATGTCCTGTAAGTATTCCAGGAAATGGTCTGACGCATGGACCTGCGCGACTTCGTCCTGGATTTGGGAGACCCGGGTGTTTTCCATGCAGCAGGCAAGATCGGCAATAACACCTGCGCTGCCTTCCCCTTTGAGAATCCGCTTTTCCGCCCGGCGGTCCGGATACCCAAGGGAGAGGCGCATCAAAAAGCGGTCCATCTGGGATTCGGGCAAGGGAAACGTGCCGGCCTGTTCCAGGGGATTCTGGGTGGCAATGACAAAAAAGGGGGTGTTCAGAGGCCGGGATTCCCCTTCCACGGTAACCTGCCCTTCTTCCATGGCTTCCAGAAGGGCGCTCTGACTTTTAGGGGTTGCCCGGTTGATCTCATCCACAAGAAAAACCTGGGTAAAAATAGGACCGGGGTGAAATGTGAACCCGGCAGTGTTCCTGTCAAACACCGACACCCCGAGGATATCACCGGGTAAAAGATCTGAGGTAAACTGCATGCGCTGGAAATCCAGGCCCATGCATTTTGCCAGGGTCTTTGCCAAGGTGGTTTTGCCGATCCCCGGGTAATCTTCAATCAGCAGATGGCCCCGGGCAAAAAAACAGGCCAGGGCCAGCCGAATCTGCTGCGCTTTTCCCAGGATAACCCGGGAGACCTGTTCCACCATCTGCTCAACGGCTTGTGACATATTTGTATTTCCTGTTTCTGATCAGATTAATAAAGGTATGCATTCGTTTGTTAAAACCACTCCCCCCCGCCCAAAAAAAATGGGAGCGTTCAACTGAATTATCCAATAATGCTTTGCAGCCCTTTGTTCAGGGCTTCCTGATCAATATCTGCAAGGCAGCCTAATTTTTTTATGATCAGGCCTTTTGCAACGGTAGTCAGAATCGGCTTGATGACCGATGCTTTTAAAAAACCGGCCTGCTGCCATTTTTTGATACGGATATCACCAAAATAACCAGAGGCGTGGATTTGGCTGGTAACGGCCATAATCACAACATCCGGGCGCTTTTGATTGTATTGGGTTGAACTGACAATGACCGCCGGGCGCTTTTTGGTAGTACTCTGGTCAGTAAACGGGAACGGCACCAGTATAATATCCCCGAACTTATAATCGGTCATATACATCATCCTCGGCATTATCCCAGACTTTTTTGAACGCATCTTCAGCTATTTTACCGGCGGCTTTGCGCAGTTGCTGTTCCTGGTTTTTCTGGCTGATAAAATCCACAAAGTCCGAAACTTCGGCAATTTTGTCCGGTGGCAGCATTCTGATTTTGGATAGAATAGACCGTTCTTGTTCGCTGAATGAAATGGTGTTGTGATGCATGATAGACCCTCTATTTTCATTTTAATTTTTTGCAAGTTCTTTAAAACTATGTTTTAATAAAATCTTCGGTTTAATCAGGGGCTCACCTTAGTTATCTCTTCTTTTAGATTCAGGCTTTTTGGCTTTTAGACAGCGCTCCAAAGAAACCTCCAATTAACCAATCAACGCCACAAGCCTGGCTTCATCCCAAACAGTCACACCAAGTTTTTCGGCTTTGGCAAGCTTGGAACCGGCCTTACTGCCGGCAATAACGATATCGGTTTTCTTTGATACCGAACTTGTCACCTTGGCACCCAGGGCCAGGAGCCTGGCCTTGGCTTGATTTCTTGTCAGCGTTTCAAAACTGCCGGTCAGCACAATGGTTTTTCCGCTGACCGCATTATCTTTTTCATGGGCGTCACCGTACAGATCATTGGTAATGCAGACACCTGCATCAAGCAGATTTTTCACCGTTTTAATGTTCTCTTCAATGGAAAAAAATCCGGTCACCGCCCCGGCTGTCGTGTCCCCCATGCCGTGAATGGTACTGATGGCCTGTTGATCTGCGGCCATCAGCGCGTCAAGATCCGCAAACTTTTGGGCTAAAAGCCGGGCCGCATGCTCGCCTGTGTGGGCAATGCCTAAAGCAAAAATAAACCGTGCAAAGGAAACCGTTTTGGACTGCGCAATGGCCGCGATGATATTATCGGCGGATTTTTCCCCCATACGTTCAAGCCCTGCCAGGGTGTCCCGATCCAGATGGAAAAGATCCGCAAAAGAACTTACCACTTTTTTGTCTACCAGCTGTTCCACCAGTTTTTTACCCAGGCCATCCATGTCAAACGCTTTTTTGGATACAAAATGGCGGATGCGCTCCTTGATCTGGGCGCTGCACGTGACATTGATACATTTAACCGCCGCTTCCCCGTCAAGTTGTTTTACCCTGGAACCGCATACCGGACAGGTCTCGGGCATGGTAAACACCCGCTCTTCCCCGGTCCGGGCGGCAGGAATAATTTTCACCACCTTGGGGATCACGTCCCCTGCCCGTGTGATCAATGCCGTATCATTAATGCGGATATCTTTTCGTTTAATTTCATCGGCATTGTGCAGGGTGGCCCTGGAAACCGTGACACCGCCGATATTCACCGGCACAAGTTCAGCCACCGGGGTCAAGGTTCCGGTGCGGCCCACCTGGACCCTGATGTCCACTATTTTGCTGGTCTTTTCCATGGCCGGAAATTTATAGGCAATGGCCCACCTGGGACTTTTTATTTTTTCGCCCAAAGCCTGCTGAATCGAAATATCATCCACCTTGATCACCATACCGTCAATATCATAGGCCAGTTCAGAGCGAAGTCCTTCCAGGTGCTTGAAATTTTCCAGCACCTGCCGGATTGAAATGGCTTTTTTGATAAGCGGACTCACCGGGAATCCCAGATCAGCAAGGTATTCAAGCATTAACGCCTGGGAGGAAAAAGAAAGACCGCGTACCACACCGACACCATAGACAAATATGGTCAACGGCCGCTGGGCTGTTATATTTGAGTCCAGCTGGCGCAGGGAACCTGCGGCAGCGTTGCGGGGATTGGCAAACACGGCGTCACCTTTGTCCAAACGGCGCTGGTTGAGCAGTACAAAATCTTTATGCCGGATGATCACCTCACCGCGCACTTCAATGAAATCCGGTGCGGATGTTTTATTGTCCATCAGACGCAGGGGCACGGATCTGATGGTCCTGATATTTTCCGTGATCACCTCGCCGGTGTATCCGTCCCCCCGGGTGGTGGCCAGGACCAGCACCCCGTTTTCATAGGTCAGTTCCACAGCCACGCCGTCCATCTTGGGCTCTACCGTATAGGTCAGGTCATGAGCGCCGGACGCTTTCAGACACCGGGCATGAAACTCCAGGATCTCCTGATCATTAAATGCATTATCCAGACTGAGCATGGGCACCGAATGGGGAGCGGTGTCAAAGGCGGTTAAGGGCGGGGCCCCAATGCGTCGGGTGGGGGAATCCTCAGTGACAAGCTCAGGGTAGCGGGTTTCAATGTCAATGAGCCGGCGCAGCATCTTGTCATAGGTCTGGTCATCAATGACAGGGTCATCCAGCACATGATAGCGGTAACTGTGTTCCGTCAGTTCCCGGCGCAGCTTTTGCGCTTCAATTTGACATGCGTCAAAATCCATGGGCAAGTTCTCCTGTCAATGCCATGGCAATGCCACAGGCCTGTTTACGCATAGTTTTAAACCTTTTTTTGTAAAAACCCGGGTCCCAGGTACCGTCCGCCCCGGCAAGACTGTCGGACACCACAAGCAGCGCCGCAATGGGAATTGTCCTGAACGCGGCTGCCGCAAACAGGGCCGAACACTCCATCTCCACGGCACAGGCCCCTTTCTCCTTGTACCAGGCCACCTTTTCAGGGGTTTCCCTGTAAATGGCATCCGTGGTCCAGATGGTCGCATCGATATGGACATTCGCCCCAACGGCCGCAAGGGCATCCATAAGCTTTGCGGTCAGATGTGTATCCGCATTAACCGCCGGCAGCTCACCACGCAAATCGATATAATGCCGGGATGTGCCCTCATCTGCCAGGGCGGTTTTCACCACCACCAGATCACCGGGGGCCAGATCCGGGGAAAGGCCGCCACACCAGCCAAGAACAATAACGGTACGGGCCCCCTTTGCAATCAATGACTCCAAGAGCATCACCCCATAGGGTGCCCCGATGTAAGGCCCGGTTACACTTATCCCCAAAGGGTCATCTTCTTTGATCAGCAGACGGCTGTTAAAAAAAGCGCGGGACTGCCACGTGCCGAATCCCTGGCGGATCAGTGCCATGTCCGGGTCCGCGCTAACCATCAATGCCGCCGGCCCCACGCTTTTCGCTTTTCTTTTCCCTAACGGTGGAACAATTGAAGGGCTATTCAGGTCCGACCATGTCGGATAACTCATCTTTTACCTCATCAATAATGTCATACAGCCACATGACATCTTCCACAGAGAGGCGACCCGCCTTCATGGGTGCCCGGTCCGAGCCGTCTTTTTTCTTCAGAATCCTGGGACCGACCTGCACTTTGGGTTCGCCTTCACCATACTGCATGATGGCGATGATCAGTCCGGTTTCCTCATTTTTCCATTCAGCTATCTTTTTATCCTGTTCGGGATCATATCCTGCCATATTTCCTCCTTGATTAATAAATACGAATTCCCCTGGGGGCTATGGCCGTATCCAGTACCATTGCCCCGTCAATGGAATCAAGAATTTTCTGCCACTCTATTTTTAGCTTCTCAATATCCGTTTCTTCCCCAATGGCCCACAGACAGCCACCGCCACCGGCACCTGTGAATCTGGCCCCACAGCCTTGTGTCTTTGCAGAGTCCCACAGCTTCATACCGGTATTGTCCAGCACATCCGGGGTCATGTCACAACGCACAGCGGTTTCCCGGTTCATCAACTGCGCGGCTTCTTTAAAGGAAAAGGCGCTCAAAGCGCCGCTGAATTGCCGTGTAAGACCGCTGATGCGTTTAAAGGCATCATAGGCCCGGCCTGATTTAAAGTCATTCACCCACCGGGCGTTGACATCCTTGGACTCATGGGGAATGCCGCAATAGGCCACAAGGAGATGGCGGTTCAGTTTCTCCAGTTTTTCATGTGAATCAAACACCGGCCGGCGCAAAAACTCAGGACTTTTATGCCCAAATGTCCATTCCCACAGGTTCACGCCGCCAAACGCTGCCGCCGCCTGGTCCTGAACCCCGCACAGCACCCCTGCCACGGCGCCTTCCAGGTAATGGGCCAGCCAGGCAATATGTTCGGGATGGATCTGTTTTTCCAAGGCGGTATAAACGGCGGCAATAATGGCCACGGCCGCACAGGATGACCCGCCAAGGGCACTTCGGACAGGAGAGTGAGATTCAATGTGCAAATGCACGCCATGGGCATTAAAATACTGGAAAACGGCAAACATCAGCCCCATGGGGCCGTCCCATCCTTTGTCATCCCGGCTGCGGTCGATGGTGTCAAAGCCCTTGGAAGAAATTTTAATCCGTCCAGGTTCCCCCGGTGATAGATAGACATGGGTGCGCATGTCAAGGGCCAGGTTCAGGGTCGCCGGTTTAAGCTCTGCCAGGGGCAGATAAAAGGTGGAAATATCCAGGGTGCCGCCGAAATCAATGCGGCAGGGCACGGAAACGTGTATCTTTTTATTTTTAAGTATGGGTGCAAGATTCATATTTCAGATCTCAGATCTCATTTTATGTAAAAATTTCAAACTATTGAAATGTCGACCAATATGAAAGGGAATAAAGGATTCAAGCAGGGTTTCGCCCTCCTGGATGGCAGCAGGAGAAAATTTAATACGCCCTGCCCGTGCCATCTCCACGGTATTGATCCAGGACAATTGCTTCAAGGTCCCCTTGGACACCCAGCAGCCCCGGAAACCGGCGCCGAAAGGTCCGGCAGGTTCCTGCACCGGGATTATACGGCCTTTGCATTGTGGACAGACAACCCGACCCGCTTTGAAATCAAACCAGAGCCTGGCCGAATCAACATCTTCTATATTTGTATGACAGGTATCGCACTGATCAAGGCCCGGAGAAAATCCGGACAACCGCATAAAGCGGATCTGAAACAGGAGGCTGATCACTTCGGTAGGAATAAAGCCGTCATCCACCATTTCGAGGGCCGTGTAAAGCAGTTCAAAAATATCGGGCTGGGCCTTGCCGTCCTCCAGCCACTGGGTAACAATTTCCGTCCAATAGGAGGCATAGGCGGTATTCACCACATCATACCGGATATGGGAAAATCCATTTTCAAGGACCGTCTGACACAAATTGATCATGGCCTCTTTGTTTTTTTTAGGAAAGGCGCACTGGATATGATTCACCGAAAACAGGTCCATGGCACCTGAAAACCTGCGCACGCTCTTTTTTGCGTTTTTTGCCATCACACAGATCTTTCCTTTGTCCCGGGTCAGAAAGGTGATGATCAGGTCATGGTCTCCATATTCAATTTTGCGAAGCAGAATGGCGTCTGTAGTGAAATCGCCCATATCGTTGTCAAAAGCCAAGCAGCAGTCTTGTAATCGTGAAATAACAGTAAATGCTGATAAGGTCCATGGTGGTGGTGACAAAGGGACCTGTGGCCACGGCCGGATCAATATTGAGCCGCTGAAAAATCATAGGCACCGCGGTCCCCACAAAAGCAGCCACGGTCATGGAAGCCAGAATTGAGCATCCAACGACCACGGACAATGCCCAGGAAAAGGACTCGGCCATAAAGCTGACTTTGGCCACAGCCGCAATCAGTGCACCATAGGTTATGCCTAAAATAAATCCCACGCCAAGTTCCCTGGAAATGACCTTGACAAAATCCCGGATATTCACCCGGCCCGTTGCAATTCCCCGAACCACGATGGTAGCGCTCTGGGTACCGATGTTGCCCCCCATGCCCATAATAATGGGAATAAACGCGGCAAGCCCTGTCAGCTGAACCAAAGAGGACTCAAACCGGCCGATGATAAAAAAATTGGCGATTCCGCCAAGACAGCTGGCAAACAGCCAGGGCAGACGGATTCGGGTACCTTTCAAAATGGACTGGGTTTCAACATAATCTTCACCCACACCAGCCATCTTCAACATATCTTCGGTGGCAGTCTCGTGCAGGATATCAATAACGTCATCCACGGTAACAATACCGATAATCCGGTTGTCATCGTCCACAACCGGTATGGCCAAAAAGTCATACCGGGAAACCAGACGGGCCACAACTTCTCTGTCCGTGTAAGGCTTGACCGATACAATATCGGTTGCCATAAACGATTTAAGCGGCTTATCAGGGGATTCCACCACCAGCTGGCGAAGGGAACTGATCCCCACAAGCTTGCCATAGCTATCGATCACATAGATGTAGAACGGCATCTCAACATCAAGATACTTGTTTTGCAGTGCTTCGATAACGTCCTTTGCCTTGACGTCTTCTTCCAGCGCTACGTAATCCTTAACCATGAGGCTGCCGGCAGTATCTTCGTCATAGCTCATGATCTGTTCGACATTGTACGATTCTTCCTTTTTCATTTTGGACAGAATCTTGTCGGACAGTTCTTCGTCCAGACACCCGAGCAATTCGGCAGCATCATCCGAAGGCATGTGGTCAAAAACCGTCACCAGCTTGTCAAAATCTACGAATTTGACAAACTCCACAAAGGTTTTTTCAGGTAGATGCGAAAACAGCAGAGCGATATCCTCGGGATTGTCCAGCAGATTAAACAGCTTTTCCTGATTAACGGGCGTCAGATTCTCAAAAATAATGGACAGGTCTGCCATGTGGGTTTTTTTCAGGATATTTAGCAGCTGCTTGTTGGCCCCCCGGCGCAGCAATCTTTTGATACTGTTTTCAAGTATCAGAATTTGTTCTTTTTGCATGAATAAATTTCCTTTAGGCAGACAGCATTGACATATTTTAAATCATGATTTTAATGTGTGCGCTGTTTTTAAGATTTTCCATCCACTTTTTGAACTGGGTCTCCCCATATTCCCGATACAAAATATCCTGGATCTGATTTTCCACCTCTTCCTGGACAGGGCCAGGGCCCTGTCCCTGGGAAATAATATCCGCCACATAAAGAATCTGGAAAGCACCCCCTATATCAACGGGCCTGGTGTATTGTCCCTTACCAACCCCCTGAAGCGCTTTTTTGATTTCATCGCTGAAACTTGATATGTCAAACGCACCGAGTTCACCACCGGCAGACGCATTGGAACCGATTGAATAGTCCTTGGCAACTTGTGAAAAAGCAACATTATTTTCTAATTTTTTCTGGACCGTGAAAAGATCGGTTGAATCCTTTACGATTATATTTTTCAAATGATATTTCTTCTTGACTTTGAATTCCTGATAATGACTGTCGTAATACTCTTTTATCTCCTCATCCGTGATAACGATCTTGGCACGGACAGCCCTTGAAACGATCATGCTCTGGAGAATCTGCTCCCTGATTCTTTCACGGTATTGCTCAAGGGTCATGCCCTGGGCGGCCAGACCGAGTTCCAGGCTTTCCTGATCAAGATTGTGTTCTTCTTTAAAATTTTTTACAGCATTGTCCACATCCGTGTCATCCACGGCAATACCCATTCGTTCCGCTTCCTGAACCACCAGGCTGTTTTCCACCAGTTGATTGAGGACCTGGGTGTACATTTGCGCCATCATCTCTTTTTTCCGGGCCGAAGACGCCTGGGATGCCTCAATATTTTCTAGATACGGGGCGGCTGCCATGTCAAGTTGAGACAGGGTGACAATATCGTCATTTACAATGGCGACTATGCGGTCAATCACCTCTTGGGCAAAACAATTTACCACCCGGAAAAAGGCAAGTATAAAAATTATTAAAATTATGTTTCGTTTTTTGCTCATATATTCACCTTTTTTTTATAAAAAAGTCTGTATACCCTACATGGGCCGCAAGCCCACAACAAACAATGAAAGATGTAAGTTGAACCACGGTAAAAAAATCAGGTCAGCCCAATGGCTGTTTGTTACTCGATGATCGAGTATTGCAATCAATTATTACTTTTCAGCGTTTATTAAAAAGGTACTTAACGCCCCTCTGTTAATGTGTACAGGATAGCCGGCCTGTAACGCCTGCAACCATTCTCCCAAGGCTTCCCGGCTTTTTTCCATCCTCAGTTTGAGCAGCAATTTTTTTTCATCCATCATTTTTAGATTATTATTGTCCCGGGATTCTGACTTTCCGGCAACACGGTCATAAAAGGCAATCATGTCTCCGGGATGAAGTTCCTGGGATGCAACCAGATCCTGCATGATTAATTTCCGGATGACCAGATCCTTTTTTAATCTTTTTTTCCAGACAGGATATAATATGGCCCTTTCAAGGAGCATCTGATCAAAACTGTCTTCGGGATAGTCTTTTTTAAAATCGGCAATGGCCGCATCAAGTTCATTGGCACTGACATCAATCCCCTTGGCCGCGGCGGCCGCCAGCAAGACAGCCTCATCAGACAGATCAGAAACAAGATCCAGAACCATGGCATTGTATTCATTGGGCCTGTTTTTTATATCATAGGGATAGTTGGCCTGTTTGATTTCCAGTTCCCAGACAAAGTCGGCCCGGCTGATTTCCACGGTACCGGCTTTGATGATATGACCTTTTTCTTCAACTTTTTTTTGATCCGTACACCCGGGTACACATACAATTGCAATACCTGCTGCCATAAGCAATAACGTCCCAAAAGCCAAGGTGCTTGAAAATCCCCTTGAAAATCCATTGACGTCTTTAATGCCATACCAACTATTTACAATGCTGCTCATTTTTTATATTCCCATGGTGACTCACGGCCATAATCCAGCATATTAATTTATTTGGGGAAATTTTCTTTTAAATTTTGGAAACTTTTAGCATTATGCCTATTTTTTGGCAACCCCTACCCCAATGCATAAAGTTAAGATAATTTCTATTTAAACCATGAAGAGCATGAAGGACATAAAGATTTATTTTTCGGTATAGATTCTTCATCCTCTTCATGTGCTTCATGTGCTTCATGACAAAATAAAAAAATTGAACTGGGAATTAAATTGAAAGTTGCAATTTTCGACAGAGGATGTTTAATCTCAAATTATTTTGATTCCTTTTTTGGGACCAACCTTTTAATAAAAAGGTTATTTTTATGATTAAATATAATGATATTATCGAAGCCAAAGACCTGTTGAATCTGCCCGAACGGGCATCCATGGAAGAAATTAAATCAAATTACAGAAAACTCATCATGCAGTGGCACCCGGATAAATGCCCCGGCAATAATGAAACATGCAATGAAATGACAAAAAAATTAACCGCTGCATATAAAACAATTATGCAGTACTGCAATCAATATAAATATTCTTTTACAAAAGAAGAGATTGAACAATATTTATCGGTTGAAGACTGGTGGTTTGAAAGATTCGGCAATGACCCTTTATGGGGAAATTGTAAAAAATCTTAAATTTAGAGTATAGGAATTTCAGGCTTGGTCAGAACATCGGCCACAGCGTAGGTTGGGTTGAACGAAGTGAAACCCAACAATTTATCGGCGTTGGGTTTCGTTCCTCAACCCAACCTACCGGAAATTCGTGTGGCCGAAAATATGACCAAGGCCGGAATTTCCATTTCCCAGCACCCAGCACCCAGCACCCAGGGCCTAGCCAGACAGGGGAAAATGGCAGGCCGTCAGATGCCCAGGGTCATGCCGGCAGACCGAAAGCGTTGGCGCCTTTTCAAAACACAGGGATTGAGCCACAGGGCAGCGGGAAGAAAAGCGACACCCCGGCGGCGGATGTTCAGCGGATGGGATTTCACCTTTAAGCGGGATTCTTTTTGACGGATGGTCCGGATCGGCAACGGGGACAGCCTCCAGCAATGCCTTTGTATAGGGATGGCCCGGATGATTATATATGTTCCGGGCATCCGCAATTTCCATGATACGGCCCAGGTACATGACAATAATGCGGTCGGACATATGGCGGACCACGGACAGATCATGGGAAATAAACAGGTAGGTCAGGCCCATTGCACACTGCAGATCCAGCAACAGATTCAAAATCTTTGACTGAACCGAAACATCCAGGGCGGAAACCGGTTCATCGCAGATAACAATCTGCGGGGTCATGCTGATGGCCCGGGCAATACCGATGCGCTGGCGCTGCCCCCCTGAAAACTCATGGGGATATTTGGTCAAATCCCCGGGGTCAAGACCCACCTGATCCAGTAACGACTCAATCTGCGTGATCGTCTTCTTTTGCGACACCCCGTGAATGCGGAACTTTTCTTCCAGAATCTGACGCACGGTCTGCCTGGGGTTTAAGGATTCAAAAGGGTCCTGAAAAATCATCTGCGCCCGGGTTGAAAACGCTTTACGCATTTTCCGGCTCATGGCGGACATTGGTTTTCCATCCAGAAGAATGCGGCCTTGGGTCAACGGATACAACCCCATAATGCAACGGCCCAAGGTGGTTTTCCCGCATCCGGATTCCCCCACGATACCAAGGGTTTCCCCTTTGAAGACCGAAAAACTGACATCATCCACGGCATGGACATTACCGGTTTGGCGCAGGAAAACACCCGAGGTGACCGGAAAATATTTTTTCAGACCCTGGATATCCAGAATCGGTCTACTGATTTTTTTACTCTCCGGTTCATGCATTTATCCGCCCTTTCCGATCAATCAAGTAGATCAATTCTTAAACTGTCACTTTACCCCTCAGACAGTACCTCAAACACCTGAATAGTTCATCTGCCACCGTCAACTGCGTAAAAGCGACAACAGCTCCTCAGCCGATATTTTTGCAGCAACATCGCTGCCCGCAAGCAGGCTTTCCGCTAATTTGCGTTTCTGTTTGTGAAGATTCACGATCCGTTCTTCAATGGTGTCCTTCATGATCAGCCGATATACCGTTACCGGCCGTGCCTGCCCGATCCGGTGGGCCCTGTCCGATGCTTGGTCTTCCACCGCCGGATTCCACCAGGGGTCCATATGTATGACATAGTCGGCTGCCGTAAGGTTCAATCCAACGCCACCTGCTTTAAGGCTGATAAGAAACAGGTCCCCCTCTCCCCGCTGAAACGCATTTATCCGGCTTTCACGCATGGTCTTGGATGTGGCACCGTCCAGATACTGATAAGCGATTTTTTCCCCATCCAGGTAGGATCTTAAAATTGACAGATGCTTCACAAACTGGCTGAACACAAGTACTTTATGATTATTCTCCAACAGCTCGTGCACCAGTTCTCCAAACAGCTTCAATTTTGAACTCTCAATGGCCGTATCCGGCAGGATGAGAGAAGGATTGCAGCAAAGCTGCCGCAGCTTTGTCAGCTCTGACAGAATTTTCAAGTGAATCTGCCCTGTTGTGCCGTCACTGTTTTCTATGGCTTCAACAGCCAGCTGCCGCCTTGCTTCGTAAAGCGCGGCCTCCTCGTCACTCATGACGACCTCAAGGTTTATTTCCGTTTTCTTTGGAAGATCTTTCAGTACGTCCGCCTTCATCCTGCGCAGAATAAAAGGCTTGATCAGTTTTTGAAGTCTTTGTGACGCAGCTTTATCCTGATCCCGCTCAATGGGTATGGCAAAAGTCTCCTTAAAGCGGGTCCATGTGCCAAGCAGCCCCGGGTTCAGAAAATGAAACAGATTCCACAGTTCACTGAGATGATTCTCAATGGGTGTTCCCGTGGTAATCATCCTGAATTCGGCATTCAGATTCATCGCCGCCTTTGAGCGCTTGGTCTGCATGTTTTTAATGGCTTGGGCCTCATCCAGGATAACGGTCTGCCAATTTTTTTGGGAAAGCTTATCCGCTTCAATTTGTAAAAGACCGTAGGTGACAAGAAGCACATCAAAAGGTCCCAGGGTATCAAGGGTTTCCTGCCGGTCTCCGGGTCCGAAAACAATAGGATTTAAAGTGGGAGCGAATTTTCGGCATTCATCAACCCAATTGCTGACCACGGAGAGCGGTGCAACCACAAGAGAAGGCCCGTCACCTGCACCAGGCAGCACTGCGGCAAGGGCTTGAACTGTTTTCCCAAGCCCCATATCATCGGCCAGACATGCCCCGACCTGCCAATGGGCCAGTTGAAACAGCCAATTGAATCCGGCTATCTGGTAATCCCTCAAATTTGCCTTCAATGTTGAGGGTAATTGGGGGGTGACAATTTGTGTCAGTTTTTTTACATGCTTTTTCCAGGCAAGATCACTTTTTACCGAGCCCAGTGCATCTGTCAACTCTTCCACAGCCAGGGCGGCAAAGGGTGAAAATCGCAGGGAGTTTCTATAAGGCGTTGAATAAGATTTCAGCTCTTCAAGCCGCTCTTTTAACGAGCGGGTAATTGCAAGGAATGTCGTATCGTCCAAAGGAATAAAACGGCCAACCGGTTGTTCAAGCATGGCCATAAGCTGTTTGAGGTCAAAGGACAGTTCCTGGTCAATTGACAGTGTGCCTGATGCTTTGAACCACTCCCTGTCTTTGTTGATTGACAATTGAAAATTATCAAAACCGGCCTGGCCGTAAATCTTCATCTTTTCACCCTGGGGCCATTTCAGGATCAAGTCATGTTCACAGGTTTTCAATTCAAAAAGAATTTCCAGGGCATCTTCGGGATTTTCGATCTGCCATTGGCCATTGAACGGTTCAAAAGAACCCAACGTGGGACAGGCGTCAAGAATCTTTGCGACCTCTTCCAGTTCCTGGTTTTGATTCCGTGTCGTTTGAATCCGGGCACCGCCTATCTGAGCGGAGACATGCCGTCCGCCCTGCCCCGGTGTAAAGTAGGCGCCATACTCTTTGAGCGGCCGTATGAGTATGGTCACACTAATCCCCTGCATATGTGAGGTGACATGGACATGGGGTGTCGGATCTGCCGGAATCTCTTCTCCTGGTGCATCACCGGCAACGTCGAGATCGGAATGTACCGGAATATAAGATGTCAGGGAATCCATGGCTTTGCTGACCATCTCTTTTGCTTTGGCCGGCAGCTTCATCCCGTTTTTTCCCAGGGTCTCACATATTTCCAGATGCTTGTGTGAAAACCGAACCAGTTTTAAACGGGTGGGGGTTTCCCTGGTAATTTGCACCCTGGCATCGTCATTTCGGGGATTGGGATGCATGCTTACACTGATTTTTCCTTTTTCAACACGGACGCGCAGTTCCGGGTCCCCTTCCACGATTTCAACCGGCGTGGTGATATCTTCTTCAAAAAACAAAAGCGGATGTCCGATCAACGCAGGTAATGCCTTGTCGTCATCAATTTCATAATAGGTTTCCGAATATCTTTGCCGGTACCCTGTATAGTAAGTTTCCGCCTCAATGGCGTCACAAACTTGATGATCCTGCTCAGTGAGATGTTTCATGGATTTGTGATTATTATATAAATTCTTCAACGCCACCGGCCGTCCTTTGGTCCAGGTGCCGGTTTTCGTGAATTTTTGAAGACGGGGCGTAATGTGGCATGAGTTGTATCTTTCACTGTATGACAAAAGCCAGATCAACCGTTCGTCATACGGATGTTCGCCGCTTGCCGTTTTTTTCCGGTCCCCGTCAAGGGACTTTCCGATATTCAACAGACGGTTCAGGTCTTTTTCCCATTTGGGGATCGGTTTTACAAGGTTTGTAAGCGTCTTGGTCCCCATGGCCTGGTGAAGGGTCTTTGCATGTTTATTTTTGGCTTGCTTTTTAACACCCAGTTTAGCAAGCAATGCGCTTATTTCAGCTTCCAACCAGACATATGATGAAGCGGATGCTTTATCTGCAATCTCTTCCAGCCGGTCTAAATTTCTTTTTTCAATTGAAGCATCAGCCCAGCTTAAACTAAGAATATCTAAAAAAATATCCATGGGGCCGGTCATGCGTGCCGACGGTAAATCGAACCAGGGAGAGTCACCCGGACTGCCGAGTTTTTCATCAAAGACCGCCTGCATGGCCACTATGGCGAACCCATGGTCATGATTGATTTTTCTTGCAATATCGATATAGGTTAATGCGGTACGATGATCCTCGCCATCACTGCTTGCCGCAAGGGCGAGTATAAAAAAAAGACCGGGGTAGCCATCCAGAAAAATATTTTTCTTACGGCTTTTGCTCTTTTTCAGCGTCAATGCCTGTTTAAACCCTTCCAAGGCTTGGTCATATTTTCCTTTAAGCATCTGCAAACAGGCGTTGTGCGCACAAATCAGGCTGGATGGCGCGCTGTTTTGGGTTTGCAAAATTTTTTGATATGCATCTGTTTTTCCACAAAGCAGCAGCACTTTAAGCAAAGATTCATGTTTTGGGGTTACCGTTTTGCCATCTGTCTGGGAAATAAAATACGTTAGCGCATCTTCTGCCGGTACCAATGTATCTGCGGCATCCTTTAAAATAATCGAAAGAATTTTCATGCGGGTTGACACCGGGAATTTATCAAACAGCGTCTTGGAAAAAGGACGATGGAATACTTCCAGAAACACAGAATCCGATTGATACTGCATCGGTAGATTTTGCATGGCCGATTTGTATACCAGCTCAATATCCGCCAGGCGCTCATGGCTGAAGGCGGAAATCCGCACGGCTCTTAAGTATTCCGCCCGATTTTGAAATGAAAAGCGGCCTTTGTCGGATTGCTGAACACTATGCAATGTTTTATCCGGAAACGGGCATACGTTTAAAACAGCCTGGGCCATGGCATCAAAACAGCCTTCATTCACAACGTCTTGAATCACACCCAACAGGGAAACGGGGCAGGAAACGCCCTTTGGGCTTTTAATAATAAGTTCCTGTTTTTCAAGCTGGTTCAGCATAGGACGAAGCACTTTGGTAGCTATTGGCCCATCCGCCGCATCCTTGGCCCCAATGGTGTCAAGGCAGGCCAGAAGGTCTTTTTGCCTGAATGGCAACACCTGTATGGAAAGTAATTGAATAATCCGCTGCATTACGGCAGGGAGCTGTCTGTACTGATTAATACGGTTGTTTTGTTCCATATGCATTGGTCGTATTATATGTCGGGTTTTGTTTTATTTTTCATTGTGATATGACGACTTCTATATCAAAGAATTTAAAAAAAAAGAAAGTAAATATGACACAAAACAATCAGAATTTTGAAACATTAAAACAAGGTTTAACCGCTTATACCGTTCCTCAATTAAAATCACTGGGAACTCAGATCAGTAAAAAGTTGCCGACCCGCAAAGCCGAACTGGTAAACCATATTAATGAACTGGTATTTAGAAATCTCGAAGAAATTGTCAAAAAACTGGACGAGCTGGGTGTTGCAGCGCTTGAAGAAGCTGTTTTTAACTGGGGTGGTGAATTCAGAACCAAACAATTTATCGCAAAATATGGGGCATACCCCATCCTAAGCACGTCACATAATCCTTATCGAGATGATCTTCATCTGTTATTCCTCTTTTTTATCAAGGGCGGGATTCCAACGGATCTGCAGGATAAATTAAAAACCATTCTTCACCAGCCCGAAACCGAATCCATCAAATACAGCTCCCAAAAAGACTTTCAAGACTTGATTATCCGTGAAACAGAGCTTGCCGCTGCAATGAATTTGAGCATGATGATTGATATGGTCAATGACGGGAAATTAAAGGTAAGCGGCAAAACCGGCCGGCCAACAGCAGCCACCATGAAAAAAATAAACGCGGCGTTGTATGACGGTGATTTTTATGAAGATGATGAATATGGTCCGCTTCAATCCTTTGCATGGCCGCTTCTTCTCCAGGGCGGCGGCATGGCGGAGCTGGACGGCAACACACTGAAACTGACAAAAAAAGGGACGGCCGTGGCCAAAAAAGACCTGGCTTACGGCATAAAAACCATTTGGAAAAAGTGGGAAAAAACAACGCTGATTGACGAATTCTCACGGGTAACACATATCAAAGGACAGAAAGCCGCCAAGGGACGCGCCCTGCTCTCTCCCGTCCGCAGGCGCCCTGCCATAAACAATGTATTGTCGCATCTTAAAGAGGGGCGCTGGGTATCTGTTGATGAGGTTTCACGATATATGCTCTCCGGGGATCTTGACTTTAAGATGGCAAATTACATGGGGAAACTTTACATCCTTGACCCCCACTATGGCAGCTTAGACTATTGCTATACCTGGCCCCTGTTGCAGCTGCGCTACATGCTGGTCTATTTTTTTGAATATTGCGCTACATTGGGCATTCTGGATGTGGCTTACAAAAAACCGGAATATGCCCGGGAAGATTTCAGGGACAACTGGGGCGCAGATGAATACGACTACTTAAGCGTATATGATGGATTGATGTATATCCGGATGAACAGGCTTGGTGCTTATGTTCTCGGGGCGTCAGAACAGTACGGGTCGGAAGATGCCAAGGCGTTTTGCATTGTGGATACCCTGATCCAATATAAAGGCAAAAGTACGCCGTCAGCCGACATCCTGCTCTATTTGGACAAAATTGCCGATCGAAAAGAGACGTCACAATGGCAGATTTCAGAATCAACCCTTGCCATGGCCATTAAAAACGGTGAAAAAATTGCAGATATTAAAGCCTTTTTAAATGACATCACCTCAAAAAATCCGGGCAAACTGGTGATGAATATGCTTGATGAGATGATGGATATGACAGCAGCCGTCGTGGATAAAGGGACGGCAACATTGTATGAATGCCACGCCCAGGCCCGGAAACAGATATTATCAAACCGGCAGTTGAACCAGCTTTGTCTGCCCGCAGGTGATGCGCATATCGTTGTGCTGCCAGGGAAAAAAAAGGCATTTTTGAATCAGCTTGAGTCATTGGGGATTATTGTTGAGCGGTAAGTTCTCACCGGCTGGAATTTGTGGAATTTTTCCGGCAATTACGCTGCGCATGGACAGCAAATGCGCAAGGATTTATAAAACCGAATGGCATAACAGTGCCATCACCCCGGCCAACCGGGCACTGTTCCAGTTTTCCAGAAGAGACGAATATATATATAATACCTGGATAAAATCCGGAAACAGGTGATGCCGGAACTGGAAAAAAACCGTTTTGTCACCCGGGTCAAACCGCCGGAGGATCTGCAGGCAAACAGTAGGGAAAAGGATACGGATTGCCTGCTTTTCACCTTTTGCTATTTTTAAAATATGAGACACGGATTGTGGCAACAGGCAAAAATTTTTTTAAAGAAAACTTACAAAATATAGACAAAAAAAAGGGCTTCTGAACAAACCATCGTCCAAAAACCCTTTGAAAATAGACTTACTGAACAGTTACATTGACCGCTGCAGGTCCTTTCTGTCCGTCCTCTACATCAAAAATGACTCGGTCACCTTCGTTAAGAGATTTAAAGCCTGTTGCATTGATGCCGGTATGATGAACGAATACGTCAGGTCCCTCCTCCTGTTCGATAAATCCGTATCCCTTTGCATCATTAAACCACTTTACGATCCCATTTGCCATTGCGACGATCTCCTTACTTGTAGTGAATAAATTTAGTTTCAAACTCAGGTTCTGCCACACCAACAAATGGAGGTCCAGCCCTTAGAACGAAACTTTCAAAGCCCTGCAATCTGCAGCTTTAATTGTATATTATTAGCTTTTGTTTAAAAATCAAGAATTTTTTATTAAAATTTAATTTTAATTTAATTTTTTTTCGCCATCACGAACCAAATGACATGCGGCAAAATGGCTGGAAGAGACAGGCATCAGCCGGGGGCGATGGTTTTCGCATTGCATCAATGCCCGGTTGCAGCGTTTGACAAACCGGCACCCGACAGGCATTTCATACAACGCAGGCACATTTCCGGGAATGGTGGGAAGCGGTGCTTTCGCCGTTTGTGCCAGGGAAGGTATGGATTGTAAAAGTCCTTTGGTGTAAGGGTGAAAGGGATGCCGAAACAGGGTTGTCACAGCAGCGCTCTCCGCCACGGTACCGGCATACATGATAATAACCCTGTCACAGTTCTCTGCGATCAGTCCAAGATCATGGGTAATTAAAATCACAGCCATACCGGTTGTATCCCGAAATTGAAAAATAAGATCCATGATCTGGGCCTGAACAGTTACATCCAGGGCCGTAGTCGGCTCATCGGCAATGAGGATATCCGGTTCACAAGCAAGGGCCATGCCGATCATTACCCGTTGGCGCATCCCGCCGGATAATTGATGGGGATATTTTTTCATGACTTGCCGGGCATCAGGGATGCCCACCTTTACAAGCATCTGTAATGACGCTGTACGTTTTTGATTTATACCCATGCCCGGAAAATGCAGAGAATAACATTCTGCAATCTGCCGGCCTATGGTATGAACCGGGTTTAATGCGGTCATGGGTTCCTGGAAAATCATGGCTATTTTTTTACCCCGGATTTTACGCATGGTCTTGATGGGAAGGTCAAGCAGATTTTGCCCTTTCAACAGAATTTCACCGTCTTGGATTTTTGACACAGGCTTTGGCAAAAGCCGCATCAAACTCAAGGCGGTTACACTCTTACCGCACCCGGATTCCCCGGCAATTCCCAGCACCTGCCCGGACTGGAGTTCAAAGCTGACATCATCCACCGCAAGGACCTGTCCCCGGTCGGTCTGAAATGAAACCCCAAGATGCTTAACGGCTAAAAGCGGTGGACGATTCGTTTGATTCATTCCCGCGGGACCTTTCTTTTATATTTGTCATCAATAATGGTGACAGGGGGAAACACCTGGTTTGCTTTCATGGCTTCAAGGGTCTGTTTCCGAATGTGATCATCAATCCAGAAGAGCCCGCCCGTATCCGAGGCAAAAGGATCAAACAAACCATTGGACACAGGGGTGCCGTGAAATTTCGGCAACCGCATCCACCGCCAGTAGGCCAGCCGGACATAGGGCACCATATATGAAGGCACATACGCACAGATATCATGTATCTTATTCTGAATCGTTCTGGACAGATTGATGCGTTCCTGCTCATTTAGACTGTTCCGATACCGGTCAATGAGCGTGTCCAGTTCCGGGTCATCCGTGTTGGTTATGTTGTTGGTCTGGGGTTTATGTGCATTGTCCGAGTGCCACCCCTGCCAGAAGGAGGGCCGGATACCGGTACTCCACCCCATCCAGGCCACATCATGCTTTTTCTCCAGAGTCTTCTTAAACATGGCCGTAGGGTCAAGGCGCTCCAGTTCCAGGTCAACGCCGGCCTTGAGGGCTTCCTCCTTCAAAACAGCCAGCCGGGGCATATGTTCTTCCAGATAATAGGTCACGGTAACGGAAAACCGCATATCCCCTTTTTGCCAGATGCCGTCCGTCCCTCGATGCCAACCGGCCTGCGCCATCAGCCATTCAACCCTTGAAATATCGTACCCACGGGGTTTGATGGTGTAATCCGTATAGTCTCCATATCCGTAAAAGGCCTGGGGCAACCGGAAATAATCCCCGCGTAAAACCTGTTTGATTACCTTATCCATGTTCATGGCATGGGCAAAGGCTCGGCGAACCCGAATATCCTTAAATATGGGCCGGTCCAGATTCAGCCACAGCCCCCTGGAGGGCCGTTCCAGGTCATTGAAAAACCAGATACGCGCCACATATCCTTTATTAATAACCGGGGTGTTGGATTTCTGGTGCCAGAATTTGGGCAGCACCATACCAAAGGTATCCAGCCGGCCTTTCTTAAAATATTCCCACTGCATGTTAAAATCACGGATTACGGTAAACAGCACCGAATCCACGTTAAACCGATTTTTAAAATATCGACGATCCTTTGCCCACCACTGTTTTTTACGGGAAAACCGGATATACCGCCCTTTTTTAAAATCACTGATCTGGTATGCCCCGGTATTGGGCACAACCGCCCAGTTGAACCGGGATACAAACTCATCCCCCAGGGTTTTAAAAAAATGTTCCGGCGTCGGACTGATGCCCAGTTTCAGATAAAGGTCAGGTACGGCCTTGGTGCTTTTCACCGCAATGGTGTAATCATCAAACGCGGTAACAGATTCGATCTCCCGGGTGTAGTAATCGTTATACCAGGGGGCCACAATATGTTCAGAGCGCATGAATGTCAGGGTATACAAGTAGTCCCTGGCGGTAACCGGTACCCCGTCCGACCACCGGGCATCAGGATCCAGCTTGAAATACATGGTCTTTTTATCCGGGGCATAGGCCCAGTGGGTGGCAAGCTCGGGGATAATACGCCGGGAGACCGGATGAATATTGATCAAAGAAAGCTGGTTGTCCAGAATTGCGCTTCTGAAAGCGCCGTTGGAATCCGGCCCCACCACCCTGAAGGTCATGGGAAAATTCATGATGGCCTCCCGGAGCATTCCACCTTTTTGGGCGTTGTCCGAGGCAAACACCGCATCTGTATCATTGGTAAGCCACTGTATATTGCCCGGCAATGTTTGATAGACCAGAGGCGCAAGCCCAGCATTGGAAGGCGGTTCTGATGAGGGCCCCTTTTGGGGGGTATCTGATGAGCAGCCGAGCGTCCCGCTTGAAAGGCAAAAAGAAAAAATAGCCCATACGGCAAATAAAACCCGTCTGAATATCACCTTTTTTCCTTGATTTCTAAAATGATTTAATTAATCCTTGACCAAAGTCTTAAAGTTGAAATGCTTTCAGATTAAAACCACGACGTTTATACGCCAAAACCTTTGTGAACTTCATGTTCTTTGTGGTAAAATAGAATAATACAGCAATTTTTAACACGATCCAAGACGTTTTTATTCCATGATCCTCCATATATTTTTGAGGATTAAAAATTTTTTCCAACGCCGAAGTTGGGCAAATTAACAAAAACTTGATCATCAAGTGATAGGAGAGCAAAAAATGAACCCACTTTGTGCTGTAGAAGTGACCATTACAGGAAGGGTCCAGGGTGTATACTTCCGACATGAAACCCAACTGGCAGCCCGGGATCGGCGTTTATCAGGCCATGTCAGAAATATGCCCGACGGATCGGTCCAGGCCCTGTTCCAGGGTGAGCAGGAGAAGATACAGGATATGCTGGCCTGGTGCCGGAAGGGTGCCGCGCTTTCAGAGGTGAAGGATGTAAACACTCGAACGGTTCCAGTGGATGCGGCATTAACAGATTTTGAAATCCGCTATTAGAAAATTTGGCATCCTTCATATAAGTTCAAAAGTACTTTACAGTTTTTATCATCAGAATTTTGATCGCAACTATCTTGTCACAGCAAAATACCGTGTTTATTATACTCAAATATGAATTGTGATTATCTCAA
>NZ_JACADJ010000045.1 GCF_013389365.1 Desulfobacter latus
CTTACAAAGATAAGGAATAGAGGCTGCGGGTTTCAGCCACTTAAGGTGTTTACATTTTAATAAAAAACTCTAATTGAATCGTAAATTAAATACTTTTGATTACTATTTAATTAGATTTTATAACCTGTTGACAGTTACATATGGAATGAAGCGTGGCAATGGGTGAAACGACGTCACCGGAATAAAAGCATCCAATGGCTGAAGAAGACGTATTGGTCAAAGGGCTCACAACCGGGACGGTTCTCAACGCTTGTCAAAGACAAAAACGGCAACGATAGAACATACGAACTCATCAAAGCTCACAGCATACATATCCAAAGGCACATCAAAATCAAAAGCGACGCAAATCCTTTTGACCCGGAACAACAACAATACTTCCGGGAAAGACGGGTGAAACCCAAGATGATCCCCTATCCATGGTCGACTGACAGCACTTTTATCTTTGTTTACTTTGAGCTTGAGTTTTACGGTCAAAAATCTTGTGATACTCTGCATAACCCTTTCGGCGGCTTTCGCACTTTTACAAAAAATCCTGGGATCATCGGCATATCTAACATATCTATGCCCTCGCTTTTCCAACTCTTTGTCCAACTCGTCAAGGACAATATTGGACAGCAAAGGTGAAAGCGGGCCTCCTTTTCTGGTCGGTCTTCGCAATTCGCCGCCCGCCCACTAAGCTCTGCGTTCTCTTCTTAAAAACATACGCTTGACATTTAACGTATTCCGTTATATTTTTGACTATGATAAAGAATTTTAAATGTAAGCATACACAAGCCCTGTATGAAGGGAACAGCCCAAAGCAATTCAGAACTTTTCAGGCGCAAGCAGAACGTAAACTTCAAATGCTTGATAACGCAGTCGAGTTGCTTGATTTACGGTCTCCACCCGGTAATCGATTTGAAAAATTGGGAGGCGATAGGCAGGGACAGTACAGCATAAGAATCAATAAGCAATGGCGTGTGTGCTTTTCGTGGTCTGATGAACCATACGATGTAGAAATAACAGACTACCATTAGGAGGAAGCGATTATGAACAATATGCGACCAATTCATCCTGGAGAAATAATTAAAGAAGAATATTTAGAACCATTAAATATGAGTGCTAATGCTTTGGCTATTGCTTTGCGTATACCAGCCCCTCGGATCAATGATGTGATAAGACAAAAGAGAGGGATCAGCATTGATACTGCCCTCAGACTCGCTCGATACTTCAACACTACCCCTCAATTTTGGATGAACCTGCAAGTCAGTTATGATCTTAAAATGGCCAAACAAAATGTGGCAAAAATCGAGAATGAAATTATCCCCCTGCAAGCGGTCACTGCTTAAAGGTGGCCGGGGTAACCATTCAAGAATATAAAGAGAATCGGGATAGGACTCCCCATCATCACTGAGGAGCCCTCCCACACCACCCGGCATACGGATCACGTACCAGGGCGGTTCGGTTGATTTAAGGCATCAGTTCCCGGGTAGATACAATCCTTTGTCGATGAAATATCTTTCAGGCATGGCAATGGCAACCCACTTGATTTTACTCATGTGCCAATACTTTTTGCGGGCATTGCCGCAAAGCATGGCATCATGGTGCGAAATACCAAGTTTTTTAAGGTTACGAACCCTGGTTTTGGGATTCTTCCATTGTTTCCAAACAAGGCTTCGCAGCCGCCGCAGTATCCAGACTTTGAGCCCTTTGAGGAAGTGTCTGGCTTCTGTAAGCCGAAAATAATTCCACCATCCCCGAAAATACTGGTTCAACTCCTGAATCACCTGCCACAGGCTTTTACCCCGCTTGCGGCAGGTCAATTCCCGAATTTTATCCTTAAACCGTTTAATGCTTTTGGCATGAATCCGGATTTTGGACTGTCCACACATTTGAAAATATGTGAATCCTAAGAATTTACCTATCCATGGTCGACTGACAGCACTTTTATCTTTGTTTACTTTGAGCTTGAGTTTCACGGTCAAAAATCTTGTGATACTCTGCATAACCCTTTCGGCGGCTTTCGCACTTTTACAAAAAATCCTGGGGTCATCGGTATATCTAACATATCTATGCCCTCGCTCCCGCTTTGCGGGACGCAAAAGGTTTCCGCTCCTCACGTTGCTCCAACCTTTTGCGCCGGTTAGCTTAGCGTTCTGCTTTCAAAAATTGCCACAGGTATACATTCATGATATACAGTAACCCGGCAACGTCGAAATTTTTTACCGAACCCTGGAAGCTTGAACAACAGTTTGCTTACAGAATCTGATGGTTATTTATCTATTATGCCGATGTCAAAAAGCGAAGAAAATACCAAATTGGTTGATACGAATGCTCCAGGAACGAATTGATGATGCCGCTTTTCTGAACCTGATCCGCAAATGAAGGAATAACCTTTATAAAGGCGTTGAATAGACGGTTGCGCGGCCATTACAATTATTATAATGTACCAGGTAACCTGTCGGCACTATGGCATTTTTATAGCTGGGCCGAAAAGTGTGCATTCAAATGGTTCAACCGCCGAGGAGGGAAGCGAAAAAGCTTCACCTGGAAAGTCTTTACCAAAACGGTGCCTCTTTTGGGGATTGCCAAGCCTAAGATGCTGGTAGTTAACAGACAACATCGAGTGTTTACATAAACAAATGTCTTACACGAAAGCGAGTACAACCGAGGAACCGGATGCGGGCAAACCGCACGTCCGGGACTGTGCGGGGGGCACCGGGTGACCGGTGTTCCTACCGCGAGAGATGGGATAGTCAATTATGCAGCCTCAACTCGTTGTTCTGCTTATCATTTGTATCGTATTAGCGGTTCAAGGCTATTATTTCGGTTTTATTCGTCCGCCCAAGGTGTTGGCATGGTTACAACGGGCGACTTTCATCCTGATGATTTTTTTAATGATACCCTTGGTGTCATTTACGCTATGGAAGCAAGCTGGAGCTATTGAGCGATTGGCAAGTATTGGCGTAAAACCCCATCCCGGCATTTTGCATCCAATTGGATTGGCCACGGGACCTTCAACTTGGGTTTACAAAAATAAATCAAAACCGGAAGACATAAAATCTTTTTATCATGCGGAAAACAGTTTCGAGGGATGGGAGATAATCAGCAGTTCTGACAACATGCTTATCGTTTCCAGTGGCAATAGAAAGATGGCAATTAGCATGAGTCGAGAAGCTGATTCGACTACTATTATTTACCATATGCTGCTATAAATTTATCATCTAACAAGGCTACTGCAGCCGACGCAAAAAGCCGCGCGGCTGAGTAGCAGCGTTGGACAATGGTAATAGGGACAATGGAAACAACACAAGATATATTACCCAACGGGGAGTCTAATCCCGTCTACTACGTAACCGAAGCCCGGAATGCGACGTTGAGGGAATTGTTGAGAATGAGCCCGCCAACCATTCGGGGCAAACTTGGCGCATTCCTTTTGAAGATATTGAGACTTGATAGTCCACATCAGTTTGGGATAGCGATCAATGATGCAATACGCTGTTCCACTGATGACATATCTGAATTGCATGAGATGTTCCACAGCACGATTAGAAACCTTGCTCATCTCGGTTTTTCCCCCATAGTAGCGCAGCGATTGCCGATCCTCGGCGAAGGTCGTTGCTGTTCTCTGGCATTTTTGGGCAACGATCCAACAGAGTATGCCATCATCGTATACGCAAAAGCCTGGGCCAATGGCCAAGAATATGATGAATCTGGATTATCATTCATTTCGCGGGATGAAACGACGATTTGGGTAACCTCAAGCCAGTTACAGAGGCTCAAAAGTCCGCGGAATTTTAATGTCCAATATTTTCCCGATAGCTCACCAGACTTCCTTCACACGACTCACTGCGAAAGGATAAAAGCAATTCCAAAGGAAATGTTGCGGGTGTTCGATACAGAAAACCTGTTGTTTGTACTTCGCGAAATCGAAGCGCTGATTAATGAATTCAACATAGCGCGTGGAGTGCTTCGCCCAATGACAATCGCTGAGATTGGAGCAGTTACCAAAGATGAAGATCGGTTTTGATGCAGTTTTTCGAAACGGCAAGAGGCAGTTAAATGATTCAATTCCATGGAACAATCCTCGAGATACCACCTTGGATGAGGCACTGAAGGTACTTCGACGGCTGACTGAATTGCCGCCAGCCAATTCATCGGAGGGCGTCGATGCAGGCGCTAGGGCCTGGTTGATGGTGAAGTACGGGAAAAAGAGGATGTGGATTTATATACCAGATAACCTGCCGATGGTTCAGATATGTTTTGAGGGTCCGAATGAACTGGATGGTGGAGGAGGTAATACCACATTGCAGATCGCCGAAAAAGCTTTGCGCCTCATAAACACGGGTGAGGATCCTGAGGATTCAGTGAGAGGCGCCTCACGAGATTGGGAGACCTATCGCGCTTATGAAGGTCTACCCGATAATTTCAGGATGATAACACAATATGAAGAACAAAGAGCTGATCGCCTCAAATATCGAAGAAGCCAAGTTAGAGTTGGATAGCCTCCTTTCTGATTTGGCATCAAATCCGGAATATTCGGAAGCAGAGTTCCAAATTGCGCTTGAACACGCATACCATCATTTAAACTATGCATGGCATATCCGCAATGTTGACGAAAAAAGGGCTGTAGCATGTTCGGATGAAGATTTTGTTAAATGGTCAAAATTCCCCTTAGGTGAGATCATTAAATATGAATAAGGCCTTTATCAAGGCAAATTCAATGGAGACTTGAATGCGCAAGGAGTATGGTAAAGCTCTCAGGCATTATTTCACAAAGAAGATGGAAGAGAGACGGCCGGAATTCAAAGCGGAAAAAGTAAAGTCAGTTTTTGTATGGCCCGGACAGAGAGCTTTCTGCCAGGTAATTTCAGACTCACTAAAGTGTTGGATCGTCTTGAGTCCCAGTCCCAAGGATTACGATGAGTTTACTGTTTTGATCGGGTGGTCGACCTTGGGGCGATATCCTGAACTGACGGTCATCCCTTCTCCTATACCGCTGTCACCTGACAGAGCAGAATTCAGTCAGGCGGAATACCTTGCCAGGCTCCCCCAACTTTGGACAGAAAAGGATGTATGGTGGGTAGTAAAAGCGTTTGAACCATCGCTTACAATCGAGCAAATGACGGCCAATTTGGCGCCAATATCTAAAATGGTGGCTGAGGAAAGGGTTATTCCTTGTGTGGAAGACGCAATAAAAAAAATACTCGATTTTGGCATCCCTTATTTATCCGAATTCGTCAAATCAAGGTTTTGACGTGAAAAACTGGTTTAAGGCAATAAAATATTTCTGATATGAAAACGATAAAGATAGACGAAGCCCATTTGCTTGCAAAAGAAATTGCGCGCAAAATCGTATCGCAGGAGCTTTCAGAACACATGGGTGCAATGAAAATATGGAAAGAAATTATTGATTGCATAGCGCCAAAATGCCCGGATTCCCTTTGGGCATTTAAGTCCAACGCCAGTGCAATTGAGGATATTATATGGAACGCTGAAAATGGCGGGGAAAGGCATGACGATTTAATTCGTGAATGTAAGCAAGAAATTATGCATGCCGCAAAAAAGCTGTTATGATATTTTCGGCCTTGATCATATATCAGGCCATACGAATTTCCGGTAGGTTGGGTTGAGGAACGAAACCCAACGCCGATAAGTTGTTGGGTTTCACTTCGTTCAACCCAACCTACGCTGTGGCCGATGTTATGACCAAGCCCATATTTTCTTTGTACCAGATAGACAATTTCAAGGATATCGATGCATATCGATAGAAGAGATACTTATGCCGACTACACCTAAAGAATCAAAAAAATTCATGATGTTATTAACCGAAAAGAAAACGCTGCCTTTTGGGGAAGCACTCTCAATATTCGCGGATAAACGGGGAAAATTTAATCGTGATAATGTCACCGTGGTTTTAAACGGGTTGAGCATCGAAAATAGCTTTAGTGTGCTTAATAAAAAAGGGGATGAAGTTTGGATCGACAATGCCATATTCGACTCTCCCGAAGACTACACGCTCAGATTTAATAGTATTGCAGGTTTTGAAACCAATGTTGCGAGCGGGTTCAGCGATTTGATCGATCCTGACAACGTCAATGAAATTGCCCCCAATTACGTCTGGGCAACCATGCAGCGTCGGGAGCAATTGCGTATCACGGGCGACCAGCAGGATGCTCCAGAGCTGGCTGAGCGTATCCGGGCCTTCACTCACCAGTTTGCGTTCCACCTGGTGACGGGACAGTATGAACGCATTGCCGGACTTTTTTCGCTCCGGGCCGCCAAAGGCCAGACCCTCGAAACCTTGTTGACACGGATCGCAAATCTGGAAAGGGAGTTTGGGCCATTTGATTACTTCGACCACATCGAAGTGATAAGCGTGTTCAATGGTGATGTCGCCAATGTTACTGCCTCAGCCCATATGAAGCTGCCCAAGGGCATTCACCGCAATGAACAAAGAGGATTATCCCGGTTCCAGATCATCAGTGTGCGCACGCCGAATGGTATGTTTATCCATGAGTATAAAGTCAGCTTGAGCATCATTGAGGAAGATGGTTTTTTTCGTATCTGCGATGCCAAGGCGTACTCGGGTTATTGATGACCGGTGTTCTAGAAAAGGCTGACGCTGCGACTCTTAAAAAAAAGGAAATATGGGCATGGTCAGGCAACAGAAAAAACTTCTAAATCCCCACGCAATGCGCTGTGAACCTTACAATGACGGGCATTGGTGTTTTGTTTACGATGCGGAGAATCTTGATTCAATCCGTGAACTTGGCGGGTATGAAGCAATGATCGGAGAAGTCGTCGGTGTGGATGCGGAATGCTGGCTTGAACGACTGACCGACCGTGGATTGGCTGTTGCATGGGAGCTTGGCGGAGACGATGCAGTGGTGGTGGATGTCCTCGTGGAAAAAGTCCTCAATTCGGGACAGAAGCAAAAGGTACAATGGCTCGAACCCCAGTATGCCTATCTTAACGTTCCATCTGGACGGCTGCGTATTGAGACGCTGAACAGTCTTGCGTTCAGTCCTGACGCACCCACCGATCCGGGTTGTGAAATCAAGATCCCGCCCGGTCAGTACGACATGATCCTGCACCGGGTCAATTGGCCCTTGATGGATGAGGACATGGAGGAGCGTCCCGAAGTGCCAACCGAGTTCCTTGTCCTGCGGACGATAAAGAAGAAAGGCCCCATCAGGAAAACAGCCCGCCTCACATACTCGGAAGCGCTCGGTGACGACGGGGCTTGGCTCAAGGCAAAGATTCAGTTCGGCGATGTATTGGAACTGCGGATGGGAACAGTATCGCGTACGACTTATCTCCACTGCAATCCAAAGGCATTTCTCGCAGAAGCCCGCGAGCAAATCCTTTCATCCGCTCGTCCAGGAAGGGCGGAACTGAAGAAAAAAATCGAGGCGGTCCAGGACGGCGACAATATCCCGGATGTATATACTGAATTAAGTGAGTTGCGCGCGCAATTGGATGCCTTGGTGCCGGAACCCAAAGAACTCGATGCTGTTCCGCTGCTTCTCAAATACGTTGAAATATCCATCAGCCCTGAAAGGCAAATATTGCTGATTAGATATTGTTTTGTTTCGACAAAATTTAATAATTGTATTATGATTCAAATTTTTGACGAAAACCCAATTAACAACGGACCCGTCAGATTTAAAAAACTGAGGGCCGGGAGAACAAAATGAACGACAGGTTTGAGGACGACAATATGCAGAACACTGACCAGGGCACCAGTGAGATAAGCTTTGAGCAGATGCTTGATGCCTATGATTCAAAAATCGGCCGGGAATTTAAACCCGGGGATATGGTGGAAGGACAGATCATTGCCATTGGAGAAAATTCAATTTACCTGGACACGGGAACAAAGTCTGATGGTGTGGTGGATAAGTCCGAGCTGCTGGATGAAAATGGTGAATTTCAGTATTCCGTGGGTGATATCCTTAAACTCTATGTGGTTTCCTTGAGCGAAAGTGAAGTGATTCTGTCCAAGGCCGTTTCCGGGGCCGGGATGGCTGCCATGATTGAGGATGCCTATCACGGGCGAACCCCTGTTGAAGGCCGGGTGACCGGCGTTATTAAAGGTGGTTTTTCCGTGGAGGTCCTGGGCAAAAGAGCGTTTTGCCCGGTGAGCCAGATTGATGTCAAATATGTGGAAACCCCTGAGGATTACGAGGGGCAGACCCACCATTTCCTGATTACCCGGTATGAGGAAAAGGGCAGGAATATTGTTGTCTCCCGCAGGGAACTTCTCAACGAACAGATCAGGGAAGCACGTACCGCGTTTATGAAAGAGCTGGCCGAAGGGGATACGGTTCAAGGTAAGGTAACCAAATTGATGTCCTATGGCGCGTTTATTGAACTTGCGCCCGGCGTGGAAGGCATGGCCCATATTTCCGAATTGAGCTGGTCCCGGGTGGAAAAGCCTGAAGAGGTGGTACGGGTGGATGATATTCTGCCTGTCAAGGTGTTAAAAATTGAAAAACCCCTGTCCGATTCCCCCAAAATTTCCCTGTCCGTTAAACAGACCTCGGGCAACCCCTGGGATAACATCGGCACCACGTTCAGTACCGGAGACCAGGTCAGCGGTAAAGTGGTGCGCCTGACCTCTTTCGGGGCTTTTGTGGAGATCGCCCCGGGTATTGACGGTCTGGTCCATATATCTGAAATGAGCCATGTAAAAAGGGTGCTGCGCCCCGAGGACGAAGTCAGTGTCGGTGAGACCATTCAGGTGATGATCAAGGCCATTGACATGGACAGTAAGCGGATCTCACTGAGTATGAAAGATGCGGCCGGCGATCCCTGGACCGGAGTTTCGGCCAAATATCCTGTGGGCAGTGTCGTGGACGGGACCCTGGAGAAAAAGGAAGGCTTTGGACTGTTTATCCGTCTGGAACCCGGTATTACAGGTCTGATGCCCATGTCAAACCTGCGGCAGTCTGCAAATGCAGGGAAAATTGAGTCCCTGAAACCCGGGGATGGCCTGCAGGTCCTGGTTCAGGAGGTGGATGAGGATAACCGGCGTATGACCCTGACGCCCCCGGATCAGAAATCCTCGGGCAATTGGAAGCAGTTTGCAAAAAGTACCAAGGGTGGCTCTTCTTTTGGGTCCATGGAAAGCATTTTGCGGGCAGCGCTGGAGAAAAAGAAATAGGGGGCCTGTGCATTATTAAACATGTCAACAATGTTTATCACCGATTTTGACGGCACCCTGCTTACGGATCACCGGCGTATCCGTGGCCGGGATCTGGAGACCCTGGCCGGGTTGCGGTCTGCCGGTGTCACCACGGTCATTGCCACAGGGCGCAGCCTTTATTCCTTCAGGCGCGCCCTTACGCATATGGGGCTTGGCCCGGAAGATCTGCCCCTGGATTATCTGATTTTTTCCACCGGTGCCGGTATCATGGCCTGGCCCGGGGATCATTTGATCCGTTCCTGTTCCATTCCTAAAGACGGGGTCTTGGCAATTGCAGCATGTTTTGATCGTCTTGGCTTTGATTACATGATCCACAAGGCCATCCCCGATACCTCATCTTTTTTGTTTAAATTTACTTCCGGCCGCAATTCGGATTTTGAGCGGCGAATAGCAATGTATCCGGATTTTGGTCGTCCCCTTGAAACGGCCGGTACGATTTATGACCAGTCCACCGGCGTCCTGGCCGTTGTGCCCGGCAGATTTCCCCGTGAGCAGCTAAATGCGCTGCGCCGTGAACTGTTCGGCTTCAGCGTAATTCAGGCCACCTCCCCCCTGGACCATAAATCTTCGTGGATTGAGGTGTTTCCGCTTGGGGTAAGCAAGAGTGCATCATCCCAATGGCTGGCCCGGCACCTGGGGGTCGGCCGGGGAATGGTGACTGCCGTGGGGAATGATTATAATGACGAAGACCTTCTGGACTGGGCAGGGCAGGGGTTTTTGATGGAGAACAGCCCGGCGGTCATGAAAAATAAATTTTTATCTTTAGGCTCTAATAATGAATGCGGGGTGAGCCTGGTCGCAATGTCGGCAGGGCTTCTAAGCTGAACTTTCGTCCGGGTCATTTTCTATCTCTTCCAAATCGAGGTCCGGGTAAAGTTTTTTGCAGCAATCCGGGCAGATGCCGTGGGAAAACAGCAAGTGATCAAAGGCTTTTTCGATACTGTGCCACATATTGTCCTCATCTCTGATTTTTTTACAGTTGGCGCAGATGGCAATGGCATTTTCGGGCATGTCCTGGGAACATTTGATGAATTGTTCGTATTGGCGTTGCAGTTCAATGCGGCGGGATATGTCCCTGGCCATGACAATGGCACCGGTGTAAGTCTGCTCCTTACTCTGATTGAGGGGGCTGCAGGTTAGTTCCACATGTATGGGGTGTCCGTTTGCATGCACCAGTTGAATTTCATACCGGCTGGTTTCGCCTTTTTTTCGAATCCGGGTCTGTTCAAGTATTGTCAAAAAGCTGTCCGGGGTCGAGATTTGTTCAAGGTTCATGGATATCAGTTTGTCTGCCGCATAGCCCATCATTTTGCAGAATGCCGGATTGACAAAGGTGATGTTCTCCTGGGCATCTACCGTGAATACCCCTTCTGCAATTTGTTCGGTAATGGTCCTGTACTGTCGTTCGCTTTTTTCCAATTGTTTTCTGTATACCTGGTTTTCGTGAGCCAGTCGCCGGTTTTCAAAGACCTTGTTTACCAGATGAATAATGATGTCCAGGTCAATGATGGGTTTGGAAATATAGTCCTTGGCACCCATCTTCAGGGCCTGGATGACATCCTGTTTTTCACCGGCACCTGAAATGACAATCATGGGCAGATCGGGCTCAAATTTATGGATGGTACGCATGACCTCAAGGCCATCCATGATCGGCATTCGCAGATCCGTGATGATCACGTCCACGTTTTCCCGGAAAAACAGATCCAGCCCCGCATGCCCGTTCTTTGCCGTAAAAACCCGGTATCCTTGATCCTCGAATAGAATGCCCAGACTCTCTCTGATGGCACTCTCATCGTCTATAATTAGAAGCGTTTCCTGTTTCATGAGTAATAGATCCTGTTAAAAAGAATACCTATATCAGATTCCTGGAATAAATGTAAGTTAAAGACGTTGAATTAATTGCGCCATGTCCCTGACGGCTGTGTCCATGCCTGTTATGACAGCCTTTGAGATAATGGCATGTCCAATGCTGTATTCAGTAATCTCGGGCAGTCCCTTAAACGCCTTGATTGAATGGTAGCAGATTCCGTGTCCGGCATGAACGCCCAGGTTCAGGCGGACACCGATTTTGGCCGCATCCACAATCCGTGTATATTCCCGTTCCCGGTCATACGCCGTTGTGGCATCGCAGAATGCGCCGGTATGTATTTCAATGGCGTCGGCATCAATTCTGTGGGCCATTTTGATCTGATCCAGGTCGGGGTCGATGAAAATACAAACCTTTATTCCGGCATTTTTCAAGGTGAGAACGGCCTGGCGGATGTGTTCCATGTGGACAATCACATCAAGTCCGCCTTCGGTGGTAATTTCCTCTCTTTTTTCAGGTACCAGGGTGACGGTTTCAGGTTTGATGTCCAGGGCAATGCCCAGCATTTCACTGGTGGCTGCCATTTCAAGTATTAATCTGGTTTTTATTGTCTGGGAAATCAGCCGGACATCGCGTTCCTGGATGTGGCGGCGGTCTTCCCGCAGATGTACCACAATGGCATCTGCCCCGGCGGTTTCAGCGGCCAGGGCGGCGTGAACCGGTTCCGGGTATTTGGCGCCTCTTGCCTGGCGCAGGGTTGCTACATGGTCTACATTTACTGCTAATTCAGCCATTTTTATATCCTTTCGCTCTATTTAGAATGCGGTCAGATCAATATTTTTTTCTATGCGCCTGAGAAGTGCCAGGCTTTTTTCTTCCATTTCCCGGGCCTGATTCTCCCCCAATTCATGGTCAAACCCAATCAGATGAAGAATACCGTGTATCAATAATTGAGACATCCGTTCATTCGTGGAAATTCCTGCGGCCATGGCCTCGGCCCGTGCTGTATCAAGGGAGATCACCACATCCCCGAGAAGTCCCGGGGTAATATCTGAAAATTCTCCTTCCTGCATGGGAAATGAGAGCACATTGGTCGGCTTGTCTTTGCCCCGGTATGTCCGGTTCAGATCCCTGACTTGGGCATCATCCGTGATCACAATGGAGATTTCGTGGTTATCGCAGCCCAAGGCGTTTAAGATCTGTTCGATCTTTTTGTACAAGGGCGCTGTTGGCAGCCTCTCCTTTTGGCGGTTGTCTATCAGTATCTTTCGGTTTTCCATTTTTTTTGTCCAGCTTCTTATCCTGGGGCTTATCTGTGTATTCAATGCGGTTGTGATAAATAGAGGTTAAAATCGTATTAAAACTTTTGGCGATCTGATGTAGATCTTTCAGGGTCATTTCGCACTCTTCGAGCTGGCCGTCGGCAAATATGTCATTGATCAACTCTTTTACACGGCCCTTGATTCTGGATGGGGTAGGGCGCTCAAGGGCCCGGGTTGCCGCTTCTGCGACATCCGCGAGCATGACAATACCCGCCTCCCTTGTCTGGGGCTTGGGACCCGGGTATCTGAAATCATCTTCATTAATCTTTTCATTTCCGGCTTTCCGGCTTTTGTTATAAAAATATTTTATCAGGGATGTGCCGTGGTGCTGGCTGATGCCTTCCACAATTTCATTGCCCAGTTTGTATTTTTTGGCCATTTCCACGCCTTTTTTAACATGGCCGATCAGAATCAATGCGGACATGGACGGGGAGAGTTTATCATGGCGGTTCCGCCCGTCAGACTGATTTTCAATAAAATACATGGTTTTGTCCAGTTTGCCGATGTCGTGGTAATATGCCATGACCTTGGCCTTGAGACTGTCTGCATGGATGGCGGATGCGGCTGCTTCCGCAAGGGTTGCCACGATGACACTGTGGTTGTAGGTGCCCGGGGCCTCGATCATTAATTTTTTAATCAGGGGCTGGTCCAGATTTGAAAATTCCAGCAGTTTTGCCGCTGTGGTGTAATTGAACAGGACTTCGATCAACGGTGTGAATCCCACTGTAAGAATGGCCGCAAATACACCGCCGCCCACGGCCATGGTCACCTGTTTAAGCAAGATTCCCCAGGGGAGTACCTGGGAGGGCATGAAAAACCCCAGGGCAATGGCAAGGCATGCATTGAACAACGCCAGCTTGAATCCGGCAACAATGAAATGGTGACGTTCATTGCGTTCTTTGATCCAATAAGCTGCTGTGATACTGGACAGAAAAAAGAATAAAAAGACCTGGAACTCGCAGCCAAAGGATATGGTACATAAACTGCAGAGTACCAAAGAAAAATAGAGGGCAATGTCAAACCCCAAAAAAATGCAGGTGATCATGGCTGCCCCCGGCACAGGTACCACCATATATATGGCGCTTGAAGCTATTTTGCCGGCTATTTCCGGATTTGAGGTCTGGGCAATGTATACGGCAAGTTCGGTAAATCCGATATAAAGCAAAAGGCCCAGGGTCAGAAAGGTCATGTGTTTGTTCATGTCCCGGCCAAGCTTTGGATGATCTTTGAGGTAAAGGAAATACACCACAATCAGCAACAGGGTGGTGAACATGCAGATGCCGATAATGGTCATAATAACATCTTTGTCTTCAACCTGTTCGCTTAAGGCATTAAGTTTGACTAACTTGAGTTCATCAACCCGTTCTCCTTCCCGAATGATCATTTCGCCGGCCTTGATCTGGTAAAGGGTGGGTTTAATGCGTGCCTGGGCTTCCCGGATACGTTTTTCCGTTTCGTTTTTATTCAGCGTGATATTGGGCCGCAAAAGCCGCTGGCAGATATCCACAATCAGGTTGGTCAGACTGTAGTTGACGCTTTTCAGGATGGGTTGCCCGACAACCCTTACCATGGTCTTGGCCTGGTCTGGTCCGTAAAACACCTTGAGGTTGGTAATAACCCGTTCTTTATTGGACTGAATTGTTCTCAGGGTAATGCCTTTTTCTTCTTCAGCCAGAAGGATTTCTTTGTTGCTTACGACCCCGTTGGTCAGAATGGTGTTGATAATGGCAGTCAGGTGTCCTGTAATCTTTTCCGAAAATTCTTCATTGAACAGGATCTGGAATGCCCCTTTGGAAATTTCTATGCCCAGCTTTTTTTCAAATTCGGGTTTGAATGTCAGGGCCATGGAAAAAGAGGGCGCTGAAGATTCAGGTGAGGCAAGGCCCTGGGCATTGTCCCGGGGCTGAAACATCTGTCGTCCAAAATGCATGGCCGATGTAATGTCGGCGGTTATATTTTTTAACAGATCGGCATCAAAATCATATACAGCTCTGATTGATGTCTTGGCATAATCCATTTTGGCCAGGTTGGTGGCTTTGTCTTCTATAAAAAAATCTTTGGGCGCTTTGATGTCTCTGCCTGCCACATCGCCTGTTTTATATACATATGATTCAGTGCTGTGGTCAAAGGTCTGGGCCAGGGCAAACAGGCCCACCACCAGGAGAAACAGTACCAGCGGCAGATAAGGGGTGGATGAGAGGACTTGCCCGGCCTGCTTAACCCACCCCTGCTTATTTGCTTTTTTCATAAGCATTTATAATGTCGGACACCAGCCGGTGCCTGACAACATCTTCCTTTGAGAATTCTATAAATGAGATCCCCTTTATCCGGGCAAGCAGCTTTCTGGCTTCGACCAGCCCTGATTTTTTTCCGCCGGGCAGGTCTGTCTGGGTAATATCCCCTGTAATAATGGCTTTTGAACCATATCCAATCCGGGTCAAAAACATTTTCATCTGCTGGGAGGTGGTGTTCTGGGCCTCGTCCAGGATGATAAATGCATTGTTCAGGGTTCTGCCCCTCATAAATGCAATGGGTGCAATCTCAATCGTTTCCTGCTCAATATAGGCCCTGGCTTTCTCAAAATCAAGCATATCATAAAGGGCATCATACAGAGGCCGCAAATATGGATTTATTTTTTCAGCCAGGTCGCCGGGAAGAAACCCCAATGCCTCGCCTGCTTCCACAGCAGGACGGGTGAGAATGATTTTTTCGACCTCTCCTTTTGTGAAGGCGGCAACGGCCATGGCCATGGCAAGGTAGGTTTTGCCGGTACCGGCCGGACCAATGCCGAAAAGGATGTCATTGGATTTTATGGCTTCGGTGTATGCCAGCTGGGTCGGGGTTCGGGGGGTGATGGGTTTGTTCTTGGCCGTTACCATGATTGTCGTGGTAAAAATTTTTTTCAAGGGGGGGGTCCCGCCCTGTTGAACCGCATTGACGGCTGCATCCAGAATGGCCGGTGTCAGCCGTATTTTTTCTTCCATGAGGTCATAAAGCTGGCTGATCAGATCAATGGCTTTGTCTGTTTTTTTTTCTGAACCCGCGACTGAAATTGCCCCCCCCCTTGAGTTTATTTTAACATCAAAGGCCCGGGCAATTTTTTCCAGGTTGGCATTGTGTGTCCCAAAGAGTTTCTGGGCAAGGGTCATGTTCTGAAATTCAAGATTTTTCATAGGCTATAGGGTGCATTTTATTGATTTAAAGGTCAATAAAAATCTTGACTGGCAGCGTAGCCTATTGTTATCTGTTTACATTTAAATTTGCTCCCCGACCTATAAGGATGGGGGGCTTTTTGGAGAAGTGATGAACTTTTTTGACCTTTGCGTATTGATCATTGTGGGTTTTTGCCTTGTTCGGGGGGGCTTTAAAGGCCTGATCCGGGAAATTTCCGGTATCGTGGGGGTTGTGGCCGGTTTTTATGGGGCCAATACCTATTATCCGCATTTGATTCCTTATATTGATTCATGGATCTCATCCCCCCAGCTTCAAAAGCTTGTCTGTTTTTTTCTATTGTTCTGTCTGATTCTTATTGCTGTGGGAATTGTGGCCACCCTGATTCACAAATTGCTGAACATTGTATTTTTAGGCTGGGTGAACAGCGCATTCGGTGTCATTTTCGGGGCTGCCAAAGGCGTACTTATCGCAACGGTCCTTTTTATAACGATCACAAGTTTTGTACCCAACGGCAATCATCATATTGCAGCATCCCGCACGGCACCCTACCTTGCCCAGGTTGCGGATGCCCTGACCCTGTTCATTTCTCAGAATATTAAAATGGATTTCAGTAAACAATTGGAAGGATTAAAAAAAACGTGGAAACAATAATTCCCCTGCTTGAGATCATCCAAAGACTTAGGGGACCGAACGGATGTGCCTGGGACCGGAAACAAACCCCGACCACCATGTGGAAGTGTCTGGCCGAAGAGTTATATGAACTGGAAGACGCCATTGTTAAAGATGATGAGGATAATATTGTAGAAGAGCTTGGCGACGTTCTCTTCCAGGTCCTTTTTATTATGGAAATTTATGCCGATGCCGGCAGATTCTCCTTTGACCGGGTGATTAAGACGGTGGCTGAAAAAATGATTCGTCGTCACCCCCATGTTTACGGTAACAGCCGGATTTCATCGGAAGATGAGTTAAATAAACAATGGGATGCGATTAAGGCG
This sequence comes from Desulfobacter latus, assembly GCF_013389365.1. Lineage (GTDB taxonomy): Bacteria > Desulfobacterota > Desulfobacteria > Desulfobacterales > Desulfobacteraceae > Desulfobacter > Desulfobacter latus. The sequence goes on from NZ_JACADJ010000045.1 coordinate 16,486, forward strand.
GGGGAAAAGCGCGATGCCGGCACATCTCAGAGACGCTCTGCCCTTGATAATGTACCCGATGGGATGCCGGGCCTGCTAAGGGCTTTGAAAGTGTCTAAATCTGCAGTTAAAGCCGGCTTTGAATGGGAAAATCTGGGTCAGGTGCTGGATACGGCCGTTTCGGAAATACATGAATTTGAGGCTGCGCTCTCCATGGACGAGGATGATGCCATGCTTGAATTTGGTGATATCCTTTTTTCCCTTGTGAATGTCGCAAGATTTGCAGGATTTCATCCGGAAACAGCACTCTATAGGTCCACGTCAAAATTTGAGGAACGATTCAGAATGATGGAAGCCGACATTGCCAAACAAGGCCTTGATTTAAAGCAGATGCCCCCCGAAGAAAAAGAGAAACATTGGCAGACAGCCAAACAGGCATGTACACAAAAAAAGCCCTGACACGCATAAGCGTAACACTAGAGCATTCTTGTCTCTTGTCTCTTGTCTCAAGTTTCCAGTCTCTTGCCTACAGGTAGTCACCCCGCTGGAATTTCAGATATTCGGTTTTCGCCGTAACCGCTGTACTCCTGGCAATATCTATGAGACTTTGGTCATCTTCACCAAGTGACAACGTTTCTTCCAATAAAGATGCGGCGTCTGCATTCAGTTCTTCAAGCATGGGCTCAATCTCCTTTAAAGTGATATTGCCATCATCAAGTTTGTATGCATAGCTTTCCAGACTGGTCAGCAGTTTGTCGGTTTTATCCGTAACAATGGACGATACGGTTTGAATGTCAAAATCCATTGCAGGAATTTCACCCAATTCAGTGGCCTGTATGCCTTGTTCAGATTCCTGTGTTTTTTCCAGCACGGAATTGAGCAATGATTCAAATCCCTGGGCCGGGCCACTGCTCTTGGATTTTTTAGTTGACTGACTGTCTAATATTTGGCTGATGCTTTGGATGTTGTTAATATTGGTCATATTCTCCTCCTTTTTTTAATTAAGGAAGAATAAAGCAACAAGTGTGCCCAATGTTCGCGAACTTTTAATGGCTGACGGGTTTTTTTATTTTTAAAATCAAAATGTTATCTTAATAAACATAAAAAATCCCCCCGACCTGAATAGATCAATACATCAGGTCGGGGGGAAAAAAATGCCGGTTGGTCAAGTCACTTGGTCCATAATTGAACCGATCATTTTTTCCGCTATTTGCTCGGCATTCACGGTGTACTGATCGGACTGAACCTGTTGTTTGAGGTTTTCAACTTTCCGGGCTCTGCCCTCGGGGGCTTCGGCAGACGCGGCAGAAATTTTCTGAAGATCCCTGGTGGTGGCGGATAGATTAATGCTGTCAGAAAGGGGTTCTTCTGTTTTTTGGGCCTGATTCGCCGACGTCTTGGCGGTGGTGCCGGCATTATTAGCAGCGTAACTTTGATTGATATACTGCTGTGTGGAATTAATTTTCATTTTAAACACCCTCCTGGGATTCCATATTGGAGTCAGCCACCTGGCGGGCCAGTTCCGTCATCCGTTCTACGATAAATTTGGAATCTTCAACGGATAAATTCTGGACAACCTTGTTATTGTTTTCATCAACCGAGGTATACGTGAATTGATTTTTCCCTTTGGTGAAATCAATCTTTTTTCCCAGCTCTTTTTGAATTTGATCGGTGATCCGGGTCGTATCTTTTTCTTCATTGGGGCCTTCGTTGATAATTTTATCAACAATGTTGCTTGCAACCTTATCTATAATAGCTTGTCGCTTGCCTTCCGATGAGATGCTGACACTGTCCGCAGAAACCTTGTTGGCGTCGCTGAATTTATTCTTATCCAGCAGTTTACCCTGGCTGAATTGCCTTGAATAAACTTTCAACACATTTTGTATTTGGTATGAAGGTATCTGCATTTTAATTTTCTCCTTAACCCCACTATCGGCTTGATAAAATTAAAACTTTAGAAAAAAAACGTTAATCCTCAAAATTTCCCTGGGGGCCTTTATCTGCAGTAATCCGGGAGGCCTTCTCAATAATTTTTTCCCGGGTCCATTCCTCTTTTTGTTCAATTTTTTCGGCTTTGGGGCCGGGCATATGTGACTGGGTTTCAAAAATTTGTTGTTTTACCAGATCTGCTGTACCTGTCGCGTTGAACACGTCGGTGAGCAGCGTAAATACAAAATTTTCAACGTCTTTGATCATTCGTTCCCGAATCGGCGCATCCTGGGCTGTCAGGGTATTTTCAAAAGGCAGGTTCAGTTTTTTAAAGTTTCCTTTTTGCCACTCATTGGCTGCGGCAAACGCGCACATCTTTTCCCAGGTGCCCCGGGAGACCCCTTTGCCGCGCTCTTTGATAAAGCTGCCCGACTCATCCATGATGGCATTGCCATAGTCATTAACCTTCACTCCCCAGGAGATCATCTGAAGGGCCGTGGCAACATTGGCTTTTGTGGTTTTTGTTTTCATCGCAATCTGACGCAGCCGATCGGAACTGTTTCCCGATGTACCGTGCTGGGCGCCGGAAATGCCGTAAGGGGCCAGGGCCTCATGTATCTGTGCGGTCAAATCGACATTGATGCCTGCATCGCTTTGTTCAATACCGTGGGTGGTGCCGTTGTTCAGGGCGATCCAGTCGGGAAAAATGCTGTGGGCATTGAGTCCCTGGATAAGAAACAGCGCTTCTTCAGGCGTTGAAAGACCCAGTTTCCCTTTTATCTCACCCACTTCGGTTTCAAGGCCGGCCCACTCAGGTACATATGGATTTAATTCAATATTGGCCAAAAGATTCTGGTCATCCGGCATGTGGGATGCGTCAATGGCAATAGAGGTAATGCCGGCATCAAATATAGACCGGATTTCGGTTTTGGCCGGTTCAACATCTTCGGGTTTTTTAATGCCGAAATGGTCTGCATGTATGGCCACGGGAATCGTTATTCCCATTTCATTCATATAGGCATCGGTCTGCCTTGCGATGTTCCAGTAGTTGGTGGCGCAATAGGCCCCGGTGCCGCCCTCGGAGCGTGCAATTTCAATGATAACGGCAGCATTGGCCCGCTGGGCCGCGGCCAGGGTGCCTTTGATGACAAAGGCGTTTCTGCCGTTTGCCGCAATGGTCATGCAGCCGCCTTTGGCCAGCAGGGCGCGGTCAATATATTTCCCGCTGACAATCAATGCCTGTGAGTTGGGAAAACATTTTTTTACATTGGGGGGTCTGCCGTAATCAAGCAGTTTGCGATATTCGTTGGATTGTGAATGCGTCATGATAAAATTCTCCCGTATGTGATTAAGAATGACTAGGTATCATAAACTTTTTACATTAAAATAACCTAAAATCAAGTTCATTAAAAGAAATGAATGAATGTTTATGGTTTTCCAAGGCTAAAATGCATATATTTTAATATGTTGTAAGTATCAGATATGTTAACATAATAGCGCCTGTTTGGGAAAATATTACAAGGCTTGACATTTGCATGAATCTATTGTTAGTTTGCACGGTTTTATTATTTTTTAGGAGGTAAGCTAAGTATGTCTATGATCATTACTCCGGCAGACTATCTGTTGTTCGGTTTTTTTCCAACAGTGATTTTTTCATTTCTTCTGCCGGTCATCGGTGTCGGGTTATTTACCTATATCATTGCACGCAGAATCGCGCCTTTGGTCCGGGCCAATCCAGATTATCGTTTTGACAATATTCCGGAACGGATTAAAAATCTGATCGTTGTCTGGTTCGGACAGATCCGCCAGCCCAGATACATGCGGGCCGGTGTGCTGCACATCATTATATTTGCCGGCTTTTTAATCCTTTCCATCCGTTCCACCAGCCTTGTTATTATCGGTCTGGATGACGGCTTTATCTTTCCCGGGCTGGACGGCACTCTTGGCACTGTATATAATGTCATGAAAGATTATGCCGCCACCGCCGTTCTTGCGGCCTGCATCATCGCCGCCTACCGCCGGGGCATCATCAGGCCGGCCCGCTATGCCGTGCCTGAAAAATATGGCCATGACCATACGGCAGAAGCGGTGTTTGTTCTGGGCCTCATCGCCACCCTGATGATTTCAGAAAGCATGTTTGAAGCGTCTGCCGTCGCCTACAACTATCAGGCCCTTGGTGACGCCCATTTTCCGGCGGTTTTTTCCCTGGCCTGGTTTTTTTCAAAAATGCTCGGGTTTGCATCCTTCGCAACCCTCCAGGGCCTGCACATCATTATGTATTATGTGCATGATGTGACCTTTTTCTTTTTTCTGTGCTTTCTGCCTCTGGGCAAGCATTTCCACGTCATCACCTCTATTTTCAACGTCTTTTTCATGCGGGTGAAAAAAGGCAATATCAAGCCGGTTAAATACGGTGTTTCCGATGAGCAACTGGATGATCTGGAATCCTTTGGGGTTAAAAGACTTGAGGATTTTACCTGGAAGCACATGCTTGATTTCTACTCCTGTGCCGACTGCGGCCGCTGTTCCGATCAATGTCCGGCCAATACCGCAGGCCGTCCGTTGTCCCCGCGGTTCATCAGTATCAAGGCCCGGGATCTTATTTTTAAGAATTATCCGATCAAGTCCGGTGTGATTTATACATCCGACAAGCTGCTGGTGGAAGACATTTATACCGAGGATGAAATCTGGTCCTGTACCACCTGCGGGGCGTGTGAACAGGAATGCCCCCTGGGCATCGAATATATTGATAAGATGGTTGACCTGCGTCGCGGCATGGTGGATGAGGGCATGGTGCCCCAGTCGCTGCAAAAACCCCTTAAAGCCCTTGAAAAACGCGGCAATCCCTATGGCAAAATGGAAAAGAAACGTGCGGACTGGGCCAAGGAAAAAACCTTTGCCCAAACCCATACGGTCAAGGATCTGGGTAAAGACACTGCCGATACCCTCTATTTTGTAGACAGTATCACCTCCTATGACGACAATATGCAGGACATTGCCCGCCGGACAGCCATTATCCTTGAAAAGGCCGGCATGGACTTCGGCGTCCTGGGCAAAGGTGAAAAAGACAGCGGTAACGAGGTACTCCGGTTTGGTGAAGAGATGCTTTACCAGGAACTCAAGGCACAGAATACCGAAGCCATTCTTGAATCCGGTGTCAAACGGATTGTCACGGCCGATCCCCATGCCCTGAATGCGTTGAAAAACGACTACACGGGTCTGCCTCCTGTCAAACACATCAGTGAAATCGTGGCGGAAAAGATTAAATCCGGTGCCTTGACCATGACACCGTGCAAAAATCGGGATAACGTCTATGTGTACCATGATCCCTGTTATCTTGGCCGCCACAACACTATTTATGAATCCCCGAGACAGGCGCTGGATGCCATTGCCGGCCTGACCCGGGTGGAACTGGAGAAAAGCCGTGACCGCTCCTTCTGCTGCGGCGGCGGCGGCCTGATGCTCTTTTATGAGCCCGAAGAAGAGACCCGCATGGGCGTTATCAGGGTAAATATGGCTGCAGACGCCGGGGCCAATGTGATTGTTACGGCCTGTCCGTTCTGTCTGGTGAATATCCAGGATGCCATTAAGGTGGCCGGCAAAGAAGGCGAGATGGAAGCCCTTGATTTTACGCAACTCATTGAGGATCATCTAGCATAATAAAAAACAAGCTTAAGGAGAAAATAATGGAAATTTTGGTGTGCGTCAAACGCGTTCCGGATACTGCTGAGAACGAATTTGAACTTAATGCCGAAGGCAATGATCTGGATCGTGATGATCTGGTTTATTCCGTGAACGAGTGGGACAACTATGCCGTTGAAGAGGCCATCCGGATTGTGGATAACCTGGGCGGCAGCATAACCGTTGTAACGGTGGGTGATGACGAGGCTGAAGAAGTCCTCCGACGTGAAATGGCCATGGGCGCCAATAACGGCGTTCTGCTTTCCGATGACGCCTTTGAAGGGTCTGACGGTCGCGGTATTGCAACCCTCCTTAAAGCTGAAGTTGAAACAGGCAATTATGACCTGATTCTTACCGGCGCCCAGGCCGATGAAGGCGCAGGTCAGGTGGGCGGCATGCTGGCTGCCATGCTGGACTACCCTTATGCCTCTCTGGTGAATAAGATTGAGCCCGGGGAGGGAAAAATTAAAGTGGGCCGGGAAATCGAAGGCGGCAACCAGGAAATGAATGAAATTGAACTGCCCTGCGTGCTTTCCATTCAGACCGGTATCAACGAGCCCCGTTATGTCGGTATCCGCGGTATCCGTAAGGTGGCCGGTGTTGAGATTCCGGTAAAGGGTGCCGGTGATCTTGGTGTGGATGCCGGCAGCGTAGGCGAGGCCGGTGCAAAGACCAAACGCGTGGATTATTTTGTCCCCGATCCGGGCGATGGTGCTGAAATGCTTGACGGCGACACCGATGAAATTATTGAAAAATTGATTGAAAAGCTGAAAGCCAAAGGAGGTCTTTGATCATGACACGGATTTTTGCATATGTGCCATTTAAAAACGGGGTAACCGACGATGTGGCACTCGAATACCCGGATGCTGCAAAAAAGATTGATGCCGGTGCATCGCTTACGGCTGTCGTTACCGGCCATGGTGCTGATCTGGACAATGTGGCCGACGCACTGACCAAAACCTATTCCGAAGTCATTAAAATCGACAATGAGGCCCTGGCCTATCCCAACGCCGAGATCGTGAGAAAAGCCTTGACCCATGTCATTCCGGCCGATGCCATTGTGCTGGTGCCCCATGACACATTCGGTATGGACCTGGCCCCGGGCCTGTCCATCAAACTGGATTCCGCCTATGCGGCGGATGTTGTGGATTTTGAAGGCATGGACGGTGCGACCTTGAAACTTATCCGTCAGGAACTGGGCGGGGCTGTATCGACCCATGTGACCTGTGATGCGGCTTCAGGCGCCGTCATCACCATCCGTCCGGGCACATTTGCGCCGGCTGATGAAGAAGGTGCGTCCGGTACCGTGGTTGACAAATCCGGTGAGGCCGGTGACCTTTCCGCCAAAAGAACCTTCCTGGAAGTGGTTGAAGCGGAAGTCGGCGATGTTGATATCACCAAATCCGACGTTCTGGTTTCCATTGGCCGCGGTATCGAAGATGAAGACAACATTGAAATGGCCCAGGACCTGGCTGATGCCATGGGTGGGGTCGTGGCCTGCTCCCGTCCCATTGTTGATGCCAAATGGCTTGAAAAATCCCGCCAGGTAGGGACCTCCGGCCAGACCGTCAAACCCAAAATCTACATGGCCATGGGGATTTCCGGTTCCTTCCAGCACATGGGCGGCATCAAGGGCAATCCCTTTATCGTTGCCGTGAACAAAAACCCCAAAGCACCGATTTTCCAGGTTGCGGATGTGGGGATCGTGGAAGATATCCTTGATTTCATGCCTGAACTCCAGGAAGCCATTGAAGACCTTTGATGGCAATGGTGGGTTTGTAGGGGCAACCCCCTGTGGTTGCCCTGTTTGGAATTCGGCACGGACCAGGGTATCTTTATTTTCGTGGTCATGGAATTGGACGTTTTTATCAGGGCAGGCACAGGAGCCTGCCCCTACGGTTATTTCATAGACACCACCAGGGCACGGCCAGGACATCCTCCTTGATATACCGCAATGACGGTACCGCGCAAACGACCAGACATTTTTGTATGTTCTCTTTTGGAAAGCAATCTTTAAACGCCTGAAATCCCCTGATATCTTTACGGGCAGGATTGCTTTTTGATTTTATTTCAACCGGATAAAGTCTGCCGTCCAGTTCAAGGATTAGATCGACTTCAGCGCCGGAATGACTTCGGAAGTGGTAGAGATTGGGTTGAATGGGCCGTTTTTGAATGAGTTTTACGATTTCCATGACCACAAACGTTTCAAACAAAGCCCCTTGTAATGGATGGGATGCGATGACGTCCGGTGAAGAAATTTTCTGCAGATTACAAATCATGCCCGTATCAGTGAAATAGCCTTTATTTTTTCCACTGATCCGCTTAACCGGATTTCTGGAAAAGGCTGGAATAGAAAGCCACTGGAACGTCGATTCTGCTGTTTCTATCCAGGAACGCGCAGTATTCCTGGCAATCCCAAGCTCCCTGCCCAGTTGATTGTAGTTGATTTCCTGTGAGGTTAAAGCACCCAGCAGTCCGATAAATCTGCCAAAGGTTTGTAATGAACCGATATTTGCCACCTTCCGTACATCCCGTTCAATATAGGTCTGCATGTATGACTGCCAATATCCCGGGATAAGCGTGTCGGGCAATTCTGAAATTCTGGGATAGCCTCCCTTCCATATCGTATCAAATACCGGGCGGCCCGTACCGGTGTCGGAGAAATCTTGCTTTTCAGGCTCTGAAAGCCATTGTTCCAGAAAGCGGCCCCCGGGTTTTTCATTTACCTCACCATAGCTCATGGGCCAGAGGTTCAAAATAGCAACCCGGCCTGCAAGGGATTCAGAGATATCCCTGAGAACAGACAGGTTCTGGGAACCACTCAGGAGGTACATACCGTTCTTTTTTTCCTGATCTACGTTTCGTTTAATGGAATTAAGAAGCTCGGGTGCATACTGGACTTCATCAAAAAAAGCCGGGGGGGTGATATTTTGAAGGAAAAAATCAGGATCCTGCCGGGCATTACCAATATCCATGACCGGATCGAATACGGTTGAACTTATCTTTCCGGAAAAAAGATTTTCCACAAGGGTAGATTTCCCTACCTGTCGAGCTCCCAGGACTGCCACAACCGGGTAGTATTCAAACAGTTCCGACAACCTGTTTTCAATCAATCGATGTTTATATTTGATCATAATCTTGATATTTATCAGTGCAAATGACAAATATCAAGGTTTTGTTGTTCATTCCTAAACAGCAATTTCAAACCGAATAGCCGGGTGATGCTGATACCCGGTTAAACCTGTGTCCTTGTACTGCCAGTCAAAAATAGAGCTGAAAGAGGAGGTCTTTATACCAGGCAGTGAAAAGGGCTTTCTTTCAAGCTGTTGCGTCAGTCCCTGCACATGGTTTTCATAAATATGGGTGTCCCCGAGAAAGCCCACAAGCGTGCCTGGTTTAAAACCTGATTCCAGCGCCAGAAGCGTTAGCAGGAGTCCATAGCTTGCAATGTTAAACGGCAGCCCCAGGGCTGTATCCACGGATCTCTGGTTCCACAGCAGATTAAGCCGCCCATTGATGACGGTGACCTGAAAACCGTAGTGGCAGGGGGGCAGGGCCATCTGACCGATATCCACGGGGTTCCAGGCGGATACAATCATCCGGCGGTCATTGGGATTGGTTTTCAGGGTGTCTACCAGATTTTTAAGCTGATCCACCCCGGACGGCACCGCTGCCTTGTCCCAGGCCTGGTATCCACCGCCAAAATGTCGCCATTGCCACCCGTAAATGGGACCAAGCTCCCGTTCGTCCATCATTTTTTTCCTGGTCTCATCATCATGTCCGTAGGCAACCTTCGCCGGTGAGCACCATTCATCCCAGATGTGATTATTTTTGTCCCGCAGCCAGTTTTTATCGGTGATGCCTTTGATGAAAAATTCCAGTTCCTGGGCCACAAGGGTAAAGGGCACATATTTGGTGGTCAGCAATGGAAATCCTTCGGCCATGTCATGTTCAAACATGGCCCCGGCAATGGCAATGGTGTTCACGCCGGTGCGATTTTCTTTAACCTGGCCCTGGTCAAGTACTTTTCTGACAATTTTTGAATAGGCGTCCATGTTATATTTCCATTCTTACAGTTAAATGATGAGGAAAAATTCAGGCAATTGTAACAGACGAGTTTGAAAAATCCACCCATGATTTTATTAATTTAAACCATGAAGCGCATGAAGGACATGAAGATTGCTTTCTCAGTATATATTCTTCATGCGCTTCATGTCCTTCATGGTAAAATAAAATATTTTCCGGCAGTTACATTTTGGATACCAAATTTGGGCATCCTTCATTTGCCAGTTTACACTTTTTGGAGCAAGCACCTATTTTTTAGCAATCATTCCCCAAAAAAGTGTAAAGTACTTTGGGGGTGATATGAAGGATGCCCAAATTTGGGAAGTTTTCCGTCTTAATCCTCTCTAATCGAGGCAGTCTTTCTGACGTGCAAGAGCGACCAAATCAGAACGGAAAAGCGAACATAGTCTTAATCCTCTCTAATCGAGGCAGTCTTTCTGACTGTAACATGGTACAGCCTGAGCATTTCGACAGCAATAAGTCTTAATCCTCTCTAATCGAGGCAGTCTTTCTGACAATATTTATCATGTTTGCATGCCCGTTAAAACTCAAGTCTTAATCCTCTCTAATCGAGGCAGTCTTTCTGACGAACAATCTTATGCACAAAACAAGAGTATTCTCCACCAGTCTTAATCCTCTCTAATCGAGGCAGTCTTTCTGACATGGCGCGGTAATGTGGAAATCCGAAAAATGTTTCCGTGTCTTAATCCTCTCTAATCGAGGCAGTCTTTCTGACAAAACAAGCGTGGAAGATTCGTCGCGCCATGGCAGCCAGGGTCTTAATCCTCTCTAATCGAGGCAGTCTTTCTGACCCTGGGTAGTTGAAAGCCTTGGCCTGCAAGCCTTTCAGAAGCCGATTTAACGGACCTACCCGATTTTCGGGGTTCGGAAAAAAATTTCACAGTGTTTTTTTGTTGCATTTCAAGTTAATTATTTGAAATTATTGATAATATCAAAATGACGGACCTCCGCGGGTCCTGTTAACCCCCAATATGCCATGTTAATGGCTGCAATATAGCGGTGTTCGGACAAATTGTCAAAGAGCAGATGTTTTACTGATAGGAAAAAGGGAAAATTTCGTCATGGTGCCGTCGAACATGCTCCAGGGCTGAAAAAAAGGGACGGTCAAACAAAAATGCAAAGCGGGACGGGTTAAGTTGTCTGGCGTCCGCTTTGGCCTGGGCTTCCCAGTGATCGGTTTCAGCATTGACGTCAGAGGTGGACACAAGGTCTTTTAAAAATGCCAGGGGCTTGAGCATCATGATCCCAATGGTCGGGCCAAGTGTGTTGTCTCGGCAGATTTCAAGGCTTTGTTCAAACAGTGACCGGGCATTTTCTTTATCATGACGCAGCAATGCAGCCCGGCCGAGATTAAAGCAGATTAACTGCCAGGGATGTCCGTGCCGGAGCGTCTTTGTTACATGGGATACAAGCCCGGTATAGAGGGTATCCGGAACCGCAATGTCCTCCGCAGCCAGAAACCGGGCCGACATATTGATCTGAAATGGGTTCAGGTCCGGGACCTTTGCGGCGATCTGTCCGGCATCCTCAACCCCAAGGTATTTAAACAGGCAGGCCAGTGCCCCGTCCATATCTCCAGCGCACAGGCGGGCCAGTCCCAGATAGCTGTATTGACGCATCCACTCGGGTTCAAGCTCCGGGGAACTGTTTTCGCCAAGGGCCTGGAGCGCCTTGCGCGACCAGGCCTCGGTGGCATCAATATACCGGGGTCCGCAAAAGGCGCTGTGTTGTACAAGGGTGCCGTAAAGCCGTCCCAGGGGCTGATCAATGACACAGCCCGATGCCGCCATCACCCGATGCCGCGTTTCCAGCAGGGCCAGCAGGCGCGTCAGTGATCCGGGCAGATCCGTTGTGAATTCAAACCGGTTATGGGCATTGACCAGCAGGGTGTTGAAAAATTCCACGGCCAGGTCCGCATCCAGGGTCATGGCATGCTCGGCCATCGCTTTGCCCTGCTGTTCCCAGATCTTTGCCCGGATCGTCTCTCCCCGGTGGTTGAACAGGGCCAGGTTGGCCGTACACCAGATCAACCCGGCCATGGGCCATTTTCCGGGCACCGCATCCGGGGCCGATTCGGTCAAAGCCTCGGCGGTGTCATGGCGCGAATAGTCCCGGACCATGCCGGCAAACGTCCGGGCAAAGCGGTTGAACAGCGCCATATCCGCAAATATATCCGCTAAAAGCCCCTGGACAACAGATTTTTGATACCCGAGCCATTGGCCGGGGAATCGCGCCATTTTATCAATGAACAGCCCGGCATCCGCCAGGGCCATGGTAAAATCATGGAGCCGCCGGGCATGTTCATCCGAATAGAGAGTCGCAAGGGTCCAGGCCATATCAAACCGGGACACCGCATAAGGGGTCATCTGCCTGATGTGCTGTTCGTCCAGGGCCTGGGCCGGGGCGGACTGAACCGGGTGCAGAACGCATTTAAAGTGGTGTTCGCATGCACCATTGATCTTTTGATCCAGGTACCCCACGGAGGTGATGCCGCCATGGCCATCCAGACCGCCTGTGGCAATAACATCCGGGGAGACCGCGTGACCGGTCATCAGACTTTTCATACCAAGGCCCAGCGCCAGCGCGGCAGATCCATCGCTGAACTGCATCATGCCGCTGTCCACGGCCAGGGGAAACACCACAAACCGCCGGTTTGACACCGCCGGGCAGGCGTGCCGGGCACATTGTTCCGCGCAGCAGATGCTGTCCTTAAACCTTGTATCCATAAGTTTCCGGGCCCAGGGTGGGATGAGAAGATCCGAAGACTCTGAAGGCACCAGCCCGGCAATAAACCAGACCACCCGGGCGGACCGGTTTCGTGCGACCAGTACCGGTATTTTGACCCACCTGCCGCTTTCCGGGGTTTCCATATCCGTCATTAAAAGCGTGTCCCGGGGACAGTGCCGGGCCAGGCAATCCCGGACCCCGGGAACAGGGGCCGGGTCCAGAAGCTGGTCAGCCCAGAGGCGACGATAAAACAGGGTTTTAAGCTGGGATGGGATGCCTGACGATTCAATTGTATGAAGATCATCATCAAACGACGCCACGGTCGGATTGTATTTCAGCCCCTTGGAAAGATCCATTAATATAGATTCAAGATGGGAGTGACCATTCGGCGATTTAGCAATAAAAATAAGATTCTGCATACGTCTGCGCCTGCAATTACCGGTCAAGGGAAGCGTTGTTGTGCAAAATCACCAGGCAAAACTGCTCATCCGCAGTCAACGGCCGATGAAATGCCGCCATAAAACGCCGCTGGCCGGGATCAACATGTACATCGCAGGCGGTCAGGACCCGGTTTGTCGAATCTTTAATAAATCCCTTAAATTCGTCGCCGGTAACGTCAATTTCCGGGGCATCAACCACCCCGCTGATCGAAAAGGGATCGCAGGACGGGGTCTGATGTTCAATCCGGCATTCAACCGGCACAACGCCCGCTAAATCTTCACCGTCAAAGACGTAGTACGCCGCGGTCAGGTATTGGGTGTCGTCCTGTGCTGCGCTCATGGGCAGGAGATGATCGGGAAACCGTACCGCAGCCAGGCACGCATCAATGCTTTGGGGCGCCCAGTCCCAGTTAATGTCCGGAATTTTGTTTTTGATAAACATGATCATGGATTCAAGGATATCCGGCGTTGTCTCTTTTTCCACATGGGCCACAAGCAAGGGCACGGCCATGGAAGAAAAGACATATCCTGTTTCAATTTCCAGCTCCCGGAAAAACTGACGCGGATCGTTCTCTTTTAACGGGATGGGAACGATGGCCCAGGAGGGCAGAAAATCAGGTGCCTCATCCATTTGACGCACAGCGTCTACCACCTTGTTTTCCACAGTACCCGTACAAGGCCCTAAAAAGGATTGATCCACTGCGTAGATATTCCAGGTTTCAATAAATAATTCCGACAGCCCGTGCATTAGATTTCTGGGGACCACCAGGTCACCGGGTCCGGCCAGGGTCATGTCCGGCCAGATCTGGGCCACCGTAATGATGGTATCGTCTACAGATAAAATCAGCACATCAGGGGGCGTGTAATAATAGTTGTTTTTCCAGCAGCCCAGGTCCGGGTCCAGTTTCCGGATCTGGCCGGGGGCGGCCGGCGGGGTTTTTAGGGCATCGGAAAAATTGGATTCTATGTGTTGAACAAAATCATCCCATGCCTCGATTTCATCTTTTAAAAAGGTGGTGCAGAACGGGCAGATCCGATTATGTGCTTTAATCTGTTCGGCGTGATGATCAGATTGTTTGATTGAGAGCGGGGGGCAGGTTCTAAGCTGTCTGGCCAGGGCCAGGGCGTGTTTTCGTGTATAATTCATAGCAAATCCTTCTTATGCTTTTTCTTTGTGGGCATGCCAGGTATTCAGGTCTGCACACAATTGAAAACGGAAAAAATCCAGATCGGCCGTATCCATGGATTCTTGGCCGTTGTCCGGGGCAAGCCCATCCAGCGAAGATAAAAAAAACTGAAGTCTATCAATCATTTTGTTCCGCTGGTAAGTCATGTTGGATTTTTTCCCCATAAGTTTAGATACGGCGTCATGTGTCAGATTTTTGCATAAAAAATAAAAAAACAGATATTTTTCGTTGTCCTCCAGATAATTAAAACACGTTTGCGCCCATGTGGTCAGTGTCCGTTTTTTAATGTCGTTAAATGCATTGGGTGTCGGGCTGGTTTCTAATATACCGGGCGTATCATCGTCATCATCACTGCTTTCGCCGGACAGCACCCGGGCCTGAAGCGCCACATGCGCTTCAATCCATTTGATAAACGAATTCACCGGCAGGCTGATATCCGCAAGTCCTGCGCACTCAGCCGCAGATGCCCAGAAATATTCGGCCGCCTTTAAAATATTTTTTTGGCTGTTCAAGTCCGTCAGGGACAAGGGCAGGGCCGGGGAATAGGCAATATCTTTTAAATCGTCATCTGCAATGGCCGCCTGCCGGGCATCAATGGTTCGGCTGAAAAAATTTTCCCGGTGGTTTTGCTCGTTTTTAAAAAAACGGTCGGACTCGCCCAGGGCTCTCAGGATATTCCGGCGAAACAGCCGCCAGGTGTCCCTTTGAATATCTTTCTCCCGTCGTGACAAGTCAACTAATTTGTCGTACAATCTTTTTTTGACCAGCCCCAAACCACTTCGCCCCATCAGTGTCGACAACATGGATTCATCTTCAAGCAAAAACACCAGGCATTCCTGTTTCAGTTCTTCCTGGAATATTTTTTCATTCTCCGTCGTATCCTTGGGCGGTATCCCCCGTAGAAACAGCCCTTTTATTTTCATGGTGTAGTGAATCGAGTTAATCAATTTATCCAGAATGCCTTTGTTGGCCGGATCGTTCAGCCATCTTTCAAATTCCCGGTTTAAACTCGTTTTTGTCACAATGCCCCCGCCTGTTGCCTGGTTTGAATGTCAGATGCCGAAACCTCGCCTTTAAACGCCAGCGTCTTTGCCTGGGACGCCGGTATGGTAAAAGGAATACGGTCAATAATATAGGATGTTTTCTCCATGGAAAAACCGGTATGACGCAGTTTGGTGTTTTTATTTACCCACCGGTTACTGCCGCCGGAAGAAGAACAGGGGCATGCCCTGAAACCGATACCGCCGGCAATCGGCTTTAACGCAAAAACAGGGTGGGTGCCCATGGGGTCGGCCTTGGCCGGGAATATGCCTTGGGTCAGGGAATGCAGGGTCTGGTTTCGCCCCCCTTTGAAAAAAAAATTTTTCCGCCAGAACGCAAGGGGGATACGCGCATTATTCACCAGAACCAGTTCCAGGTCCGTATCTGCCGTCATGGTCCTGCGGGGCTGTCCCCAGATGTTATCAAACGTTGTTGCCGATGATGGTTTTGACATGGTCTTTTCCCGAGTTGAATTTAAAACTGAAAAAAAATTTTAAAAATAAAATATCAACGCCGTACATGTACATGTTCAAAAAAACAATGGTTATGATCGCTTTTGCAGTACTGCGAAAAAACTATAGTAAAGTAAAAACCTGGATAAGATGGCCGTCTTAACCAGGCTTTAGAGCAAACACAAAAAACAATCATACACAGCGACGAGTACGAAGGGTGTTTTGCGTCTTCTATTTAGCGTGTTCATTTTAAGGTGCAAAACACCTCTCGTCAAGGAGGTTTTATATGGAAAACGCCCGGAAAGAAAATACAAAAGTCGTTCAAGGTGTTACAGGGATCTGGCTGAAACCATTTAGAGACATCGAAGAAAGGCGAAGTCTGGTTGTTCACCCGCATAAATCAACCGTAGTCATGGGTAGCCCCGAATACTGTGATTTCTATCGCGTTGACCATAATGGGTTGTATTGTACAAAAATCAGGATGAGCAGCGGGTTCATTCCGATGGTCAACCAGAAAGACGGCATGGTCACAGCCATGGAGTCCAGTTTTGAAAATGATTTGTTTTGCGGCGTATGTCTCAAGGCGTTGTTTGATTACTTCTTTGGGCGATGATTTCCCCAGGGCTTTTATATGAAAAAGTTTAACCACGGAAATCACGGAAGGCACTGAAGACAGATTTCTGTGACTTCTGTGTATTCTGTGGTTAAATGGTTAAATTTATTTGCTTTATGGTGGCCAATGGCAAAAATAATTCTAACGGATGCCCTGGTAAGCCTTCCAGTTTTTCATTTCAACGAGGTTAACCCGCAAAGATTATTATATAAAGCGCTGCGGTCAAGCTGAGACTTTAATATTCTTCCCATTGTCTCAAGCATACATCGCTTCACCCTTGAAGGCAGGTATGTATTAAAATCCACAATGGGTTCCAGTATTT
>NZ_JACADJ010000046.1 GCF_013389365.1 Desulfobacter latus
ATCATATCTACCGGTTGGTAATTTAGTAGCTTTAATTTTTCCACTTTTAATATAATTTCTTAAAGTGGATTTCGACACTCTAAGTATTTTAAGTGCTTGATTTGACTTCATATTAATACTCATAAAGTTTTTTGAGATATAATTCTACTATTTTTTTAATTTTTTTGATATATTTTTCTTGACCATATGAAAAACATTTTAACCACGGAATACACGGAAATACACGGAAAAAATTATAAATTGAGCGCTTTGCGCTTTAAATTTCCGTGCCCTTCCGTGTATTCCGTGGTTAAAAAACCTTAACCCACCCGTTTCCGGATCATTTCGCATCCACAAAGCCTTCAAATTCAAAAAGACGGCCTTGATCATCGTTTGGTCCACCGTGTAGGTTGGGTTGAACGAAGTGAAACCCAACATTTTGTATTTGTTGGGTTTCGTTCATCAACCCAACCTACCTTTCAAGCATTGGACGAAACGGTGATCAAGGCCATATTTTTTTACAAGGAGGTGTGGTCTTCAGAAAGAGCAAAACAAAATCATTGAGGAAAATCGAGAAGAAGCGAGTACGAAGAAAAGCAGAAGGGATAAATCGTATTACACAAGGGCTTGCGCTGAATATGTAAAATCAAAACTCATTTCCGTGCCCTTCCGTGTCTTCCGTGGTTAAAAAACCGTACCCCACCCATCTCCGGATCATCTCGCACCCAGCCCCCAAAATCAACCCAGCACTATTCCCAAGGGCATCGTTCACATTCCAGGCCCGCCAAGGCAGCAGATATTGAACCCCTTCCAGCCCCACGGCCAGAGCCAGGCATACCAATAACACCGCCCAGATCGGATGCCCCGGAAACCCCATACACCACAACACCGGCACCGGCAGAAACACCAGCCCATGCACCAGATAATCCAGCCGCAGCTCAAATACAAACATATCCGTCAACGTCGTATTCAACTCCCCCAGCGGCACAACCACCATCACCACCAGAACCGCCAGATACAACCCCAACAATGTCCGAAATCTCATCATCCCTTATTACCCGGTTTCGGAAACACCCGAGAAGCTCAAAATGTAAAGGGGTCAGGCTTGTGTTATTGTGTTTTTAAGCGCCCTTCCTAAAAAACGCAATAACACAAGACTGACCCCCAACCCAAGCTCAACCAGCCAACACTCCAAACCTGACCCCGACCCTTTTCACCCCGTTCTTCACATTCTGCCACACCAACTCCTTGACCCACGGCCCGGCCCGGTCATGCCACCGCTGCGGATGCACCGTAATCATCATCTGATCCGGCAGTTTCCCCTGCGCGGCCAACTCCGCCAGATGGGCCGTACTGTTCACCGGGATATCAAACCCGGAATCCACCCGGTCCCGAATGCTGGCACCGACATGGTTCCATTTTCTGCCGGTATCGGTGATATAAAACACCTTTGTAAAGTCCACATCAAAATAGGGTTCGCCGATGATGCCGAAATCCCGGTAGTCATAGGTTTGCCACAACGCCCGATTGTCGTGTCGCGACAAGGGACTGCCGTGCATGCAGATGGTGGTCACGGGATAGATGTTTCGAAACTGTGCCAGCTGGCTTTCAAAATGAGCCATGGCTTTGGAAAGATCCCCTTTGGCAATGGCCATATCTTCGTAATGATACCCCAGTTCATGGCCTAGTGCTGTAATCTTTTCCATCACACCCGGATTCCATACCCCGGGCACTACCCGGAAATAATAGGATCCCTTTACACCGAGATCATGCTCCAACTGTGCCATTTTCAGGGCATTGGCGGGGAGTTTGTCGATATCGTGGCGCAGAATGATGGCCCGGTTTGCCGGATTTTGCATGAATCCGGCAAAGGACTGGAATGCGAAACCCTGCGCGAGCAGGGTTAGGATGAGTTGACGGTATACATCGAGTGTGAAATCCATATGTGAATTTAATCCATTCGGGCAAATCGCAAGCCATATCTGTTAATAAATTTTACAAATTCTTCCCCGATTTTTGACGATCCCAATCTTAATTTGTTTTTTATATCAATAAACATGATGTTTTTTTGAATCTCATTGGGTAACTGCATATCATCGTCCAAAATATTGAACACAAACAGCATGTCCTCTTTACTGATCAAATCGTCATAGTCTTTGGCCGTTTCGAAATAAAAGACCGCTTTAGAATGATATTTCTCCACTATAATGGTAATTTTTGAAGAGATAATTTCAGACTCTATCATAATATCATGATATTCCAAATACTTTATGAATTCATTAATCATGAAGGTAAATTTTTCATTTTTTTCAGATTTTGTTAATGGGGTGGGAAAATTTTCTTTGATCAGCTTTGCTGGAGATCCTGCGACCAAGCTATTCGATTTTATGGACTTTGAAACCAGTGAATTTGCCCCTATGACTACCTTGTCTCCAATAGTTACCCCTGGCATAACAAAAATCCGCCAGGGAAGCCAAACACTATTCCCAATCTCGATAGGGGCAAAGTTGACAGGAAAACCTTCGAGTTGATTCAACCAGGATCCATGTGTAAACAGCAGGCAATGACCTCCGATACCTGTATCGTTTCCAATCTTTACAGGCATTGTGGTATTTATGTATGAATACTCCATAATAATAGTTCGTTTGCCCAAATCTAAAGAAGACTCAGGGGTTTTCATCCCACCGATAATGACTTGTTCATTGATACGAGAATCCTCACCGATTCGCAATTTTCCAGAATCGATAAATGAAAAAGAACCAATAGTAGCAAATCTTTCAATATGAATTTCTTTTGCTCTGATTACTGTCAATAATCCGACCTTAACATTATCCTCAATTTCAACAATATTTCCAACAATGATGCTCCCAAATCCGATTTTTACATTTTTTCCAATTTTATAACCTACCAATCGATAGAATTTAGATTTCAAAAACGAAGGCATAATTCCGATTGTGGCAATTTTTACAAACGGAATTTTTGATTGTTTAATTAACATTCTGTATATAACCTTATAAGATTATTAAACGTTCCCTATAATTATAGTTCCGGTCATATGATTTCAAACCAAAAAACGACCCTAACCTATTGTAAATATTGAGATCAACACCTCAAAAAAATATCAAGTCATATGACCGGAACTATAGCTATTACGAATTTTTCGATTACGATTAGGAATAGCATAAATTGATGGAATAAAAAAATTTGATCTGTTTTTTAAATACCTATTAAATAAAATAAGTGGAATTATTTTTAATAGTATATGTGACGATTGATTCAATTTATCCTTCAAAAATCTGTTGGGCTCTAAAACTATTCGCCAGAGCCAACCAAATCCCAATTTTTTGACTGTTTTTGGAATTCTCGCAACTTCTCCTGCCAAAATATCGACCATACCTCCACAAGGAATAATTATTTTTACGTTCAATTTTGTTTTGTTCTTAAAAGTAAAATATTCTTTCTTCGGGTTCGAAACTCCTATCAGGAGTATATCAGGATTATATTTATTGACATAAGACACTGTCTTGTCGTTTTCTCTGTCACTGAAATCACCTCCGGTATAACCCTCATAAACCGTCAAATTTTTAAATTTATTTCTCAAATTCTGTGAAGCATTATTATTTTTTTTTTCGGTAGAACCAATAATCATAACACTGGCATGTTTTTCATTCCCAACTTCCAATACCAACTCTGTTAAATAAGGTATGGATATGTCATATTTTAAAGGTAATCCGCAAAGTTTAGCCAATAAGTAAAACAAACGTCCATCAGTAACCATCAAATCATAATCGTTAATATAATGATATAATTCCGGGTATGGTCTGAATCTTGTGATCGTTCCCATAGAATACCCATAGTAAACCACCGAAGTTCCATGTTTTAACGACTCTTTGATATATTCAACCAGATTTTCATAAGTGAAAATCGACACCCTCAGCCCAAAAAAATTCGCCTGTTCTATCAATTTATTTTGCATCTTTATTCTTTATCTCAAATGAATTTGTTGACCCAAATACCAATCGTACAACATCCCAAGACCTCGATTCAAAGATGTGCAGTACTTCCATCCCAATGCTTCAAGTTTGGATACATCCGTCAGTTTTCTGAGGGTGCCGTCGGGTTTATCCGTGTTAAACATAAGGTTGCCTTGAAAACCCACCACGTTTTTCACCGCCAGGGCCAGGTCCTTGATTGAAATCTCTTTTCCACTGCCGATATTGATATGGGTATTGCGGATTTCCTTCATCCCATTGGTCAAATCCTTAAAATCCACATTTTCCATGACAAACACACACGCATCTGCCATATCTTCACTCCAGAGAAATTCCCGCATGGGCTTACCCGTTCCCCAGATTTCCACGCTGCCTGCTGAAATACCAAATTTATCCAGTATTTGACGGGCAGTTTCTATGGAATCCACTTTCAAGTCCACGAGTACCTCATCCCATTGATTCTGCTCCAAAAGCCTGGCCAGATGCATTTTTCGAAGCATCGCCGGAAGGACATGGGATTTTTCCAGATCAAAATTATCTCCCGGTCCATACAGGTTGGTGGGCATCACCGACAAAAAATTGGTGCCATACTGCAGGTTATAGCTTTCGCACATCTTGATACCGGCAATTTTGGCCGTTGCATACGGCTCGTTGGTATACTCAAGCGGAGAAGTCAACAGATACTCTTCCTTCATGGGCTGGGGACATTCCTTCGGGTAAATGCAGGTAGACCCCAGAAACAAAAGCTTTGTAACGCCACACTTGAAACTTTGATGGATGACATTGCTCTGAACCTGAATATTGTCGTAAATAAAATCCGCTCTGTAAGTGTTGTTGGCCAGAATGCCGCCCACCTTGGCGGCAGCCAGAAAAACATAGTCAGGCTGTTCCTTTTCGAAAAAATCTGCTACGGCTTTTTGATCGGTCAGCTCCAGTTCCTGATGGGTTCTGAAAACCTGATTTTCATACCCTTTTTTCTTTAACACTCGGCAGATGGCAGACCCCACCAACCCCTTGTGACCGGCCACATAAATTTTGGCGTTTTTGTCCATCGCAGTTCATGTCCTTTTATTCCAAATGATTTAAAATTGGAAAGCCCGCCTGCTGGCACAATTCATCCCTTTGGGCCAGTTCTATATCATAAGATATCATCTCGTGCACCAGTTCGTTAAAACTGATTACCGGCTCCCAGCCGAGTTTGTCCCGGGCCTTGGTCGGATCACCCAGCAGTGTCTCTACCTCTGTGGGCCTGAAATATCGAGGATCTATGGAGACGACTTTTTTACCCGGCTTTATCTGCCCACTGATTTCAGCTCCCCGGCGAATGTTCAATCCGGTATTCAAGCGGGTAAATTGTTTTTCATCCACTGTGTCAACGACACCTGTTTCATTTATACCCTCACCTTGCCAGGCCAGGCCAATGCCCAGTTCAGAAGCTGCCTTTTGGACAAACTCCCGGACACTGTGCTGTGTGCCCGTGGCAATGACAAAATCATCCGGTTCATCCTGTTGCAGCATCATCCATTGCATGCGCACAAAATCTCTGGCATGGCCCCAGTCCCGTTTGGCATCCAGGTTGCCCAGGTACAGGCAATCCTGCAGACCCAGCGCAATCCGGGCCAGTGCCCGGGTAATCTTGCGGGTCACAAAGGTCTCCCCCCGGAGCGGTGATTCATGGTTGAACAAAATACCGTTGCAGGCATAAAGACCATACGCTTCCCGGTAATTGACAGTGATCCAGTAGGCATAGAGTTTGGCCGCGGCATAAGGCGATCTTGGATAAAACGGGGTTTTTTCCGTTTGTGGGATTTCCTGGACCTTTCCGAACAACTCGGAAGTGGATGCCTGGTAAAAACGGGTCTGTTTTTCCAGCCCCAAAATTCGAATGGCTTCCAGAATTCTCAATGTGCCGAGCGCATCCGCATCTGCCGTGTATTCCGGAGATTCAAACGACACGGCCACATGGCTCTGAGCAGCCAGATTGTATATTTCATCCGGTCTGATCTGCTGAATGATACGCACCAGATTGGACGTATCGGTAAGGTCCCCATAGTGAAGGATAAATCGCCTGTCCGGATCATGGGGGTCTTTGTATAAATGATCCACCCGATCCGTGTTAAACAACGATGCCCTGCGCTTGATGCCATGAACGATGTAGCCTTTTTCCAGCAGGAATTCTGCCAGATAGGCACCGTCCTGGCCGGTGATGCCGGTGATTAGTGCTGTTTTAGAGTCCACTTGCAATCCATCTCCCATACATCATCAGAAATTTTTTCAAACTTATTATCTACCAGCAAACCATGGCCTCTTGAAATCATTTTGTAATTATCATTGAGCAACTTATTGAAACCAGTTTCTGAATTGTCAGGTAAGTCACTATAAATATTTTTATAAATATCTTTTGTCACTTCGCATTTGATATTCCCAATTTGTTTTTTTTCAATCATGGGACGAAGAGATTTAAGTACCTCTAAATCCATGCCTTGAATATCAGATATATAATCATCAACATATGTTATCTTTTCTTTTTCCAAAAAGTTATTCAAGTTTATACATGGGATTTTAATTTTTTTCACCATTTGGACATTGGTATTGTTCTGCCACTCTTCGTTAAACGTGCCGATAGAAGAAGACGCACCATCATTATTTGAACTTATGTTGAATTCTATTTCACCGTCATAGTTTGCTATAGCGCAATTGAACAACCTAATGTTTTTTTTTTGCGCGAATTTTTTTGATA
Organism: Desulfobacter latus; assembly: GCF_013389365.1. GTDB lineage: Bacteria > Desulfobacterota > Desulfobacteria > Desulfobacterales > Desulfobacteraceae > Desulfobacter > Desulfobacter latus. The sequence continues at coordinate 6,712 of NZ_JACADJ010000046.1, forward strand.
GCTTTTGAAATCGATCAGGATTGGCCTCGAACCCATAACAAATCTTATACCCCGGATATAGAATGTTAAATTCGCCGCCTGGGTCCATCCCAACAAAAACCAATACCCCTTTTTTGGGTCCAAACCTCTTTTTAAACGCAGTTGACAAGTAGAGGAGCGCCTTTGATGGATTGTTCAATATTTTTTTTAATTTTTCTTTCATTGTTTTTCTAAACCTTTTTGAATTTAACGAAATTTTGTATTTTTCTAATTTTTTCGGCTTGGTAGTGTTGGAACACCTTAAACGAAGAAACGCTTTTAGGTATTTTTTTTATACCCAATAATTTGAATTTCAGCTTTGGTGGTAAGTCGCTTTTAAAAATTTCTACTATTGTGGTATTTTCTTGGATCATCAAAGTTAAATAGATTTCAAATTGTGCGGTTAATCGATCCATCTCGTCAATTGGATAAGCAAGCCTTTTAGATTGAGTTTTAAGAACTTTTAATGATGCCAGTTTTCTTTTAGATCTGAAGTCAACAATTTTCTCATCAAAATTATAAATTCCTCCAAAAGTTTGAGAAGAATGTTGTCTGTAATAATAAAGTGGCCTGTCAATGTGAAATATGTGCTTTACAAATCGCTTGATAGCCAACGATATCCATGAGTCTGCCTGTTCCAACCCGTCAGGGATTGGGAAAATTTTATCAGCAATGTCCCGTTTTATTACAAAACTCCAACGCGTGATACCCATCATGTATTTCAAACAAAACTCAAAATCAGAATTCAAAAAAACTTTATTGGGCTGGACTTCAGACATTGCGCCACTATTAAAATTTGTCACAACATAATGATTATGACACGCGACATCAAACTCATGGCGAAGCGTCTGATCGACACATTCTTTATGCAAAATATCGTCTGCATCGACAAATTTAATCACCTTTCCATTAGAAAATTTATAGCCATGATTCAATGCACGGGACTGTCCATGACCATCGTTCGTGTATACAGAAATTCTTTGATCATTCTTTGCTGCCCGTTTTGCAATATCGTAAGTATCATCGTTTGAATGATCTTCGATAATAATTAATTCCCAGGATTTTTTGGTCTGATTTCTAATGCTTTCAATGGCTTCATCCATATATAATGATGCATTTTTTGCAGGCATTAGAAAGCTTATTTCGACTTTGCTGTCAATCATAATTTTTTTAGATTCCACTTTTGAACAGAATCATCTTTCTTTTACCAAATACAGTACTATCCACGATCACATAATTTCCTTCACGGTCCCACCTTGGGTGCAAATCACATCGGACTTGTCGTTGGTATCTAAAATGGCTGTAGAGAGATGCCATTTTTTCGATATGCTTGGAGTTTATATCGACACAATACAGATATTGATCAGATAATTTATCAGGATAAGTATCCGTGATAAACAGATGTTTATTCGTTGGATGGAACATCGGATGTCCATCCTTAACGAACTCAATGCCAAGATCTTGATTTTTCTTTGTGTTTAAATCATATAGCGTATAATTCCATTGACCCTTTTCATTCTGAGTGGTAGCAAGCACATTATAATTATTTTTCCAACAATAGTGCGAAACTCTACGCTCCGATTCAAGAACAAACCACTTGCCTGAAAAGACTTCCATGATACAAATTTGCATCCCCTGACCTTTCCTATTTTTTTTTGCCCAAAGATGAAAAAAGAGGATTTTTTTACCATCAGGAGAATATGTTGCATGGTTTATATAATGCTGCACATCCTTCAAATTTTGACAACTGTTCCTGTTTGCTTCGCTCCTTAACTGGTTTAAATTAATTATAATTTCGTGTTTTCCTGTTTGCATATCGATTACAAACAATCCATCATCATTTGGAGCTTCAATATTTTCAGTAGGGTCTGGAAAAAGTTTATAGCCATACCCTGGTCGTAAACGGTCTAATCTTGAGAAATTCAAAGATAAAGCTGTCTTGCCTTTCGGATCTATTGAATAAATTGGGTAATGATACTGTAACGTAACGGAATTGCTTTCTAAATCAAAAATTTCAGAACCATATGAGTTGTCAACCAATGTATTATAAATTACTTTAGTATTACTATGATTTGGGAACCATTGCAGCATGCATCCTTGCTGCCAGCACCAAGTCATTGTTTTTGAAAAAGGAAAAAATCGGTTGCCAAATTTCTCATTAGACTGCTTTTGAAAAAAACCAATATCCATCGGTGTACATTCATTTAAAAATTTCCTGTCATCTGCAGTGATAGACATCGCCAGAATTTTTTTTCCATCTTCACTGAATGGTGTTTTGTCATGGTAGCCAAAAAATGTTGGAGCTGAACCGTTTGATAAGACAGTATATTTTTGCAACAAAATTTTGTCATCCGGAAAAACACTTTTATATTTTTGTTTTCGAAAACAAATAGCCATAGTTATTTTGATGTAGTCTTTTACTTTATCAGGTAAAATATTAAGAATTTTACGAATGAAATATAAATAATTTGCCATTTTGTTTTTTCACCTCTATTTGCATCAACCTCACAGAATCGATGCTGGCATAAAGTCTACCAATAAGTTAGATGGAGCAATCAATTGTTATTATAACAAAAACGATAGGAAGGGCTTTACTGCTATTTCTGATAATGGGTCATACCTCCATATAGAGCGCGGCAAATAATTGACAAAATATATCAACATGAATCCCAACATTAAAACACCCATAATTCTAAAAGAATTTATATGCTTTTTTTCAAAAATGAAAATCAAATATGGTATTAAAAAAGGCATAAAAAAAATTGTATAAATGTTAAGCCTTAACGATATAAACAAGTATCCAACAATTTTAAGAAAAAATACTATCAAAATAAAAATAATAAAAATATTTATAAACCCAAAAATTCTTTCTTTGACATGACCAGTAAAATATATTCCCATGCCTATAGCCATAAACAATAAGGGGATATAAACATTTCCAATTGGATTTGCGCCGACAACAAAATCTCGCATATCAGCACGAGAGTAGTTCTCAATTGTAGACAAACGGGCAAATGGATAATTCAAAAAAGGAATATTTTTCGTAAGACCATCCAAAAAACCAAGAAGGTTATCTAAAATTAGTATCGCTATTCCAATAATACAGAACATTAACAACAACCGTTTTAATGATATTTTTTTTTCTATCCCAGGCAAAAAGGCAAGAAGAAATAGCACTCCAGAACTTGAATGAATTAATATAGCTATCGGCAAACAGACCCAAAGGACTTTTCCTGAAACAGTTCTTTCTATCAAAAAAATAAAAAAAACACTTCCAGCTAAAACCTGACGTATTAAATGAGTACTATTGATAAAAAAAGAATGATATAAAGCAAATATAGTAATTGAAAACAAAACAAAAAAAAGCGAATTGGTCTGATATCTCCAAAAGCGATGAATGGAGATAAACATATTGAAATAAATAATAAAAGTTAGGATGATCACATACAAAGAAAAATTATTAAAGAATATTTTATTCAATGAATAGGTGAAAGCAAAAAATATTGGTTCCTTATTCTTCAATGCAACAACTTCAAATAAACTTACATTTTTACACAAATCGAACATATACTTATAATTCAATAAATCGCTTTCTATAAACTTTGTTGAATTTATCAATCCCAAATAAATAGCAATAAAGGCATATAGAAGGAACAAATACCGCTCTCCTTTTTTTTTATCAGAAAGGATTTTGGCTACACATAAAACTATGGATAGCAAAGGATTTATAATATAAATCACTGTAAATATGGAGACATATGACACAGTTTCCATGTTAAGACTAATTTTTGAAACTTTATCTGGCAATCTTAAATCTCCAAAAAAATGTTTTAATATCCTGGAATGATCCCGGGATCGGAAAAATATAAATAGCTGCTAATATTTTAGCCTTTCCATTTAGATAATTAAAACATTTTGATAAGTTCTTTAAATAATTTTTCACATCGGTTTTTCCTCTTCCTCTCCTCAAAGCGTTGAAAACAAATGAACTCTGTTTTTTTTTTACACTATTTGTGTACTGTTCATGAGTAAACACATTAAAAAGGCTGAGAGCTTTCGCAAATCGAACATATCTATTGATATAATTGTCAAAGTCCATTTTCCTTACTACTCCCATAGCAGATGCGTTGATATTAGTTCGGTATACAGCCATATTTCTATTAATATAATAGACCTTCCCATTTAAACCTGCTAGCAAATCTATACCGTAATCACCTGCTGGAAGTTCATAGCAAAATTTAGGAACATTCATGATTATTTGTTTTCTAAACACTTTCGATGCACTCATAAGCATTTTGCCCCTGTCTCTTAGAATAATATCATCCATCGAAACATATTCGGATTTATTGGCATAATGATATCCCTTTATAAATTTTTTTGTGTCGGCATCAACATAGTCTACTGCATGAAAAGTTAAAGAACATTCGGGGTTTTGTTGCATCCAGTCTATTTGAACCTGTAGTTTCTCAGGGTCCGTCCAGTAATCATCACCCTCACACATTGCTATGTATTGCCCTAAGGCCCTTTGATAATTTAACCGGCCTGGTTTTTTCCCTTGGGAATACTGATTCTCGACCTGATAGATTGGTTTTATTATGTTTGGATATTTTTTTTCATATTCACGTATAATTTCTGCTGTATCATCGGTTGAGGCATCATCATGGATCAAAACTTCAAAAGGGAAAGCAGTTTTCTGGATCAAATAACCGTCCAGGGCATCACGAATAAATTTTCCATGGTTATATGCCGTGCAATGGATACTGACTATAGGGCGTTCATATTTACCCCAGCGAGACAGCATTTCATCTTCGGACTGGACAAGTGCTCTATCAATTACAACATCTTTCATGAGTATCTCATAAAATTTTCTCACTTTTATCACCTTTTTGAAAAATAAACCTGACCAACATTTCTCTTGCAACCCAATAAGGTTGCAATTTTAAAACATGGGCGCCGGCTAAATATAGCCCCACTGCTGCCAAGCCAAACACAATCAAACCAACAATGGCCGGCCAGTATGTCAAAGAATCGGCGGCAACAATCAGCAAAGCCACCACAACAGACAATCCAAGACTCGGTAACACATCCGCTATCTGCTCCAGGGCTGAATAATTGATCAACTTGGCTGAAAAATAACTGTTGGGAATGTAGGCCAGCACTGATCCGATGATCTGTCCGATGAGAATACCTGTCACACCATAACGATAACTGATATACAGAATAATGACCGTCAAAGTTTTTTTGATAATTTCAAGATACAAAAAAAGATCGGACCGGCCTTTGACCTGGAGAATATTCAGGTTGATGGTATGCAATGGAAACATCACACCACCAAGGCACATAAGCTGCAAATACGGCACAGCCGGCAGCCATTTATCGGGCAACAGCACCATGAACAGCGGTCTCGCCAGAGCAGCCAGAAGCAACATGGAAGGAAACAATATAAACGTGGTGATCTGTATCACCTTGCGGTATCCCGCCTTCAGGCGTTTGTCATCGTCCTGAATACTTGCCAGAGCAGGATATGTCACTGTTTGTATGGAAGAGACAAGCTGACTGTTGACAATATCTTTAATTTTTTTGGCAAAAAAATACTGCCCGGCAATGGAAGCGGCAAACAATTTTGCGATAACAACAATATACAGATTTAAAAAAATCGTGTTCAAAAGCCCGGAAAGAAAAAGCTTGTATCCGAACGAATACATAGACTTCAGGGATTCTTTTGAAAAACTCAGGCTGGGGCGCCACCCTTGAATCTTCCATAAAAATACAGTGATCAGCAAAGAAGATAGAAGGATCTGAAAGATCAAAGCCCACACCCCCAGTCCTGCATAAGCCATTGCAACTGCTATCAGGCCTGAAATAATTCCCGCGGGCAGGGTGGCCTGCAGTTGGGCTTTGAAGTTGAGTTTCCTGGAAAGAACTGCGCTTTGGACAATTTCAAAGGAATGAATGATGATATTTAAACCAGCCACACGAACCAGCAGAGTTAAACGAGGCTCATTGTAAAATTCGGATATAAAAGGGGCTGCCAGAAAAAGTAGCAGATAGGAAATAATTCCCAAGGAAACATTGGCGTAAAATGCCGTATTAAAATCAACCTGACGGGCATCTTTAAACCGAATCAGCGCTTGTTTGAATCCGGAATTCATCAATGACTGGGCCACAGCCAGAAATACAGCCATCATGGCGATGAGTCCGAAATCCGCCGGTACCAGAAATCTGGCCAGCAAAAGGGTAATGATTACACCTGTGCCTTTGCGGGCGACTTGTTCAGCAACATTCCAGATGATACCGGTTATGGTTTTCTGTGTCAGGGACATAATGAACCGGGGTGGGGTTCTTCCTTTCAGGTTATGTTCAGTTTTCCGGCCAAAGCGGCCTTGGAATGCGGCTCCCCATGCACCAGCCGGATCTCCCCCGGCGGCTCCGGCATGGCAGCCACCCAATCGCACAGAGTCTGCTGGTCAGCGTGGGCCGAGTAACCGGTCAGGCCGTGGATGGCGGCTCTGGCCGGGGTGCGGCCTTCCAGAATGGCCCGGCCCGGGGTGCCGGCGGCCTGGTATCCCACAAAGAACAGGTCGTTTTTCGGGTCGTCCAGGCCGTGTTTCAGGTGGTTGATAATGCGACCGCCTGTACACATGCCGGATCCGGCGATGATGATGGCTGGTCCTTTGAGGTCCAGCAGTCGGCGGTGATCTTGGAACCGTTCCACCGCATACAGGTGTTTGAACCGGATGGGGTGGTCTCCGGCGGCTTTCAGGGTTTTGGCTTCCCTGTCCCAGCAGTCGTCCATGTCCTGGTATATCCGGGTGATTTCGATGCCCAGGGGGGAGTCGATGAACACGGGAACGCCCGGATTGATGCGGTCCAGCTCGTAGATCAGTTCCTGGGTCCGGCCCAGGGCAAATGCCGGGATGTACACGATGCCGTTGTCGGACAGGGCATGGTCCAGGGGCTTTGCCAGGGCGGTCTGGCGGTCGGCCCGGTTTTCATGGTTCCGGTCCCCGTAAGTGGATTCCAGGATCAGCAGGTCACAGGCGTCGGGCGGATCCGGGTCCGGGAGGATCGGGGTGTGGGTGCAGCCCAGGTCCCCGGAAAAGATGACCCGGGTGGGGGCGCTGCCCGGGTCACCCGGGAATGAAAACTGGATAAAGCAGGAGCCCAGGATGTGACCGGCGTTTTTCAGGGTAAAGGTGATGTTGTTTTTCAAGGCAAAGGGGTCATACAGTTCAAATCCCCAGGACAGGTCGTCGATCCGGGCTTCCATGGCCCGGATCTGCTCATCGGTGCGGTCGGAAAACGACATGGCATCCCGGAGCATGGGGGTCAGCAGGGCTTTGGTGGCGTGGGTGCACAAGATCTCGCCGTCAAACCCGGCATCGATCAGGTCCGGGACCCGGCCGGTATGGTCGATGTGGGCATGGGTGAGAAACAGATAATCCACGGCTGCCGGGGCCACGGGCCACTGGTCAAAGGGCAGCACCGGATCTTGGCCCTGGGCAATGCCGCAGTCCACCAGGAGGTTAACACCGGCAGCCTGGATGAGGTGGCAGGAGCCGGTGACGCAGTTTTCAGCGCCGATGTGGATAATTTTCATCCAATCCTCCAAAAGGAAACCCCATCCTTCAGGTCGGGGAGGAATTTTGGATTGCTAAATTATACCCGTTTTGACGGGATATGATTTGGCAATAACGCCAGGAAATACCCTGGACCGTTTCTATTTTTGTTTGAATATTAAAGCTGCCGGTTTTTCGAACAGCAACCCTGCCAATATAAGTCCCTTGCTTTTTGCCTTTTGAGACTTCAGCTTTTACAATGTCCCCGGTGACAAAACCATGCACTGCCTTTTTGCGCATTAAATAGCCCCGAGGAAAACCGGCAGCATTGACTCTTGTTCTTTGGTAACTGCCCCGGCCCATGGCTTTGATCAAGAGGACGCTTTGTTTCCAGCCGGAAATTGCATTTGTTTTGCCGGTACAAGCTGCATCCAGGCAATGTGTTTTAGGGATATTGAACCGACACCGGTTATATTTGGTCCTGCCACCGGTTGAGCATTCCACCGACGCCAATTGCCTTAACTCAAAAAAGATGGCATTCCTGGTGGCATTGACCGCTGCGGTTGCGGCCAAAGAAGGACGCTTTCCTTCAAATAGCCGGTTAACGTTGCATAGCCTGGTTTTATCAATCTTTTTTCGACTTTTACCCAAAACTTGAGCCCATTGTTCCGGCTGGTAATTGTTCTTGGCTTGATTGCAGGTCCTGCAACCGATAACCAGATTTTTAATACGATCTGTGCCATTGGGACCCTTTGCAGGATTCTTTGGTACAAAATGCTCAATCTCAAGAACCGGATCTTTGCTTAAACCGTCACAATAAACACATTTGCGGCCATATCGTTCAAGTAGATATTCTCTAACCTCATATCCAAATAAAGTTCCTTGCTGATACTCGACACCTGAAATCTCCGGATTTTGAAGCTTCTGAATATCAAACCTCACCCGTTCCAAAACAATGCCGGAAACGGGGCAGATTTTTTGATATTTTTTTACCCATGATGTGACATTATCCACCCGGGACCGCAGGCTTGGCGGGAGCCACCCTTTGGGCCGGGTTCTGTTATCGAACCGGGGCTTTCGGTACCACAAATTGTTAGACCTGCGTCTTCTCCGATAGTTCGCTCTTTGTCCCATTTTTTTACGAACGGCATATCCTCTATGGGTTAATTCGGAAAGATGGAGGATGTGATTTGCCTTTACATTCTGCTCAACCCGTACAACTGCCATGCCGGTTGTATTGGCCCCGGGATCAATTTTAACATGAACAGCCTGGACATCACTCTCCTCCCGGATCCTATCAATGAGCCTGATGGTAAATGGGAATTGCTGATGAACCCTTGCTCTGTCTTTAGCCAAAAGTTTTCTTGCTCTGGCCGGATGACACGGCATTAAAGGTTTACCTCTCTTGTCTAATACAAAAACACGGCTTACGCCGTTCTCAGCTGATGCTGGTGACGGTTCTGTCTTGGCATTGGCAGAACTCTCCCCTCGGGACTGTTGCATAGCGGCTCTATTCCCGGATCCGTTTCGTCCGGCCCCTCGGTTGTCTGCAACCCGGGATTCAAGCGGACGGGACTGAGGAAGCATCCCGTCGTCGGTGTTTAGCGCTCTATACAACTGCTAATATTCTCCTTTAAATAACTTTGCCAATAGTTGAAAATATTTCCCTGGTCAACCGATCCCTGACGAGCGAAGCTTGGTTTCAAGCCCCGTCCTTCAGGGCGGGGTGGTTGACATTTTTGCCCGTATTTCGGAACCCAATACCGGCCATGTGCCAACCAATGGCGATATTTGAAAGCACCCTGTAAGGCATTGATCAGCTTGGAACAGCTGCCATCTCCGGCATTAATCCATTCTTTGAATATTGCATTAAGACTGATTCTGTTATTCGTTTGCTGCTTGTACAGTTCACGAAACGTGCGTGATAGCTGTCCTCTTTTTCGATTGTAAACCCGTTCAAAAAAATCAACTTTAAATAATGCTTCAATAGCTGCCAGCAATGTCAGGATACCATCTTTTTCTACTTCTATGCATCGGTTTTCAAGATCCCTCTCAAAAACCGATTTCGATGAATTGCAATATTCTTCAAATAACCAGTAAGGCGGCTTACGATAATAAGCACGTATTGACTCTTGAAGAATTTTTTGTTGCACCGCAATATCATCGGGTGTCAGATTTTCTTCTGAAAGACGGACCTTTTTTTTACCCATCTGAATCTTCCGAATCCGCATTAGTTACTTCCATAACCGCATCCATGAACGATTCCTCATCCAAAGGCAGGTACCGGATGGCAGGGGGAGATGTCGCGATTTTCCAGACCCAATCAGATGTTTCGTTTCCATTGTCTTTCTCTTCTGATGCTTTACCGGACATATCTTCTGTATTGATCATGGTTTTTACTTGCGGCTTATCAGCTGATTCAGGTACAAGTACAAACTTTACCTTTCCATATGCCCCTGTCATGTCCACTCTGCCTTTGGCTGCAATCAGGGTCGTCCCGATGGGTCGAAGCCGTATGGTGTGATTTCCGATCAATATCGTTGCGGATTTGGTTTCATATGTGCCGATGTGCTCTTCATTAAGTTCTATATCCTTGAATTCAATGGATATTTTGCCTTTCTCAATAAATGAAGTCAAAAAGCTATTTATTTTATTATAAAATTCATCAAGATTATGAATCCATTCTTCTCGTCTCTTTTCCCAGTCGATATTTTTTGACTTTTTTTCTTTTGAAGCCTGTTCAACAAAACGGTTGAAATCTTTTTTGCTCATTTATGCCTGTTCCCTTTCATGGTCGGTTGGGGTCGGACCAAGTCAACTCATTGTATTTTATAGATTTATATCCCCAAAACAGGCGTTTTCAATGCCTATATCGCCCTTTTGGGCCTCAAAATAATCGTTATACGGAATTTGAGTCTCTCGGAGCTGATATGATTCACCAGCTTTCCGGTCCTTTCGCCCGATGGCCGATCCTCCCATCAAAGATTTTATGTTCCTAACAAAGTTTGTGATGGTATAATTCAGTATTACCAAACCATAACGTTTCTTTGCTTCAGAAAACCATTGGAGCCACCCATGGCGCTCCTTGGCAAATTTGAGCAAAAACGCTCTCTTGTGGCATCGGTGTGTGATATGCCATATTTGTCCGGGTACATAGTGACGATTTGCTCTCGCCATGGCTATAATGCTTTTTTTGACCTCAAAAAATACAATATTCACATCCAAATAGCTTGATTCACAGTACTCCTGAACCGTTTCAATGTTTCAATGCCTACCTGGGGAAGGGCCAGAATTTCATCATCGGTTTTCATTGCCAAGTCTTCTATAGTTTGAATCCCATTGTCCAGAAGTATCTGGATCTTACTGTCTGTCAGACCATAAGGGTAAACATTTGATTTCTTGAGGGAATTAATTTCCTTTTCAAGGATGGAAAGATCATGGCCTTCCAGTGGGTCCGGCAATTCCAATTTATAAAATTCACTGCCTTTATGAAATTCCACAGAATTTTCAGCCAGGCTCAACCACTTTGAAACAGTCGTGGAATTCAATCTGCCATGCTCAAGGTATTCAGTAATGTTGCAGAGGTTCAAAACAAACCGGGTTCCTCTTCCCCGGGATTTCATGACTCTGGAAACTTCTTTACGGGCAATGAATCCAACATATTCCAGGATTTCAATAGGTTTGCTCAGTCGCTGTACAATCTCTCTGAGGATCAAGACAGAACGCTCACATTTTTCACCGGCTTTTTCAAACAGTATCTGTGAAATTTCAACAGCAGGAGAAACCATTGGCTGATACATTCCCAGTTTCGGTTCGATTTCCTCAAGCAGCGGCCAGAAATAATTCTGGGATAATTGTTTGAAGGCTTCTGAAATATGAGTGTATGAAACAACGCTACTGTTTCCTAACGATGTGATCAGCTGATTACAGGTATATATGAACGCTCTCATGTTACCCAGTACAGCCAATCCCAACAGTTTCGATGTATCCTTTTTGTTGATTACACCTTCAAACTTAGCATCGTCCAGAGAATTCCGGAACCGAAGTTTTAACACCTCCTCAAACAGTCTCGCAAAATCTTCCGAATTTTCAGACCTGTTCACATCTATGACTGTGGCATCATTGTAAACATCGAACCGGGTTCCAAATTTAGTGACACCCGGATAAATCGATGCTTTGCAGGAAATTGAATTGTTTGACAATGTTCTGAAAATATCAAAAAATTCGTTCAAGTTGGTTTCTCTGCCGATATGGGCGGCATCATCAAACATCAAAACCATTCTTTTCTCATTTTTTGCGGCAATCAAAGTTAATTCGCTCTGAAGGTCTGTGATTGTATGAATATTATTGATTATCTCATCTCTTTCCAACTGTTTATTGACTTCCCTGACAACCAGTTTACAAAACAGCTCAATATATTCTGGACCGGAGGCACGCAACAGATCCAGATGTCTCAGACTGATATAAATGCCAATAGCAGAGCTTTCGTGTTCTCTGGGATATAGACCCAACGATGCTTTTATCATTAAAGCACTTTTGCCGCACCCCCTTGCCCCTTTCAGTAAAACAGGCCCATGGGCCCGCAGTTTGGAAATGCATCGTTTGTCTTGGGAAGTAAAAAAATGGAAAGTCTCAAATTGATCTACTTCAAAATCTTCTGCAGCCAGTACCAGCGAATTGTCTTCATACACGTCACCTTCCATATTTCAAAACACCTCCAGTTCCTTTGCAATTCTGTAATACATGAAACTTTCTTCCATGGATTGGGATTTTCGATAGGCATGGGGAACATGTGAAACAATCAGTCCAAGGGTTGAGATCACGAAAAGTACATCATTTAATAAGGTTAACACCGTGTCCCTGTCAAGGATAGATTCGACAGGAACCAGCAGCTCATGGTGAACGCCCTTGGATAATGATGAATAGAGTCTGTTGACCTTGGAATTGATTCTTTCCACTAATCCTTTAGCATCTGTCTGAATCAATTCAGAATACCATTCTCCGACTCGTTGTTCGTCTCCCTCATCCTGTACTTTTTGAGCGCTTTCAATTAAAATGAGCTGTTTTTGATATGGGCCCAATATCGCCCTAGAAGGATCCTTCACGGATTTTTCTCCCCATAGGTCATTTACTGCTTTATCAACAACATCCCCCTGCCAGCGGATAGCTGAAGTATTTGGCCGGTTCAATTCATACCCGGGCTGTGCCTGCCTGCCTTTTATCACAAGAATGCGAAATGGATCGAGCCTTGCCAGCAATGCCGTCATACTCAATTCCAAAACCGATCGACCTAAATAGGGGCCATATAAAGATATTTTGCTGTCCGACATTTCAGGCAATTCCAAAATTTCAGAAACAATCCTTTTAATCGATTCTGATAAATGCTTCAAAATAAGATCAATATCAATTCCGGATTCAAAATCATGCCCACAAATCAACCTTTGAAGACATGTGTTTCTGTCGATAATGGATTGTTCCACAATTTCTCCTTTATCGGTTTTGATTATCGCATTTCAAGTGCAACAATTCTTATTGCTTTAAAGCAGGCTTAAGGAGCTTCATAAATTCCCCAAAAAGTGTAAAGTACTTTGGGGATGATATGAAGGATGCCCGTTTCTTTGCTTCAAAAAGCCATTGGAGCCACCGATGGCGGTCCTTGGCAAATTTGAGCAAAAACGCTCTCTTGTGGCATCGGTGCGTGATATGTCATATTTGTCCGGGTACATAGTGACGATTTGCTCTCGCCATGGCTATAATGCTTTTTTTGACCTCAAAAAATACAATATTGCACCCCAAACGAGCCCGATTTCACACTTATTTATTTTTGTTTCAAAGCGTTAACTTGGCCCGATCCTAAGCAAACCCACTGATCCACCAATCCGGGCGGAAGGGTGTGCTGAACAAAATCAGCCGCTTTTTTCCGAATTGAAAACGTTGCTTTAAAAAAAAGATCGTGATGGTTCATTTTTTTGGTTAAACTTCCCGTTTCCCAGGAACAGGACAAAGAACTCGGTTTATTCGGGAAACAGCTACATATTCTTTTAAATCTCTTTTCGCTCTGGCTATCTGAGCTATACTGCTCTTTTCCCTTCTAAAAATATCATTATTGCTCCAAATCAGCAGCCTTTTTCAATTCATTTCTTCGTGATTTTGAATTGTTAACTTGGCCCGACCCCAAGGATATCCCAAGGATATTATGGTGTCCCCTTCCCAATCTTAAAGATTGTATCGAATCAAAGGATACATCGTTAAAGCAACACACTCGCCACGCGGGGTTCCACACAACAGCATAACCGCAGGCAGACAATCCGCACGCCGCTGGCCCGCTGGGGACCGACCCGCAGAAATGTTGCCAGCGCAGTGGTCTGCCCCTTCAGTCCCAGCGGGCCGATATTGCTCTGATTGAGCCGTTCCGTGATTTCCTGTTCAATGGCATTCTGTTGGTCAAACCGTCCATGGATCATCGCTTCGAGCATCAGGGCGGCGGCCTCGTAATGGGTCCGACCGATGCCGATGGCCGGGGTACATGGCGTACATCCCAGAAGCCCGGCCCCCTCGATGGCCCAGGCAACGATCTCGTCCAGGATGGCTGACATTTTATGTTGGTGAAATACCCGGTATGTTTTGCCCCTGATCTCAGGCCCCCCGCCCTGCATCAGCACGTGCAGGCGAAGCACATTTTCCTCAACTAGCTGAATGCGTATGGGCGCCGGGACCAGGGCGGCAGGGTCATCAAACAACCCCATGGACTGTTCCAGCCTTTGGACATCAGATCCTTTCACTGCCATGGGCCGGCACGGCAACTCTTGCATGCCTTCGGCAACCCCCTGATAAATCTGCCGGAGTATGTCCGGAGTCACGCTATTCTGGCCGCCTACTTCAAGAAAGAGATGGGGAATCCCGGTGTCATCGCAGGTGGGCCGGCGGGTTTTTTCCGCTGTATCCGCATTTTCAAGAATGGTTTCCAGCACCCATCGGACGTTGGGGCTGGGTTCTGTTTCGATGGCCCGGCTAAGGACCGATTTTTTGTCTGCTGAAAAAACTGTTGATGCCCGGATCAGGGCTTCTTTGACTTTAAGCTGTATGTCATTCAAATTTTGATTCATGGGCTCTCGGACCCTTCTTCATAAAGGGACTTCCCATGCGCTGCCGCCACAATGCATGGAAAACCTTCCACTCGCAACTGATGAAAGGCTTCCATCCCTTCTTCGGGAAAAGCCGCCACCCGGCGTTCGAGGATTTTGCTTTCCAGCAACGCAGTCACCGGCGGAATCACGGCGTAGATTGAATGATATTCATGCAATGTCCGAATTGTCTCCGGGCTCAGCCGCCCCTTGCCCAGGTGAATCTTCACCCCGGCTTTTGATAATGCTGGTATTGTGCTTTCAATGTCATATTTATTGCTGGATGTCGGCCCCACACCTGCGGGACTCACTGCTGTATGGAAAATGACCGCCCCTTTTAGATCAATCCCGGTTTCGTCCAGTTTGTTGTTTTCGATCAGGGCAACCAGTTTCGGCAGGACTGCATCTCGTCCGGTGAATATTTTACCAAATAGGAGTATGCGGGTACCAATCACTAAGCTGGGAAAAAGATTGTCTACTATTGGTATATTGATTTTTTCCATGATAAATCAGGTATAATCTCTTTCAGAATTTTTGTATATTTTAACAGAATAAGGTTTAAATGGATTTAATTAATATTGGATCGCCTTTAATATCAAAAACTTCAATTTTTCCCATTACGTTCTGTATCTTGTCAATTCCGGTTTCTTGCTTATCAGCGGACACAATGAAAGAACCTACACGATTATTGCTCGAAATTTCTTTTGTCACAACCGCACCAAATGATTTATAAACATCATAGCACTCAATCATTTTCTGTTCCAACAACTCTTGCAGTCCTTGAATTTTTCCAAATTGAGATGGACTTACATACAAATACTTATCCAGAAAAATTCGGTTTGTTTTATGGAAATTGAGAACAGGTTTTACATCAAGAAACGAGTCAATAGCCGCATCAATTAGGTTAAAACCTGTTGCCATTTGAATGATACGATAATTTTCCCCCCCTCCGATACGCGGAGCAAATTCAATAACATTCACTTCATTATTGTGAACGATAGTTTGAACCATGAGCGGGGTGTTATCTAATCCAAAAACTGTCCCAATCTTTTCTCCGACTGCTATTAGTTTCGCTTCGATTTCATCAGAAAGATTTGCAGGCCAGAATGAGCCATATATTTGCTGGATTTGATCTCCAAATCCTATAATTTTGCGACGTTCCCTGGTGATAAGGATATGCACTTTGCCATTCAAAAGATATGAATCAAAAGCAATCTCACGTCCCTCCTTGAATTCCTCCACGACTGCCTGGTTTGTGCGACTGAGTGCAATCGCTTCTTTCAAATATCTGCTAACCATTTCATTAGTATCACAACGCCGGACTCCTTTTGAGCTATTACTATCGCTGGGCTTCACAATCAATGGAAACTTCAACATACTCCAGTCGGCAGCATCAATTTCTGAAACTTGAATGAATTTAGATGTAGGGATACCTCCTGTTATCATCTTCGATTTCATTTCAATTTTATTTGATACTGATACGGCAGTTTTGTAATCATAAGGAGAGAATTTACCCAGGTTTTCAAGCGCATAACATGCAGTTACATTGGCCTGATCGATGCAAGTCGAAATGACCAAAGCTGCATTGCATTTTCTGGCAATTTCCAATACTTTTGTCTTATCCAGCGTACTTTCCTGAAGATGATCATCCGCAGCATGTTTTGCTGGAGGATTCTCGTAAAAATCTATAAGAATAGTCCAGAAACCCCTGTTTTTGAGTAACCGAAGCAATTCCGCATGGGGAGATGTGCCGCCAAGAACCAGGGCTACAGGTTTTTTGTTTGGATCAGGCATATTATTTCTTCCGATATTAGCTTTTGGGGTGGGAGAATGCTGTTTTCAAATCAATGTGGGAGATCCGCAGAGGTGGGAGATCATTTCTGATGCCTTTTCTTATATGGACATCTATAAAATTTGGGCCTTTATCACCCAATAACACCTCTATTGAATTTCGCAATGCCTGTTCTGTGTGCACAGCATTTCCTGTTGTTTTATATCCCGCATTTTCAGCCATTGCCGTCAAATTGGATGTAAAGGCAGCAGAGGGTTGTCCTCCCACGGATTCGTGAGCTCCATTGTTAAGCACTACATGTAAAAAATTCGGTGGTTTTATTTTTCCGGCAGTGGCCAAAGAACCTAGATGCATGAGTGCTGAAGCATCCCCGTCCAGACAGACTACCTGCCGGTCTTTTCTGGCCAGGGCGATCCCTAAGGCGATGGAAGATGCATGCCCCATGGCCCCCACATTCAATATATCTTTGTCGTGTCCGGTTCCGTGGATATCCCGCAATGCATGAAGTTCACGGCCGGTGCGACCGGTGCTGGCAACAAACAAAGTATTTGCCGGAACACACTTGAGAATGCACTCTATTGCATTCTCACGGCGCATGGGATACTGACTCGGTTCCTTTAAAAAATCTGTTTTTTTTCCTTGGGCAAAAACCCCTTTTTTTGCAATAAGGGCTATCGGGCCGCTCTGATTCCGGGCATGGTCAACCGCCCACCTGATATTGTCAAACGCTTCTTCACCGTCTGTATCCATGATGCGGAATGGAATACCCATGGATTCGAGAAAAACCGGAGTCAACTCCCCTTGTTTTTTGTGTTGGGCCCAATCTCCGGTACCGGGCTCACCACGCCATCCGATCAGCAATAGCATGGGAATAGCATAGACGTTCTCGTCCACCAGGGAAAGCAGCGGATTCATGGCATTACCCAGACCGGAATTCTGCATATACACCAGAGGGACAGAGCCAGTGGCCAGGTGATAGCCGGCAGCCGTTGCAATAGCATTGCCCTCATTGGCCGCGATGACATGACGGTCCCGGGGAAATTCATTCTGGACATACAGGCAGAAATCGTTGAGTAGAGAATCCGGCACACCTGTGATAAATTCGACGCCGGCTTTTTGCAGGCATTTATGAAATTTTATCAGGTCAATCATTTTAAACGCCCTTATATCAGATCAAACAATTCAGGTAATCGTGTTTCAAGTTGCCACACAGTTTCGATTATTTTATTAATTTCCTTTGGGGTTTTATTCCCAAATGTTGCCAGACTAATGAATTTTTCTTCCAGTTCAGAGTTTGACAGCGGGTTTTCCGGCTCCCCTTTTGGGCAGTCTATCCTGGCGGAATAACAATTTCCATCCCTGGTTAGAATGTCAACAATTGCAGCAGTCTTCCGGGGGAACAATTCCGTCAATTTCTCATCCGGTTCGACCATAATCTTTTGAGTAAGTGCTGAAATTTCAGAGTTGTTGACATATTTTTCTGAAAATTCTTCCAATCCGGCTTTTCCTGTGATCAATGCTACCGCTACACTGTATGGAATACTCATTTTTGCAGAAGATGGCCCGCTGATGGTCGTATGGTCATGATTGGCCACGGCCCAGAAATATGTTTTGACTTTAACCGATGCGATGGTTTCGGGTGAAATAGGATGTTCTGTTCTTATCCTCAGTACTGCATCAACGGCAGGATGGGTATACCGGCAGGAAGCAAAAGGTTTTATATACACTTTTTCAATTTTGAATACTCCATTTACCGAATTCTCCAGTTGTGCCAGGTCATACGACGAACCCATCATGTGCAGAAAACCTCTGTCCCCGGAAAACACGTCATCCGGACCATTGAAACCCGCTTGTGCCATGATAGCTGCCAGAAATCCCCCGCTGGCAGCCCGACCCACGTTAAAGGGCTTTAACTCTGATTCATCTTCCAGAACCTTTAGCGAACCGGATGCTGTAACAGCGGCGGCTGACACTGCTGATTTCATTTGGGTTTCTGAAAAACCGAGCATTGTTCCAATCCCCATTGCCGCCCCAATGGTACCGCAGGTGCCTGTGCCGTGAAAGCCTCGTTTTTTGTGGGCCGGTTGAATGGCATCTGCCAGCCTTACGGCCGCTTCATAGCCTGATATTATACCGGAAATCAGTTCTTTTCCCGACACTTTTTCTTTTTCAGCCACAGGCAAAAGCGCTGAAAAAATGGGGGAACCTGGATGAACAATCCCTGAAATAACCCCATCATCCAGTTCGGCTACATGGGCGCTGATCCCGTTCATAAATACTGCTGTTTCAATTCCGGCTTTTCTGTTGAATCCGATCACAGCTGCGTCACGGGATTGGCCCCCGCCCAGACTTTGAAGCAGTTTTTTTCCTTTGGCATCAAGCATTCCAGCACCGGCAAATGCAGCTCCCAGATAATCCAACAAGCAGCGTTTGGCCTGCAAGATCACTGTTTCAGGAGAATTTCGATCTTTGAAACAACAAAGATCTTTTATAAATTTATCTGTCAAGTTCACTGTCATATATTATTTCCTGAGTGCATGTTGTTTTTTGGAAAAAAACGTGAAATATTCCGGACTTTCCGGTCGGGCTTCTTCCCAGGCGTCATTGAAAGCCTCGGCGATGGATTCCGGGAGTGCCTCTTTTTGGGCAGCCGACAGATTCTGTTCCAGCTGATCCATTCGTGAAGCGCCGACAATAATGCCATCGCCTCTGGCAGTATCCAGCATGGAATGGTGGACCAGCCAGCGAAAAGCAGCCTCTGTCAACGGAATATCCGAATCTTTACATCTGGTTGACAGCACTTTCAGCGCGTCAAAAAAAGATCTTTTCCAATACCGGGCGCTATAGGTCTTTCGAAAGGTAAACCGCCCTGGTGCCGGGGAGTCGTCAAAACTGGCGTATCTGCCGGACAACAAGCCGCCGGCCAGGGGATTGTAGGCATAAAACCGCATGCCCATTTTATGCAAAGCCGGCAGCAGTTCGGTTTCCACATTTCGGGTCAGTCCGTTGTACCGACCCTGGTACACGCTGGGTGTCGGCCATCCATTTTTTTTACAAACATGCCAGACATCAACCACCAGCCATGCAGGAAAATTGCTCAACCCCACTTCCTTTATTTTACCCTGTTCATAAAGGGTGGAACACATTTCCAGGGCATTTTCCACCGGTGTGTTCTGGTCGGGAAAGTGCAGATACAGGATATCGATGGTATCCCGGCAAAGGCGGCGCAACGATTCTTCACACTGAATCTTTACTGTCTGACCATCCAGTTTTCCGGTTACCCTGGGATGTACTTTTGTGGCAATATTGACCGGTTGATCCGCCATCTTGGAAAAGATAGTTCCCAGAATGTTTTCCGAATCTCCTTCATTGTAAATATAGGCAGTGTCCAGTTCATCATGGCCTGTCTGCAAAAACCGAGAAATCATGATCCGGGCATTTTCCAGATCCACCTGGGGGCCGAATGTCATGGTACCCATTATGAGTTTCATTGGATTCATCTCAAAACGCCTTTTTCTGAACCTGTGGCTTCCGGGAAATAGGTGTTAATCACCCGCTGGACCAGCATCACTTGTTTGGCACGTTTGACGGCATCTGATTCAGTCGATTCCCAGCTGTGGGTTTTGGCCACAGACCCGCCGGTTTTCAGGTAGATCGGGGCTGCAACCCGGATCATTTCCGGCACCTCGTAATGCCGTATAAACCCGCCGGAAGAGGCCGGGTTTTCCGTATGCACATCCAGGGGAATATCGATGGCCTGGCGGATCGCCCCCAGCATCTGCAACTGGATATCCCGGACCGGGTTAATGGAATTTGCCCCCGTAGTTTCCAGCAATTTTGCAGAACAAGGGTTTCCATGCCCGCAATGGGCTGACACCTTGAATCGGCATTCAGAAGGAATCTCCCCAGCTTTCCGGGTTTCATTCAACACCCAGAGGCATCCTTCGTCATACACCAGAAATGCGCGGCATCCGAGATTGGCCGCCCGTTTCACATCCTCGATCGCCCGGACAATCTGCTCTTGGCCCCGGAGCCGGTAGCCCATCCGCTGGCCTTCTGAAGTGTGAATCGATGCACTGGTGTCGTAGGTAGCACGCGGCCCGATTGCCAGCACCAGTTCCACCTGCCATTTATCGGCCAGTGCAACCATGGCACTGATCTCTTCATCCGACAGAATCATAATGCCTTTGGTCTGGGTCACCCGGTGAATGAACTGCCCATATGAATCCAAGGCTTCCAGCAGGGCCTTCATAGTTCCTGGACCCTGGATGCCCGGGACTTCAAACCGGTATTGACCGCCGTCCCTGAACCGTTTTTCAGATGTCGGCAGATCGTATGCATCCCCCGGCGGCAAGCCGATGGAAGTTAAAAATGCCCGGGTTTCTTTCATGTTTACTTCTCCTGAAATTTATTGTTTCCCGCCAAGAATCAACGGCAGATAACTGTAGTCATCTTCGATCACACCATATGCAATGGCACGCTGCGTGATTTTGTTTGCCCAGCTTCGATGGGGATTGATTTCATTCATTTTGTTGGCTTTTTCACTTTTCACCACTCCCCCGGATGTTTCAAGGACCTGCCGGGCATCTTCATACTCCTCCCTGGTCACGGCATGCATGCCATTGACAAACCGCAAATGGGACGGATGAATAATGGTTTTCCCGATGAACCCGTTGGCCCGGTCCATGATCACTTCCCGCAACAATCCATCCACGGCGTCATTGATAATTTCTTTTCGCTTCATCAGAGAAAAATGGCGATCCGAATTGGCAAGCAGCCGGTTCAGATCATCCTTATTATAAGCCAAAAAATATTCCCATACCGGTCCAGACACGGTATAGCCCTCCCCTTCCCGGTTGAAAAAATTCAGGATATCAGCCAGGCAGTCCCGCACAACCATGATATTATAAATTGATGTGTTGATATCCCGGCGTACTGCAAACAAAGAGGAAAAATCCGTGCCACCGACCCGGACATTGAGAATCATGTCCCGGAAAGGTTCCATTTTTTTTTTCAATTGCGTCAACTCTTTTCTCCGGGTTTCCAGAAAAGCGATATCCGACCCTTCCAGAACCGGCATGCCATATAACCGGACACCCAGTTTCTCACTCACTGAGACCAGATTTTCCAGATAATCCATAGCATTGCGGCTGTAAAATTTCGGAAACACAAACCCGGACAGAACGCCTGCCTGGTAAGGATTCAGGCGGGAAGAGAATCGTTTGAACTGGAGTAGATTCCGGACCCGGAGAAAAATCAGCGGGATATCCGCCAATGAAATATCCCCGGCCTGATACGCCTTAGCCAGCTTATGCAAGTGATTCAGCACATTGTTTTCAGCCTCCTCAAGCGCCTCTTCCTGAATGGCATCTTCAAAACACATGACCATGGAAGGCGCTGGTGGGTTTCCTTGAAGAATACTGTCTATGATATTTCTGGTACCCGGCATATACAACACCCCGCCGAGACAATATTGCAGACAGGCTTTTTTCGTATTTTTTGTAAACTCCACCGGTGGCACAACAAATTCAAAATCCGGATTATGGCGATGGTGTCTCATAATTTTATGATGAAAGAATATCCACTATATTATCTACATGTTCCAGCCTTAGGTCCGGAAAAATCGGCAGACACAATACCTCTTCCGCCACCCGGGTCGCCGTAGGCAGGTTGGAAGGTTCCGCCCCAGGCAAAGATTTGTACATATTAAAAGAGGAGATCAGCGGATAAAAGTAGCGGCGGCACAGGTAGTTGTAAGATTTGAGGTGCGCATACAAATCATCTCTGGTCCGGCCAAAGGCGGCGGCATCCACAAAAATGGGGAAATAGGCATGGTTGTAATCCACCCCGGGGTCGGGGGTGAGAAGCGAGATGCCGTCTATGCCGGACAGCAGGGCCATATACCGGTGGGCAATGGCTTTGCGCTTTGCCAGAATTTCGTCCATGTATTGTAGTTGCAACAGGCCCATACCGGCCTGGAACTCGTTCATCTTGGCATTGATCCCCGGGGCCACCACCGTGGTTTCACCGGCAAACCCGAAGTTTTTCAGGTAATTGATGCGCTGGTAGGTGCGCGCATCGTGGCAGATGATGGCCCCGCCTTCAAAGGTGTTAAAGGCCTTGGTGGCATGGAAGCTCAATACGGACAGATCCCCGAAATCCGCCAGGGACCGGCCCGCCATCCGGACTCCGAAGGCGTGGGCCGCGTCATAGATCAAGTGCAGACCGTAGATGTCGGCGATCTCCTGAAGCCGGTCTACTTTGCAGGGATGGCCGTATACATGAACCGGCAGAATGCCCGTGGTTTTCGGGGTGATGGCGGATTCCACCTTTTCCGGGTCCAGGTTGCAGAACTCGGGCTCGATGTCCACGAACACGGGCCGAATGTTGTTCCACCACAGGGCATGGGAGGTAGCCACAAAACTGAAAGGCGTGGTGATGACCTCGCCTGTGACCCGCAGCACCTGCAGAGCGATGACCAAGGCCAGGGTGCCGTTGGCGCACAGGGCCACGTAGGGCACATCTAAGTATCGGGCCAGGTGCGCTTCCAGTTCTTTGTGAAAGGCGCCGGAGTTGGTGAGCCATTTGCGGTCCCAGATCTCCTGCATGAAGGTCGTGACTTCGGGCAGGGGGGGGAGGAACGGCTGGGTGACGGGGATGGGGTGTTTGGGTTTGAACATGGGTTTTGGGTGTTAGGTTTTGGGTAGTGGGTTTTGGGTTTAGTTCGTAGTCTATGAAGAGCAAACAAAATTTGGTGAATGTACGATGCCAATCAGTCCATCAATACTGATGTCTTCATCAATCAAAGGCCAATGTATGCCATATCCGGAGGGAGAAATTTCAAATGTTGTTCTTTCAATTTCAGCTGCGTGAAGCAATGATTGAGAGATTTTTTTCAGGTCAAATGCGTGTTCCTTGCCGTCAATGTCAAGAATCAGGTGATTGTTTTTAAATCGTACAGTCTTTATATTATAGTATGATTTCATATCAATACTTCCTCAACTGAAATTCATTCCATGCATTCTCAATATACTCAAAATGCTGGTAAATGATTTTCCGAATTTCTCGTCTGGATTTGCTGTTCATATTATAGGCATACGCATCAGAAACTCCAAACCTTTCCGTATCCAGCCAATATTTACATTCCATTCCTGCTTTTGTGGAGTGGATATGCATGGGCTCCAGCGATTCATTGGCATAAAAAAACAACCGCCATCCTAATATCAGTAAAATTGTAGGCATTGGGTGGGTATTGGGTATTGGGTATTGGGTATTGGGTTAATCGGTCAGGAGATTGGTCAGGTATTGGCCGTAAGAGGTTTTGCGTAACGGGTGGGCCAGGGTTTGGAGCTGTTCGGGGGAGATATAGCCTTTGCGGAAGGCGATCTCTTCGATGCAGCCGATTTTCAGGCCCTGGCGTTTTTCAATGGTTTCGATGAAGTTGGCCGCCTCCAGCAGGGATTCGTGGGTGCCAGTGTCCAGCCAGGCAAAGCCGCGGCCCAGGAGTTTGACCTTGAGGTCGCCTCGGGCCAGGTAGGCGTTGTTCACGGATGTGATCTCCAGCTCCCCCCGGGCCGATGGTTTGACGGTTGCGGCAATGTCGGGCACGTTGTTGTCATAAAAATACAGGCCGGGCACGGCGTATTTTGATTTGGGGTGTTCGGGCTTTTCTTCAATGCTCAGGACGTTGCGGTGCTTGTCAAAGGACACAATGCCGTAGCGGTGGGGGTCCGTGACCTGGTATCCAAAGATGATGCCGCCTTTTTCCAGGCTGGTGCACTCCGCCAGGATCGGGTAGAACCCGTGGCCGTAGAAAATGTTGTCTCCCAGGATCAGGCACACGGAGTCCGTGCCGATGAACTCTTTGCCCAGGATGAATGCCTGGGCCAGGCCGTCGGGCCGGGGCTGGGGTGTGTAGGAGATCTCCAGGCCCAGGTGGGCGCCGTCGCCAAACATGTCCTGGAACCCGGGCAGATGGTCCGGGCTGGA
The DNA here is from genome assembly GCF_013389365.1 of Desulfobacter latus. GTDB lineage: Bacteria > Desulfobacterota > Desulfobacteria > Desulfobacterales > Desulfobacteraceae > Desulfobacter > Desulfobacter latus. The sequence continues at coordinate 31,194 of NZ_JACADJ010000046.1, forward strand.
GATGATCAGGATCTCCCGGATACCGGCCAGCATCAGGATCGACAACGGGTAGTAGACCATGGGCTTGTCGTACACGGGCAGCAGCTGTTTGTTCAGGTGGCGGGTGACCGGGTAGAGGCGCGTGCCGGAACCGCCGGCGAGGATGATGGCTTTCATAAACTGTTTGTGTGATCCTCTTTAGAAAAACCGGAGTTGATCGATCCCGTTTATTTGAACGACCTGTTTGAAATAGCTATCCAATATTTTTAAATCATCTGTCCGGTTAATGGTTTCTACTATTTTATGAGGAACTTTTCCAAAACGGAGTCTAAGAATATCTATTATGTCTTTTTTAGCCTTTTGGATGATGCCTTGTTCGATGCCTTGTTCGATGCCTTGTTCGATGCCCTGTTCGATGCCTTGTTCGATGCCCTGTTCGATCCCTTGTTTGACCCCTTGTTCAATGCCTTTATTTCTGATGTATTCTGACAACATAGCTGTATCCTTATGTTGAACTATTTCGTTATAAAGTTCTTGCTGTTCCAATTCCCCTATTCCTGCATATGTGTCTATAAAATCGACATATTTATCAAAGAGGCCACTGGAAACAAGTTGGTATAATCCTGTGTAAGCCTGCCGGATCACATCAATTC
>NZ_JACADJ010000047.1 GCF_013389365.1 Desulfobacter latus
CTTGCGTGCAATAGGAATTGTTGAATTCTGTGTTCATCGAAAATTGCAGGAAGATCAAGATACCCTTCAAGGCATTTACCCTGGAAATCCGAGACGCAGTACAGCTAGCCCTTCTGTTGATTTGCTTTTCGAAGCATTCAACGGTATGGATTTTTTTATAACAGATTTACCCAACGGACAACATTTTGAACAGATTTCACCTCTCAATGAAGTACAAAGAAAAATTTTATATCTATTGGATCTGCCAGAATCAATTTATAATAAGATGACTCAAAAAGTAAAATATGGGCTACGAATGGGTACTATATCCAGTTGAAAAATCATTTAACCTAATTCTTTGGTGCAGAGGGAATTACCTGACACTCGAGCATCAAGTTTTTTCTTCAGCCATATAAACACAGGGTTGAGAAGCGGTCTTTTTCGGAGGCCAAAAATATTTAAAAAAGCATAATAGACGGACACCATTGTATTTAAATGACAAACTAAAAAAACCTTGTTTTTACTTTTTAAAACTATCGAACAGAGAGAGATATAATTGAAGATTGTTAGAAAATTAAGTAACAAATAAAATTTAAAATGAAATTTGAGGGTTTAGAACCTAAAATAATCGAACCCCTTGGGGGAAAGGTCAATATGGGAAATCCGGCCGGCCAGACTTTCCGAAGACTGCCGGAGCAGCACAGGCGACGCAGACCCCAGAATGAGAAATTGTCCGTTTGTTCCTTCGGCATCAATGATGCTGCGCATGACCGGAAAAATTTCAGAGACACGCTGAATTTCATCCAGGCAGATGAGTTTGCCCCGGTTCAGGGTGAAAAATGCTTCGGGGTCTCTTAGTTTGTTGACATCCGACGGACGTTCAAGATCCAGGTAAACCGTGTTGGTCATGGATTTGAGGATTTCACGGGCTAATGTGGATTTGCCGCACTGGCGGGGCCCGAGGATGGATACGGCAGGCATTTGTTTGATCTTGTTTCGTATTTTTTCGGCTAAAAATCTCGGAATGTAAGTTTGCATATTGGTAATATAACTTCCAATTTGCAGACAATCAAGGGAAAGTTTGTAAATTAGAAACACAACTTCCAATTTACGAATTTTTCATGGTGGGCCAGATGAACGATATTACCCCTGGGCACCTCTTTAAAAACGGATAAAAGCATACATTCCGGCAGGAGATCTCTGCTGAATGTACGCTTTTTTCTCGTGAGCCTTAATGTGGATGGTCTAATTCGCCTCATGGGCAAGCAGATCCGCCGCCTCTTTCACAGTCATTCCTTCATGTATTAAACCATAGACCGCTGACAATAATGCGGTGGGGTGGGGGCTTTGCCACACATTTCTGCCCATGACAATGCCTTGGGCACCGCCCTGGAGGGCACCATATATCATATTCAGCGTGTCCAGATCCGTTTCACATTTGGGCCCGCCGGCAATCATGACCGGCACAGGGCATCCGGCCACAACCTTGTCAAAATCGGTTTCCGTATAATAGGTCTTGATGAGATCCGCCCCATGCTCCGCACCCACCCTTGCACCAAGGGCAATAAATTTGGGATCTTTCTTCTTATTTTCATTGGTTTTTCCCAGACCAATCACCCCTAGAAGCGGCATATCCCATTTTCGGCATTCTGTTGCCATCCCGGCCATACTGATCAGGGTGTCATGCTCATAATCCGATCCGACAAACGCTGTGGTTGCCATGGCATCCACGCCAAGCCGCAAGGCCTCTTCGGCATCCGCGGTTTGACCCTCCCGGGTCAATTCCGGGCCGGCAATGGTGGCCCCGCCGCTGGCGCGAAGGATAACCCCCGGATCGCCTGCCGGGTCAAACGCATGGGAATATATGCCTTTGGTCATCAGCCAGCAGTCAACCTTGTCGGTGGCGTCCAGTGTTCGAATCGTACCGGCAATATCCACAATGCCGGTCATGGCACCAAGCGCCATGCCGTGATCAACCGCAAGGACTAAAGAACGTCCCGTTTTTTTATTAAGAATTTTTCTCAGTCGTCTCTTTTTTCCATCCATAATATGACAGCCCCTTTCTCATTATTAAAATTCAACAATCCCACGAATCATTTGCTGGTTCTTGGCACGCTCTACGGCCTCTAAAAACGTATCAAGGGTAAACCGGTCCGTGACAAGGTCATCCACGGTGATGTCATTGTTGATGATCAGCTCAAGGCTCTTTTTGAAATCTTTGGGTGAGGCCGCAAAGGTCCCGGTCAGATTGATTTCGCAGTAGTGAAGCCATCTTGGGTCCACCGATATTGTATGGCCTGCCGGCGGTCCGCCAAAGATATTAAATGTGCCGCCCTTTCCGGTCAGCTGCAAATTTTCCTCAATCACCGCCGGGATCCCCAGGGATGCAATAACCGCTTGTGCCCCATGGTTGCCGGTCAGCTTTTTTATTTCTTCAATGTGATTGATCTGCGTTGGATTGATGCAATGGTCTGCGCCCATATTTTCGGCAATGGCCAGCCGATCGTCCAGTAAATCAACAACAATCACAACAGCACCCATCCACTTGGCCAGTTTCAGGTGCATAAGCCCCATGGGGCCGGCGCCCAGAATCACAACAATGTGGTCCGGTCCGACCTTACAGGTTGTCAGGGATGCCAAGGCGCATGATAAGGGCTCTGATAACACCGCTTTATCAAACGGCACTTCATCCGGAATCTTTATGACCCCGCCAATGTTCACAATCTCTTTAGGCAGGCGCACGTACTCGGCAAACCCCCCTTCAATACCGTGGGCCAACCCAAATTCATGCTCACATAAATTATGCCGACCCTGGCGGCAGTAATAACAATCCCCGCAAACGGCAATCGGATAAACCGCCACCCGGTCACCCGGTTTATAGGCCGTAACGCCCTCCCCTGTTTCAAATACCTCCCCCACCACCTCATGCCCCAGAATGGTGGGCAAGTCCTTGGGCAGCCCTTGACCCAGCAAGGTCTTGATGTCAGTGGCGCAAATGCCTGATACTTTTGTTTTTACAATAATTTCTCCGGTATTTGCCGTTGGTGTGGGATATTCTTCAATGCGAATATCATTTTTTCCATGAACAACTGCTGCTTTCACAAATATTTTCTCCTATTTTAAACCCTTCCCGCGAATGGTTGTCATCAGTGACCTCAGCTTTGCCGCATCTTTCTTGCCGCGGGTCGCTTCCACGCCGGAGCATAAATCAATGCCGTAGGGGTTGATTTTATCAATGGCCTCTCCGACATTGTCGGGATTGATCCCGCCGGCCAGCCAGATGGGCACTGTACCGCGCATGGAATCCATCAGTTTCTTAACGATGTCCCAATCCGACGTGACGCCTGTGCCGCCAAACTTCATTTCTCCTTTGGACAAAGCGGCGGTATCGAACAAAAGGGCATCAACACCGGCTGTCACAGAGATTTGAACCGTTTTTTGAAAATTTTCCACATCCACCGTTTCACCGGCCTGGGGCAAATGGACCGACTGCCAGACTTCAACACGCGGATAGGTATTTTTCAAATATGTGACAAAAGAGGCTTCCGCCAAACTTAAAAATTGTACAGCAAATGGGTTCAGTTGTTGAATCAATGTTTCAACCCGCGTTGATGCCATATTGTAAACCAGGGCCACCGGTGGAAGGGGCGGTGACGAAAAAAGAGGCTTGGCCGCGTCAATGGTCAACGATCTCGGGGAGAAATCAACCTCCACCACCACGCCGAAAAAATCAGCCCCTTCACGGGCCGCCATTTCAGCGTCTTCCACATTGGTGGTGCCGCAAATTTTCGCTTTGTAAGCGCTTGTCATAAAACTTATCCTTTAAGCCAGGTATCATTTATAAAGGTTCTTTCAACACCGTTTTCCGTGATGGTTCCGCCCATGTTGTCAACCTCGGTCTCTATGATACGCGTGTCTGAAATATTTTTTGCTTTAAGGTATTTCAGCGCCCGATCATATGCATCCTGCTTTCGGGTCAAGGCATAAACCGTGGGGCCCACCGAACTCATACCGGCAACTTCAATCCCCATTTCCCGAAACGCATTAATATAACTGTAAATAGGCGCCCCCAAAGCGCCGTGTTGTTCGCATTCGGCCCGTTTGGAGCCCATATACATCAGCTCAAAAAGGGCATCGCCCATCTTTTCAAGATCATTGCGGATCATTGCGGGAATCATGTCCATCAGGACAATTTGTGCCTTCGCGCCAACCTGAAGGGAATCAAGGGTTCTTGCCCGTCGCATTAAAAGCTCGACTTCGGATTCCGCCGCGGTGTGGACGCCTTTGAATTCGTCTTCCAGGCTATCAACTTCCGGGATAAACATCAGCACCTTGGTATCCGGCAGTGCCACACGCTGAACCAGCACCAGGTCATCACTGGCAACCACCCAGCCACCGTTGATACTCACCATGGCACCAATACCGGTTTCAAAGGCCGGAAGCAGATATTGTTCATTCACAGGGCTCTCTTCACAGGAGTGAAACCCCATGATCCGCCTCAGTTCCCACCCATGAAAGGGCCTGCCCAGGACTTCATTCATACCGATACACACGGCACACATGGAACCGATGGAAGAGCCAAGCCCCACATGCCGGCGCTTATGGTCTTGGAGTTCTATTTCAAACCCACCCTCATATCCCAATAATTTCTTAAAAATATGTCCGTAATGGGCCATAATCAGCTGGCGTTCGCCTGTGGTACGAATAACCGGCTCGGGAATCGACTTCACCGTTGCATAAAAATAGACGCCGATACTCACCCCAAGGCCACCACCACCGGGGCGGTTCAAATTGAACCGGTTCATATCAAACACGTTCAGATGAAGCCTGGCCGGCACCTTGACATCGACTTCCCGGCTTTCAACATCGCCAACCTGTCGTGATTCAAGGGCCATTTTCTCATAGGAATGAATAAATCGTTCGTCCCCCGGCTCAAACTCCTCCAACACCGTGGTTACGTTATCAAATCGGCCGCCTACAATGTCAATTTCCACCTTCTGTTTTTGCTGCGTTGAAGTCTGGCTGTCCATTCGGTTCCCCTTTACTTGAAAATCGTTAATTAGGCTGTCAAAATAGAATAGATAGTATACTTAAATACTTATTTTTCGTCAAGATATCACAATGTCTCCAACGCCATCATCTATTTTTCACGCACTTGCCCGTATGTAATTCAGAACGGTTTTTTGCTTGCGACTCTATTACGAACATCCGTGCTTGATAGAAATAAGATATCATGATATATTCACTCGATTTTCAATCACTTGGACAAAATCAGGACATGGCAAAAAAAAAAGATAAAACCATATTCCGTTGTAAAACCTGCGGAACACAGACACCGAAATGGATGGGCCAATGCCCGGACTGTGGCGACTGGGACAGCCTTGTTGAAGAGACCCTGGTGGCCCGGACCCCGGGTGTGGCAGGTGCGGGCCGGCCGGCCATCGCGGCCACACCCGTACCCATTGAATCCGTTAAAGCCGCCACGTCCCAGCGTATGGACACCGGCATCAATGAATTTGACCGGGTTCTGGGCGGCGGTATTGTAAGCGGCTCCCTGGTACTTATCGGCGGTGACCCCGGGATCGGTAAATCCACGCTCATGCTCCAGGTATTATCCACCCTGGCAAAGGCGGGCAAAAAATGTCTGTATGTATCCGGCGAGGAATCCATAGGTCAGATTTCCATGCGGGGAAAACGCCTGGGATCTTTGGGCCGTTCTTTGTTTGTGGTCTCTGAAACCGATCTTGAGGCGATTCTTGCCATGGGGGAAAAGGATCAATATGACGCCATGGTTGTGGACTCCATTCAAACCGTATTTCACCCCCAGGTTACGTCAACGCCGGGCAGCATCACCCAGATCAGAGAAGCATCCATGCAGTTCATGCGCCTGTCCAAAACCATAGGATTACCGATTTTTCTTGTGGGACATGTTACCAAGGGCGGCGCTATTGCAGGCCCCAGAATCATGGAGCACATGGTGGACACGGTGCTTTATTTTGAAGGGGATAAAAACCATATTTTTCGAATTCTTCGGGCTGTGAAAAATCGTTTTGGGTCCACCAATGAGATCGGGGTGTTTGAAATGCGGGACCAGGGGTTGACCCAGGTGCCGAACCCGTCGGCCGTGTTTTTGTCTGAACGGGCCGTGGTGGCCCCGGGTTCCGTGGTGACGGCCAGTATGGAAGGGTCCCGCCCGATTCTGGTGGAAATCCAGGGCCTGGTCTCCACGTCGGGACTGGGTACGCCCCGGCGGACGGTTTTAGGACTGGACAGCAACCGGGTCGCCCTGATTGTGGCAGTGATGGAAAAACGCCTGGGCATGAACCTGGCCGGCCTGGACATTTTTATGAATGTCACGGGCGGGGTCCGCATCACCGAACCCTCGGCGGATCTTGCCATTGCCGCCGCGCTGGCCTCAAGCTTTCTGGACCGCCCGGTACACAAGGAGACCACCCTGATCGGCGAGATCGGGCTTACCGGCGAGATCCGGGCCGTAAGCCATGCCCAGGCCAGGATCAAAGAAGCCGCCAAAATGGGATTCACACGGTGTCTTGTGCCCACGGCCACCATGAAGCAATTATCAAAAATCAAAGGCATGGCTATTGAAAGCGTCAGTTTTTTAAGGGATGCCGTGGAGGTTTTGTTTGAAGGGTAAAAAAAAGACAACAAAAGGGGCAAAGCCCCAAAGAAAAGGCGGCAAGAGCGGCCAGTGGGCGGACCATCTCACGCAAAAGGCCAAATCCATGGGTTATCCTGCCCGGTCCGTGTTCAAGCTTGAAGATATTCAGAACAGATTTCAGATTATTAAAAAAGGAGACACCGTGCTTGATCTTGGGTGTTCACCGGGCGCCTGGACCCTTTATGCGGCAAAACTTGTGGGGGACCAGGGCCGCGTTCTCGGCATTGATTTAAAAGCGGTTGAAACCCAATTGCCCCCCAATGCGCTATCCATCCAGGATGATATTCTGAACCCCGAACACCCGGCGTTTATTGAATCCCATGCAGGTAAATTTAACGCCGTGATCAGCGACATGGCCCCGGCCACCACGGGCAGAAAGGATGTGGATGCCATCCGCTCCGTTGAGCTATGCCGCATGGCCCTTGACACGGCCTTGAAAAATTTGGCTTTTCAGGGTAATTTTGTGTGCAAAATTTTCCAGGGGAACGATTTTAAAACGTTTGAGCAGGAAGTGACGGCAGCGTTTAAGACGTGCCGGGTGTTTAAACCCGAAAGCTGCAGAAAACAAAGCAAAGAAATTTATATCATCGGAAAAGAAAAGATAACATAAGGAGGCAACATCCATGTCAGGACATAGCAAATGGTCGACCATCAAACACAAGAAAGGGGCGGCCGATAAAAAACGGGCAAAGATATTTACCAAGCTGATTAAGGAAATTACAGTGGCTGCCCGTATGGGCGGGGGTGATCCCATGGCCAACCCCCGGTTGCGTCATGCCATTGACTCGGCCAAAGCCCAAAATATGCCCAAGGACAATGTGGACCGGGCCATTAAAAAGGGCACCGGAGACATGGACGGGGTCAATTACGAGGAAATCATGTATGAAGGATACGGACCCGGCGGCGTGGCCGTGATGGTGGAATGCCTCACGGATAACAAGAACCGCACCATTGCCGATGTCAGGTATATTTTTAACAAAGCAGGCGGCAATGTGGGTACGGACGGCTGCGTCTCCTGGATGTTTGATAAAAAAGGCGTGATTACCATTTCCAAAGAAAATACAGATGAAGACATCCTCATGGAAGTGGCCCTTGACGCCGGGGCTGAAGATATCAAGGACGAAGGCGACAGTTTTGATGTGCTCACCGCACCCGAGGAATTTGATGCGGTCAAGGATGCCATTGATGGCGCACAGATCACCTATGAGGTGGCTGAAATCTCCATGGTTCCCCAGAACACTACCGCTGTATCAGGCAAGGAAGCCGAGCAGATGATTCGATTTATGGAGGCCCTGGACGATTGTGATGATATCCAGAACTTTTATACCAACGCCGATATCCCGGACGAGGCTTTTGAGGCGATGTAATCTTTTTTAAGGTGAACCACGGAAAGCACGGAAGGACACGGAAATGAGTCATGACTTTCAGTGCTTTCCGTGGTTACAAATAATGGAGCCGGGATTTCTGGATCAAGCCTCCTGATGAACCGATGCATTTTTTGCTATACAAATATATAGCTTACGCCATTTTATAAATAGCGGGGGTCTCTCCCAAAGCATAACGTTTCAAGTGAAATATTATGCGCTTTAATTTTCCATTACTAACAATCTTATTGGCTTGGTTCTCGCTAATGAAATTGTTTATGTTTGAAAAATTGTTACCCGTAAGGTTTTACATGCCATGGTTTTTAGGCACAACCATTTACCTTTTCAAAGAACTATCTTTCAAAATAACGAAATAGTTGATTTTTGTCAACCAAAAATAGATCAATCCAGCTATTTTGAATATTAGATTTTTTATATTAATAAAGAATAGTATAAAATTTTAGATACTATATGCCGACCGTAAGCTGGGGAAAGGGAATATTCCAGTTGTATTGGGAGGCCGCGTCAACGCACCATCGTTGGATGCTTCGTCTTAAGCGGTTGTACAGGGGGGCCTGGCTGCCTTTGAAATCGGCAATAACCACAAGATCCAGAGATGAGGCCCCGGCTTCCGCAAATTCCACCCTCAGGTTCAGCAGCTCTTCGGCATACCCTTCTTGTTCAATATTTTTTTGGATAAACGCTGATAAAAGGTCAGGAATGGTTGTGGTGGCATCTTTCTGGAGACCGTAATCAATCCCGAAGGTTTCCTTAATTCTGAAATTGACAGAGAGATTCAAGGGCGTCATGGCCAGGAAATCAGGCGTCTGATAGGTCTTTTTGGCGCCGCCCCGTAATACCAGTTCCACGGTTTCATGGCTCAAATGGGTCACACCGCCCCGGGTACCGTCGGAAAGGATCACCCAGTCATTTTTCCGGCAGGGGAACCAGGATTCATGAGTATCAAATCTCCTGGAGGTTTTGCCGGTAAGTTCCGTGATGGGTATCCTCAGCGTAATGCCCAAATCAGGATTTTCCAGAAGACTGAAAAAATTGATATGTTTAACCCGCCAGGGCACGCCCTGGTAAATCATACGTTCGCCTTCCCTGACCGCACCAACATTGAGCATCAGCTTGCTGGTGTCTATATACATAGGCAGGGTGTACTTGGCCGCCCATATCACCCCTAAAATAAAAATAATGGTCAGGGAAAGCAGGACCCAGTCCTCCACAAAATAAAAGACCGCAATGATTGCCAGCACTGTCAACACAAGTGTCATGCCCCGGTACATCAGTTCAAGTATCCGTATATGAAAGGGGCGGTACTCCAATTTGTATCCGGGCACAAAGCGGATCAAATTCTGATAAAGAAATTTTATTAACAGCACGACACCGATACAGGCCAGAATAGCCAGAAACAGGTATAATCCCCGGGTTTTGAAAAATTTTTTAACAGAGTCCTGGGTGCTGTCAATGACCGATGCCTCTTGCCGTTCAATTTCGTTGAGTTTAAGCTGGACCAGGTCCACCTTATTTTTTATCTGGCTTTCAAGGCCGTTGTATTCGGGCAGGATATTTTTAAGGGCGGCTGCCAGCGCCGGGTCCTGACTCTGGCTGATCAAAGACTCAATGCGGGTTCTGGCCTTGATTGCCACGGGAAGCAGATCCTGGTATTTGGCCAGTTCATCATTGAGTTTTGATTTATGCCTGGCTTTGGCCGTGAGCCGCTTAAGCTCCATAATTCCGGGCTCGGCCAGGGAGAGCAATTCGTTCTTCCAATCAAACCGTTCTTTTTTATTGGCCACAAACAAACCAATCTCAACACCTGTGGCGGTCATTTCAAAATCGCTCACAGCATCCGCCATCTGCTTATCCAACTCGGCAAGCTCTTCGGAAAGATATTGTTTTTCAGTTTCGGAACCGGCATTGGCCATGGCCTGTTTTTTTTCATCCATGCGCTGTTTCAGCGTTGCTTTACTTTTGACAATGGACTTGAGAATTTCAAGGGTATTCTGTTGCGCTTCAGCTTCCAATACTGACTGCTCATCAGTCTTACCCGGGTCCTGGGCCGCCCCTCCAGGCGCCGAAGAAGCAGCCGGGTTCTCCTGGCTGATGGCGATACAGGGCAACAGAATCAATGCTGTAATGATAACTACTAAGTATTTTTTCATGTGCTTATTCTCCGGTCCTTTGTTAAATCAAAAAAGGGGCGAAACGTATAAAACGCCTTCGCCCCTAAACCATTACGATTTTAATTGAAACTTATTCTTTTTTGTCGGCATCGGATTCTTTTTTACCGGCATCCGCCATCATTTTGAGCATGGCATATTTTTCCTCAACCTCTTCGCCAAGGGCGGCCCGTAGTCGTTTGGACTCTTCAGGGAAACTTTTTTCCAGGGCTGCAAATCGCACCTCACCGCTTAAGAACTCCTGCAGGGTGCCGTCGGGTTGTTTGGAGTCAAGGACAAAGGGATTTTTTCCTTCATGGGTAAGCTGGGGATTAAACCGGAAAATAGGCCAGTAACCGGATTCAACAGCCAATTTCATTTCTTCCTGGGTTTTACCCATGCCTTTTTTGATGCCCTGGTTAATGCATGGGGCATAGGCGATGATCAGGGAGGGGCCGGGATAGCTTTCCGCTTCCAGGAGCGCCTTGAGTGTCTGGTTCTTATTGGCACCCATGGAGATGGTGGCAACATAAATATACCCATAACTCATCATCATCCGGGCCATATCTTTTTTCCCGATTTTCTTTCCAGATGCGGCATATTTGGCAATGGCACCGGTGGGCGTGGCCTTGGACGACTGACCACCCGTGTTGGAGTAGACCTCGGTATCCAGCACCAATATATTAATGTCATCCCCGGATGCCAGTACATGATCCACACCACCGAAGCCGATATCATAGGCCCAGCCGTCACCGCCAAACACCCAGTGCGATTTTTTTACGAACAGATCATGTTCATCATAAATCTCTTTAAGAATGCCCGAAGAAGCATCTTTAAGCAGACGTGTAAGGTCATCACCGTATTTTTTGGACTCTTCAAGATTATCCATCCCGGCGATCCAGCCTTCCATGGCTGCTTTAAGATCATCGGAAACACCCTGTTCAATGGCTTTTTCCATCTTTGCGGCCAGGGTTTTACGCCTGGATTTTGTGGCCAGCAGCATACCGTAACCGTATTCGGCAGCATCCTCGAACAGGGAAGATGCCCAGGCAGGACCGTGGCCGTCGGCATTGGTACAATAGGGCATAGACGGTGCCGATCCGCCCCAGATAGAGGAGCAGCCCGTGGCATTGGCAACGGTCATTCTTTCGCCGAAAAGCTGGGTGATCAATTTTACATAGGGGGTTTCTCCGCAGCCTGAACATGCGCCGGAAAATTCAAGCAGCGGTTTCCACAACTGGCTGCCCTTAAGGCTGTCGCGTTTCATGACATCCGTCTTGAATGGAACGGTCAAAGAAAATTTGTGATTTTCTGTTTCCACGTCCACTTGGGATGACAGCGGTTTCATTATAAGGGCTTTTGTCTTGGCCGGGCAGATATCTGCGCAGTTACCGCAGCCCTGGCAGTCAAGGGGATTCACCTGAATTCTGAATTTGAACTGGTCCATGCCCTTGCCTTTGGCATCAACGGTGGCAAAAGAGGCCGGCGCGTCTTTGAGTTCATCAGATGTTGCCAAAATGGGAATGATGGCGGCATGGGGGCAGACAAAGGCACACTGGTTGCACTGGATACAATTTTCAGCAATCCACTCGGGCACGTTGATGGCGACCCCGCGTTTTTCATACTGGGATGTACCGGCTTCAAACACACCATCCACGGAAAAGGCCGATACCGGCAGGTCGTCACCTTCCTGGACATTGATTTTGCGCATAACATTATCCACAAAGGGGGTGGCCGGTGCCTCGATTCTCGGCTGGTCTTCAGCGTCTTTCCAGGATTCGGGGACCTCCACTTTCACCAGGTTATCCAGGGTCTTGTCCACGGCCTCAATATTCATATTGACGATGGCATCGCCCTTTTTACCGAATTTCTTTTTAATGTCGGCTTTGAGCAGGTCAATGGCCGTATCAACGGGAAGGATATTGGCCAGATTAAAAAAACAGGTCTGCATAATCATGTTGATGCGGTTGCCAAGACCGACTTCTCCGGCAATTTTCACGGCATCAATATTGTAGAAATTCAGCTCTTTCTCATATATGGTGCGGCGGACATGGCCCGGGATATGTTTTTCCAGATCCGCAATAGAGCCCCATTCGGAGTTGAGCAGAAAGGTGCCGCCTTGCTTGATCCCCATGAGTACATCGTAAATATCCACATAATTAGACTTGTGGCAGGCCACGAAATCCGGAGCGTCTATCAAATAGGTGCTTTTGATTTTCACATCTCCGAACCGCAGATGGGAAACGGTCAGCCCGCCGGATTTTTTGGAGTCATAGGCAAAATACCCCTGGGCATATTTATCCGTGTTGTCACCGATGATGGCGATGGCAGACTGGTTAGCCCCCACGGTGCCGTCGGACCCAAGGCCCCAGAATTTCGCGGCAACAGTCCCTTTCGGAGCGGCATCAAACCCTTTTTCCACCTTCAGTGAGGTGTGGGTAACATCGTCAATGATCCCCACGGTAAAATGATTTTTCGGGGACAACGCCTTCATGTTGTCATATACCGCCTTGATCATGGAGGGGTTGAATTCCTTTGAGGACAATCCGTAACGACCGCCAATGATCCGGGGGCCTTCCCCGTGTTCCATAAAGGCGGTGCAGACATCCTGGTACAACGGTTCGCCAATGGCACCGGGCTCCTTGGTTCTGTCAAGCACCGTCAGGGTCTCCACGGACGCCGGCAGGGTGCGCAGAAATTCCGGAATGTCAAAAGGTCTGTATAAACGCACTTTTATCAGGCCCAGGCGTTCGCCCATGCCATTGAGTTTTTCAATGGTCTCTTCAATGGCTTCACAGCCGGACCCCATGGCCACCACAACACGGTCGGCTTCGGGGTCCCCCACGTAATCAAAGGGCTGATAATAACGCCCGGTCAGATCACCGACCTTTTGCATATATTGTTTAACAATGGCAGGCACTTTCAGGTAAAAGGCGTTGGTTGCTTCCCGGCCCTGGAAATAGATATCCGGATTCTGGGCGGTTCCGCGGGTGTCGGGGTGTTCAGGATTCATGGCCCTGGCCTTAAAGTCCCAGTATGCGTCATAGTTGAACAGGGATGCCATCTCCTCGTATGCAATCATTTCAATTTTTTGAATTTCATGTGAGGTTCTGAATCCGTCGTAAAAATGGAGGAACGGCACCCGGGCATCCATGGTTGCAAGATGCGCCACAAGGGCCAGGTCCTGGGCTTCCTGGACAGAGCAGGAGGCCAGCATGGCAAATCCGGTCTGTCTGGCTGCCATAACATCCTGGTGGTCTCCGAAGATGGACAGGGCGTGAGCGGAAATGGCCCGGGCGGTTACATGAAAAACACAGGGGAGCAGCTCGCCGGCGATCTTATACATATTGGGTATCTTGAGCAACAGCCCCTGGGAGGCGGTAAAGGTGGAAGTCAAAGCGCCTGCTGCAAGGGAGCCATGGACAGCACCGGCGGCACCGGCCTCGGACTGCATTTGCTTGATGTCCAGGATCTGCCCGAAAATATTCTTTCTTCCCTGGGAGGCCCAGGCGTCGGCAATTTCACCCAGAGGGCTGGAAGGTGTGATCGGGTAAATTGCTGCGACTTCGCTCATGGCGTATGCCACATGGGTTGCCGCAGTATTCCCGTCAATGGTCTGCATTTTTTTTTTCATAATATTTCACCTCATTGAATGGTAATGCAAAGTAAGATTTAATTCCAATATATATAGATTCCTTTGAACATAAAAAATAATAAAAAAACCGGTTTGTAGAAAATGTTGCAAACCGATTTTTTAAACCGTTCCCGGTTAATAAATAAGCAATCTATTGCTTATCGAACTGCTTTTATATCTCACAACTGAAAAAACCGGTCAAGACCTATTTTCCAGACGGGTACGCAGGATTAGGACAAACATTACAAAGGGAATCCTATAAACCCAGTTTCTTTTCCAATTCAGCCACGGCCAGGGTGGTCTTGATCACCGTGTCCGGGTTCAGGGACATGGTCTCAATACCGCACTCCACCACAAATTCCGCAAACTCCAGGTAATCACTGGGGGCCTGGCCGCAGATGCCGATGTACTTGCCCTTTTTAACGGCAGTCTCGATCACCTGGCGGACCATCTTTTTCACCGCCGGGTTGCGCTCGTCATATATATGGGAAACAAGGGACGAATCCCGGTCCACACCAAGCAGCAATTGTGTCAGATCATTGGTGCCGATGGAAAAGCCGTCAAAAATGTCCAGATATTCTTCAGCCAGGATGACATTGGATGGTATCTCGCACATACAGATCACCTTGAACCCGTTTTCACCCTGGCGCAGACCGAATTCGGCCATGGTTTCAATCACCTGTTCGGCCTCGTCCAGCGTGCGGCAGAAGGGAATCATGACCTGGACGTTATGAAGCCCCATCTCGTTCCTGATTTTAAGCATGGCCTTGCATTCCAGGCCGAACGCCTCTTTGTATTCCTTGGCGTAGTAGCGCGAGGCGCCGCGCCAGCCGATCATCGGATTATCCTCATCCGGCTCGAACTGGTCACCGCCGATGAGGTTGGCGTACTCGTTGCTCTTGAAGTCCGAAAGCCGGACAATGACCGGCTTGGGATAAAAGGCGGCGGCCAGCATGCCCACGCCCTCGGCCAGCTTGTCCACGAAATAGTCGCTCTTGTCGCTGTAGCCGACAGTCATGTCCGCTATGGCCCGTTTCAAAATTTCGTCACCCAGCTCCTCGTACCTCAAAAGGGCCAGGGGATGAATCTTAATATAAGAGTTGATGATGAATTCCTCCCGGGCCAGACCCACCCCATGGTTGGGGATAAAACTCTTTTCAAAGGCCTGCTCCGGGCTGGCCAGATTCAGCATGATCTTGGTTTTGGTCTTGGGCAGCGTTTCCAGGTCCGTCTCCTCAATCTCGTAGGGCAAAAGGCCGTCATACACGTAACCCGTGCTGCCCTGGGAACAGTCCACGGTGACGTCCTGGCCGGTTTGCATCCTGGTGGTGGCGCTGCCGGCGCCCACGATACACGGGATGCCCAGTTCACGGCTGACAATGGCCGCATGGCAGGTGCGACCGCCTCTGTTGGTGACGATGGCCCCGGCGATTTTCATCACCGGCTCCCAGTCCGGGTCGGTCATGTCCGTGACCAGCACCTCTCCCTTCCGGAACTGGGAAATCATCTGGGCGGATTTGATCACGTTGACCCCACCCTGGCCGATGAGTTCGCCCACGGACTGGCCGGTACACACCACGTCGCCCTTCTCTTTGAGGTGAAATTCCCTGAGAACGGCCTTGTCCTTCAAAGTGTGTACTGTCTCGGGCCTGGCCTGGACGATGAACAGTTTACCGGTTTCGCCGTCCTTGGCCCATTCAATGTCCATGGGTTTAAGATATCCGGCCGTTGCCGAATAGTGATCCTCAATGGTGCAGGCCATCCGGCCCAGTTCCACCACCTCATCGTCATTGAGTACCAGGCGGCGGCGGTCCTCGTCCGGCACGGCCACATTTTTGGTGGGCTGTTTGGCATCCGTGGTGTAAATCATCTTTATGGCCTTGCCACCGGTCTTTTTCATGATGATGGGCTTGAAGCCCTGCTTGAGCGTGGGCTTGAATACATACCATTCATCCGGGTTGACCGCACCCTGGACCACGTTTTCCCCCAGTCCGTAGGCACCGGTGATGAACACTGCGTCCTGAAAGCCGGATTCCGTGTCTATGCTGAACATGACCCCGCTTGAGGCCAAATCGCTTCTGACCATCTTTTGTACGGCAATGGACAGGGCAATGGAAAAATGGTCAAAACCCTTGTCTTCGCGGTAGGATATGGCCCGGTTGGTGAACAGGGACGCGAAACAGCGGTGGCAGGCATCCACCAGGTCTTCCACGCCACGGATGTTCAGAAAGGTGTCCTGCTGCCCGGCGAAACTGGCGTCCGGCAGATCTTCGGCCGTTGCCGAGGAGCGTACGGCCACATCCACGTTCTTGCCGTATTCTTCTTCCAATTGGGCATAGGCTTTGGCAATTTCCTGATACAAGTCGTCTGGGAATTCCTGGCTGCGAATCAGGTTCCTGACCCTGGCCCCGCGTTCCTGAAGGTTGTCCATGTCATGGGTGTCCAGGTCGGACAATATTTCCCGAATTTTATCCATGGCCTTGGATTTTTTCAAAAGATAGGTATAGGCATGGGCGGTAACCGCAAATCCATTGGGGATGCTCACCCCCTTGGGGGTCAAATTACGATACATTTCGCCCAGGCTTGCATTCTTACCGCCCACCAACGGCACATCGTCAATGCTCAAATCCTTGAACCAGGCCACCAACGGCTTCTGATCCTTGTGCGCATCTTGGCCCATTTTCACCTCCGATTTTTATTCGAATTATGAATTGATCAATGTCTTCAGCACATCTTCCTTGCCCACAATGCCCAGCAATTTACCGTCCTGAACCACGGGAATGGTGTGAAAATGCTTCTCAACCATCAAGGCTGCGATCTCACTGACCGGTGTGTCCGGTGCGACGGTGACAGGATCGGCGACCATGGCCTGGGCCACGGTACCGGCAGCTACTTTTTTCATTTCATTTTCTAATTTTTTAGATGAAGATAAGGGAATAATGCCGTCCAAAAAGGTGAGTATGGGGGGCAGAGAGATGGTTTTCTGCTGAAAAATGAGATCACTCTGGCACAGAATACCTTTCAGTGTACCGTCCCCATCCACCACGGGCACCCCATTAATGTGGTTGTTTAACAGAATCTCCACAGCCCGGGAGATGTCGGTCTCCGGGGTTATTGAGATGACTTTTTCTTCCATGATATCTTTAGCTGTTTTCATTTTCGATCTTCCTGGATAATAGGTTACAGAAGAACTGAGAATTTGCGTTTCTCCATATTTTTATATACCTTTGATGAAAAAATCGCAATGGCCTTAATTATAGAAGGTAAAGCATATTCATTTATTTGTTGATCGTCTCCAGAACCGCTCTGACAACATCCTGCGGACCGGGTGTAAAGGCATTTTCAAAAGTTGGTGCGACAGGTAACAGGAATCAGGGCCAAGCGCCAAATGCGAGAAGGGTTTTAACATGCCGGCGGGCAAATCAAGGGGCACAAGGGAGGCAGGATCATCGTCCAAGGATTGACGGGCCAGATCAATACGCCTGCGCAGTTCACCGAAATCATTCTGTGACAGGAAATCGGTCAAGGTCTCAATCATCTCTTCTGTTGCCTGGTCCGGCACTTTCAAGCACTGCCGGACCAGGTGTTCAAGCTTCAGGCAAGCCGCCGTCTGGATGCAGTGCCGGCTCAGATCAAGGCGGATTTCCATAAAAATCAGACTTTTTTCACCATGGTGCCCATATAGTTGTCCACGGCCGCCTGGATGGTACGGGCCGCAAGGGTGGTGCAATGAACGTCGTCGTCCGGTAGCCGGCCAATGGCGGCAAGAATGTGGTCTGCGGTGATATCCGTTAATTGTTCCGGGGTTTTGCCCAGGGTCAGTTCTACAGCAAAGGACGCGCTGACCATGGAAGAGGCGCACCCATCCGTAAAATAAGAGCCCTTCGCCACCTGGTTGTCCTTAAATTTAAGATATATTTCCATGGTATCCCCGCACTCTCCGGTCACCCGGCCCCATCCATCAGGGTTTTCCATCCGGCCGTTGTGCTTGGGGTTTCTCCAGCGATCAAACCCCCTTTCACCCAGGGCCTGTTTTGCTTCATCAAATATCTCTTCCTGGAGCTTGTCCAAAAATGCGTCAAGATTGCTCACTGTTTTTTCCTTTCTACTTAAGTTCCGGTATGCACCGGACATTCTGTTTTTACATCAACCACAGTTTGTCATAAACCGGCGCGGTTGTCATCTGTTGTGGGCAAAAAACAATCGAAAAAAATCCGCCTTTGCCTGGACTAAAGCTGCCACCGGTATAGCTGTTGCTATGGCCTTGATCATTGTTTCGGCCAATGCGTGGAAGGTAGGTTGGGTTAAGGAACGAAACCCAACAAATACAAAATGTTGGGTTTCACTTCGTTCAACCCAACCTACACGGTGGTCCAAATGATGATCAAGGCCGTTGCTATTTTGTACGCCAATCGTTAGAATACCCCATTATTAGTTATTTTTTTACTCTATAATTCAGTATACGAGAGGAGAACAACAATGAAAGACCATTTATACCATCTTATTTCCATCCTTGTCTTTTTTTTAATTCTGCCCGGGCTCTGTATGGCCGGTCCCTCAGGAAAGCTGACCATCTTCCATGCCGGCAGCCTGACGGTTCCTTTTGCCGCCATTGAAAAAGCCTTTGAGGCAAACTACCCGGAGGTGGACGTGCTGCGGGAAGCAGGTGGTTCAACCAAAATGGCCCGCCTGATTTCCGAGGTGGGTAAACAGGCCGATATCATGGCGTCTGCCGATTTCAAGGTCATTGACAACAATCTTATCCCTGACTTTGCTGAATGGAATATCCGGTTTGCCAGCAATCAGCTGGTCCTTTGCTACACGGACAACAGCCGACATGCCAAAGAAATCACCCCGGACAACTGGTATGAGATCCTGTTGAAAAAAGATGTGGCATGGGGCCACTCAGATCCCAATCTTGACCCGTGCGGATACCGCAGTCTCATGGTGCTGCAGCTGGCTGAAAAATTTTACAACAACCCCGGGCTCAGCGACAAACTGATCGCCAACCGCCCGCAAAAAAATGTCCGGCCCAAATCCGTGGAGCTTGTCAACCTGCTTAAAACCGGTCACATGGACTATGCCTGGGAATACCTGTCCGTGGCCATCCAGCATGACCTTAAATATGTTACCCTGGACGACCATATCAACCTGGGCAATTACAAGTACGACGGATTCTATAAACTGGCAACCGTTGAAGTCTCCGGAAAAAAACCGGGCACCGTTACCACCAAATCCGGAAAATCATGCACCTACGGCATCACCATGATTAAAAATGCACCCAACCCGGAAGCAGCTGAAGCCTTTCTGGCCTTTCTGCTCTCACCGGACAATGGATTAAAGACCCTCAAAGAGATGGGTCAACCCCCATTTATCCCGGCCCGGGTCCCCGACAAAGAGATGGCCCAAAAACTGCCGGCGGCCATTTCGGAATTTGTTGAGGTAAAAAACTGATTTTATGAACAAAACAGACGGTATGGGCAGGCTGTTCATGGTGTTCAGCCTGCCTGTGATCCTGCTTTTAACCGTGCCCCTGCTCAAGATGACCACCGGGCCATCCCCTGCCATGCTCTGGGAGACCCTGGGCGACAAAGATGTGCTGCTGGCCATTGCCCGGTCCCTTGGGCTTTCCCTCACGGCAGGGATTTTGGCCTTTGTTCTTGGCACCCCTTTAAGCTATCTGCTGGCCAGAAAAGCGTTTCCCGGAAAAAAAATCATTGAGGGCATCGTTGATCTGCCGGTCATGATCCCCCATCCTGTGGTGGGGATAGCCATCTTAAGCCTTGCCGGACGTACCCACCCCTTTGGCCGCTTTCTTTCCGGTATGGGCATTGAGATCATGGGAACCCGGACAGGGATTGTCACGGTGCTGGTCTTTGTGGGTATCCCTTTTTATGTCAATGCGGTCAAGGCCGGTTTTGAAAGTGTACCCGTGCGTCTTGAGTACGCCTCCAGAACCCTTGGTGCCGGCACCTTTGAAACCTTCAGGCGGGTTACCCTGCCCCTGACATGGAGGCATATGGTGTTGGGCATCATTATGTGTACGGCACGGGCAATTTCCGAATTCGGCGCCGTGGTGATCGTGGCCTACCACCCCATGACCGCGCCTGTCATGATCTATGAACGTTTTACCGCCTATGGGCTGAAATACTCCCAGCCCGTGGCGGTCTGGCTGATTCTTTTATCCCTGGGGCTGTTTATCCTATTGCGAATGATGTCCAGATCCGCAGTCCAATATCACAGGTAGCCCATGATTCGTCTTGACAATATCAACCTGACCTTTCCCGGATTTGCCATTAAAAATATTGACCTGACCATCCGGGAAAAGGATTTCTTTGCCCTGATCGGCCCCACAGGATCAGGCAAATCCGTTATCCTTGAAATCATCATGGGGCTTATTCCCTTTTCTTCGGGTCGGCTGCTGTTTAACGGAAAAGATATGGGTCAAACGCCTGTTGAAAAACGACATCTGGCCCTGGTGTATCAGGATTTCGCCCTGTTCCCCCACCTCAGCGTGGCCCACAATATCCTATACGGGATCAGATACCACGGGATTAAAAAAAATGAGGGGCATAAACGCCTGGATGATCTGGCAAACACCCTGGGCCTGAAGCGGATTCTTGACCGAAAGCCCCATAACTTAAGCGGCGGGGAGAAACAGCGGGTGGCCCTGGCCCGGGCACTGATTCTCAACCCGGCGGTACTGCTGTTGGACGAGCCGTTGTCCGCCCTGGATCCGGAGTTTCACGGCGAAGCTAAAAATCTTCTCAAACAGATTCACCAGGATATGGGCATGACCATTGTTATGGTGTCCCATAACTTTGGAGACGTGATGTACCTGGCCAACAGGGGGGCCGTCATCCACCAGGGCAGAATCCGCCAGACAGGGGATATCACCACCCTGTTTGAAAAACCGGACTCCCTGTTCACAGCCCGGTTTGTGGGGATGAAAAACATTATGCCCGCCCGGGTTCTCCAGGGCAACGTCCGGATTGAAGGATCGGATGCCGTGATAGAAACGTCTATGGTGCCGGACATTGACCAGGGGTACATGGGCATTCGTCCCGAGGAGATTATATTGCTTTCTCAAAAGGCGGATACTGCTGAAAATTGCGCCAACCGCTTTTGCGGCACCATTACCCGGGTGGCCAGCCAGGGCATGTTTGTCGAAGTTCACGTTCAATCCGGTAGCCTTAATTTTGAAGCCGCCTGGCCCCGGCGGTATTTAAGGGACTTTCAGATTGCATCAGGCCGTGACGCAACGATTGCCTTCTCCCCCCAAAGTGTTCACATTTTCCAAGATTAACTCTGTTATTTCCGGGCCGGCCTGAAAAAAGTACCTGCATAAAGGGGAAATTCCTTCCCATCTTCTTACGCACAAACAGATAACATACTGTAAATAATATATTTTATTTAAAGGCATGATTTATGCTTGTGATATAATCACGTAGTCTGTTTGTTTACCCCTTGACAAGGAGAAGTCCATGCTCCAGAAAATTCTTCCGGCCGCAGGTATTGTCGTGTTTATACTGCTGTCAGGCACCGTATCCGAACTATCGTCTGTTGTTTTAAACGTTAAAAGCAACTTGATTATCCTTACCGGGGCATTTGTCTGCGCTCTGGTGTCATATCCCTTCCGTTTGTTTTCAGATATTTTCGTCAATATCCGCAAAGCATTTTCCGGTGAGAAGACCGATCTGAACGCACTCATAAAACAGATCGAAGTGCTGGCTGCAATCCGGCGGCGGGACGGAAAACTTGTACTGGATGAGAAATCTAAAAAAATTGACAATCCATTCCTGAAAATGGGCATTGAAATGGTTGCGGACGGGTTTGACAGATATACGATTTTTAAAACCCTGGAACGCAGATACGACAACTTCCTGCAGGCCCGGCGCTCCCAGGCCGACCTGATCAATACCTTTATCAAGCTGATGCCGGTGTTTGGTTTTGTGGGCACCATCATCGGCCTGATCAATGTATTGAGCAATATGGGGTCTCCGGAACTGATCGGAACAGGGGTGGCCACTGCCCTGTTGACCACGTTTTACGGACTGCTCTATGCCAATATCATTTTTCTTCCCATTGCAAAAAAATTAGCGGAAAAAACCAAACACGACGCCATGGCACTGGCCTTGATCATTGAGGGGGTTCTGGATATTGCGGATAAAACCAATGCCAAGGCTATCGGGTACCGCCTAAGATATTGCATTGGTGATTATTTGCAGGATGACTGGACTGTGGGCGGAAAATCCCGGACACCCTCTGTGAGATTGCCCCGGATTCACCCCCACCGTGAGAAACAGGAACCCATGGCAGGATAATATCAATGACAACCTCGAAAAACCTGATATCCGAACTCGAAATATCGGAATTAAAACGGCTGCGCCAGAAGCGCCAAAACCTTCTGGAGGAATGTGAACCCGAAGATGCCGGCCTGTGGGCCATGCTGGATATCATGACCCTTCTGCTGGCTTTTTTCATCATGCTTTACAGCAGCCAGGCACATATGCCCCAGGCCTTGGAAATCAAGCATGTGCCCACAAAGATTCGCCAATCCGTTGAAAGCGTTAAAACACCAGCCAAACCAATGAAAAAAAGTTACGAATCCGAACTGGATCTTCTCACCATTGAAGACCGGCTGCACCAGGTCATGAAAAAATCAAATATTTCAAATTACTCTGTTAAAGTCACAGAAAACAGACTCGTCCTGACCCTGGGCGAAGACATCAGTTTTCCTTCCGGACAGGCCGAACTGCTGGACTATATCAAACCGGCATTAACGGATATGGCCTCATTTTTCATAACAGAACCCGGATACAGAATCATTGTTGCCGGCCATACGGACAATACCCCGATTCATACGTCCCGCTTCCCCTCCAACTGGGAGCTGTCCGCGGCAAGGGCCATGAGTGTTGCCAGATTCTTAATTGATTGCCGGGTGGCCCCGGAACGGATCAATATCGAGGGATTCGGCCAGTACCGGCCGATTGGGGACAACACGCATTTTCTGGGCAGGGAAGCCAACCGGCGTGTTGAAATCTCCCTGGTCAGGGAAGCCAAGAAATCGGAAAATTATTATGACTCTTTTTAATTAAAAAAGCTCGTACAAAGCCTCAAAGGCACAAAGGTCCTTGACTTCCTGAGCCCGGTCCTTATATTGACGAATCAATAATTGATAAATCAATAACATTGACAGTGCCGGGAGTTTGTTCGGGCACACTCTATGAAGCAGGAATTTCTCATCATTCATACTCGACGGGTAAGAATGAGTAAGAAGAAAGGAACAGGGCGAGACATTATTAGCAGTAAGAACAGGCCCGGACCCCGAATCTCCACCAGCCACACCATATTTATTGTTTCCGCAGTCCAGTTTCTGGCACCGTTCATGATGTCTGCGGTTGGTGTGGCCCTTCCCACCATTGGCCGATTTTACGGTGCCAGTGCAGTCTCTCTGGCCCTGGTGGAAATGATTTATATGCTGGCTGTCACACTGTTTCTGCTTCCCGTCGGCCGGTTGGCAGACATCACTGGGAGAAAAAAAGTATTCGTGTCCGGTGTGGCCTTATTTGCCCTTGCCACGATCCTGCTGCCCTTTTCCCCGTCCATCGGCATTCTCATTACCATTCGGTTTTTTCAGGGTATTGGTGTGTCGTGTACGGTCTCCACTTCCGTGGCCATTCTCTCTTCTGTGGTGCCAAAGGAAAAACGAGGCAAAGCCATGGGGATCATTGTGGCTTGTGTCTATTTAGGGTTGTCCGCCGGACCCACCCTGGCCGGAACTATGATCTCCTGGCTGGGCTGGCAATGGATTTTTTTTAGTTCCGTCCCCCTTGCCATGGCAGCCCTGATTTTGACCCTGACCCGACTTAAAGGGGAGTGGAAAGGGGCTGAAGGCGAAGCCTTTGACTGGGTGGGCAGCCTCATTTACATGGCCGCGCTCTCCTGTCTGATCGTCGGGGGCTCCCGCCTTAAAAGCGATGCCTGGGCACCGGATCTAATGACTGCGGGAATGGTCTGTATGGCTGGTTTTGCCTTTTTTGAATACAGGCACCCCTCTCCTATTCTGGATATCCGCCTGCTGTTGGGAAACCGGGTCCTGGCATTCAGCAACATTGCCACAGGGATCAACTATGCCGCTTCATTCGGGCTCACATTTTTTTTCTCTTTATACCTGCAGGTGGTTAAAGGCATGTCTGCCCAGACCGCAGGTTTTGTACTCGTCGTCCAACCAATCATTCAGGCGCTACTTTCACCTTTATCAGGCACACTTTCAGACAAGATGTCACCGGCCAAATTATCCACGGCCGGCATGGTCATCTGCGCCGCAGGGCTTGGGGTTGCTGCCTTTCTCGGCCAGGATGCAGAAACCCGGCAGGTACTGGTGGTGCTGATTATCATGGGTCTTGGATTTGCTGCCTTTTCCACACCCAACATGACCACGGTCATGGGATCTGTGGGGTCAAGACATTACGGCATTGCCGCCAGCCTTGTGGCCACCATGCGCAGTATCGGCATGCTCACGGCCATGACCATCACGACTTTTCTGCTGAGTATGTTCATGGGGGATGCTGAAGTCAGCACGGCCACAGCTCCGGGATTTCTTAAGACCATGCATACGGCCTTTATCATTTTCGCCCTGCTCAGTCTGGTGGGGATTATTTTCTCCATGGCCCGGGTGAAACAGACACCAGGCCCGGAACTAAAACACTGATTATGTTTTTACCCACCACCCGAAAAGAACTTGACGACCGGGGCATTGGCCGGCTTGATGTGATTCTTGTCACCGGCGATACATACATTGACTCCCCGTTCATGGGGGTCAGCCTGATCGGCCGGGTCCTGGAATCAAACGGATTTACCGTGGGCATCATTGCCCAGCCGGACACGGACAGCGACCGGGACATCTCCCGTTTAGGCGAACCCCGGCTCTTCTGGGGTATCACCGGCGGGGCCGTGGATTCCATGGTGGCCAATTACACGGCATCCAAAAAACGGCGCAAACGAGATGACTACACGCCCGGCGGAGACAACACACGGCGGCCTGACCGGGCGGTTATTGTATACACCAATCTTGTGCGACGCTTTTTTAAACCCACCGTACCCATTGTACTGGGCGGCATTGAAGCCAGCCTTCGGCGCATTGCCCATTATGATTTCTGGTCCAATAAAATACGACGGTCCATCCTGTTGGATGCCAAGGCAGATTATCTTTTGTTCGGCATGGCCCATGCCGGTATCGTGGCGCTGGCCCGGGTCCTGGATCAGATCCAGGGCAACCGGCTGAAAACAGATAACCGGCCGGCAACAACGCCGGCGGAGACACAAGACCCTGTCACACAGATTCCGGGCCTGGGATATATCTCAAAAACCCCCAAAGGCATAGAACTGCCCGCCTATGAAGCAGTCATCAAGGATAAAAATCTTTATATCCAAAGTTTTAAAACCTTTTATGACAATACAGACCCCATGCATGCCGCCCCCTTAAGCCAGGCCCATGCAGACCGGTTTCTTGTCCTGAATCCGCCGCCACCGTTCAGCACCACCCAAGAGATGGACCAAATCCACGATTTGGATTTTCAGCGGGCTGTTCACCCCTATTACCGGGCCTTAGGCCATGTCCGGGCCATGGACACCATCCGGTTTTCCATTCCCACCCATTACGGCTGCTATGGGGAGTGTAATTTCTGCGCCATCACCGTCCACCAGGGCCGGACCGTCAGGTGGCGCAGCAAAAATTCCATCATTGCCGAAGCCCAAAAAATGACCCAGGACAAGGATTTTAAAGGATATATATTTGACCTGGGCGGCCCTACGGCCAATATGTACGGGTTTGAGTGCGAAAAAAAACTGAAAAAAGGGGCCTGTACCCATCGACGCTGCCTGTTCCCAACCCCATGCCCGTCACTGTCACCGGATCACGGCCCCCAGATGGATCTGCTCAATGAAATCAGCCGCCTTGCCGGCGTCAAAAAGGTGTTTCTCAATTCAGGCATCCGCCATGACCTGATCCTCATGGACAAACAAAAGGGCCGGGCATATTTAAAACAGGTAATCGCCCATCATGTCTCCGGCCAGATGAAACTGGCCCCGGAACATTGTTCGCCCGGTGTGCTGGCACTTATGGGAAAACCGGGCATAGACAGCCTTGTTGCCTTCAAGCACCGGTTTGACCGCCTTTGCAACACGCTGAACAAAAAACAATACCTGACCTACTACCTGATCGCGGCCCATCCCGGCTGTACCATGCGGGAGATGAATGAACTTAAGGCATTTACTCAAAACGCGCTTCACATCACACCGGAACAGGTCCAGATATTTACGCCCACTCCGTCCACTTTTTCCACCCTGATGTATTATACCCGCACTGACCCTTTTACCATGATGCCCGTGTTTGTAGAAAAAGATCCCCGGGCAAAGGAGAAGCAAAAACAGATCGTTACCCGAAAAGCAGGACATCGACCCCAAGCCTCATATAGACAGAAGCAGAATCCGGGTAAGTTCTCCGGGAAGGGCAAAAAGAGCCGCCACCGGAAAAAATAACACCGCAACCCGTCAAGCCGGTTCAATCAAAAGTTGATCCGGATGTATCCGTTGCATTCATCTTTTGCGCCCAAATCCTGCCGGCAGCCAGATAAAAAACCACGGATGTCAGGATAAGATACCCGAACATATGGATATTTTTAGTTTTCAAAATATACGCTAAGACCACAATAGAGGTCGCAGAAATCAAGAAGAAAATGGGTTTTGGGGTCTGCTGGAGAATCACCCGCCCCAAATGGGCAAACCGGATATTGCTGACCATCAGGGCTGTGGAAACAGCGGTGAAAAACCAGAGCAGCATATGACCGGACACAAGGGATGCACCTAAAACAACCAGGGCCCCGGCTGGACTTGGAAATCCATTAAAAATACCGGTGGGCAGGTCTGTACAGCCCTTATCCTTGGTTACAAACCGTACTAGACGGTAGGCCACACCGACCACATAAATCACAGCAAAAAACAGGGCAAAGGAGCCGCCTTTAATGATTATCATATAGGCCGGGGCCAGGCCGAAGCTGACAAAATCAGCTATGTCGTCCAGCCAGGGGCCATACTTGGTGCCCCCGTGTTTGAGTGCCATGCGCCCGTCAAACAGGTCAAAAAGCTGGCCCATGATAATAACGCAGATGGCCCAGACATAACAATGATGATAGGTTAAAATCAAGCTGGAGACACCGCACATAAAATTGAGCATGGATAGAATATCTGCATAAAGCCGGTTGGGAATAAATTTGAAAATCATGGATGCTGCAGAAAGGACAATACAGGCCCCAAGAACGCCGTTACCAATATTCAGCATGCCGGGACTGGCATCCATCAGGGCGCACAGAATCACCAGGGCAAAACAGATAATGGCCTTGATTTTCCCAAAGTTGTTGGCCGCCCCGGATACGTTCAGCCAGGCCAGCATCCTGCGGGCAAAAAATTGACCTACCAGTTCAATCACAACAAGGATCCAGATCAGTTTAGGGGAAAGGATAGGCAGTCCGGTGATCGAATTAGACGTATAGGCAAATCCAACCAGGGGGGGCAGATAGGTGAGTTTGTCGCACATGGGGTCCAGCCACTCCCCCAGCCGGGATACCATATTGCAGCCCCGGGCCACCACCCCGTCAACCCCGTCAAGGATCGCAGCAAATGTGAAAATAAAAATGGCGAAAGATTGATAGGGCGAAAAAAAATAGAGATAAAAACCCAGGAAAGCAAGACCTGTGCGCCAGTAGCAGATGGCGTTGGGATGCATCAACCACAAATGGGATGCCACAAACTGCCTGACAGACGCCTTTTTCTTCAGGTTGTGGGAAAACCAGAAAAAAAACAGGGCGCCCAAGGCACCGGACCCCATGATTACCAAAATTCTTTCCATGATTCAGCCTTCATATCAGTTAAAAAATTGCATGTAAGATATCATTACGGTGCAATTTATCATCTTCACCATATCCTGGAAATAAAAAATACGATCCGGATAATATTATCTTTTTTGTACGATCAGAACAAATTCCAGGTGGATGGCAGTTGAATGATTAATACCACAATCTGCGTACCATATCCCGACTCAGGTCCCAATAGGCAACCTGCATCTGTGGATCATTGCAGAAAATTTCCAAGGTGATGGTATTCTGGAATGAAACCAATTGATCTCTCATGGCAGGTGGACAAAAATAACAGGGATGGATGTTCATCACCCTTGCACCTAAACGGGAAAATATCCGTGCGCACCGCGCAAGTTCCTTTAAACAGGCATCCCTGATCCCAGGCACCGGGTATGCATATTGTGGGGTTATGATTTGCTTCATTTCTGCAGGATTATTGCTTTTTTTTGTTCGCTTGTATAAACTTCAATTAATCAACAAAAAAATATTATCTGATAGTAATTATGAACATAGCAATTTTGCACTTCACAACCGATTTTTGAAAATTAATCATTGGCGAGGTTAAATTGTGACCAGAAAACCAACCTATGAGGAACTCCTACAAAAAGTTAAAGAACTCGAAGAGGAAAAATGCACCTGGAAAAAAAAATCATTCGTTGAAGCAAGAAATTCAAAATCAAAGGGAACATATTCGGCGGATCAAGATAATGATTTTTTGGCAACAAAAGACAACCTCGGATCTATTATAAATGTTGACAAACTTCAGTCGATCATGGACGACTTCCATAAACTGACTGGAATGGTTACCGCTATCCTTGATATGGAAGGTAATGTCATAGAATCAACTGGATGGCAGGATATCTGCACTAAATTTCATAGAGTACACCCAATAACTAAAAAGAATTGTACCGAAAGTGATCTTTATCTTGTTAAAAATATTAAGTATGGGGAGTATATAGAATACCAATGTAAAAATGGTCTTTGGGATGTAGTCACGCCATTATATATCGGGAACAAACATGTGGGCAATATTTACACCGGGCAATTTTTTTATGAGGGTGACCCGGTAGATGAAAACAGATTTATCAAACAG
Source organism: Desulfobacter latus (assembly GCF_013389365.1). GTDB lineage: Bacteria > Desulfobacterota > Desulfobacteria > Desulfobacterales > Desulfobacteraceae > Desulfobacter > Desulfobacter latus. The sequence goes on from NZ_JACADJ010000047.1 coordinate 28,834, forward strand.
GCAGAAACTTACGGGTTTGATAAGGAATTATACTTGGATGCATTCCGCCGCATACCGAGATACAACAGGAAAACTATAAAAGATTTAATGAGCTTTCTGGTGAAATTCACTTCCTATGTGTCAAACGTTAGCTATTCAAATCTGAAGTTGGAAACGGAAATTTATGATCGTAAACAGGCGGAAGATGAGCTTCGAAAAAGTGAACGAAGATTCCAACGGGCCATGAACGCCAGTCAGGATGGTATATATGATTGGGATTTAGAGACTAAAGATATCTACTACTCTCCGGGTTGGAAGCGTATGCTGGGCTATGAACCCGATGAACTTCCAAATGATTTTTCTGTTTGGGAGAAATTAACACATCCTGATGATTTAAAATCATCTTGGAATATGATGAACGAAGTGATTGACGGGAAAAGGGATCGGTTCGAAATTGAGTTCAGAATGGAGCATAAGAACGGTCATTGGGTTGATATTCTCTCCAGGTCAAACCTGTATACAGATGATTTGAATGGCAAAATCCGTGTCGTTGGAACTCATGTAGATATCTCAGAGATCAAAAAAATTGAAAGAGAATTAAGAGCAAAAGAAGAAGAACATTGGGCAATCCTTGAAACAGCCATGGACGGTTTCTGGATTGTTGATACTACAGGCCGCTTTCTCGAAGTTAATGCAACCTATTGTGAAATGAGCGGCTATTCAGAAGAAGAACTTCTTCACATGGATATCAGTGCCGTGGAAGATGTTGAGACGTCCGTCGACATCGGAGCACACATGCAGAAGGTTCTGGCCGAGGGACAGGACCGATTTGAAAGCCGCCACCGGCGCAAGGACGGGACAGTCTTCGATGTGGAAGTAAGCGTTCAGAAACGACCGTTGGATGAGCCGCAATGCGTGGTCTTCATTCGTGACATCACTGAGCGTAAGTGCTCGGAACTAGATCTTTTGGAAAGCAAAACTCGTTTTAAAGCACTTCATAATGCATCTTTCGGGGGAATAGTCATTCATGACCAGGGTGTAATTCTGGAATGTAACCAAGGTCTCTCGGAAATGATGGGTTATGAATATTCAGAGCTTATCGGAATGGACGGACTTTTGTTGATAGCCGAACAATCCCGTGAAAAAGTAAAAAATAATATTCGCACTGGTTATGAAAAACCTTATGAAGCATTCGGTTTACGGAAAAATGGTGAAGAATTTCCAATGCACTTAGAGGCTCGGAATGTACCTTATAAGGGGAAAAAAGTAAGAACTGTCGAGTTCAGAGATTTAACCGAACAGAAACAGGCTGAAACGGAAAAAGAAAAACTCCAGGCCCAACTCTCGCAGGCACAGAAGATGGAGTCCGTGGGCCGTCTGGCCGGAGGTGTCGCCCACGATTTTAACAATATGCTCAACATAATCCTCGGCAATACGGAAATGGCAATTGAGGACATAGCCCCTGACAACCCGGTTCACGGAAACCTTGGAGAAATTTTCTCTGCGGCCAAGCGCTCTGCCGACATCACCAGACAACTGCTGGCTTTTTCCAGAAAACAGACCATAGCACCCAAGGTCCTTAATATCAACGATACCATAAAGAGCATGCTAAGGATGCTTCGGCGGTTGATCGGCGAAGATATCGATCTGGCGTGGCTACCCGGTGAAAATATCCGGCAGGTCAGGATGGACCCGTCACAAATCGATCAGATTTTGGCCAATCTGTGCGTCAACGCCCGCGATGCCATTGCGGACGTAGGAAAGATCACCATAGAAACTGGCAACACGACCTTTGATTCCGCCTATTGTGCAACACATTCGGGCTTTGTTGCTGGTGACTTCGTTCTGATGGCGGTTAGCGATGACGGCTGCGGCATGGATCAGGAGACAATATCTAACATTTTCGAGCCATTCTTTTCTACCAAGGAGATCGGTAAGGGTACCGGTCTGGGACTGGCTACGGTGTACGGCATCGTTAAACAAAATGAAGGTTTCATAAACGTCTACAGCGAGCCGGACCAGGGTACCACCTTCCGGATCTATCTGCCCCGGTATCTGGCTGAAAACGAAAACCTTAAGAAGAAAACCTCAGACAAAATAAACCTGGACGGAACTGAAACCATTTTGCTGGTGGAGGATGAACCTTCCATCTTAAAAATGACCCGCATGATGCTTGAACGAAACGGTTACAAAATTCTTACGGCCAGCACGCCGGGAGAAGCGATTTCGATTGCCCGTGAACACCCTGGCAAGATTCACCTACTCATGACTGATGTGGTCATGCCCGAAATGAACGGGCGGGATCTGGCAAAAAACATCCTGTCCTTACACCCCAATCTCAAACGCCTTTTCATGTCCGGCTACACCGCCAACGTCATCGCCCACCACGGTGTTTTGGATGAAGGCGTGAACTTCATACAGAAACCGTTCTCCAAGCAGGATCTGGCAATCAAGATTCGGGAGGTGCTGGATGGGGCAGAAAGTTAAAGTTGTGCTTAATTTTCCTATGTGAAAATTTCACATGGGGCAAACCGATTAGAGATACCAGAGGCTTCAATTTCAAAAACACATCCATTTATCTCCCCATTCGCTCATTTGATATAAAGTATTTTTAAATTTCAAGTTGCGTATAAATAGAAGAGTCGAATCCCAATTTTTGGATAATTTGTTTTTGCAGATTCGATAATGGTTTCAATGAACGCATAA
>NZ_JACADJ010000001.1 GCF_013389365.1 Desulfobacter latus
GACAAAACAGTACAGGGCATTAGCTGGAAATACTGCAGGCTGCTTCATGCATCTGACGGTTATTCTTACAATACGACGTGTTAAGGTCCGGTGCCTGGGCTACTATCTTAATTATAAGGAGGACGGCAATTCCTCCCCTGAGCTAAAGACTCAGGGGTTTCCTTGCCGCATTTTATGAAATTAAATTTGATTAACCCCCACAAAGTGGGTGAAACGATGATCAAGGCCATAAAAAAATAGTATGACTATATCTCAATTTCCGCCGGAACTTTCCCTCCTAACCACCTGCCTCAGGCAGTTCAACAGGGAGGCGCCTATCGATGGCTTTGAAAAACGGATCGGCAAGGGCATGGACTGGCACCTTTTTTTTCAGCTGGTGGAACGTCACCGTGTGGCTGTGCAGGCCTACCACAGCCTGAAAAGACTTCCCCAGGGGCATGTCGATCCCCATATTCTGAATCGGTTAAAAAATCAATCCGGACTTGTTGTCCAGAGAAGTCTGGCCATAACAGCACAACTGGCATCCCTGGCACAGCAATTTGACGATGCCCGGATTCCGTTCCTGGCGTTTAAAGGGCCGATTGCCGGGTATGATCTTTATGGAAATCCCGGTGTCAGACAGATGAGAGATCTGGATATCCTGGTCGATCCTGATCAACTGACCCGTGCAGAAACCGTTTTACGTGAACGGGGCTACCATAGGACGGTGCCGGATTTTACGATGACCGCCAGGCAGTTCAGCTACTACAAAAAGAACCAACACCACTTTGTGTATGCCCATCCCGAAAAAACCTGTGTGGTTGAGCTGCATTGGCGTTTGTTTAATAATCCGGCTCTGCTCCCCATGGAATACCGCACGCTATGGCAGCACAAAAGAGAGATCAAGGTGGGACATCAGCGTGTTCGTACCTTCGGGCCGGAACACACGTTCCTGATTTTAAGTATCCATGGATCAAAACATCATTGGAATCGCCTGTTCTGGCTGAATGACATCGCCCGCCTGATGCGAAAGGAGGTGATTTCGGACTGGTCAGAATTTATTGAAAGGGTCAAAGGGATGGGGCTTGAGCGTATGGTGGCCGAGGCAGTCTTCCTGTCTCACCGGATCTTGGGTACGTCTCTGCCGGAACCTGTTAGGCAGATAATCTCAGGCGATTCTGTCATTCAGAAAATGATCCATCGTTCTTTGTTTTTAATTGCTTCTCCAGAGGGACGGATATTCCCCTTTAGCCGGGCCTATTGGTACATAAGATGGCACAAGACATACCTGGTCCAAAATATCCGATATCACCTCTGGTATGCCGGTATGAATGCCGGGCCAAGACTTGGCGACATGAAAAATGTTCCCCTGCCTGACCCGTTATTTCCCCTGTATTATCTTATCCGTCCCTTTACCTGGTTTAACCGGTTTTTCATCCAGCGGAAATAATCTGCCGTGCTGAACCAATACCTTCGCGCCATTATCGCGTTTGATCTGAAAAAAATCTGTATCTCACTGGTCTTGACGGTTGCCCTGGGACTCGGCCAGGGGATCGGGCTGGTGATGCTGGTACCGCTGTTGACGCTTCTGGGCCTGGGTAAAACCGGAGAGCCTGCCGGCGGTATTTCCACGGCTGCAGTGGGGATTTTTGAATGGGTCGGCCTGCCGTTTACGCTTCTCAGCATCTTGTGTCTCTATGTGGTGATGGTTTCACTGCATGCCGCTGCCACCCGGTATCAGGCTGTCCTCAACACCCGCATTACCTCGGGATTCACCCAGGCGCTCCGCAACCGGATGTATCGTGCCCTGTGTCGGGCCGACTGGACCTGTTTCTTAGAGATGAAAACCTCAAGCGTGGTGCATGTCATGACCAGCGATCTCCAGAAAGTGGGTTTTGCCACCCAGCAGCTGCTGCAGTTGATCGGCACGGTCATGATCTCCCTGGTTCACATCGGGGTTGCCCTGCTTCTTTCTGTACCCATGACGCTGTTTGCCTTGGTGTGCGGCGGTATTTTCCTGATGATTCTGCGCCCCTTGAACAGCCGAGTCGGCCGGTTCGGGCACTATCTTCGTGATGCATCGGACAGCCTCTATGCCGCCTTAACAGAGCACCTGGGCGGCATGAAGGTGGTAAAAAGCTTAGGGCTTGAGCCTGAAAACATCCGCCGGTTTGAAACGGTCACCAACGATGTAACCCTTCAGACGGTGCGGTTTACCGCCATCAATACCGCGACCCGGATGTGGTATCAGGTCGGTGCGGCAACAGCCCTGTCCCTTTTTTTCTATTTTGCGGTAACTTTTGGCGGCATGGCCGCAACAGATCTCCTGATCATGATATTTCTTTTTGCCCGGATCCTGCCCCGGTTTTCAACCCTTCAGCAGCATGTCCAGCGGATTGCTCATGCCCTGCCCTCATTTAAAGGGGCTCTGGAGATGGAAAAACAATTTCAGACCCATCAAGAGGCCGTGATACCGGCGGGTGCAAAAAACCTCTCACTGAATCATGAGATCTGCTTTTCACAGGTCTATTTCCGATATCCTCAGACCAACGGGGCCTGGACCCTGGAAAACATCACCTGCTCCCTTCCGGCCGGAAAGACCACGGCATTGATCGGCCCTTCCGGTGGGGGGAAAAGCACTCTGGCGGATCTGCTGCTCGGTTTGATTACGCCGGACAGGGGCAGCATCACCATTGACGGCGTACCGCTCCAGGGTCCGCATATTCACCAGTGGCGGCGGACTGTCGGTTATGTGCCCCAAGACACCTTCCTGTTCCATGATACTGTCCGGGCCAACCTGATGTGGGCGATGCCGGAAGCCGAAGAAGCGGATCTCTGGCATGCCCTGTCCCAGTCTGCGGCAGAAGAGATGGTCAAAGGTCTTCCCGATGGACTGGATACGATTCTGGGTGATCGAGGTGTCCGCCTGTCCGGTGGAGAACGCCAGCGCATCGCTCTGGCAAGGGCACTGCTCAGGAAGCCCTCCTGCCTGATCCTGGATGAGGCCACTAGCGCCCTGGATCAGGACAACCAAGCCCGCATCATGGATGCGGTGTCACGACTCCATGGCCGGATAACGATTCTGATTATTGCCCATCGGCAGTCGACCATTCAGGGGGCGGACAAAATGATTGCGCTGCATAACGGTAAACTTTTACAGAAAACCAGGAACTTGAAGTCAATTACCCCTCGGCTGAAGACCAAGGGGCTTGAAAAGGCCCAAAAATGAATGATCATACCCCGGATAAAACCTGCCAGATTCGCCAAAGATTCGGCCTGGACACCGATCTTGAAGTCCCCTGTTTCAGTGCGCCTGGCGAGCATGTGCCAGACGTAGACCCTGATTATGTGCTGGATGCTTCCACCACGCTTTCCATACTGGCGGGGTTTGCCCATAACCGCCGGGTGCTGCTCCAGGGAAATCACGGCACGGGAAAATCCACCCACATTGAGCAGGTGGCGGCCCGGTTGAACTGGCCGTGCATCCGCGTGAACCTGGATGGGCACATCACCCGCATGGACCTCATCGGAAAAGACGGCATTGTGATTGAGAACCAAAAGCAGGTGACCCGGTTTCAGCCGGGCATCCTCACCTGGGCATTGGAACATCCGGTGGCCCTGATTTTTGATGAATATGACGCAGGCCGGCCGGATGTGATGTTCGTGATCCAGCGGGTTTTGGAAACCGATGGAAAACTGACCCTGCTGGACCAGAACCGGGTGATTACGCCCCACCCGGCTTTTCGCCTCTTTGCCACGGCCAACACCATCGGCTTGGGTGATGCCACCGGTCTTTACCACGGCACCCAGCCCTTGAATCAGGGGCAGCTCGATCGGTGGCACATCATCGCCGTACTCAATTACCTGCCTCCGGACCAGGAAAAGGCGGTACTCTTGGCCAAATGCCCGGAACTCAACACCCCCGATGGTCGGGAACAGGCCGAATCCATGGTGCTTCTGGCCAACCTTATTCGCAAGGGATTTGTGCAGGGAGATCTATCCACGGTTATGTCCCCCCGGACCCTCATTGCCTGGGCCGAGAATATGCGGATATTCAAAAACCGGGCACTGGCTTTTTCACTGACCTTTTATAACCGCTGTGACGACACAGAGCAGCCCCTGATCGCTGAATACTATCAGCGCTGTTTTGCAGAAGAACTCCCCCGGAGCGGAAAAAGTCCGGCTCTGTTTTCATCATGACGAACATTTCTCAACTCTCCGGCGCAACAGCGCCTGTGGGTCATGATATTATGCAGCAGGCCAATGCCGCTTGGGTCCGCACGCTTGCTGTTTCAGAACACCGGATAACGGAACAGGGGATATCAGATTATCCCGGCAAATCCGAGTCGGTTCACACCATCCGCGCCCAAGCCGATCTGGATGCCCTCTGGTCCCGCTACCACGATCCGCTCTGCCATGAAGCGCTGGGACTCAAGGACACGGGTACCAGACGGCTTCTGACAATACTGGAACGGGGCCGAATCCGGTCATTGGGCGCAAGTACCTTTCCCGGCGTGGGCCGGAACATGGCGAAACACATCTCGCTGGGGGGTCATCTCTTTACCCTGTTCGAGCAGTTGGAAGCCCTGGCATTTATCCGACTCTCCCCGGATTGTTTTTTGAGTTCGAAAGTCAGCCCGTTGCAAACCGAATTCGGTACACTGGATGATCTCTGGGAGAGACTTGCCGGTCTTGTTGAGGACCAGGAATCTTTCGGCCGTGAAGTGTTGGCGTTTTTGTTGGATACGTCGCCGGAAATCCACGTCCTTTTAAAGCGTCTGGCGACCGAAGCACAAAGGGCGGATCCTGATACGACGCCCACCATGCTGCCGGAAGATGGCCTTCCCCAGGAAATGCAACCGGACATTGAAAAAGAGCAGAACCCTCACGAGATCAAAGAAGAAACCCTGCTGGATCATAAAGGGGTGGCGTTCGATACTGATTACCGGGTATATACAACTGCCTTTGACCGGATAACTTTAGCTGAAACGCTTTTCAGCCCTGAAGAGAGAATATTTTACGCCCGGAAACTGGAACAGGAATCCATGTCCTACCGCCGCACCGTGACCCGGCTGGCCCGACGGCTCATGCGGCAGATCATGGCCTGGCAGCGACGTTCGTGGATTTTTGATCAAGATGAGGGGCGTCTGGACCCCAGACGGCTGGCAAGGCTTGCCGCGACCCCCCTGAACCATCGGATTTTCATGCGAGAGACCCAAGCGCCTTTCCCGGCCACCGTGGTGAGCCTGTTGCTGGATAACTCCGGGTCCATGAAGGGCCAACCCATTCAAATGGCGGCCATGACCGTGAAGGTGCTGTCAGAAGCCCTGGAACGCTGCGGGGTCAAAACCGAAATTCTCGGCTATACCACCCGCACCTGGAACGGGGGACGGGCCCGGAAACAATGGCAACAGGCGGGATTGCCAAGCCACCCCGGTCGACTGAACGAATCCCTGCACATTGTCTACAAATCTGCGGACACCCCCTGGCGACGGGCCCGGCACAACCTGGGGGGCATGCTGCACCCGGAACTGCTGAAAGAAAACATTGATGGGGAAGCCCTGGCGTGGGCCTGGGGCCGGCTCATGAACCGGCCGGAACCCCGCCGGATCATTATTATTCTATGCGACGGTTCGCCCCACGATGAAGCCACCCTTGAGGCCAATCCGCCGGATTATTTAACCCGTCACCTTCGGGATGTCATTGGCCGAATTGAGCAATCCCCCATCCAGGTTGCCGCCATTGGCATCCGGCATCAGGTGGGGCGGTTCTACAGCCAGGCCGTGTTTCTGGAAAAAATGGAAACGCTTGCAGAAACCCTCACCCGTCAACTTCTGCATCTTTTTGATCCTGACGCTGCTCCGGGGCTATAACAATGATTGATGACGGTGTGCTGATCAACCGGGTGGCTTCGGATGACATTCTGGATCAGGCCTATGACTGGGTGTGCAGTCGGCGCAGGGACTACTCCCACAACAGCGATATTTGGGAACTGAGACGGAACTGGCAGGACATTAAGCCGATTCTTCAGCAGGCTTTGCGATCGGGAAACTACTCATTTGGGACGCTGCGGGAAATCCGGACAGAATCAGGCAGGATGGCACTGTGGAATGCCCAGGATGCCTTAGTGTTGAAGGGGATGGCTCTGGTACTCGGAACGCATCTTAAAGGGATCATTTCGGACAACTGCCACCATGTGGAAGGACACGGCGGGGCAAAAAAGGCCATCAGAAATGCAACAGAAGCCCTTGTACCCGGTTCTCATGTGGTCAACTACCCCTCGGCTAAAGACCGAAGGGCTTGAAAAAGCCCCAAAGTTGACCAGTCTAAGTGCTTCGAGCACTACGTTAGATCGGAAACAGGTACCCTGGGGTGCTCGCCAGCTCCAGGTTCTACGGCAAGTGGTTAAACAGGTTTAAGGGGTTAAGCCGGTGCTGCTTGCGCCAAACCCGGTCATAACATTGACGAGGCAAACATTACCTTGGAAACAAGAGGATTTTTAAATTGAACGTATTTGTTCTGGATACAAACAAAAAACCGCAGAATCCGGTACATCCGGCAAAGGCAAGATTGCTTTTAACAGAAGGGAAAGCCGCGGTTTTCAGACAGTTCCCTTTCACGATCATTTTGAAAGAGACCGTTTTGGACGTGGCATCAAACCCATTGCGGATCAAGATTGATCCGGGCAGTAGAGAGACCGGAATTGCCGTGATTAATGACGATTCCGGAGAGATTGTTTTTGCCATGGAACTGAGACATCGAGGCCAACAGATCAAAAATAATCTGGAATCAAGACGAGCCATCAGAAGATCCCGGAGAAACCGGAAAACACGATACCGAAAACCGCGCTTTGATAACCGGACCAGGGCGGAAGGATGGCTGCCGCCTTCATTAAAAAGCCGGGTTCACAATATCGAAACCTGGGTCAACCGGTTATGCCGGTTTTGCAATATTCAGGCAATTTCAATGGAGTTGGTTCGGTTTGACATGCAGAAAATACAGAATCCCGAAATATCCGGTGTCGCGTATCAGCAGGGGGAACTCATGGGTTATGAGGTACGGGAATACCTTCTGGAAAAATGGGACAGAACGTGTGCCTATTGCGGAAAAACAGATATCCCATTGGAGATTGAACATATCGTGCCGAAATCGAAAGGCGGTTCCAACAGAGTCAGCAATCTGACACTGGCCTGTACGGCGTGCAACAGGAAGAAGGGGAACAAGCCCATAGAACAGTTCCTTTCAAGGAAACCGCGACTGTTGAAACGAATTCAAAAGCAGTCCAAAGTGCCGCTCAAGGATGCGGGCGCCGTCAACACGACCCGATGGGACTTGTTCCGTACCTTGAAAAAAACCGGACTGCCGGTTGAAACAGGCTCCGGCGGTCTGACAAAATTCAACCGGACGACCAGGGGACTTCACAAAACGCATTGGCTTGATGCCGCCTGTGTTGGGAAAAGCACACCTGAAAAGATTTTTCAGATCGACAAGGCCGTGTTGATTGTAAAGGCAGACGGTCATGGCTCAAGGCAAATGTGCAGAATGAACAAATTCGGATTCCCCCGGACAACAGCAAAGTCAACTGAGAAAAAAGTTAAAGGATTTCAGACGGGCGACATTGTCAAGGCGGTTGTCACTTCCGGCAAAAAGGTTGGAACGTACATCGGGCGTGTCGCTGTCAGAAAAAGCGGTTCGTTTAACATTAAAACAGTGGACAAAACAGTACAGGGCATTAGCTGGAAATACTGCAGGCTGCTTCATGCATCTGACGGTTATTCTTACAATACGACGTGTTAAGGTCCGGTGCCTGGGCTACTATCCTTAATTATAAGGAGGACGGCAATTCCTCCCCTGAGCTAAAGACTCAGGGGTTTCCTTGCCGCATTTTATGAAGTTACCCGGGGAATCTCATTGGGCTGTCCACTCTCCCCGCTTATGGGCGCACTTTACCTGAAACCTTTGGATGATGCGGTGGCGGAAACGGAACTCTTTTACGCCCGCTTTATGGACGACTGGGTCATTATCGCACCCAGTCGCTGGAAGCTGCGAAAGGCCGTCCGCATTGTCAATCAGACGTTGAACAGACTCAAGGTGGAAAAACACCCGGACAAAACCTTTATCGGCAGGGCCGACAAAGGTTTTGATTTTCTTGGATACCATTTGAGGCCTGAATCCATTGCACCATCTTGCCAAACCATCAAAAATCACGCTGAACAAATTTGCCGGCTTTATGAGCAGGGTGCGGATTATGTCCGCGTCCGGGAATACGTTCGACGGTGGATGATTTGGCTGCGAGCGGGAGTCCGCCGTTTATCAGTGGGTTTGTTTTATCTCCCGATCGTTATTTGGCTTTCGCCTGTTCTGCCTGACTGCGTCTGTCCTTTCGGCCACTAATTTCTTCGCTCCTTTTTCATTTCCCCTTGCCTATCTTCTTTCGCAACTTCAACTTCCGCCGAGTGCGTCCATGCTCTCGCCCGGATTGGTGCTGGTCCCATCGAGCAGTTGCAGGATTCTTCTTTGCGGCACCGCCCATTCCCCTCGGGTGGTCTCGGGTGGGATCATATTTGCCTTGTCTTTGATTGGAACTATTCTCTTATTCTCTGATCTATTACTCATCGTTCGGTTTCCTTCCTAAGAAAATCTATTATTATATCAATGTGCAATTGGGTAGGAATGGTTCAGAAATAACGTTCCCGTATTTATATCTCCGGGAGCGCGGGTGTCCCGCCCGCAGCAACGATGTAAGCGAGACGCCTGCGCTCCGAGGTTAAGTTATTTCCGCCTCCTCCTTAGTTCAAGCTAACTATATTTAGAACAACCCCGACTCTGTGCTATCGCAGGTTAGTTCATCTCAAGTTCCTCAGAAACTTAACTTTGGCCGTGATCAACGATTGAGCCAAAGCATTGCTTTCTAATTTAAGAGTGTAGGAATTTCCATTTCCCAGCACCCAGCACCCAACACCTACCAGCCCGCCCAAAGGGCGCTAATTTATTGATTAATCATTTTATTGAGGCGTTTGACCCCAGAAACAAATTACGGAAAAAATATAAGGTCAAACACATCACCGGTTACCGCCCTCAACATAGTGAATAAATGCCCCCACTGACAAGCCCCGAAGCAGACAGAGGCGATAGGTTTTAACAATATTATCCTGAGCCCAGCCCTTTTGAGGCCAATTTTCCACAAGTGTGCGCATGCGCTTCAGATCCAGATACCGGGGTACTTCAGTTGTGGATTCCAGCCGGTCCAGCCAGGCTTTGATTTCATCCCGGCCTGCCGTTGCGCCTTCATACCAGTCCACGGCCTGCAGCCCTTTGGTTTTGGCTTGCAGGATTTCCGGCGGCAGGATATGGCCGATCAATCGGTGTAAAAGCCGGCGGGACTGCCCGTTTTTAAAGTATTGATCTTCCGGGATAGCCAGGCAATAGGTCAGCAGGCGCAGATCGCTGGTGGGATCACGCATTTCGATTCCATCACCTCCGACACAGGCGCTCAAGTAATCCCCCGGATCCATTCGATAAATTACCGCCGTGCGCATTCGCCACCCATCGGCCCAGGGCCGATAGCTTAAATCCCACCCAGCCTGACAGGCCCGATCATGCAGATGGGTGCGGTTGATCAGATCGGGATGAATGGCCGTATAGTCATGAAGGCTTCCGCTCCCACGACCTTTCCAGGCGTTAAAGGCCCGCCAGAACGGCACCGGCAGAAAGGGTCCCAGCGACTGCATCATGGCTCCCCTGAGCCGCGTGTCCGTGTGTAGAGCCATGGCGTGAACTTCTTTCAACCATTCGAGAAACTGCCCCCTTCTCAGCAGATTGGGCAATCGGGGGCGACCGTCATAGGAAATGGTCATATTCCCCATCTGACCGGTCAACAACACCCTGGCTCCGCGCCGGGCGGCATCGGCCTGAATGCCCTCGATCCACACATGGTTACAGAGGTTCAAAGGTGCCCGGTCCAATGTTTCAACCTTTTCATGCAAACCGTCTACCGGGGTCCGGTTTTCCGGCCGAAACAGGATGTGGTCAATATTGGAAAATTTTGCCGCCAAAGCAGCGGCAGGCGGCCCTTCATCCCCGTGGCGACCCTTGGGAACCGGGCCGTCAAAGCCTTCCCGCGGCACTGAAGTGAAGGCCGTCAATCTCTTGCCCTGTGTTTCCAGCAAGCGTGCAGCTGTGGCGGTAACCGTGGAACTGTCCAGCCCGGAGCTGAGATGAGACGCCACACCGCCCGTACTGCGCAACCGACAAAAAACCGCTTTATCCAGCAGTTCACGGGCCGCTGCCACATAGTCATCATCGTTTTTCAGGTGTATCCGGTGTTCCGGGTCAAAAGCATGATAGCGATGTGTTCGAACGGAACCGTTTTCTAGGATCAAAAAATGCCCCGGTTCAATGCGATAAATGTCTTGGTAAAAACTTTCCGGCCCCTTCATGGGCAGCAGCGCCAGGTAGTCGGCCATGCGCGCCTCACAGAGTTGCCGGGGTACATCGGGAATGGCAAAAAGGCCTTTAGAGAGTGTTGCAAAGGCAAAAAAACGGTTGGTTTTGTGCCAGTACAGCGGTCGGAGTCCCAGCGGGTCCCGGGCCAAAAAAAGACGACGGGACTGCCGGTTCCAGACGGCAAAGGCAAAATCACCCAGGAGATAATCGAGGCACGCGTTATCCCACCGTTCAAAGGCTTTAAGTGCAAAGGCGCTATCTGCCATGATGCGGGATTGTCGGGGGGTAATATCCAGTTTATCGGCCAGTTCATCCCGGTTGTCGATGCGGCCGTCAAACACCACCACCCGGTTCCCGTCAGCGCTGATGAGCGGTTGCTCATCCATGGCATCTTCCGGCGTGATGCGGGACAGCATTCTCAGCACGCCGGCTCCCGGTTCTTTCCAGATATGCTGGGCATCCCGGCCATAGGGTTCCAGAATATTTTTCATCCGTTCCAGCACCCCTGGATCCACCGGTTTTTTATCAAAATAAATAATGCCTGCAATGGCGGTCATAACATACCCCTATTATTAGTGATCTGGGAAAATTGATTTTTTTTTTAAATCCATTGAAATTATTTGTCAACTTTCTGAAAACTTTTTGCGAAAAGCCATTTGGAATCCGATATGTTTCATTTGTTTGAGCAATTGGGGAAGTGTCTGTACCCAACTCTGCCCCATGGTGTCATAGGTTAATGCATTATAGGATGGTGGAATTTGTAAAACCTGATCGGATGCCAAAGTATCCCAGGGCTTTTCCATGCGTAATAGATCCATGGCATAATATACCGCACTGTTTATAAAAAAAATATTTTCACGCTTTTTGTTTTTTAGAAGATCTAATATCTTTAAAACGGTTATGGTATCACATTGATCTTCAAATCTCACCAATAGTTTAGGGTCATTTGTCATTTTACAAATTTGATTGATCCAGGCGATTGCATCCTCAGCTGTTCTGTCTTTGGGGATGTCAACCGCATATACGATTTCTGCTGACGTATTCCACGGTGAACGCTTGAATAACGTCTGCATCCCATTTGTTTGTTTTTGCGCCTGCACAACAGTCCCGGGAAGCACGATATATTGCTTTAAATAGGGTTCTTCCGTATGGTTAATTTTTTGACGACTCTCCATAAAAGGGAGCGATGCCGTTAATTGATCCATATTTTCCGGCAAAAACGGGTCTTCGGATTCAATGATAAGGTTAATTAAAATAAACGGATTGGCAGAAACAACACGATTCAAAAATGATTGGATCAAGGGGATCTCATTCTCAAAGCTTTCCATTTTAAACCATGCAGTAAAGGGCATATTGACAGTTGTTTCGGGGATGGATTCAAGGTCTATTTTGTTTGCGTCAATGCTGTCATTCCCAACACCATCCTGTCTATTTTTCATATCAATGATCAATTTGTTAAAGCCATTCATCTCACTGAGAGACGCCACTTTCTGCTCATCTGAAACATCAATACCAAAAATTAAACCGTTCAAATGGGAAAGAAAGGTATAGTTCACATCCGACTGTTGCGCCGGTATCCGTTGAAACCTCTTTTTAGCCTCTTCGATTTCTTTATTACGGATGGCAGCGGTTTCAATCAGGTAATACGGAGGGCGTTTCTGATGTTTCAGGCCCAGGGTTTCAGCCATGACATTGAGTTGGGTTCCGGGCATGATCATTAAAGGAAACGCCTGGATATACTTGACATTGTGATCATTCAGAAAATCGATGGTTTCTTTGTAATCAGAATAACTTTCACCGGGAAGCCCGATAATCGTATCAACATGGTAGGTTATGTCATAGGCTTCCAGCAATTTCAGGCCATGAAGAAATGATGCTTTATTCAGTCTGGGGCGACGAAGGATTTTGAGCGTCTCCTGATGAATGGTCTGAAGCCCGACCTCCAGAAATGTAAAATTGCACGCTTTTAACAATTTAACTTTTTCTTCAGTGAGATGTTCAGCATAAGCAAATCCAGAAAAACGGATATCCTGATTTGAAACAATGTCCTTAATTTGGGTAAAAAGAGGAACAAATTCAGGATGCAATGCGACATTGCTGTCGGTAAGCCTTACTTTTTGGACCTTTTGTTTTACAAAGTAGTCAATATCCGCACAGATTCTCTCAGCACCAAAATAACGAAACGGCAGGGTTGCTGTCTGGCAATATGCACAATGAAACGGGCACCCTCGATTGGTTTCATAGGAAATCATAGGATGATTTTTTACATTAATATAATCCAGCAAAAAAGGGGAACGGATCTGATCATGATTTTCCACATAATTTTTACCCGGGTTGACAACCGTCTTTTGATTTTTTTTGTAAAAAATTCCGGACAATTTCGCCAGATCAGGTGTACCGAAAAAAAACGATTTCAAAATTTCTACAAATATCGTTTCCCCTTCACCAAAACAACCACAATCAACAGCAGGATGTTGCAAAAGATAATGGGTTTCAGCACTCACTTCCGGCCCTCCCACCACAATCTTACTGTCAGGGCAGCGCTTTTTGATTTCAGAGGAGAGATAGAGGCTTCTTTTCGCATTCCACAAAAAAAGAGACCATCCGACAACATCTGGGGCTTTGGATGCAACCAGATCAATCAATCTGGCATCGGCCGAAAGGTTTGTATCATCTTCGTTCAGGATTTCAATATCAACCTTATCCAGCAGGCCTGCGGTAAATGCGGCTGCTTTGAGATACCCGGCTGCCAATGGGCTGTTTCCCCAATGTTTTTGAGTCTTAAATTCAGGGATCGGAAGTTGAATCAGGAGAACTTTAAATTTGGGTGTCATTTTACCAATGCCTTTTAACAAAATTCATGAGTTCACCCAGTCGAAATCCTTTTTGGGGCCGTGACAGCCTGAAAACAGGTACTGTGTCGGCTAAGGCCGCACACTGTCGAAAGTGGTCCTGTTTGGTCCCCATTTCTTCCAAAATCTCCGGTCGATAGGTGTTCTTGAGGATCGGCTGGATCCGCTTCATTCCGACCAGTGTTTCAATGTCAAATTCATCGCTATGGGTACTTTGCAGAATAAAAATAGAACGAATGGGTGCAGGGCTGTTTGCTCTACTATTAAAGGGGATAAAGTATTTGTTCAAATCCGGGGCCTGCCGAACCTGTTTAAGTCCCTCCGGGGAAGTCTCCAGTTTTTTCAGGGCATCGGCCCAAAGTTTCAGGCGGGGAAAGCCCGGAAGAACTTTGACACCGTTCTTTTTTTCAGCTGAAACAGCGCAGACATCATCCGCCAGGATGGGAAATCCCTGCTGCTGAAAAACGGCGGTCAGTGTGGATTTACCGATGCCGGACGGTCCGGCAAGAATCACGGCGCCCTGATCGGTCAACACCGCTCCGGCATGCAGAGGCAGGATATTTCTCTGGTGCAGCAGTGCGCCCATGACAGAGCCCATGAGGAAAAGAAGAATTTCTTCCGGAACGGCTGCCGGGGCCGCCTGAACAACGATTCGTCGGCCCTGGGTGACATGATATCCGGCAATGCCGTCCAATTTCAGTAGAAAAGTGTCGGGGCTGGCCTCATATCTTACCCCTTTGATTACGGCATCCGCCAGGGTATCAGGAATATCTCCATATTTGATGATCACATCGGGAACTCCCTGGATCGTCTCCATATCAAGGAGCGGGATTTCAGAAGCGATATTTAAACCAAATGCGTTGTATACGTCTGTGGTTTTTATGTCCGGGGCGGGTCGGGTCAGCATCAAGTCAGATCTCCAAATGTGCTGATGACGGTGAACCTGCCATGGCCTAAGCCGCCGGTCAGTATCCGGCTGCCGCAGCGCAGCCAGGCATGGGCGCTCAGCTCGTTATCCGCTTTTTTGGCAAGGCCAAGATAAAGGGTGGTGGGATAGCCCCGGCGTTTAAGCATGATCCGGGCGCTCATGGCCTGGGCCAGGCATTTGCTCTCCCACGGGGTAAACCGGGCAGCCGTGCGAACGGCCCATGATATCTGTAACGGACGGGTCATGTCCGGCAGTTCATAATCCGGTGTGATGGTCATGGTACGGCCCAGCAGGGGCGCAATCCGCCGGAAGGGGATCAGAAGGATAGCGGCCCGGGATAGCCCCAACCAGACATACGCCTCCAAAAAATGCCCCTGCTCCCGAGCTGAGCGACGGAAAAATTTACCGGTCAGCGTCAACAATCCGGATGGTGTTATCTGATGCCAGATCTTCGAGAAAAGAGAGAACATCTTTTTCACATACATCCCTTTCAACATCATAGCGGCTCATCATAATGTCACAGATTTCAGAAACCGTTATGGGTTTTTCCAGAAGCTCCCAGATTTTGCTGCCGATGGCATCCAGACCGGAATAGGTGCCGGCATCAATGCTCATCATCACGACTTCTCCATCCACTTCCGATGTCAGGACCTCGTCAGAGCGAGTAACCTTGGTGTCAAGTATCATAAGGCCTCCACATATCAATTGAAGCGATACAAAAAATAGTGATTCGTTTTCTATCAATAAAATGTACTTTATGTCAACCGTTGAAAGATTGGCATGATTTCCTTTGACCTTCTTGAATGAATCAGATATATTAAAAGCCATATCAAATTAAACGGTTGACCATCACTCTATCTTAATTATTGCTAAGCATAACTGACTGCACAACTGATTTTTGTTCGCCTTTACTTTTCCTGCATCGTGGTTGTGTGATTATTATGTGTCCCTGAAACCACCTTACGACGCGCTTAAACCGGTTTGATTTTATTATGAAACGCTCTGTACCCCCAAGAGATGTTTCAATTTTCGTTGTGGGTTGAATCTCGCTGAAATATCAGATCAGCCCGTGGTTGTTATCATGACATCTTTTAATTTTAAAAGAAGAAAAGGAGAAAGCTATGGAGACCCACGAACTTCATTACGAAACCCTTACCCGTTTGACCACTGCGATTTCCCAGAGTAAAGATCCGGAGGAAGTTGCCATGCTCACCGCCGAAAGTGTGAAAACCGCGTTCAATGCCAAAGGGTGCTGTGTTTTTCTGGTCAACCGAGAGACCGGAGAGTTAGGCCTGGTGGGATCTTTCGGTTTGAGCCGGGAGTATCTTGAAAAAGGCCCGACTTATTTTAAACAGGCAATCAAAGAAGCCAAGGATGCAGTTCCCATTGCTATTTACGATGTCATGGATGATCCCCGGATTGAGTATCCTGAAGAGGCGAAAAAAGAAGGAATCGCCTCGTTGCTGGGGGTGCCCATTATCAGCCATAATAAAGTTATTGGTGCATTGCGGGTTTACACTGCCGAACCATGGGAATTTTCACAAGAAGATGTCACCATGATCCAGGCGGTTGCCTTGATCTGTGGTATGGCCATGGATATGTGCCGGATGTACAAAGGGTATAAAACCAGCATTGAGGTATTGAAGAATATGAGGGATTCATCAAGTTTTAATGTTAACAAATGGACCCCGTATGAAGGCGTCCCGACCAGTGTTGATCAGTCTATTTGCGACTATTAGTCAATAAAAGGCGCTTAGCGGTTGCATGGGAATCTCCTTGCAACCGCTTTTGAGTTTAGCGCCATGGTCAAGGTTATGCCTTTTGTCGAGGGGCGGTGGGGGAAGCAACCAGGTCTGCCACTGTGCCGGTAAAGTCTTTTTCCAGCGCAGCCATAAAATTTTTCCATTCCAGACCAAACCGGTAAAAGGCCATAGCCGCCAGTTTTTTGGTGATGATGGCGTCCCGGTATTCCTGCATGGCATCGGTATTCAGAATGTCTGTGATCCGCTTTTTGCCCATTAGCTTGACCAGGGTCTTGGGAATATAGGCGGCCAGAATTTTCCAGACCAGGGTTTTCTGTTTTAGTATGGTGTTGAGCCGGCCGCGGAATATTTCCTGAAGGTCCAGGATTTCTTCTCCGGCCTTGTCCGATTGGGCAAAGAGCGGGATGTCCGGATTTGCTTTACAGCGATGGATCAATATCTTTGTTTCCGCGGCGGCATGGGTTTCGATAAGCGTTAGGATTTCCTGAATCAGGTCACTGCATACGCCGGTATTTTCAAGTATGGCGGCTTCGTATTGGTCCCCGAGAAGGAAACCCGGCAGGACTTCGGCCATGACCGAAGAGAATACGCCGCCTTTGTTGGCAGTGGTCTCCTTGAGATGACGGATGTCGGTGTTTGCGGCAATATGCCGACGGGCATCGTTGTCGAAAAAAAGGCCGGCACCTTCCACGATGAACTCAAGTTCCTTGAAATTTTGCAGAAAGGATGTGACGGTTCTTCCGGTGACGCCTTCTTTGAATCCGCCGCAGGGCAGGCAGGCCCGGATATCGGCCCTGCGGATGTACGCTCTCATTTCCGGGTTAACGAGAAAATTCCTATGGAAGAGGGCGCTCTCTTCGACTACGGTACCATCGGGCAGGAAGATGCGCGCAGCTGTGGCCGGTACTTTGAATCCCTCGGGAGAGAGCAAATCCGAAGGAAAGGCCAGGGTGCCGGCGGCAATGCCGGTACGGGCGGCTAAGGCCAGCTTTTCCAATTCGCCGGGATCCAGGCCGGCCGGGTCAAAGAGCAGGGCCTCATTGTCTATGGCCAGGCAGATCCGCCCCTGGTAGCAGAGCAGTTCATTGCCCCCCAACCGGCCGCCGGGTCCGCCGATGACCATGAGATTCAAATCTTTTTCCCGGGCGTTATCGTGGTGGATCAGGGTCCGGAAGGCCGCCAGCCTGGCCGTGGTGGTCATGCCCAGAGTTTTAATCTTTCCACTGATTCTTTCCGAAAGTTTTTCCAGATCCTGGGTGACCAGCTGGGATTTTCCGTTGATTTGCAGGTCACTCAGGCCTTCTCCGGCCGGCAGCAGCCCGAACAATTTGCCGTTGTTCAGCAAGCCGTAATTGTCGTGCAGGATGCCGCAACCTTTTTCCGTGGCAATGGTCCGCCAGTGAGGATAGCCCCGTTCCTTTGCCCTGAGGGCCACAGTATCCATGAGGCCGGCCGTGCCCCGGTCCGGTTCGAAAAAGAGCATTTCAGGTCGGCCGTAATAATCCACGACAGTCTCATTGGGAAGCGTGAGATCCAGAATACCTTCGGTGAAGTCCAGTACGGCATCCCTGGGGTATTCCCCGTAAACCGGGTGAAGAACGATCACGCCTGCCGCGCCGTCTTCGCAGATATCCTTATGTTTGAGCCGGCGGTCCCGGGGGCCCAGGATAAAGCTGAGCCGGGCCGCATTTTCCATCTGTCTTTCGTGGGACGCCGGACCGCTTGTTACCAGACGTAACCCGCCCCGGGCAATGTCGACGGATCGCATATGGATGCCGGCGGCATAGTGGCCGTTGATAAAGAAAATTCCGTAGACCGGCCGGTTGTATACCAGGGTGTCCAAAATGCCGCTGTCCAGACGGAAGCTGTAGGCCCGTTTGCCCGGGGTGTAAAAATTGGTTTTCTGGCAGTTGGTCACAAGTTTTGCCATGAACCGGAAGATTTGCAGGGCGGTGGGGTGTTCTGTGAGACGGGTGCGGCACATCCGGTGGAACGTGTCAAGTTTTTCCGAGGGGGCCTCTGTCGATTGACGTGGCATCAGGGCCGGATCAAAGCGTTGGGCAAATAATTGATATAACGCTTTGAGCAGGCAGGGGTGGGCCATCGCAGCCGTTTCAATGGCTCGGGCGTCAAAGGCGGTCCGGGCCGCTTTGTGAATCCGATCGGCAAAGGCTTCTTCACAGGCCTTGTCATCCAGACGGGACATGATGGCACGATCGCTTTGGGCCTTGCTTTCCGAAAAAATAAATATCCGGGCAAAGTCAATGGCATTGCCGGCAAAAAGCATTTCTTTGTAAGTCAGTTTATTTTCCACGTAAAGATTTGTAACCGATCCGACACGAAAGGCCAGGAAATCCTGGATATCCCGGGTCAGTTCGGTTTCCTGGGTCCGTGAAATTTCTCCCCGGATATAGAGGGAACAAATGGACGTGGGCACATCGGTGCCGTCCCAATACGGTTCCCAATAGGCCCGCATGAGGGTGAAACCGTGGTCCTTGAGCAATTGCCGGAAGATGGGGATTTGGGGGGTGGCAAAATTTGAGTTAAACATGATCCGGGTTTCTGCGGTGGCCGGCAGATTAAAGGCTTTCACCAGGTGGGGTACCGATGCCTTACAGTCCTTTAGAAACTTTTTATACCGCATGCGGGTGGCTTCGGGGGTGGCAGTATAATCCCCGGCGAGATTAAAAAGAAAAGGAGACGCCTTGAATTCATGTTTGGTAAAATCATTTACTGTTTCCGGTCGAAAGATATAGGTGTAGTATTGATTCTCCCGGCTGTAGTAATATTCCCTGCGGTGCCCGGATATCATGTTTTCCATAAGTTTTTCCATGACATCCCGGGTTTCCCGGGTCGCGATGCGGACCCGCTGGACCTCACTGCCTTGCCCCAGGTCAAAGTCAATGTGGGCGACCCGGCCCACCAGAACCACCCGGTCATCCTGGAGGGCAATACTGGAGGTGATGGAGGAGAGGATCTGTTTGAGGGACTGTTTGGTGATATTTTCAAAAAAATAGCTGGGAAGCCCCAGATCATTGAGCAGGATACCTGCGGCCAGATTGATGCAATGGGCTGTGATCAGGCCCTGGGCGGAAAGGTCGATAACCGCTTCGTAGAGAATCCTGATGTTAAGGTTGAGTGCGTCGGCGCGGTCAATGATATGGGGGGCCTGGCTGATGTCGGGCAGCAGGTTGGACATGGGTGTGCCTCCATGCGGGTTACAGGCCGGACAGGTAAGATGTCAGGTTGATTTGTTTATTGGTGATGCCCAGCTTTTTGCGGATGTGGTTTCTATAAGTTTCCACGCTGCGGTAGGAGAGGTTGAGCATTTTTCCGATTTCCTTGGAACTTAGACCGGTGCGGATCATATTGCAGATTTCGTTTTCCCTGGGGGTGAGGCGCTGGTGAAGTCGGCATATTTTGGTACCAAATGAAGAGGTCAGCTGTGCGATGTTGTCTTCCAGCAGTTTCAGGTATTCTTTGTCCAGATCCGACCCCTGTTCTCCCATTTTTTTGACCAGGGGCAGCAGCAAATTTTCCACATTGGCCAAGACCCGCTTTTCCAGGTCGACTTTTTCTTCTCGCAGCTGGCTCATTACTTCCCGCAGGGCAATATTTTTTTCCTTGAGTTGCTGATTTTGTTCCTTGAGCTTGCGCCGTGATTCCCGCAGTTCGGCTTCTGCCTGTTTCCGCTTGCTGGTTCGCCCGAGCAATTGGGCTATCGCATCAATCAGTGAGCGTTCTTCGGCCAGAAACGGTCCCTCATCCATGTCGGGCCGCTTTTCAAGGTAGCAGACCGTGAGGATACCAATGGGCTCACCATAGGCCGTAATTTCCGCCTGCTGTTTCCAGAAGGTGTTTTTGTAATTGTCGGTGCGAAAACTCTGGTCGTTGATAAGGAGCTGGGCGCATGTAATCTCCGGGTACTGCCAGGAGGGGGGAATAATATTCACCACCTGCTGGAAGGTATCTTCCAGGGAGAGTCCGGTTTGTTCCAGAATTTTGGAAATACCGTACAGGCAGTTAATTTCCTTCATACGTTCCTGGAGCTTGTGGGCCTGCTGCTTGAAGATCAACTCCATGCGCCGGTGGTCTTGCTCCAATTGCTCCAGTTCCCGGTTGCGGCGGACCAGGGCATCAATGTCTGGCTGCTCCACGGTGTGATTCATTTCCCCCCCCCCAAGCGTTTTCCAGCCGCCCGGATACGGACAGGGCGGCTGATTCCGATATGAACCGGATATACCAGGAATTTACAGGCTAGACAAGACCCTGATCCAGCATGGCGTTGACGACCTTGGTAAAACCGGCAATGTTGGCCCCGGCCACGTAGTTGCCTTTCTCGCCGTATTCGGCACAGGCGTCCACGCAGGAGGTATGGATGGATTTCATAATGTCGTGCAATCTTTGATCGACCTCTTCCTTGCCCCATTTCAGGCGCATGGCGTTCTGGGACATTTCCAGGCCGGATACGGCTACACCGCCGGCATTGGCTGCTTTGCCCGGCGCGTAGAGGATTTTGTGGTCCACAAAAATGTCGACGGCGTCCGGGGTGGAAGGCATGTTGGCGCCTTCAGATATGACAAAGACCCCGTTTTCAATAAGGTTGCTCGCATCTTTGCCGTTGATTTCGTTCTGGGTGGCAGAGGGGAAGGCGCAGTCGGCCTGAATGTTCCACAAGGGATTGTAATCCAGGCCGGCATCTGTTTCAGTGTATACGGCTTCCGGATATTTTTCAGCATATTCCTTGATTCGGCCCCGCTTGATGTTTTTCAATTCCATGACCCAGGCCAGTTTTTCCCGGTCAATGCCTCTTTCATCGTAGATAAACCCGGTGGAGTCCGACAGGGTGACAACCTTGCCCCCCAGATCCAGGATTTTTTCCACGGTGTACTGGGCCACGTTGCCGGAACCGGAAACCAGGCAGATTTTATCTTCCATACTGCCATGGCGGGTGGCCAGCATTTCAGCGGCAAAATAGACCGCACCATAGCCCGTGGCTTCCGGGCGGATGAGGCTGCCGCCCCAGTCCAGGCCCTTTCCTGTAAGCACCGGGGAAAATTGATTGGTCAGTCGTTTGTACTGCCCGAAAAGAAAGCCGATTTCTCTGCCGCCGACACCGATGTCCCCGGCGGGTACGTCGGTGTCGGGGCCGATGTGGCGGTAAAGTTCGGACATGAAAGACTGGCAGAAGCGCATGACTTCATTGTCGGATTTTCCTTTGGGGTCAAAGTCGGACCCGCCTTTGCCGCCGCCGATGGGCAGGGTGGTCAGGGCGTTTTTAAAGACCTGCTCAAATGCCAGGAATTTGAGTATGGACAGGTTTACCGACGGATGGAAACGCAACCCGCCCTTGTAAGGGCCGATGGCCGAGTTCATTTGGATGCGGTAACCGCGGTTAACCTGGACGGTGCCGGTGTCGTCTACCCAGGGTACCCGGAAGATGATGACCCGTTCGGGTTCGGCCAGGCGCTCCAGGATTTTGGCCTGGCGGTATTCGAGGTTCCGGTCCAGTACAGGTTGTACCGTCTCGATCACTTCCTGGACGGCCTGGTGAAATTCTTTCTGATCGGGGTCTTTGGCTATGATTTTATCCAGTTCTTCTGACATGGTCTACCTTTCTTCTGTGAGTAAGTATTGTAAAATTGGGTTAATGAGATCAACGCACGAATGGGGTCTAACGAATAAGGTATCGTCTAAACGCGGTATAGTCGACTCTAATTGTATTGTTAGGTTGCATCCATAAAAATGATCGGCGCAGGAGAACTCATTCTGCCTGTATGTGATTGTCTGCTTTGCCGGCGTTAATGATGACACTGCGGGAATGTTTTCCATCGACTTTAATCAGCAGGGGGCGTTTCAGGCGCATGTGGCGGATAAACCCCTCATCCCGGACAGTGCGGCAGCCGGTGAGATGTTCCAGGTCGATGCGGTCTGCTGCCCCGGGATTCACGGTGATATAGGGCACGCCCTGGGACGTGATGGTGTTAAAAAAATGGGAGCCTTTGGAGGCATCGGCATGGATGGTGCCGTCTCGAATTTCCACAATGGCACCGGCGCCGGAGATCTGCTGCCAGTCTACAGGGATCCCCAGCCAGGGGTCCGATGATCCCCATCGGCCCGGCCCGGCCAACAGAAAGCGGCGGTTGTTTTTGGCCAGATCTGCATTGATACGGCTGATCTGCTGTGCCATATCCGAGGTTTTGCTTCCTTCAAAGGTTTCCGGGTTGACATAGACGATGTCCCGAATGGTGTCCAGTGTGCAGTTCCCCAGGGCCGAGGTGGAGACACAGACGGCTTCGTCAAGATCTTTTTTGGTGATCAGGCTGGTGTCCCGTGGACTGAACATGGGCCGGACCTGGACCAGGGAAACGTTCCAGGGGTCGCCTGATTTTTCGGGGATGTCGGCGGTAAACTCCAATTCTATTGGGCCGCCGGCATCATGGGCCAAAGCCTTCATGAGATCGTTTACCAGGGCGGTAAGGGGTGGCGTCCCGTATTTCAGAACCTGGGCAAAGGTGAGGATTTTGGGGCCTTTGCAGTACCAGGTATCCCGAATCCGGTCTTCGACAGGCAGATAGGTTGAGGTCAGGGTTTTGACCGGCGCCTCTTCTATGGCCTGGGCCAGGTCCCGGCGTTCCAGGTTGGAACACATGCCGAAGCGCAGGGTATCCGGATAGCCTGCCATTCTCAGGGCATAAAAGCTGTTTTGTGTGTTTTCCAGAAAATCCCGGGTGCTGGAAAACTGGGGTGTGGCCTGGGGGTGTTCGGGAAAAACCCTGAAACTCTGCTCCCCCTGGGCCAGGGTACGCCCTAATCCCAGCGCCAGGTTCAAGACCCCCTCATCAGCTTTGGCATTGGCCGCAGGATAAAAATTCAGGGAATGGGCCGTGCCTGAAATGGCTGGGTAGAAAAAGTCTCCGTATTGGCTGCCGGCGACTTCCTGGATCATAACGGCCATGCTGTCCCTGAAGGGGTGAACTGTTGTGCTGCGTACAAAGGCCTGGGCTTTTTTATAGTATGCCGAGGCATAGACCAGCTTGACTGCGGTGGCAAGGTGCGATAACCGCATGTCAGGGTCGGCATGGTTGTTGGGGATCATATAGGTTTTGTGTAACCCGGCGCAGGGGTGGTTGACGGCATCTTCCAGAAGGCTGGAGGAGCGCACGACCAGGGGGACACTGTTCGCAGCCAGATAGGTTTTTAAATGCCGGAGAACCTCCCGGGGCAGGGGGGCGTCGATGAATGCCTGGACCAGTTCCGTCAAGGGGCGGTCGGTAAGTTCGGCCAGGCCGTTGTCACGGATAAAGTCGTCAAAAATGTCTGTACAGAAGACCAGGGCCTCTGGGATGTTGACGGCCATTTCCGGATAAGCCGTTCCAAGGTCGGGGCGGCGGTCAAGGGTCTGGGCCAGAAAGGCCAGGCCCCTGGCTTTACCACCAATGGATCCGCGTCCGATTCTGGTAAACCCGGCAGGACTTATTTGAACAGGATACGGGTCTTTGGCGTGGGGGGGGCTCCCCTGGGCCGGGCGGTCTGATGCCAGGCTGTGGAAAAATTCATGGAGGTCCCGGTCCAGCTGGTTGCCATTTTTATCCAGAAAGGGGACTGAGATGCCTTGGGCCATTTTTTTGTTTGCACTTTCCGCACTCATGAGCATGATGGGGAGGCCGGGCATTTCCCTGTGAATGGTTGACAAAATGTCAATGCCGGCCTCGGGTGCCTCTTTTCCCTGAAACGGCAGCCGGGTATCGGAAAGAACACAGTCAAGGCGTTGGCCCAATTCACGGAACCGCTCCATGGCGGTTTCATGGGATCCGGCCAGGACAAGCCCGGCACCGGGGAAGGCGGCGTCTATGCCTTTATATATTTCAGGAAGCAAAAACGAGGTGTATTCAAGACTGTCTTCCACCAGGAGAACGGCACGGCGGGTGATGTCCTTGCAGCGTTGGTCTTCAACAAAACGAACCATCGCCTGGAAGAGTTCAGGTGTTCCGGACCAGATAAAAATGTGACCGGCTTCCCGTTCTAAAGGCTGAATTTTGCAACAGCCCGGCTGCACCAGGAAGATGACCTGCAGGCCGGAACAAAGGGACTTGAGATGCTGTACCGTTATTCCTGTGCTGTCATCCAGGGCCTCAATTTCAATGAAAAGGAGGTCAAAAGTCTTTTTACGAAGCAGTTCGGCAGCCTCTTCCATGGAAACCGCGTGGGTGATCTCCCAGGCAGACGGGTGGATATCCACTTTCAGTCCCGGCAAATGGTAAGGCGCGGAAACAAAGAGGATATTCCTTACTTGAAAACCGGGAGGGGATGAATTTTCAGATCCGGCGTTTATTTTTTTTGTAATTTTATCCATTTTTATTCATTTCGGCCTATTTAAAGTTTTTAACATGATAAAAATGCGATGTTTTGCATTTGCTTTATAATTAATGTTTTTATTTGAATATCAAAAAGAAAACAACGCGATAAAAATTAGATTAAAATGCGTATAAAAACATCGTAGTTAAAGGACTTTGCAGGCAAGCTAAACCGCTCTCAAGTCCCGTTGAATGGCGGTTTCGACGTTCGGATATGATTTTGGGGAAGGGCCTGGGGCGACTGACCAAACAGCCTCCCGGCCTGAGATGGGCGCTTAAAAATCAAACATTCAGTTCCCCCTACACACCCTGGTGAAATATTGCTTGAAGAGATAAATTGAAAAAAGAAGTTAAGCCGTTTGACCCTGCTGCGTGATTGTTAACATCCCCAATCCCAATCATAAGCAAAAATGTCTTGATGTGTAGCGGGTTTCAAAAAGGGTTCTTTGCCAATAATTACGGGTCAGAAGTATCCCGGGCCTTGAAAAAAGTACGCCGGGCAAAACATGGTACCATTTGAATCCCCGGGCTTGATAATGTTCTATGATTTCAGGCCCGATCCCTAAGTCCTTTGCCGCCACAACAGCGGCATCACGCTGGCAGCGTGAACCGGCATACAGATTTGCAATCCTGGGGTTGAACCCGTTTTCATAAAACAGGTCTTTTGCCTGTTTGTAATTTTGAAACCGGCTTAACGCATCCAGTTCTGCAAAAAAGGGGAGAATAAACCCATAGGCGGTCAGCCATCCGTATCCGGCCAGGTGAGACCATTTTTTCTGATAAAATGCGTCCATGGCCAGGGGGCAAAAGGTGCAGAACAGCATAATCCCGAGACAGGCGGCCAGGTGGAGCAACCTGCCGGTTTGAATCAGTTTTATGATTCTGCAGACATAAACGATATATCCCCTGGCACCGGCTGTATTGCCGGGCCGGAGCAGTCTGTTTCTTAAAATCATTTGGTCATGTCTCGGATTTATCGTTGTATTCTGAAATATTTCAGTCCCTTTAGTTCTTTTGTTCGGATATAAATATACCCTTTCCAGATAAAGGTGTAAACATTGCAGATTCCGGGGACAAACACAAACAGTCCAACAATTCGCCGAGAAAAAATTCCCCAAATTGCCTTTGGATGGGTGTGTAAAAAGCAGGCGGTGAATTTGGGTTTCCCCTGGATATTTGACAAAAATCGTATTCCCTGTTTTAACTATTATAACTATCCGTAATCCTGTGGTCATGATAATAAGGTGGTCTTAAATTAATCTCTGCAGTTGTAAATTCAATGAAAGGTTTGCCATGCCCAGATTTTTCAGAAAGTCAGGAAAAAAAGCCGGATCTTCGCCGGGCCTGCAGATTGATCTCCCGGCCGCGTTGGGCACACAGCCTGATATCTGTGTTTTAATCTATTCTAAAGCGTCTCTCGAAACCTACCATCCTCAGAACATTGACGCAGCCCTGCCTTTGATCCAGAAAAATAAAACCGCATGGATTCAGGTAACCGGCATACATGATCATTTTGCCTTTTCAAGGATGGGTGCGTTGTTTAATATCCATACCCTGACCTTGGAGGATATGGTTGACCCGGCACATCCTCCCAAATTTGAAGATTTTGACACCTATTATTATGTTACACTCAAACAACTGGCCTTTGATCCCGAGAATCATGAGATATCGGAAACCCAGGTCAGTATGGCCGTTATGGAGAACCTGGTGATTTTTGTCCAGGACAAACCGTCCCCTTGCCTTAAAGCAGTGGAGAAAAGACTGCAGGCCGGCAGGGGAAACATACGTACAGGCGGTCCCGGTTACCTGGCGTATGCCCTGATTGATGCTGTCGTTGATCACTCTCTGGATGTGATCGGGCAGATTGCTTCGGCCGTGGAATCTGTTGAACGTGACATGCTCGAAGATTTAAATCCGGGCCACCTTGAACAGATACATCGGCTGAAACGTGAGGTGATATTTTTCAATAAGCAGCTCCGGCCGGTGCGCGGGGCAATTCTTGGCTTGATGAAATCCGAATCCCCGTTTGTTCCGGATGCCGTCATCCGTTTTTATACGGATATTCTGGATCATGTTAATCATATTCTGGATGCGGTTATGTCGCTTCAAGAGCTTTTGTCCAGCATGCTTGATTTTTATATGTCAGCCCAGGGTAACCGCATGAATGAGGTCATGGCAACCCTGACCATTATCTCCACTATTTTTATACCGTTAAGTTTTCTTGCCGGAATTTACGGTATGAATTTTAAATTTATGCCTGAATTGGAGTGGCAGTGGGGATATTTCATTTTACTGGGGGGCATGGCGGTGATTGGCGGTGCAATGGTTGTATTTTTTAAAAAGAAAGGGTGGTTTTAAAATAATGAAAAAATTGGACGTTCAATTTATTTCCAGATCTTTTGTGATCCTGTTTGCCGGATTTACTCTTTTCAGTGGATTTACCCTTGCTTTTGCCGAACCAGAGCAGGATTCGACATCCCAGTTGATTGATGAAGTGGGGATTATCCTTGAAAAATCTTTGAATACTGAGCTCAATGACCTTGAAAAATATAAAAAACGGATAGCAAGCGAAGCGCAGAACCAGGTGTATTTGACAGCGGCCTATAACGGGTATCGGGTTCAATTTTCCTCTTTCTGGAATTTACTGCTGTCCGAGGATGTTGATATTGTCCAGCTTCAGAAAAGCAAGGCTGAACTGAAAACCGTCATGGTTGACGCCCAGAATATGTTTCAGGACTTGATTCCAAGAAAAGAGGCCGTGAAACAGGAACTTGAGCACCTGGAAAATCAGAAACTGCTTGTTGACAGACAACTGGCGGAACTTGCCGGCGTTAAGGAGAACACGCCTTCCAATAGTCAGCCCCTGACCATTGAAAATATGGCAACCCGTCTGGCCCGGGTACTCAAAGAAAAAGAGGCGCTGTTATCCCGGCTGGACCAGATATACACGGGCAGTCTGGATAAATTGAAGGAAATAAAGGAAACGTATACGAACCTGGATGCACAATTTGAAAAAAACATTGAGCAGAAAAAAGCAAAAGGGTTGTTTGAGCGTACAAATAAGGAGACGCGGGTTGGTGCCCTTTATTCTCTTGAGCAGGAATTCAGAACCCTGATTGAACAACTCTTTATCATTTCTGATCCCCAGTTCTGGATATCGGGCGTTGAAGAACTGTGGCAGGACGCACAGCTTCTGGCGGTATCATTTTTCTTTGTCCTGGCTGCGGTGTTTGCCATTCTATGGCGCCTTCGGAAAGAGGCCTCTGGCTTGACGACTCTGCCTGTTGTGCAAAACCTGGGCGCCTGGCATCAGATGGCCGCGGAACTGCTGATCATGTCCATTATACCGGCCGGGACTGCGCTGACAATTTTTCTTTACAGCCGTCTGGATCGAATGGTTCTGGTATCCAGAATTTTTTTAGAGGCCGCGCTGGTGATAATGATTTTGCTGGCGTGCAGATGGATCTGCCGGTCCTTGAAAACGGTTTTTGCTGAAGCCGTCGGCGGAGAATCCAATGCCGGGTATTTAATTTTTTTCACCCGGGCTGTTGCTGTGTTTATTCTTACCCATGGGGTGTTGCGCGACGTTTTGGGGCAAAGTTCGGGGCTATTGATCCTGCTGCGCATGACAGGGGCATTTATCATGTTTGTCTGGACCCTGAAAGCCTGGCGGGATGTTGACTTCAATACGCTTAAGTCCCCGGGGGAAAGTCATCAGGATAGAAATCAACTGATTCGGCTTTTGACCACCAAGTATGTGATGCTTCTGCTTTCCGGTGTTTCACTCATGCTGGACATGATTGGTTATGAACTGCTTGCCTCCCACTGGGTACGTTCCTGGATCGAGAGTCTTGTCGTTTTTTTCTGGTGGGCGATTTTTCTTCACCTGCTCCAGGAATGGGATCTCTATTACAGGGAGAAAAGCCATAACCGCACGGACGCGTTTGCTTATGATGATTATCCTTTCCAGTGGCTGCTCATCCGGGCAGGTCAGTTCTGCTGGATGGTTACCCTTTCAATTTTTATGCTGTTGATTTGGGGTAATTCTCAGACCGTGCTGGGTCACCTGTATCGGGTTCTGGCCCTGCCGTTGAACATCGGCAATATGCAATTCAGCTTTTTAGGGGCGATTTTTGCGGGACTGGTAATTATTTTCACCTATGCGCTGGTGCGGATATGGAAATGGCTGTTTCAGAAAAAATTTTTAAGTCGTTCAGGCATGGTCCAGGGTCTGCAGGAATCCATTACAACCATCTCTGCTTATATTATTTGGGCCATAGGTCTTCTCATCGCCCTGCATGTCTTTGGACTGAACACGGCGTCCCTGGCCGTTGCCTTCGGTGCCCTGGGTATTGGTATTGGGTTTGGCCTGCAGAACATCGTCAATAATTTTATATCCGGCATTATCCTGCTGTTTGAGCGGCCCATCCAGGTGGGGGATGATGTAGAGGTTAACGGCACCTGGGCCAGGGTAAGAAAAATAAATGTCCGGTCCACAGTGGTGCAAACCTATGACAATGCCTCCCTGATTATTCCCAATGCCGATTTCATCAGCAATCAGGTGACCAACTGGAGTTTCAAGGATAAACGAATCCGTCGCAAAATCAGTGTCGGTGTGGCATACGGATCTGATGTGGAACTGGTGAGAAAAGTTTTACTGCAGGTTGCCGGGGATGCGCCCAATGTCCTTCGCTACCCGAAACCGGACGTGCTTTTTACGGATTTTGGCGACAGTGCATTGATTTTTGTGCTGCGGCTCTGGACCGATATAGACCATATGCTGGAGGTAGATACGCATGTCAGATTTGAGGTCGATAAAAATTTCCGGGAAAACCACATTGAGATCAGCTTTCCCCAGCGTGATATTCACATTCGGTCCATTGAAGGGGCGGAGCGGTTTTTTCCTGCCAAAGCACCGGAATCGCAACCCCCGGAACAGGAGAAAACACATGACGATTGAAATTAATATGGAGCGCGGGTGGGACGCCCGCGCTCCAGGGTTAAGTTATCAAAGTTTTTCAAATACGGCTGCCGCACCCATGCCGCCGCCGACACACATGGAGACAACACCGTATCTGCCGCCGACTTCTTTGAGGTTGGCAATACATGTGGCTGTCAGTTTGGCACCGGTGCAACCTAACGGATGGCCCAGGGCGATGGCGCCGCCGTGAATGTTGATTTTATCCATGTATTTTTCAAGGTTGAGTTCCCGGATGCAGTGGATGGCCTGGGCGGCAAAGGCTTCATTGATTTCATAAATATCGATATCGTCAATGGTCATGCCCACCTGTTTAAGCACTTTGGGGATGGCATATTTGGGGCCTACACCCATTTCATCCGACTTGCAGCCCACAGTGGTATACCCAACCAGCCTGGCAATAGGGGTCAGGCCAAGCGCCTCACACTTTTCCCTGGAGGCCACGATGCCGGCTGCGGCCCCGTCCGTGGTCTGGGAGGCGTTGCCGGCGGTCACGGAACCGTTCACTTTGAATACCGGTCCCAGTTTTGCCAGGCCCTCGGGTGTGGAAGCCCGGATCCCGTCATCATGTTCAACAGTAAAGGACTCTTTTTTATACGTCCCGTCAGGCTGTACAATATATTTGTAGGCCGGGGTCGGGATGATTTCAGTGAATTTTCCGCCGTCTCGGGCGGCCATGGCCTTGGCCTGGGACTGGGAGGCAAACAGGTCCTGGTCTTGCCGGGAGATGTTGTACCGTTCAGCCACGTTTTCAGCGGTAATCCCCATGGATACGTACATGTCGGGATGGGTTCTTGAATATTCCGGATGGGGCCGGGGGACATTGCCGCCCATGGGGACAAACGTCATGGACTCGCAGCCTGCCCCCACGCAGATTTCCGACCAGCCCGCAGAGACCCGCACAGAGGCCAGGGCAATGGCTTCAAGGCCGGACGCGCAGAACCGGTTTACCGTGGCACCGGAGACCTTGTCCGGGAAGCCTGCCATTTTCGCCGCGATCCGGCCCAGGTTCAGGCCCTGTTCCGCTTCGGGGAAGGCGCAGCCCAGCATGAC
The DNA here is from genome assembly GCF_013389365.1 of Desulfobacter latus. Lineage (GTDB taxonomy): Bacteria > Desulfobacterota > Desulfobacteria > Desulfobacterales > Desulfobacteraceae > Desulfobacter > Desulfobacter latus. Next base: position 30,357 of record NZ_JACADJ010000001.1, read on the forward strand.
ATCGTCAATGTCTTCGGGTGTCAGGTTAGCGGTTCTTTCAACCGCTTCTTTCATAATAAAGGAAATCAGTTCTTCGGGCCGGGTCTGGCTGAACATTCCTTTTTTTTGCTTGCAGCCCGGGGTCCGTACGGATTGTACGATATATGCGTCTTTCATGATCTTATCTCCTAATTTCTTAACGGCTTTCCGGTTTTCAGCATGTGGTCAATTCTGGCAATGGTTTTTTCTTCCCTGCAGAAGTCCACAAACGCCTCTCGTTCGAGTTTGAGGATGGCTTCTTCGGCAATTTCACTGCCCTCGCCGGCATCGCCGCCGCTGACGACATAGGCAATGCGTTTGGCCAAAAAGGCGTCATATTCACTCATGAATTTGCCGTTGAGCAGGTTGAACACCTCCGCATTCACCATGCCCTGACCCGCGTTGCCGATCACTTTAAGTTTCTTTTTCAGCGGGGGAATATATCCGTCATCCACCATTTTAAGGACTTCTTTTTTGGCTTCGCCCACAAGATTGTCCCGGTTCATGACAATCCGGTCGGCAGGGCCGAGAAATCCGTTATCCCGGGCCTGGGCCGCTGACATGGATACGGCGGCCATGGCGATTTTCATGAATGCCTGGATAAAGAATTTGGCCAGATCCACCTCTTTTACGGTTTTGCCCGGCAGGGCATCCACATATTTTTTCCACAGGTTCATACAGCCGCCGCCGGCGGGCAGCAGGCCCACACCGATTTCAACCAGCCCCATGAAAAGTTCGGTATGGGCAACGATGCGGTCAGCGCCCAGGCAGGTTTCGCAGCCACCACCCAAGACCATGCCGTAGGGTGCGGCAACAACGGGGAAAGGTGCGTACTTGACGCGTTGGATGCCGCTCTGGGCCTTTGCCAGGAATGCATCAATTTCAGCATATTTTTTTTCGTGGCACAATTTGGAGACAAAGGCAAGGTCCGCACCGGCGGAAAATGCGCCGGGCATCCCCCCGGCTTCGTTGCCGATAACAAGGCCGGCACCGTGTTCTTCGACATAGTCAAGGGATCTGCCGATGGCATCAACGATTTCAGCGTTAATGGCATTCATCTTGGTGTGGAATTCAATGCAGAAAACGTCATCTCCAATATCCACCAGGGATGCCGACGCATTTTGAAAAACTATTTTATTATTGCCTTTGGCGGCAGCAATCGAAACCATATTTTTAGACACCGGAACCGCCTTGTATTGACCTGACGAAAAATCAAAGTAGCAGCGGATACCGTTTTCAAGTTTGTAAAAAGATTTGTTGCCCTTGGCCAGCATGTCCGTGACATTGGCCGGGATATCAAGCCCTTCGTTTTTCATTCTTTCTACGGCGTCTTCAACACCATAGGCATCCCAGGTTTCAAAGGGGCCCATCTCAAAGTTATAGCCCCATTTCATGGCGTTATCGATTTCAACGATGGTCTCGGCGATTTCAGGTATCCGGTTGGCTGCATACTGGAACGCGTTGGCCTGGCATCGCCAGGCAAATTGGGCGCCTTTGTCATCGCCTTTGAGTATGCAGGCCACCTTCTCTGCCAGGGTGGCTTTTTTCCTGGCCTGGTCCAGGCAGGGAAACGATGCTTTTTCAAAATCTTCATATGCCAGGGTGTCAACATTAAGCACCTTGCGCTGTTTTTTCCATTCCGGGGTCAGTTCTGTTTTGTAAAATCCCCCCTGGGTTTTGTTGCCCAGCATTTTTTTATCGACCATTGTGGTGATAAATTCAGGCAGGACAAGTGTGTCGCGCTGCTCGTCGTCCGGGCACAGGTCATAGGAATTTTTGGCCACATGAACCATGGTGTCAATACCGACCAGGTCCGCGGTTTTGAAGATGGCGGTTTTAGGGCGGCCCAGGGCCGGTCCGAACAGGGCATCCACTTCGGGGATGGTCATTTGGTCTTCGCGCATGAACTTGATGCAGGCACCAATGCCCTGAATACCGATTCGGTTGCCCACAAAGTTCGGGGTATCCTTGGCCCGGACAATCCCCTTGCCCAGGTTTCTTTCGCCAAACCGGGCAATGAAATCCATGACGTCGGGGGTGGTTTCAGCGCCGGGAATCAGTTCGAGCAGGTGCATGTAGCGGACCGGGTTAAAGAAATGCGTGCCCATGAAGTGTGCTTTGAATTCCTGGGAAAGACCTTGGCTCATATCCTTGAGGGGAATCCCGGAGGTGTTGCTGGTAACAATGGCGCCTTGTTTTCTGACCTTGGCAATCTTTTCGAACAGCGCTTTTTTGATATTCAGGTTTTCCACGACCACTTCCACGATCCAGTCGCATTCCGACATTTTTTCAATATCATCATCCAGGTTTCCCGTGCTGATGCGCGAAGCGTCTTTTTTGCTGTAAAATAGAGAGGGGTTCGTCGCCAATGCCGCTTCCAAACCAGCCTGAACAATGCGGTTTCTCGCCCCAGGGTCTTTTTTTTCTTCGTCAGTTAAATCAAAAGGGACAATGTCCAGCAGCAGCACCTCAACACCGGCGCCGGCAAGAAGGGCGGCAATTCCGCCGCCCATGATTCCAGACCCGATAACTGCCGCTTTTCTGATCTTTCTTACCATTGTTTTCTCCTCAATTTGGGTATAAGAGCTTGTTTAAATAATAGACATTATACCGATTTTAGCTAAGTGCTTGATTTTATTAGATTTGCAAAAATTAACTTCCCAATAAAATCAATAGGTTATGAAAAATCGGTATAATGTCTAATCAAAATCAATTGCCCTGAAGGATCATTCAGTTTTGTTTGCATAAATCTTGTAAAATAGATAGGGGTTTGATAATTTAGCCCTGTTTTTACAAAGGATATTATTATTTTTTAAGAGAGTCAATGCGCCCGATAAATGCAACGCTGCATCCCAACTCGTCTCTGGACCCCGGCTCAGTTGCCGGCATGATTGCCGGTCTTCAAAGGGAGAATGGTGATATCCCCTGGCATGCCGGCGGGAAAACCGATCCCTGGGATCTTGTGGAATCCGTCATGGGACTGAATATTGGTGGGTTGCATGACCAGGCCATGGCCGCCCTGGACTGGCTGGTAACACGCCAGAATGAAGACGGGTCCTGGTATTCATCCTATATGGATTCCGTTCCCGAGGATCGGACCACCGAAAGCCACATGGCCTGTTATCTCGCGGTGGGGTTATTCCATCAGTTTTTAATAAAGGGGGACAAGGCTGATCTGGAAAAATTCTGGTCTGTCATGTCAAAAGGGATCGCGTTTGCTTTGGCGCTTCAGGCACCCACAGGAGAGATTTACTGGGCAAAAAGTCCGGCGGGAAAGGTGGATCCCATGTCTCTTTTGGCCGGCAGTTCTTCCATATTCATGAGCCTGAAGTGTGCCCTGGCCATTGCCGGCATCCTGGGCCGTGAGCGCCCGGAATGGGAGGATGCGCTTAAACACCTTGACAGATCCATCAGGGAAAATATTTTTACTTATAATGTATCCAAGTCCAGATTTTCCATGTACTGGTTTTACCCAATACTGTCCGGGGCATTGCAGGGACGCCGGGCAAAGGCACGTATTGACAGATACTGGCATAAATATGTCATTGAGGGTCAGGGATGCCGCTGTGTGTCCGACCAGCCCTGGGTGACCATTGCCGAAACCGCGGAGCTGGTGCTTGCACTTCACGCCATGGGGCGTCATCAAAAGGCCGGTATTGTTTTTTCCTGGATTCACAACCGGGTGTTTGAGGATCAAACCTTCTGGTGCGGCTACACCTATCCGGATATGGTGATCTGGCCGGAGGAGAAAATATCCTGGACCAATGCCGTGGTTTTAATGGCCGCCGATGCCCTGTATCGTCTGACGCCCGGGGCCCGGTTATTTGATCATGATGCCTGGGACGGCAGTATATTTAAATATTGAACAATGATTCGGGATAAACGCCCATACTATATCAAACAGGCCTGGTACCGGCTCCAGAATATTTATGTCCGCCGTTATCTTGTCCCACAGCTCAGCGCCCTGGGGCCCCATGCTTATATAATTAAACCCTGGTATATCGAATTGTTCGGCCGCCCCATCTCCATCGGCACTCATGTGACCCTGCTGGGATGCCCGGACAAAAGAACTCGGTTGACCGTGTGGTCCGAAAAAAAGGATATTGACGGTATCCGTATCGGGGACCATGTGCTTATCTCTCCGGGCGTGCGGATCTCAGCGGCCAATTCCATTTGTATTGCAGACTCCTGCATGCTGGCCAGCCACGCCTATATTACGGATTCAGACTGGCACGGTATTTACGACAGATCCTTGCCGCCTGCCGGCCGGTCAAGGGTGGTCCTGGAAGAAAATGTGTGGATCGGTGATTCCGCCATTGTGTGCAAAGGCGTAACCATTGGGAAAAATTCAATCATCGGGGCCGGTGCCGTTGTCACCAATAATATCCCTGCCAATGTTGTGGCTGCAGGCAATCCGGCCAGGGTCATCCGGAAACTTGATCCCGACCGGCAAATCATCACCCGCAAAGACCGCTATGGAGATACGGAAAAAATGACAATGGTTTTGGCCACTGCTGAAAAAGATTGCCTGGAAGGAAATACGTTTTTAGGATGGATTCGCAATTTTATCGCCCCCGGCAGGGACTCTCGTTAGGGCCGGTATGCCGGCCTGCCCCTATAGCGGCCGACGTTAGAACCAATCCCTCCCTGTAATACGGATTGTGAAAATTATGACAATTTGTTAAAGAATTATTATGATTTTGTCTCTTAAAGATATTATTGATCTTGATTTTCTTATGGGTCTGGATGAAGATCCGGAAAATATAGATACGACCGCCATTGCATCCCGGGACAGAGATATCTTCCGTCAGATTAAAGATGGCGACCGACTGGATGATACCGGACTGATTGCGGGATGGCTGGAATACCGGCGTCTGTTGTTTTTTCAAAAGACCGCGAACGGCGGCGGCTCCGGGGCTAAGCTTCCAGGTGCGTTATTTGCCTCTTTTTATGCCTGGATCGCCAAGGTGGTCTTTGCCTGTGGCCTGGCTGCCGGAGGTATGGGCGCATATTCGTTTCTGGCTTACCATGGCAGCCGGCCTGTGAATGTGACCTTGTTTGTTGCTGTGTTTATCCTTTTTCCGGCTTTGCTTTGTTTGGGTGCAGCACTGGTGGGCTTCCATCAGTTCCGGTCGGGCCCTGCCGGGTCAGGCTGGTCCGGCGCGCTGCACCGACTGTCCATGCGTCTGTTTATTGATAAATTCATGGGGCGGATGCAGACGTGGGCCGCACCTGTTCAAAAACATTTTCCTCAATTTTCAACAGATGCCGGTGAGTTGCTGCATCTGGATACCCGGTCTTTTCGGCGTATTCTGTTCTGGCCGGTGTTCATTGTACTCTCCCTGGGTGCGCTGGGGGTTTCAACCGGGGTACTTGGCGGCACGTTTTTCAGGGTTATGGTTACGGACTTGGCTTTTGGCTGGCAATCTACACTTTTGACTTCCGGGGAGAGTGTGTACCGCCTGGTATCCTGGATGGCATTGCCCTGGTCCTGGGCCATGCCTGATATTTTTGTGCCTACCCTTGAGCAAATAGAAGGCAGCCGGATTGTACTCAAGGAAGGCCTTGCCGGACTGACCAGTGAACATTTAACTGCCTGGTGGCCGTTTCTATGCATGGGGCTGCTGGTATATGCCATTATTCCCCGAATTGTTATCGTGGGTTTGGCCCATGCCGCCAGGATGCTGGCTCTTGCCCGGTTTGACCTGTCCCGGCCTGGGTACCAGCGCCTGCTCATGCGGATGCGAACTCCCCGCATGGGTATGGATATCAAAAAGACCGGCGGCTCCCGGGCGGAATCCAGAACGCCTTTGCCCAGGCCGGACAGGCCGGAACCCGCGTCTGTGATGGAAAAAGATAAAGCCCCTGTTGTTATGCCTCAATCCGATAGGATTTTAAGCACACCAAAGCCTGAGTCTGAGTCAACGTCTGAACCAGAATCTGAAGTCCGGCCTCCGGCTTTATCTGATGCCCCCTGTGTTAAAAAAAATAGGCCTGATGCGCTTGTGCTTGGATCGGCCAGGGGATTTGAGGAAAATGATATGGAACAGATTCGGGCTGGTCTGGAACAGCAGTTTGGTATTCATATTGCCGCTACCGTCGGCATTCATTATGATTTTGATGAAGATCAGGACCAGATAGCAGCCCATATTAAAGATTTAAGCCAGGGGCCTTTGATCTTGCTTCAGGAGGTTTGGCAGCCACCTATCCGTGGACTGCTCTATTATTTTGTTCAAATTCGTGAGATGTTTTCTGATTTTCCCCTATGGATCGTAATGATTCAGACAATGGCGCCGGGTGAAAAAGATGTGGCGCCTTCTGATGTAAATTTTCAGGTATGGAAGAGTGCCGTAAACCAGCTTAACGATCCGTGGGTGGTCATTGAAAGGTGGGTGTCGCCATGATGGCATTGCCTGAATTTGCCGTTTTAGGGCACCCCAATGAGGGAAAATCCTCGGTGGTCTCCACATTGACCGAGGACGACCGTATCCAGGTCAGCCCGGTGCCCGGTGAAACCAGGGTTTCCAAGTCCTATTCCGTGACCAGGGATGACAAAGAGCTCATCCGGTTTATTGATACACCGGGGTTCCAGGCGCCTCGGCAGACCCTGGCCTGGTTCAGAAAAAATCCCGGGCCGGACATGGTGGCCCGGTTCATTGCCGAACATGAAAATAACCCGTTTTTTGCCGATGAGTGCGAACTGTTGACACCGGTGGCCAATGGGGCCGGCATTATTTATGTGGTGGACGGATCCCGGCCTGTAAGGGAAGATGATCTGGCTGAAATGGAGATCCTGCGGCTCACGGGACAGCCCAGAATGGCTGTTATCAATGCAAAGTCCGAGACCCGGGATAATACAGAGGTGTGGAAAGAAGAGTTTCGCAAATTTTTCAACGTCATTCGGATCTTTAATTCCAACCAGGCTGATTTTTATGAGCGCATCCGGCTGATGGAAAGCCTTAAAGCCATTGACCAGGACATTGAACCGTTGATGGAAGGCGTGATCCAGGCCTTTAACGTGGAATGGGAAAAGCGTAACCGTTTGGCCTGTGCGTATATTGTTCATGGTATGGAGCAGGCGTTGCGTTTTTCTTTGACCCGCAGACTCAAAGCGGACATGGATTCTGTGACGCTCAAGGAAAATCTTACCCGGGAATATCAGGGAAACATCCGGGAGATTGAACAAAAAATGTTTGGCCATATCCGTTCACTGTTCCGTCATCACCTCTATGATTATCCATTGCCTGCCTGTTCCATTCTCAAGCATGATCTGTTTTCAGAGCAGACCTGGGAGATGCTGGGTTTGACCCGGGCCCAGGCCGCTACCGCCGGTGCGGTACTCGGAGGTACCCTTGGGGCGGTGTTGGATACGGCTGCAGCCGGACTGACCTTTGGAATTTTTACGGCCATTGGTTCCGCCGTGGGTGCAGGTTCCGCTTTTATGGGGCTCCGGCGTCTGGCGAATGCCTCATCAAGGCTTGGGGGGGACCGGATCCAGGTGGGGCCCAATGAAAATATTCAGTTTTTGTATATTCTTCTGGATCGGGCGTTGCTTTATTACACCCATATGAGTCGGCGCGCCCATGGCCGGCGTGATGTCCCTGAAACAAAATCCCACCTTATTTCCAATGGAGAAAAGGTGGGGATTTCCACCCTTTTGACAACAAAGCAGCACCGGGTCTGCATGGAATTCTTTAAAGCCGGCCGGAAAAAAGATTCAACATCCGGTAAAAAACATTCGATATCCTTTGATCATCTGGTGGCCTCTTTGTTGGAAGATATCCTTAAAAGGCGTATCAATCCTTTGTAACCGCCCCGGGCTGATCTGGTTTTTTACCGTGATTCACCCCACCGCGGGCGTTAAATCTCTTGAATTTCCAGGGACGCCCTGATATAAATTGGGGGTCAAAAAAGCCGGCGTAACTCAGTTGGTAGAGTATCTCACTCGTAATGAGAAAGTCGTCCGTTCGAATCGGATCGCCGGCTCCAATAAAATCAATGGGTTACAGGGATTTGCCTGTAGCCTGTTTTATTTTGTGTGACTTAAAGGGCGGGGTGTATGCTGAAAAATATGATACGGAAAAGATTCAAGACCACCTCCCGGCGAATTGCCGTGCCGGCACTTTTGACGATCGTTCTTTATGTCATCACCATGTTTATGCTTTTTCTTCCGCGGATTGAACAAAGCTTTATCAACAGAAAGAAGGAAATGATCTACGAGCTGACCGAAACGGTCTGGAGTCTGATTGACAACTATCATGCACGGGAGCTGTCCGGCGAACTGACCCGGGCCGATGCTCAACACCGGGCAATTCTCCGGATCAGTAATCTCCGGTACGGTCCTGAAAAAAAAGATTATTTCTGGATTAACGACATGACGCCGCAGTTTATTATGCATCCGTATCGCCCGGATGTTGTGAACAAGGCCATCAAGGATATCAAGGATGTTCGAGATTCAAGTCTCAAAAATATTCTTTTAAAATTTAACGAGGTGGTTGCTGAGAAAGGCGCCGGGTATGTTGATTATTACTGGCAATGGAAAGACGATCCTGACAGAATGTCTCCTAAATTGTCCTATGTTAAAGGTTTTCAACCATGGGACTGGATTGTGGGTACCGGTATGTATCTTGATGATATTTATGCTGAAATCACCGCCATACGTAATAAGTTTATGGCCATTTCCACTGCCATCCTTGGCATCGTCCTCATGCTGTCCCTGTATTCCATTCGCCAGACCATGAAGGCTGACAAAGAATTAATGCGAGTCTCCATTGAACGCAAGAAATTGAACGAATCGCTCAAAGAAAGCAAAGAGCGCTTTCAAAGCCTTCTGGAAAACACCAGTGACTGGATATGGGAAATCGATGGAAAAGGGCAATATACCTATTCAAGTCCCAGGGTGGAGGCGTTGCTGGGTTTTTCCTCGGATGAAACAATGCATAAAACCATCATGGATTTTGTGCCCATGGATTTAAAAAATCGGTATCAGGAAACCTTTAAAAATCTGCTTGGCAGCCAAAAGTCATTTAAAGGGTTTGAGACGACATGCCGGAAAAAGAACGGCCGGCATGTGGTTGTCGAAAACAATGCGGTACCGGTTTTTTCAGAAAACGGCGGACTTTTGGGATACAGAGGGGTGACGCGGGACATCACGAACCGGAAATTGGCCATGGAAGCGCTTAAAAAGAATCGAGACGACCTGCATGCAAACCTTGAAGAGACCGTGAAGTCGTTGGCGCTTGCTGAAGAAAAACGTGATCCTTATACTGCCGGCCATCAGACACGGGTTGACCGATTGGCCTGTGCCATTGCACGGGAACTCGGACTTTCAGATCATCAGATTGAAGGACTGCACTTTGCTGCACTTCTGCATGATATCGGCAAAATTGCCCTGCCATCCGAATTTCTGTCTAAACCGACCCTTTTGTCCCATCAGGAGCATGAAATCATTAAGTGCCATGCCCAGGTTGGGTATGATATTTTGAAAAACATTAATTTCCCATGGCCGGTTGCACAAATCGTATACCAGCACCACGAATATCTTGACGGTTCGGGTTATCCCAGGAATCTGACCGATAAGCAAATTCTTCTTGAAGCGAAAATATTGACGGTTGCCGATGTGGTCGAAGCCATATCATCTCACCGTCCGTACAGGCCGTCTCTCGGCGTGGAAGCTGCACTGGAAGAGATACGGAACGGCCGTGGCGTTCGATATCATGCCCCCAGCGTGGACGCCTGCCTCAAGCTCATCAGAGATAAAAAGATAGATTTATCGTGATGCCTAGATCAAAAAAATTGCTTATCATTCGACTATCAAGTTTTTAGGAAATTTGTTCAAATTCAAGGCGGAAACAATTTTTAACCGGAGAAATATACAATTTATTACAAAAATGAAATATCATTATGTGTTTCCATGAATCCTTAATGATTGACTTCATACAGGTTAAATGCTAATGACCTGATTTGATAACTTTTTTACTAACACCATGAACAAAATATGAGGAGCGTGAATCATGATTGGTGGTATAGGAATGCCTGAATTGATAATAATTCTGGTGATTATCCTTATTATATTCGGTGCCGGTAAATTGCCCGAAATCGGTGCCGGTTTAGGAAAAGGCATCAAGAATTTCAAGAAAGCAACAAAAGAGCCCATTGAAGATGACGATGAAAAGGAGCCTAAAAAAATAGATGAAGATTAATGGGGGAGCGTCGCCGTTTTTTTAGTTTTCCACAGCCAAGCACGTCATGTGCCTGGCTGATTATTCATGCCTTTTCAAAAAATCGACATATCATATACCCGCTTGCTGGTTTTTAGGATCCTACCCGATAGTAGTTACAAAAAAGTAATATACTGCTTCTCAAAATAGACATTACTGTAATAAATATTATTCTTTTCATTGATTTGTAGGCTTCAGTTGCCTGCGCGTTTTATAACTTATTGAAAATAAAAGGATGGTACAACCATTGCAAAATATGAAAACAGTAATGAAAAACGTTTTAAGGTATTGGTCTGGTGTATGAAATGTTTTTGTCGAAAAAGGACATATATTTATTATTAAAAGATCAAAATTAAAGATACTGAACAGATATGGAAAGTCCTGAAGCCAAAATATTAATTGAACAAAAACAAGAGCTGATAGATCAGTACCTCCAGGGGCAAGAAATTAATTTCCTGGAAAAGATGACTACCCGTCTTGATGAATACTTTTACAGGGTGTTTGAAAAAAGTATTGCAGCCAGAAAAATGGTTATCTCGGGAAATCCTTTTGCCATCATTGCCTTGGGGGGATACGGAAGAAAAGAGCAGTGTATCCATTCAGATATTGATCTGCTCATTCTTTTTGATAAGGCCATTCCGGCGGATGTGGAAGCCTTTGTCCAGGAGCTTTTGTATCCCTTATGGGATGCCAGGTTTGAAGTCGGGTATGCAGTCCGGAACATCAACGAATGTATTAAAATGTCTTTTGATCGTTTTGATATCCTGACCACAGTGCTTGATGCCAGGTTTATCTGCGGGGCCTCCCTGATCTATTCCGAATTTATGGAAAAATTCAGGCAGCAGTTATCCGCAAAGCATTTGAAACCCACGCTCAATTATTTGTACGAAAACGGAGAAAAACGCCTGGCGGATTTCGGGGACTCGACCTATCTGGTTTCCCCTGATTTAAAATCAGGCTTTGGCGGCCTTCGGGATTATCACACCCTGCTGTGGTATGCTAAAATTAAATCCAACATCAAGACCCGTCGGGATTTGGCCTATTATGGGTTTCTTTCCCATTTTGAATACGAAAATCTGGAAGATGCGTTAACTTATATCTGGGATGTGCGCAACCGTCTGCATTATATCAGTCAGCGCAAAAATGATACGCTTCATTTTGAACACCAGGCAGAAGTGGCCGGTTTGATGGATTATGTGGATACCTCGAGTTTACCTCAGGTGGAAGTTTTTCTAGGTGAACTGCATGAAAAAATGGATTTTTTAAAGCAGATTTACCAGATCACATTTGAAGATATCGTATCCAGCTTCCGGGTTAAAAAAGAAACTGTCGGCCCACGGCCCACCAAAACTGAGGGGTTGGTCGTAAAAAAACGCCGGCTTTACTTTGCCAACACCGTTTCAATTATTCAACACCCTGATTTGCTGCTTCGCATTTTCCTTGAAAGTGGTCAGACCCGGATACCAATGTCGATTGAGGCCAGGCGGATCGCATCCGAATTCCGTCACCTTGTGGATGATGAGGTTCGCACGGATCCCGGATGTATCAAAATTTTCAAACGGATTCTGGGCATGTCGATTTGGAAATTCAACGTGCTTAATGTCATGCTTTCCACCGGCATTCTGGCACAGTTTATTCCGGAATTCGCACCGTTAGTGCATAAAATTCAGTATAATCAGTACCACCTGTTCCCTGTGGACAAACATTCCATCCGCTGTGTACAGATCCTTAACGGTTTCAAAGATCCCGCAGACACCATAATGGGAACCCTTTATAATTCGGTGTTCAAGGAGATAAGGAATAAAAATGTTTTGCTCGTGGCAGGTCTTCTGCATGACATCGGTAAGGCCGATCCTGCCAAAGAGCACTCTCGCAGAGGTGCCAGGATAGCCGAACCTGTTGTTGATCGTCTTGGATTCAGCCCCGTGGAAAAGGAGGATATTCTTTTTCTCATCGAAAACCATTTGTTTTTGGCAAAAACCGCTACTCGCCGGGATATTTATGATGAGGAAACAGCCGTTTACACAGCGAATAAAATAGGAAAAATTCGATTGTTGCGCATGCTTTTCCTGATTACGGTGGCCGATTCCAAGGCCACCGGACCCAAGGCCTGGAACGACTGGACGGAAAATTTAATTAAAGACCTGTTTTTTAAAACCATGAGCATCATCAAAACAGGGGAACTGGCGTCCAAGAAAACCCAGCGTCTTATTGAAAAAAAGAAAAAAGATGTCCTGGCCCTGTTGCGGGAAAGTTGGCGGGAAGAAGAGGTTACCCGGCAATTATCCGCCATGTCCCGGCGCTATCTGCTTTATGTGCCGCCCCAAAACATTGTTGATCATATTAATCTATTCAGAAACCTGGGAGACCGGGAGTATATCTGGCAGATTACAAAGGATAATGAGGCAGATATGAGAACCGTGTCCATTTGCGGCAAGGACAAGCCCGGGTTCTACTCCAAGCTTGCCGGGGTTTTTTTCCAGAATAATATTGATATCGTCGGCTCCCAGGCCTATTATCTGGGAGACAGCTATTTTCTGGATATCTTTAATGTCCGTCCACCCCAGGACCGTCTCTTTGAAAAGGAAAAATGGGAAAAGGCCGGACAGGATTTGAGCATAGCGCTTGAAGATGACCACTATCTGGATAATGTGCTCGATAAAATTCCCACTGAGGTGACCATATCCAGCGGCAGCAGACCCGAAGAGAGCCAGGTTCGCATAGACAATGAAACATCCAGTTTTTTTACGATTATTGAAGTGTTAACCTATGATTTTCCAGGACTCTTATTTGCCATTACCAATACCTTATACCGGGCCGGCATCAATGTTAATGTCGCCATGGTCGCCACCAAGGTGGATCAGGTGATTGACGTTTTTTACGTCCGGGATATTGAAGGGGACCAGAAAATAGAATCAGAAGAAAAATTAAATCAGATAAAAAACGCGATTATTAACCGTCTTCCACAGATGCAGTCAAAGGAGGTCATGAATGAAAAAAATTGAGGCAATTATTAAACCCTTTAAGCTGGATGATGTCAAAGAGGCGTTGAGCGAAATCGGCATCTACGGCATGACCGTTACGGAAGTTAATGGGTACGGCCGGCAGAAAGGACACAAGGAAATTTATCGCGGCGCGGAATATGTCGTTGATTTTGTTCCGAAAATAAAACTTGAAATTGTTGTAACCGACGATCGCCTTGAAGAAACCGTGGAAACTATCCGGTCTGCGACCAATAGCGGTAAAATCGGTGACGGTAAGATTTTTGTACTGCCGGTTGAAGGGGCCATGCGGGTCAGAACCGGTGAGCGCGGAGATGATGCAATTTAACGGTTAACTAAGTCTTTCATATAAACTTAATATAGATAGAAAGGTAAAAAAATGACACCAAAAGACGTATTGGCAATGGCCAAAGAGAATGACATTAAAGTCGTTGACATTCGCTACATGGACTTTATCGGCACTTGGCAGCACTTTAGTGTGCCTGTATCAGAATTGACGGAAGCTTCCTTTGAAGACGGATTTGGTTTTGACGGGTCTTCCATGAGAGCATGGCAGAACATTGATAACTCCGATATGATCGTAATTCCTGAAGCAGGTACAGCAAAAATTGATCCGTTTTTCAAAGTACCGACCATGGTTGTTCTCGGCAACATCCATGATCCCATCACCAGCGAAGGTTACTCCAGAGATCCCCGCGGTATTGCCAAAAGAACGGAAGCCTATATCAAAAGCACCGGCATCGGCGACACCATATTTGTAGGTCCTGAGCCCGAGTTCTTTATTTTTTCCAATATTCGTTACGCGTCAGATCCCCATGCTTCCTTTTTTGAAATTGATTCCCCGGAAGCACACTGGAACACCAGTGACGGTTCCGAACCCAACCTGGGATACAAAATCAAACCAAAGCACGGGTATTTTCCGCTGCCTCCCGCAGACAACTATCAGGACATGAGAACTGAGATGATGCTGACCCTGCAGGATCTGGGCATTGACATGGAATGCCAGCATCACGAAGTTGCTTCTGCCGGACAGTCTGAGATTGACCTTCGGTTTGACTCCCTGCTGAACATGGGTGACAAGCTGGCCTGGTTCAAATATGTATTGAGAAATGTGGCTGCAAAATACGGACATTGCGTGACCTTTATGCCTAAACCCCTCTATGGTGACAATGGTACCGGCATGCACACCCATATGAGTTTCTGGAAAGACGGCGAGCCTACATTTGCCGGCAATAAATATGCAGGTATGTCCGACAATGCCCTGTGGGCCATCGGCGGCATCATGAAACACTGCAAAGCCCTGTGCGCCATCACCAATCCTACCACCAACTCCTACAAACGTCTGGTGCCCGGTTTTGAAGCGCCTATTAAACTGGCTTACTCCAGCCGGAACCGTTCTGCGGCCATCCGTCTGCCCATGTACTCCGGATCTCCCAAGGCAAAACGTCTTGAATTTCGTACACCGGATCCCTCTGCCAACGGGTATATGGCCTTCTCCGCCATTGCCATGGCCATGCTGGATGGTATCCAGAACAAAATTGATCCGGGCGATCCCATGGATAAAAACATCTATGATCTGCCGGTTGAAGAACTGGCTGCTATTCCGTCCGCACCGGGCTGCCTTGAAGAAGCCCTGGAAGCCCTTAAGACGGACCATGACTTTCTGCTTAAAGGTGATGTTTTCACCAAGGATGTTATTGAACACTGGATTGAGTACAAAATGGAAAACGAAGTTAAACCGGTTATCAGCCGTCCGCATCCTCATGAGTTCTATCTGTACTTTGATATTTAAAAAATCAGCCTCCTCCTGTTGGGGATTGACCTGACAAACGGGCCCGGAACGCTTTGGCTGTTTCCCGGGCCCGTTTTTTTTTGCGATATCTGCCTGTCTGTGCCGCGTTTTGATATTTCACTTTTTTAATGCAATCAGAAACAAAATACGCTATATAAATGGTAGCAACGCAGACCTTGGAACAGGAAAAAATATCTTGCCTCAAACTATCAGAGCAAGGGAGCAGATACCCCAAATATGAAAAATTCCGACCTATTTTCCAAATTTATCCTGAACATTGTACTGGTGCTTAGCATCTGTTTTTCTGTTAATTATTGCTATGCCCAGCAAACTGCTGCGCCGGACAGTACCGGTCAGACCAATGAATTTGAATTGCTTACCCAGCGCCTTGTCCAGGATGGGTTTGATCAGGAAAAGACCAAAGCCTTGTTTGACAATGAATCGGTTTGTTTTGACCCGGATGGTGTTTCTCTGTTTTTTATCCATTCGGAATCCAGTCTTAACTATGACCAGTTTTCTTCTCCAAAATCCATCGCCAATGCCCGCAATTACATGGTTACGCATAAAGAGAGCCTTGATAACGCCCAAGAAGAATTTTCAGTGGACAAAACCATTATTACAGCCATTCTTATGGTAGAAACCCGTCTGGGCACATACCTTGGCAATCGCACGGTGATAAACACCCTGTCCACCATGGCAGCGCTTGCGGACAAAGCGCTTGCCGAAAGGGTCTGGGGGGCTATATCAGATAATAAAAAACCTGAGCGGACCACGTTTGATAAAAAGGTGGACCGGAAAAGCAGATGGGGGTATGAGGAGCTTAAGGCGCTGATCAGCTATAGCAATCGTGAAGGCATTGACCCTGTTGCCATTAAAGGATCTTACGCCGGCGCCATGGGTATCCCTCAGTTCATGCCTTCCAACGCTTTGACACTGGCAAGGGACGGAAACAAGGATGGGCGGGTGGATTTGTTTGACCATGAGGACGCCATTTTTTCCGTAGCCAACTATTTAAAACACCATGGCTGGAAATCAGGCCTCAGCCGTCAACGCCAGCACAAAGTCCTGTTCAAATACAACCATTCCAACTATTATGTAGATGCGTTGCTCAAAATTTCAGATAAGTTGAAATAATGGTAACTGTTTAACCCGCAACAAAAACGTAAAACCAGTTTCGTTGGTTTATAAAAAATCGGAAAAATTAAATGACACCGGAAAAACTTATTTTATATATCCTTCTCATTGTCGGCATATCCTTTATCCTGACCATGCTGGCTTTAATCGACCTGCTGAAAAAAGATTTCTCCACATTAAAAGAAAAGTTTGTCTGGCACCTTGTGGCCATCGTTCCGGTCATTGGCTGGCTTTTCTATTTTGCCCTGGGCGCCAAAAAGGGAACCCGTAAGAAGTTTGATTCAAATTAAATTCAGCGTGTAAAGATGGGGACCCATTGGCCCAAGATGGTTTGGTTTTAATTTTTATTGACTTTTAAACCCAATCATTATAGATATTCATCTTTATAAAGAGATGTGGTCCCATCGTCTAGCGGTTAGGACGCTGGCCTCTCACGCCGGAAACCGGGGTTCGATTCCCCGTGGGATCACCACTTAGAGTATCAAGGTTTTCAGCGATTTGCTGAGGGCCTTTTTAATTTCTCAAAAATAAATTTTCCAACCGTATTTCCAACCTTTCGCTTAAAAATCAGGGTAATTCCAGGTAAAATAGTTGGCATCCTTCATTTGCCGCTTTACACTTTCCAGATGCCGACCCCCATTTTTCGGGAACCTCCATTCAAAAAGTGTAAAGTACTTTTGGGATCATATGAAGGATGCCAAATAGTTTTGCTTTAATTACCCCGGGTAAGGGTAATTGGCCTGTGAGGGGACAATAAAACGGGGTGCTGCCACAGCATCCTGCTAAGAGTATCATCTCGCATGACAGCCTGGTCACGCCCTAGGTTCAACCTAGACCGTTCACACCAGGGGGCGTCGGCTGAGACGACGCCCCCTATAAAAAAAGTCCGAACAAATGACGCACGAGGTTGCATAGAATATTTTGCAACAATTCCGGCTCGGACAGGGTTGAGTTCAATATACCTGTAAACTTCAAGTAAATACCTGTCGGATTGTATCAGAGAGGATTTATAACACCCCTCCCAAAGGGTTCCGGTACGCTTGTATTCATAATTAAAATATCGCTCTGACCCCAATTATCCTTTTTGTTATTGAACGCTTTTTTCTGGGAGGCCTTTATGATAGATTGTACTATTAGTCTCTACTCTGGCGGGCGGCGTGGATAATTTCTATGCGTCTGCATTTATCGCTCTTGTGGAAAGAAGCCGATAACAACAGACAGTGGAACGAAATGTCCAGTAAAAAAAACGTGAAAGAATAGAAATTGCGGGAGCTGAAAATGCAAAAGTTTCCTGAAAAATCATGGCATAGTCTGGCATCAACTGATGCGGTTTCCATATTTGAATCTCATGAATCAAAAGGGCTGAGTGAACAGGAGGCAACCGATCGCGCCGAACAATTCGGCCTCAATGCGCTTTCACACGCTAAGGGGCAAGGCGCGGTTACCCGGTTTTTGTTACAATTCAAACAACCGCTTGTCATAATACTTTTAATCGCTGCGTTGATTACCTTGTTTCTGGCGGAATATATTGATGCCGGGGTTATCTTTGCCGTGGTCGTTGTCAATGCCGTTATCGGCTTTATCCAGGAGGATAAAGCAATGAAGGCGATTGAGGCGCTGTCTCACGCGATGACCAGTGAAGCCATCGTCATAAGAAATGGAGAAAAAAAACGGATTGCGTCTGAGTACCTGGTCCCCGGCGATTTGATTTTGCTTCAATCCGGCGATAAGGTGCCGGCGGACCTGCGCCTCATTCAAACCCGGGAGCTACAGATAGATGAAAGCGCTCTGACCGGAGAAAGCGTGCCGGTTCAAAAAGACGAGAGCATGCTCGAAGAAGACATCGTCATTGGTGACCGGCGAAACATGGCCTATTCCTCCACCTTGGTAACCTTCGGCAGCGGTCGTGGTCTTGTTGTCGCAACGGGTGATAACACAGAGATCGGTCGAATTAATCAGCTTATTGCCGCGGCAGATATATTGGAAACACCCCTGACCCGGAAAATCCATCACTTTTCCGGTATCCTGCTTTATGCCATTCTGGCCATGGCCGCCCTGACTTTTTTTATCGGCATAATGCGTGGCCAGGACTTGGTGGAGATATTTATGGCTTCGGTTGCCCTGGCGGTCGGCGCCATTCCCGAGGGGCTGCCTGCAGCTATCACGATCACCCTGGCCATTGGCGTATCAAGGATGGCCAAACGCCACGCCATCATCCGCAAACTTCCCGCTGTAGAGACGTTAGGCTCCACCATGATCATCTGCTCGGATAAAACCGGCACCCTGACCCAAAACCAGATGACGGTTCAAGATGTCGTGGCGGGTGGGCAACACTATGCAATATCCGGCATCGGTTACCATGCTGACGGCAAAATTACACCTGTGGCTGATTCGTTGGATACGACTGCCAATTATTCGCTGCAGATGCTCTTGAAAGCCGGTTTGCTATGCAATGACGCCACCCTGAGAAAGGACGGCAAAGGCTGGCGTGTGGAAGGCGACCCTACCGAGGGCGCATTGATCGTATCTGCGATGAAGGCAGGCTATGATTCGCGTACACTGGAACAGGAAATGCCGCGGCTGGATACCATTCCATTTGAGTCCGCCCGCCAGTATATGGCCACCCTTCATGATCAGGGTGAAGGAAAACCCAGATTACTCCTGATCAAAGGCTCCATAGAAAGTATCTGTGTGGATTGCGCAACCATCATGGGGCCGGACGGCGAACCTGATATACCGGACCCGGGAGCCATTGCAGACTGGGTTGAATCAATGGGTGAAAAAGGCCTGAGGGTACTGGCCTTTGCACAAAAAGAGATGCCTCCCGACACCACCCGGATCACCCATGCGGATGTAGAAGCGGATATCCTTTTCATCGGCCTTCAGGGGATGATCGACCCACCCCGGCAGGAAGCGGTAGAAGCGGTTGCTGCGTGCCAGGCGGCGGGCGTCCGTGTAAAAATGATCACCGGCGATCATGCTGTTACTGCCGGTGCGATTGCCCGTCAAATTGGGCTGTGCGGTGACACGTGTTCATATCATACCCGGGAGGTGCTGACAGGCCGTGATATCGGAGAACTGGATGAAGCGCAATTGAAGGACGTGGCTGAAGATACGGCTGTGTTTGCCCGTGTATCACCGGAACAAAAGCTGCGCCTGGTTGAGGCCCTGCAGAGAAAGGACTATGTGGTGGCCATGACCGGCGATGGTGTTAACGATGCCCCCGCCTTACGCCAGGCTGATATCGGGGTGGCCATGGGTCTCACAGGTACCGAGGTATCCAAAGAGTCCGCCGATATGATACTGACCGATGACAACTTCGCGAGCATTGAGGCCGCTGTGGAAGAGGGTCGCGGGATATTTGATAATTTAATCAAATTCATTACCTGGACCTTGCCCACCAACGGCGGTGAAGGTTTAGTCATTCTTATTGCCATTCTGCTTGGCACAAGGCTGCCTATACTGCCCTTGCAGATTCTCTGGATCAATATGACCACGGCCCTGCTGATGGGGTTAATGCTGGCCTTTGAACCCAAAGAGAAAGGTATCATGCTGCGCCCACCGAGGGATCCTTCCATGCCGATTCTCACTGCGCCTTTGATCGTACGTATTTTCATGGTTAGTTTGCTGCTTGTGATCGGGGCATTTGGCCTGTTCAAACTCGAACTGGTGCTTACCGGTGGTAATGAAACCCTGGCCCGGACCCTGGCCGTCAATGTTTTTGTGTTTGGTGAGATGTTTTACCTTTTCAACTGCCGTTCCATGACGCATCCGGTCTGGAGACTGGGGCTGTTCAGCAACCCGCTGCTCTGGGTCGGCGTGGGGATCATGATTATCATGCAATTGATCTATACGTATCTGCCGGTTTTTAATACCATCTTTCAGAGCGCACCGATGGGTTTTAAAGAATGGGGACTTGTCTTAACAAACAGTTCGCTGATTTTTATTCTGGTTGAAATTGAAAAAAAGATCAGCCGTAAACATTCTGAAGTAAATCGATAGTTGTTACAACGAGAAATAAATAAAACAAGGAAGCTGAAAAATGGAACTTAAATCTTATTTTGAGAGTACGGACGGAACAGGTATTTTATCAACGGCAGACAGCAATGGTAATGTCGATGCGGCTATTTATTCACGGCCTCATTTTTTGGAAGATAAGATTGCATTTATAATGCGGGATCGCTTAACGCACAAAAACCTTGAGTCCAACCCCCATGCCGTCTATCTGTTCATAGAAAACGGGCCGGGCTACAAGGGGAAGAGAATCTATTTGACTAAGGTCAAAGAAGAGAAAAATTCAGAGCGGATCGCTTCTCTGAAACGCAGGCAAAAAGATTCAAATCCTGATGAGGATAAATTCCTTGTATTCTTTGAATTTAATCGTGAACGACCTCTGGTTGGTGATCATTAGCCCGCCTGTTTAAAAATGAATGTGATCAATATTGGCTTTTCGATTCATCGGCCGGAAATGATTCCGATCACCGAAAAGATAATGGGGCAGCATGATATTATTTACTTAGAGGAGCCGCCTGACAGCCATTTTACAGAAATGTTGAACGGGACCCTTGGGGTAGATGACTATCTGCTGCCAATGGATCTGGAATATCCAGAGTTCAGCCGGGCCATGTGCCACCTGGAAAGAATTCTGTTTAAAAATGGGAAACAACTGTTTCAGGCAGATCCATTTGTCGAGGCATTATTGTTGATTCATGACTCATTTGCAGAAGGTAAGCGTCCCGAGGACTTGGATAAAGGGTCCATGTTGTACTATGTTTATTTGGCTGAACGAGACGCTACCGGCGCGTTATTGCATTTTTATAAAACATCTGTTGCCGGTACGTTTGAAAAAACAACTGCTGCTGTTAAAAACTTTGCACGGGCAGATGCCGCACGTTTGAGATTGCGTGATTCACTTAGAGCCCAGGAGATCGTCCGAGATATAAAAAATGGCGGCAATATTTTTATTGAGGCCGGAATGATACATTATTCGATCTATCGGAGAATTTGGAAAGAACTCAAAAACACCTTTATTGTTCGACCACTGTTTTTGAATCGTATTCTAATGCCGAAAAATAATTCATACCAAGGCCTTTACAGTCCTGGTGATTTGTTGACCCTGGCATATGTGTTCCACCCCGGACTGAACAAAGACAAATGGGCGTCTCTTCTGGCGGCACGTTCAATTGTTTATTCAAAAATAATTCAAAAAGAGGAAAATCAACAGGACGCAGATAGCTTTTTCCATTTAAAAAATGAAAGTGATTGTATTGGCATTTGCAGAATGCTTAACATGGGCGATTGCCAATATCTTTACCCGATTATTCGAAAGAGAAAAACAATGGATTCCTTTAATATTGTCAGGGAATACATAGAAAAGAATAAGATTTAACCGGCAAAGGTTTTTATTCCGATCATGGGCCTTATTCAATTATCTGCTTGGTTGCACTCAATCGTATCAGAAAACTTGTAAATTCAAAAAAGGAATTTTGAAGACCGGCAAAAAGACAAACCTTGTGTAAATTTTATTGTTTCCATGGCCCTTAATGAACCATCAGTACTCTCTTACTCTCTACCCCGATGTCAGAGCTAAGCTTTATTTAAGCAACATTTTTTGTATTTTTTACCACTGCCACAAGGGCACGGGTCATTTCTTCCTATTTTTTTGGATTTTTTTTGAAATAAAATTCCTTTTCCTTTATTCTTACTATCTCCCATATTACTGAAAATATCACTCATTTTTTTTGCCCTTAATGCTTTTTGTTTCTCTGCTTCTCTTCGTTCTGCTCTAATTGCTGGGAGTTCTGGAATATCCGTATTATGAAGCAAACTCAGGCATTCTAACGGACTACCAACATCATCGGCATTATTTTCATTGTTATAAATATCTTGCAGAACGGCGATTCCCCTGTGGTCACCAATCCCCTGCAAACAATAGGCAAACATCTCGTAAGAGTCTACTTCACTATTCTCGTCGTTCCATGTTTCCATGATCAGGTTAAACGATTCAGAATATGGAAGATGTTCAAGAATCGAAAAAAGTTCCCACTCTTTAATTTCATTATTCTGTGCGGCATTTAAAATTAATTCATCCGCTGACTCGTCCAAAGCATTTAAGGCTGTTATGGCCATTCCATAAATATAATCCAGACTGTCAGCATCCTTTAAAACACGGATCAAATCAGGTACAAAATCTTTTTTACCGATCCGACCCATGATTTTTACAATCTCAATGTCGCCCCAGGTATTCAAATCGTCTGTTAAGGCCGCTTTTAATTCATCGACAGGAGCAATATCAACTATTTTTTGAGACAATTCGTCCGGCAATTTTGAGCCGGTATTTTGTATGGCCAAGATTAAGCCGGAGCTGTCTTTGTCTTCCATTAACGCTTTTACATAAGCATTTCGTTCTATAATAGTGTAGTACACTGACAGTGCCAAACCAATTAAGGCCTCTATATCTTCAAAATTCTTAGATGTCCTGAGTTTATGCCATAAAGCCGGTTGTTTTGATAATTCTTTAAATAAAAATACGCCTGCAGAATCTATATTAAAAAATTTTTGGATGTCACCAGGTACGGTTTTGTCCGGATATCGTTTTTGTTTGATATTTTCGGTTTCAAACAGCAGGGTTTTAATCAGTTCATGGTATTGTTTTTTCGTGATTAAAGAATTCGTCTTATCTTTTATCTCTTGCGCAATGGATAGATGATCATTTCTGTTAAAAAAGAGATCAAAAACCGCCACTGAATCTTTAATAATGCTTTTACTTCCCAGGTTCTGGGTTAAATCATTAAAATAATCACGGGCACACAAATAATTTACGAGCGCTTTTAACAAAGCGTGTTCTATACCTTTTCCTTTTTTTACAGGGTTCAGAATGCTATCTATGATCCAGGTAATATCCTCCTGATGATCATGCCTCAACAAATTCAAAGCAGCATCACCTTGAAGCATGGGATCTTGAATCTGCTTTACAGCGGAAATTAATGTCTCTCTTGCGGTCTCTTTATGGATACTTCCTAAGTAATTAAAAATCCCCAACAATGAATTAGTGTTTGGATTATTTGACAATGATTCAATGATCTTTTCCAAAGCAGGCTCATATTTCATCTTTGATAATGCCAGAACACAATTGGATGGAATATTCCCCGAATCATTCAAAAAGCTATTCAAAATAGCCGGAGCATGTTGGACGGCTTGATGTTTAGCAAGATACTTTGGTGCCATACATGCCAGGTGCGAATCCTCATCCGAGATTAATCTGCTGACTTCGTCAGTATATCTATTCGGATATTGTTTTTCTATGGCCTCAAAAGCCCATTTCCTGACAAGGCGATTGTCATGGGAAAGAAACTTTACGTAATCTTCATAATTCCATAATCTATCCATTATTACTCCTTTTCGTTTTTTAAATTAGCGCCCTTTGGGCGGGCTATTAGGTGCTGGGTACTGGGTGCTGGGTGCTGGGAAATGGAAATTCCTATACTCTAAATTTATATCATGCCCCTTCGAATTTCTTCCCAATTTTTCACAATCACTAGGGTATTTTTGCTGGAATTTCTTTTCCATGGGGACCCGTTTTGGGACTGCCTAATTTTTTATCCAGGTAGGCCGAAGTCTGGGCCTGGTCCAGATGTTCAAGCCTGTGGGCGATGGAATGAACCTCTGTTTCCGGGGTGCCGATGCTCTCAAGGTAGGACTCCCACAACCGGTGCGCCCGCAGGACGGTATGAGCCTCTTTGTAACCCTTGTCTGTCAGGGCATAGTCCTGATTCTGCTGGGTGAGCAGGCCATCCTGGGTCATTCGTTTTAAAACCTTGACCAGATTTTTTCCTTGAACTGCATATTTTCGAATGATGTCGACAGACGCCGGTTTTTTGTTGCGCAGCACCGTGGTCAGGACATCCTCCACCGCCTGCTGGGGAACGAGGTTGCGCAGCCGCATCCACCTGAAAAACAAGCCGTATTTAGGCGCAACGAACAGTACCACCAAAAACTGGAGGGTGCAAAATAGCATAATCGCACCACCACCGGCGGAATCCAGCCAGACGCAAAGGTAAAGCCCGCCCACCACGGATGTTACCCCGAACAGGGCGGAAAGCGCCATCATTTTGTCCAGGCGATCACAGAGCAGGTAGGCGGTCGCGGCCGGTGTGATTAAAAGCCCGACCACCAGGATCACCCCGACCATACTTACGGCCGAGACCACCACCAGGGAAACACAGGTGGTGAGCAGATAATCCAAAAGCACCACAGGTAGCCCGATTGATGCGGCCATGACCGGATCAAAGGTGGCCAATTGGAAATGCCTGAAGAAAAGGATGAGAACGCTAAGTACGCCTGCGCCCACAAAGGCGGATACCCAAAGATCAATGTCAGCCACCCCCAGGATGTCCCCCATGATGAAATGCATCAGATCAATGTGGATATAATGCCTGAAAATAGAAACCGCCACCACGCCCAAAGCAAAAATACCCGTGTACATGATTCCGATGGCTGTGTCCTCCTTTACCCTTGAAATTCTGGAGACAAATGAAATCAGAGCCACGGTGGTCACAGCCGCAATGAGCGACCCCAAAAGCATGCCCGGCGCATGGGCTTCCAGGCCAAAGGCAAGCTTCATAAACAGATATCCGCCGGCGACGCCTGCGATCATGGCATGGGAGAGGGCATCGCCTAGAAAAGCCATGCGCCGAAGCACCACAAGAGATCCCACAACCCCTGCTACCATGGCAATAATAGAGCCGCCGATCAGCGCCTTTTGAAAGTAAGTTTCCGTCAGCGGGGCATAAAAAAGGTCAAGCATCAATTTTCCTCCTTTTTCACCACATCTTTGAAAATTTTAAGCTTCCCCTCGTAGACCTGACTGAGCAAGTCCTCATTAAGTACCATATAGGGTTCTCCATATGCGTAGAGGCGCTGCTTGATGAGCAGCAGTTTGTCAAAATATTCTGCTGCTGTGGACAGATCATGATGGACCACCACCAGGGTTTTGCCTGACCTTTTGGCCCTTTCCAGCACTTCCAGGATTGCCCTTTCTGTTGATGCATCCACCCCGGCAAAGGGTTCGTCCAGCAGCAGGATATCACTGCCCTGGGCCAGGGCCCGGGCCATGAAGACCCGCTGCTGCTGGCCGCCGGAAAGCTCTCCGATCTGGCGGTGGGCAAAGTCGGTCATGCGCACCATGTCAAGGGCTTCCATGGCAGCATCCCTGTCTTTTTTTCGTGGAGACGTGTACCAGGGGATTTTCTGGAACCGCCCCATAAGGGCCACCTCCCGAACCGTGATGGGAAAATCCCAGTCCACAGCCCCCCGCTGGGGAACATAGGCGACCCGGCCTTTGGCGTTTTTAACGTGGGTGCCCTGGATTTTTACGGTGCCGAGATCGGGCTTTACAAAGCCTAAAATCGCCTTGATAAAGGTGGATTTCCCTGCGCCGTTGGGGCCGATGACACCCACCAGCTGATCTGCCTCAATTTTTACGTTCACATCCAAAAGCGCAGGCTTTGCATTGTAGCTGACAGTAAGATGGGCCACTTCTATGGCAAAGGACGTTTCCTTAATCATGAACCTCCTCCTTGTGGGCAGCCAGGGAAAAACTTACGGTGCCGGCCACCACAGACCCTGAACTGCCCCATACGGTCTGGTCAACCACAGGGCCGCCCCGATCTAAAAGCCGGACCCGCAGGCCATGGTCCAGATCGGTTTCAGCCATGGGCGGGCTTGCCTTGACATAAAATTCATTAAAGCCCTGGGACAGGTTTAGATTTTTCGTAATTCGGATCACCTGCCCCCTTTTGATTTGCTCAGCATTCACCTCCAGGAGCCGGCCATTGAGGCGGATTTCAAGGCCTGGGGGTTGTGATGCATCATCGTCCAGGGCTAGGGCAAAGGGGTCTTTTTCAATGGAAAAGCTTGGGGTGATCTCCAGCACATAACTGCCGCTGAGCACCTTTGGTGCTGCCGGCTGGGCAGGGCCTTGGGGCAGGGCGGCATCCCGCTGGGTTGTATACCCCCACAATCCCCCTACAAAAACAATCCAAATTAAACCGGTAAGTAAAAAACGCATATAACACAGGCCTATTTAAGTGAATTAACAATAAGCAGGGTGTTTTCCCGCATCATGCCGATATAGGTTTCAGCGGCAGATCCTTTGGGCCCCATGGAATCCGAGTAAAGTGTACCGCCTATTTTAACCCCGGTTTCCTTGGCGATTTCCCTGATTTGTTTAGGGTTGATGGTGGTTTCCACAAAAATGGCCGGGGCGCCTGATGCCTTGATGGACTCGATCACTTTGCGCCTGCGTTCCGGGGTGATGCCGGCCCCGACTTCGGCACCGGTGGACCATCCCACAGGGGCGATGGATAAAAAATCATTTTGTTCGTTGAGGCGGTATTCCCGGCAAAAATAGTTAAAGGCATCATGGGTGGTGACCAGAATTCGCTGCTGGGGAGAAATGACATTGATCTGTTCTCTGATCCAGGCGTCCAGCACCCGAAGCTGCTGCAAAAAAAGTTTGGCCCTTGCCCGATAAAGTGCTTTGTTCCCAGGGTCCAGAGCAATGATGCCCCTGGTGATGTTATTGACGTACACAGCCACATTTTTTGGCGAAAACCAGGCATGGGGATCGGGGATGGACTGGCCGCCTTGACTTATGGAAAGTGCCTGGATACCGTTGGTGGCCGTGATCAATGGTTTCTGGGCATCTTTGGCCAGGGTGCTCATCCAGTTCTTTCCTTCCAGGTGAAGGCCGTTTTCAATGCACAAATCTGCACCAAGCACGATCTGGACATCATTCGGGGTGACGTTATAGGTATGGGGGTCAGCCCCGGGCGCCAAAATGCTTTTGACTAAGGCCTGGTCTCCAGCCACCTGGCGTGCGAAATCGGCAATCTGGGTGGTCGATGCCACGATTACCGGCTTTTTTAATTCAGTCGCGCCTGTGAAACCTGTAGAAAGTATGATTAAGTTGAACATTAGAAGAAAAAACAACAGTGCGTATTTTTTGAACAGAAAATTCATAACACTCTCCCCAATTAAATTGAAGCCTTAAATTTTGAATATTATATCTAAAATCAAATTAAAGATTACATTAACATTTTCGAAAACATGATCCTACCTTAAAGATTTTGAGTAAAATCTGTTTGAGTTGTTTGAAATGATTAAATTGGGTGGATTTACCCATATAACCATTTTTCTGAAATGGTATATTAGGTCCATGGTTCTTATTTTTATTACAACCTTCCACAATGACACCAATATTTAACCCCATTTGAAAGGAAGTTTTCATGACAGATAAATCCAAAGACCGTGTAAGTGAAGGAAAAAACTACCGCCAGAGTATGATGGATAAACTATCCGTTGAATCCAGCCAGGTGGAAAACTGCCGGCCGGAAGAGGGAAAAAAGATGTATGTTGATAAACTCGAAGCCCGTATCGAATCCTTGAAATCCATGCTGGACGATATGACGGAAAAAAGCCGACATATAGAAGGGGATCTCAGGACAAAATTTGACCGCGATAAAGAGGAAGTAAATTCCCGGATCCAGAGTCTGAAGGCCGGTCTTTCAGAAATCCGTGAGGCCGGCGGCACAGCCTGGAAAGAGATGAGTACCGGCATATCAAATGGGAGGCGGTTCCCTTTATGGAATTCATCTAAACGCGGACCCTGCCAAATTAAAGGCCGGGACCGCAAGCGTCCCTTTCCAACCATTTAGGGCCATGGGCCGAACCAACCTTAAAATCTTTACCGATATAAAATAGGCTGCCGGAATCCGGTGGCCTTCGGTATCTTCAACTTCAAAATTGCCCGCTCGTGCTTTTTATCCTAATCTTTTTGAACATACACAAAAACACCCCTTGATCATTGTTTCGGTCACGTATTGGCTAGGCGGATTCCAGTTCTGTCCTGTTCGAGAACGGATATGGAATCCGCCCCTGCAGTTTGGATCAAATAATGATTAAGGGCAAGGGCAAGGGCAAGGGCAAGAAAAAAGCAAGCAGGAAATTTTATTGGCTTCATATATAAATCGGAATTGCTATCGGCATCGGAATCGGGATCGAAAAAAGAGGGATTCGATGCCGATGCCGATTCCAAGAGGCCATCTTGGCCAAATTTAGAATTGCTGTAAAATAGTTGACAATAGAATAAAATACGCCTACTACACCGATAATGCGAATGTTAATATAACAATAACACCGTCCCGGTTTAATCTGCATGAAGCAACAGCAAGAAACAACATATTTTGAGGATTAAAAATTTTTTCCAACGCCGAAGTTGGGCAAATTAACAAAACATTAATCATCGAGTGAAAGGTTTCAACTCATGACCGTTATAATTACAGCTGCCGTATTTATCATAGCGCTAGTTTTATTCAACCTGATCATCAGGCGGATGAAAGCGCCAAAAGTTTCATCGTCTTTTTATAAAGAACAGTCCTCCCCGCCCCCTGAAAAAAAAGATCCGGGTGCTGATTTCAAGGAAATTCTTGATACCCTGATCAAGCTGAATCTTTTGATCCGGACCGATCGTGATTTTTCCATGGATCTGATTTTAAAAATAGAATCCATTATTGACGATCTTAAAGCACTTATTCCGGATATGATTACCCGTTATCCGGGGGAGACCTTGACCTATGAACTTAAAAAAATCGGGGCGACCCACCTGTTTAAAACCGTTAAAGAGTATCTCGACCTCTCCTCTAACAGCCGGCAGACCCAAAGGCCGGCGTTTGAGAAAACCATTGAAAGTCTTCATGACGTATGCAAAAGATCCCGACAGATTGTGGACAATAACGAAATTGCAGAATTTAAAACCATGGCCCATTTTCTTGAGGGTAAATTTTCATAAAGGAGAAAACCTATGTCCAATTTGGCTCAGGAACTTGCCAATGTGGCCGGCCAGGCCAAAGCACCTGTATTAGCAGAAGTTACACAAGCATCAGGGCAGGGTGCGCTTACTCCTGTCCAGGCCCCCACTCAGCTGGTGCCGGTTCAGCCCGGGCACCTTGCTGTTGAAGATATCAAGGCCCTTGAAGATAAGGCCGAGGCCTTTGTGGCAAAGGTTAAAACAGACCCGTCGGACTGGCAGCTCGGCAACTTTGTATTTTCCCTGGGCCGGGAAATCATGGAAAAAACCCAGACTCAGGTCTCCCTTTACGATCGGAAGATGGGCTCGGTACTGAAAAATGTGGCTGTTGAGGATAGTTCGCCTGTGGCAAAAAATATCCTGGCCATTAAAACCGAGCTGGACAAGGTCAACCCCACTGTGGTGGCAAGAACGGAAATACCTCTGCCTAAAAAGGTGATGGGGCTTTTCACCCGCACCGTAAACCGCCTGCCTAAAGGAGATGAGATCCTGCGCATCATTGCCGAACGTAAGGAAACCGTGAACTCCACCATTGACGGCATCCGGGACCACCTGCGCAACGAGGCGGACCAGGTGGCTTTTGACGCGGCGGAACTGTCCCAGATCTGTGACGCTTTAAAAGAGATCCAGCCGGCCCTTCAGGAACACATTTACCTGGGGCAGTTGATCTGGCAAAAACTCACGACCCACCTTGATACAGTGGACGATCCCCGGGTCAAAGAAGCCCTGACCACCCTGACATCGGATTTGGCCATGGCTGTTGTGGACCTGCAGACCATTGACAACTCCAATCTTCAGACCCGGTTCGGCGGAGAGATGATGGTAAGAAATTCACATCTGGTCCAGCGCCTGGTTCAACGCACGGACATGATCCTGGCCACGGCCGTGAAAAACGCCCTGGCCGTGCGGGTGGCGGCGGAACAGCAGATGGATGCCTTGAAACACCTGGATATGGTCCAGCAGGCAGCGGCCGAGACCATGACGGATACGGCCAAGGTTATTGGCGATGCTGCGGTCAAGGGCGCAAAGATGAGCCAGAGCATGACCGTGAATATTGAAGCCCTGGAAGAGGCATGTAACACCTATGAGCAGGCATTTGAGGCCTATACGGCCATTTCAAAGGAGACCATCAGCATTGCGTCCCAAAGCGCCAATGCCCTGGGCGTTATGAACGACCGCTTCAGAGCCAGAACAGATGCATTAACGTCAAGGCGTCAGGAGAATTAAATTATGATATCCGTTTCCGAACAAAAATCCTTTGATCAGCGCTTTTCCCTGATCCGCACCCTGGCTCCGGACAAGGTGTTGTCCCGGGAGGAACAGACCCGTCTGACGATCATGGATGCCGGGGTGGGTGACTTTTTTAGCTGTTTTGGCAGCACCTATTTCATCCAGGAGATCAACACATACCAGGAGGCCAGCGAGGATTATTCAAAGCTGATGGACTACTTTGTTACCGAATTGACCTGCCTGTGCCTGGAGACCGGCGCGGTGGGCCATTTTGAATGGGAAATTGATGATGAATTAGAGGTAAGTATCACCCTGGACCAGACCAAATTCAAACGGCTGACCGATGATCAAGGCGAGCCCATTGATGAAGATGATCTGGATCAGATCGTGGCGGATGAGGACCGTATTGTCTATGCCGGGGAAACCTTTGAATATGACGATGACTGGGCTGCTGTGTACCGGCGTGACGGTAAGGAAGAGCAGGTTTACATGTATGAATTTGTCAATGATCGCGCGTCTATGTTTCTCACCATTGAGGAGTGGCAGGACGGGGATAAAGAGGAATATCGGATTTATATTTCCAAACCTGTGACCCCGGCGGAAGTAACTTTGATTTCCAGAGGGGAAGGCGAACCATGAATGGCCTTATCCTGTGTGTTAAAACAGAACCAATATTCACACGCGTGGTTCTTGTTTTGTTGGCGTTGATTTTTCTGACCGGTTGCGGCCAGGGACTTTCCGATGCAACCAAAACCCAGGCCAAAGCAGTAAAGCAGAACCTGAAAGTCACCCGGGATTTCATCGAATCCCAGAAAAAAAAATATGACCATCTGTCGGCGTCCCCTGAGTTTTCTGCCATGGCTGAGTATGCGTCCAAGGAAAAATGGGACACGGCATTTGCCAATGCCGGCGCCACCCTGGCCCGGGCCCGCCAGGTGTATGATAAGGGGTTAGACGTCACCCTCAAACAGGACAACCCCGAAGGCGAAGCCCAGGCACTGGTCCAGATCAAGCAGGTCAATGCGGTAATCCGGGAAGCTAAAAATCAGGCAACCGCGCCCTTTAAACGTGTCCGCAGGATCAAGGCCGCCATGACCGGGGTCCAGGCCATGCAGAATTCGGCCCTGGCCGCGGCAGATACCATCCTGTCAACGGTGCAAGGTCTGGAACAGGGGCCTGTGGCCAAGGCAAAGGAAAAATTTCCCGGCTCAGAAGACAAAATCACGGCCCGGTTTGCCCCGTTTTCCAAAATGGCGGATGAGACAAAGACCAATGCGGATATTGTAAAAGCCCAGTATACTGCCCATACCGCAGGGAATGCCGACTATGCCGCCTTTGTCACGGCAGCAGATGCCATTGAGCAGGCAAAAAAGACCCTTGCCAAGGAGGGATCAATGTTTGAAAAGGATATCGACCAGTTATACCGAAGTTATACCAAGATCCTTGAAGACATGAAGGTCGAGTCTCTTGGAAGTACCCAATTCAAGTATTTTCATAAATACCTGAAGGAAGAGAACGGGGAAACCTCGGAAACCGGCTGGGAAGTGGTGAATGCCTCTTTTTATGAACAAAACCTGGAAAATTTGGGCATGGCGATTTTGTCCAAACCCTATGGTGAGTTTGAACCCGATTTCCAGGCCGCCCCGCCCGGCATGGCCTATGTCGGCAATCCTGAATACGGGGAATGGAAACAGGATGAAAGCGGTAACCGTTTCTGGTCCTGGTATGGCAAGTATGCCTTTTTTTCTCACCTGTTCTTTTTTCCACCCCATTATTATTCCTATGGATCATGGAACCGGTGGAACAGGGATTACAGATATAAAAAACCCTATTATGGTCAGACCCAGACAGGACGCACTTTTGGCTCCCGGGGGACCCGCATGAAACAGTCGCCGCGGTACCAGAACAGCACCTTTTCAAAAACCGGCGGATTTAAAACCGCGTCAGCCTCGGTAAGGGGGCGTGCTTCAGGGCTTCGGGGGGGCGGTCCCAAATCAAGAGGGAAATAAGGAGAACAAGTTATGGACTATACAGAAACCTTAATCAGTATGGGGCAGGGGGTGTGCTATGCCCTGGTGAGCATTTTATTTATTTTTATAGCCAAAAAGCTGGATGACTGGCGGACCCGGGACTTTGATGACGATCGCCATATTGATGACGGCAATCTGGCCGTGGGGTTAAGACGGGCAGGGCTTTATCTTGGCATTGCCATCGGCATGACCGGCGCGCTGTCAGGGGAATCTGCAGGGTTCCGGACCGATATGCGCTATCTTTTGATTGATGGTGTCCTTGTTACAGGCTGTCTTTTCATTTCCCGGTTCATCAACGATTTTGTCATGATGGGCCATATCAACAACGACCGGGAGTGCATAAAAGTATTTACCCTTGGAGACGGGCGCACCACGACAGGCAATACCGCCCTTGGTATCGTGGAGGCCGGTATGTATATTGCCACCGGCTTTATTCTCAACGGCAGCATGTCCGGCGGCGGGGGCGGTTTTTACCAGTCCCTGGGATCCGCCCTGGTCTTTTTTGTTCTGGGGCAGATGGTACTCCTGGTTTTTGGCCTGGTTTATGAAATGATCTCCTCTTTTCACGTCCGGGATGAAATCAAGCAGAACAATCCGGCGGCAGGCATTGGTCTGGCCGGTATTCTGGTGGCCCTGGGCATTATTCTTAAAAGCAGTCTTTCGGGTCCTTTTACCGGGTGGATAAATGATATTGTCGGATTTTTTGTTTATACGTTATTGGGTATGATTCTGCTGCTTGGATTCAGTGTTCTTGTGGACCGGTTTCTTTTGCCTACCACAAATATTGCAACGGAGATCAAAGCGGATAAAAATGTTGCCGCCCTGGTGGTGGTCCAGGCGACCATCATTGCCGTGGCGCTGATCATTGCCCATGCCGTCTGATTTATCGGGAAGCGCGCGGGCATCCGGGCGCTCCCGGCTCAACACGGCCTCGGCCCTGCTGTGCCTGTGCATGTTTGCATCCGGGGCCTGCGGCATCATCCTTGAATATATCCAGGCAAGCCTGGCCGCCATGATCCTGGGCAATGCCTTTGAACAGTGGGCCATGGTGATCGGCCTGATGATGTTCTGGATGGGATTCGGCAGCCTGATCCAGGCCGGAATTTCCAAGGAACGCCTGGTACATGCCTTTATCGGCATTGAAATTGCCCTTGCCCTTGCAGGGGGGTATTCACCCACACTGACCTATCTGTCCTACGGATATACCAGCCACTACAGCCTGGTACTCTATTTCTTCGTATCCGTGATCGGCATTCTCATCGGCCTTGAAATTCCGGTGATCATACGGATCAACAACGATTTTTCAAAGGAGTTGTCCACCAACCTGGGCAATATCCTGTCCGCCGATTATATCGGCTCTTTGGCCGGGGCGCTGGTCTATGTATTCATCCTGCTGCGCTTTTTCCCGATTACGGAAGCGGCTTTTTTAACCGCCGGCATGAATTTTTTTCTTGCCCTGATTACCTTTATCTATTTTACCCGCAAACAAATCATCCGGCGCAATATCCCATTGCTTGTGATCATGACAACCACCTGTGCCGCCGTGATTGTCGGGTTTATGAACAATCGCAACTGGCAGATCACCAACGAACAATCCCTGTATGACGATCCCATCGTATATTCTAAAACCAGCCGGTACCAGCATATCGTTATTACCCATTTTAAACCCCTGGACGAAGTCCGGCTTTTTCTAAACGGGAATCTGCAATTATGCAGTACGGACGAGGCCCGGTACCATGAGTCCCTGGTGCATCCGGCCATGGCCCTTGCGCCGAGCCGCAGCCGGGTATTGATCCTGGGCGGCGGTGACGGCTGCGCATTAAGGGAAGTGTTAAAATACCCGGATGTTGACCGGGTCACCCTGGTGGACCTGGACCCGGCCATGACAACGCTTGCCGCCACCCATCCGCTGTTGTCCCGGCTCAATAAGCATGCCTTTGATAACGCCCGGGTAAACATCCTGACAGGCTCTGGAATTTTTCCGGGGATGTTTCGTCAAATCTATCAAGCCTCGCCGGACAGAAAAAGAAAATCGGCCGATTCATCGCATATGGCCGACCCACGGCATGTGGCCGAGGTCCGGGTTATGAACCTGGATGCAGACAAGTTTCTGGAACAGGCAAAGGGATTTTGGGATGTCATTATCGTGGACCTGCCGGATCCGTCCACACCGGAACTGACCAAACTCTACGCAAGGGAATTTTATCTCAAACTCCGACACAGGCTGGCAAAAAACGGCATTGCCGCGGTCCAGTCCACGTCGCCATACCTTGCCCGGGAAAGTTATCTTTGCATTGGCCGGACATTGGCCGCCGCCGGTTTTTCCATCCTGCCATACCATGAAAACGTGCCTTCATTCGGGGACTGGGGCTGGTTTTTATGCACCGGTTACGATTGGGGCAAAGGTGTTTTGCAACAGCGGATTGCAGCGCTTGAATTTACCGTACCCACCCGGTTTATAACCCCTGAGGTGTTCAGGCGCGCGCTTGTATTTGGTAAAGGCATGAACCAAAGCCGTTACACCGAAATCAACACCCTTCTTTTTCCTGTGCTGTTATCCTACTACAATCACGAATCCTGGCTTTTGGAATAGTGTTTGGACAAACGTTGGCCGCTGTCAATTTTACATGCGATTCCCATGACCCGGCTGTGTCGAAGACTTGCCAAATATTTGGAAATCCATTACATTTAACTCAATTTAAGGAGATGTACCACAGCGTTTTTGAAAACACCGGCACCGGCACCATTATCATTGATTCGGATATGTTAATTCTTTATGTGAATGCCAAATTCATGGATCTGGTGGGACTTGAGCGTAACGAAATGGAGAACCGAAGGAGAGATTTTGACTCTTGAACAAATCGTTCAAGCGTTTTTTCTCTTTTACTGAAGATTGAGACCTTAGGGCCATGGAATGTTTAAAATTCCATGGCCCTTATATCTTTGATGATTGCTGAAAATGTTTTTATAATTGTAAATTTTTTCAGCATGATAACCGGTTTTATGAAAGAGAAACTTGTCCCGGCCGAACTTTTTGTATAGAATGCCACACGAATATTCAAACATGAAAGGCGAAAAACGGCTTGTGGCCGTTATAAGGATAACTGATTGATGAAAATGTGGCCCTTGCTGTTCAAGTCGCCTAAGCACCTTGGTTTCTGGATGCTGACGGACACGGTATATGTTTTTTTTCTGTCTTTCTTTTTAAATACAAGTATCCCCTTAAGCTTTACTAAATTTATTTTTATCCATTTTCTGGCCATTGGTGTTGGTGCCATGGTAATGTTCACCGGCTTAGGTGCCGGTATTCTCTGGATACCGGTTTTGACCTTTCTGGAAATCAGGCCCTCCGAAGCTGTTGCCATTTCAATATTTACCCAGATCGCCGGCAAAGGTACCGGCTCACTGACTTATCTTTTTAATGGCATGGTAGACTTAAAAACAGCTGTCGCCTTTATTCCCATGGCATTGACTGGTGTGAGCCTGGGCTTTTTATCCAGTTTTTACATGAGGGGATACGAACAACTTCTGCTATATATTTTTGTTCTTATTGCCGCCTATCTTCTAATTCGAACCATTCTGTCTCTCAGGAGCCCGATTCCTATTATTACGGCGTCATCTGTTATTCCCCCGCCCATTATCTCTGCCGGAAGCTATCCCGTGGTAATTTTGTCTTCTTTTTTCACAGGACTGTTAAGCATCGGCAACTCTGACTGGCTTATTCCACATATGGCACTTAAACTCAAAATGCCGATTTCACGGGCTGTGGCCACCGGTCTGCTCATCATGTTTGTGACCATCCTGTTTTACCTTGTTCTGACCTGCATCAGTGTCTGGCAAGGCTCTGCATCCTGGCCGCATGGTACTTATCTGTTATTTGCAACCTGCAGCGGGGTGATCGTGGGCGGGCAGATCGGCACCCGCCTGATTTGCATCCCATGGTTTGAACGATACCAAAAACATACCTTTATTGTGTTGCTGGGTGCTTCCATTATTCATTTACTGTGTTAAAAAATTATTATAAGTTAACAGCTAACCTATCGTTTTTATATCGTTTTGAACATATTATAAGGAGGCACGTTA
The DNA here is from genome assembly GCF_013389365.1 of Desulfobacter latus. Taxonomy (GTDB): domain Bacteria; phylum Desulfobacterota; class Desulfobacteria; order Desulfobacterales; family Desulfobacteraceae; genus Desulfobacter; species Desulfobacter latus. The sequence continues at coordinate 66,734 of NZ_JACADJ010000001.1, forward strand.
TGGCATACGAAACCATCATTGCGGAATCCCTTGACAGCCATGTGGCCGGTATTACCCTGAACCGCGCCGAGGCGATGAATACCTTTTCCAGTCAAATGGCAGAAGAACTGTATGATGCGCTTAAGAGCTTTGATACAGACCCTGATGTCAGGGTCGTTCTTATTAAAGGCGCGGGCAGGGCATTTTGCGCCGGTATTGATGTGAATGAGCTCAAAGGCAAAACAACGAATCAATATCGTGAATGGATTGAGAAAATGGAAGCCCCGCTGGTGCTGATGTCTAAAATGCAAACACCGGTGATCGCCCAGGTCCATGGCGCTGCGGCAGCCAACGGCATGGGGCTTGTGGCGGCATCGGATCTGGCCATTGCCGCCGATAACGTAAAAATGGGGCTGACCGCCATTAATGTGGGCTTAAACTGCGTGGGGCCGGTGATTCCGGTGGCGCGCTGTGTTGGACAAAAAAAAGCACTGGAACTGCTGCTTTACGGGGATCTGATCAAGGCAGACCAGGCATTGGATCTAGGGCTTATCAACCGGGTGGTATCCAGAGATGACTTGGATGAGGCCGCCCTTGCCTGGGCCCGGGATTTAGCAAAAAAGAGTCCAATGGCTGTAAAAATCGCCAAGTCAGCGTTTTATGCGTCCCGAGATATGCCCTATGACGCCCAGTTCACCTACATGAACGAAGCCTTTGCCAGATTATGCGATACCTGTGATGCCAAGGAAGGGGTGGCGGCTTTTTTTGAAAAGCGTCCACCGGTATGGCAGGAAAAATAAATCGAGACACAAAGATAAGAATATTTAATGATTCACTGGATTAAAGCCCTGCTTCGTGCCGGCTTCCAGAGCCGGGGGATGACCCTTGTTTTTGCATATATGGGGCTTTTGGCTGCCTCTACCGGGCTCATCTGCATTGCCGAACCATCCAACAGCGCCCTGAATCATCCGGGACAGGCCCTGTGGTGGAGCATCGTCACCTCAACCACGGTGGGGTACGGGGACATCTACCCCACCTCATCGTGGGGGAAAGTCATTGCTGCGATTCTTCCCATGTTTATGGGGATTGGTCTTGGGGCGGCCTTTATTACCCATATTGCGTCGGTTTTGATTGAAAGGAGAGACAAAAATATGCATGGGGAAACGCCATATAAAGGTTCAGGCCATATTTTGATTGTGGGTCACACCCAGGACACTGAATATCTTGTGGAACAGATCCGGGCAGACGAAACATACCAGGATAAGGATATTGTGATCCTGGCCAACCAGTCCCGACACCCGTTTCCGGAACAGCCCCATACCTATTTTGTCAAAGGGCGGCTGGATACTATTCCGGCCATGACCCGCGCAGGGGCAGTGAATGCAGAGCGAATTATCATTCATACGGGCAGTGATGAACTCTCTTTGTTTGCCTTGGTCAATGCCCTGAATATGAAAAATAAAATTTGTGAAATTACGGTAAGGTGCTTATCCACCCAAAGCCTTGAAACCTTTTCATCAGTGCCCGGGCAGTTTGAAACCGTCATGCAGATGACCGTGGAGATGATGGTCCAGGCCATGCAGGACAAGGTTCACCTGCCCCTTCAGATTTTGCTGAAAAATGACGAAGGCGAAGAGATCTATTATGTAAGAACCGCCCGGATAAAACAGGGTATGACCTGGTGGGCGCTTCATCTTTTTTTAATGGAAAAATACCGGTTTTTAAGTTTTGCGCTTCAGTTGCCGGACGGCAGCATAAAAATCAATCCCGCCCAGGATGAACCGGTGACTGAAGACTGCGGGATCTGGCTCATTGCCGCAACCCGCCCCCTGCATATCCAATGGCCGGTATAAGGTCCGAGATAATATAACCACGGAAGACACTGAAAACTAGAGCGCAAAGCGCTCAATATTTCCGTGTCCTTCCGTGTATTCCGTGGTTTAACGACTGCGGCGATACAGGAAAGGAAACAGAAGAACACCTGACGCCATGACGATGCTCCCGCAGGGAAACGCATAGGAAAGGTTGAAAAAGTCCATGGCCAGGCCGGCCATGACCGAACCGGTGAACATGCCAAGGGAATGGGCGGAAGTCAAAATGGCCATCACGGAGCCATGGGCCTGCCGCTGCTCACCTTTGATCACGGCAAGGGCTGTCAGCGCCGGCATGGAAATGCCCCCACCCAACCCAAAGATACAGACGCCTGTAAACAGATCTATAAATGAAGTGGCCCAGAACGGGTATAAAATACCTGCGGCAGACAACATGCCGCCGACAACCACCATGATTTTCCTGTTCCAGCGGTCCGCAGCGTAGCCCATAGGCATTTGCAAGGCACCGGACACAAATACCCCGGCGCTTACAAGCAATCCGATTTTTCCGCCGGCCAGGCCAAAAGTTTTGCCGGCATACAGGGGCATAAAACACCAGACAATGCCGATGCAGGCCGTATAGGCATACCTGAAAACGACCAGACCAGCCAGTTCCCGGTCTCGAATCACCACGGCCAGGGAGGCGGGAGAGCGTTTTTTGATGTGGATCTGCTCTTGGGATAAAGGCGGCAGAAAGATAAGGCAAAGGAGTGCGCCCAGGGCAGAGAGTACGGACATACAGTAAAATGCCACGTTCAAAGACCAGGTTTGCTGTATCACCCCCCCCATTAGGGGCCCCAAAGACAGACTTAAAAACATGGATAGACTGAACAGCCCCATGGCATATCCCTCGGCGCCTTTATGACGGATTTCCCCTACATAGGCCTGGACCACGGGCATGATCATGGCAGAGCCGGCACCCTGAATAAAACGGATGGCGATAAGCCCCTCTATATTGGTGGTCCGGACAAAAGCAATGGCCACCAGCATATAAGTCAAAAGTCCTGCCAGGATAAAGGGTTTACGCCCTTTTTTATCCGAAAGGCTGCCAAACCAGGGCAGAAAAAATGCCCGGGAAATGGAAAAGGCCCCGAAGATCATGGCCACGTAAATGCCTGCGGCCCCAAGATCATGGGCATAGATGGGCAACAGGGGGACCACAATGCCCACCCCGCTAACTGTAATAAAAATAATAAAAAAAAGGGTGATAAATATCTTTTTATGGTCCGAAGGGATGACCCGGCCTCCACGGTGCAAAATCCGGGCTGCAGCCTGGAATACGGGGTCGCGTAGGCCCAAAAAAAAATCCATATTAGTTAGAAAGTCAGCGCCTCAGGCGCTAGCTAGGCCAGGCATTCCCGGACCTGATCAATGAACCGGCTGGGAGTGGCAAAATCGCCTTTGCGGTAGTTGACGTGGCTTAGGTACAAAAACCGCTCAGCCCGGGTCATGGCCACATACATGAGCCGGCGTTCCTCGGACAAGGCCGCATCCCCCTCGTCAATGGAGCGCCAGTGGGGAAACAGTCCCTCTTCACATCCGACGATGAACACCACGTCAAACTCCAGTCCCTTGGCCGAATGAATGGTAAGCAGGCCGACCCCGTTTTCATCCTGGTCGTCCTCGTCTTTGTCCTCCCTTATCAGGGCGGCCTCTTCTAAATATTCCAGCATGGTATCCTTGGTACGGGCCGTGTGGATCAACTGTTCGATATTCTCTTTTTTGGAAACGAATTCCCCATCGGTTTTTGTTTTAGTTTTCAGGAAGTCTATATACCCGGTGCGGTCAATCACAGTTTCCATGGCCATGGCCGGCGCCATGTCATGGATGGTGTCCAGGATATCCAGAACCTCAGACATATTTTCATGGACCTTTTTGGTTACAAGCCGGTCCCGGACCATGATCCGGGCGGCGCCCTGAAGACTGCCGCCCTGGGCACGCAGGCCGGCTATTTTTTTAATCATGGCCGGCCCGATCCCCCGTTTGGGCGTATTGATAATCCGTTCAAAGGAGAGATCATCATTGGGGAAATATGAGGCACTCAAATAGGAGTTGATGTCCAGCACTTCCATACGTTCAAAAAATCCCTGGGCACCCATGAGACGGTAAGGGATGCGAAATTTTCGGAAAATTTTTTCAAAGGGCAGAGAGCAGAATTTGGTCCGGTAGACCACGGCCATCCTGTTAAAGGGAACGCCCTGTCCCTGTTTGTGAAGATTAAAGATCCGTTTGGCAGCCCATTCGGCTTCATGGGCATCGGACATGAATTCATAGATCTCCAGCACACCGCCTTTTTTTTGTGAAAAACAGCGTTTTTCCATTTTGTCGGGGTTGTGGTCAATGAGATCGTTGGCGGCCTGGACAATCTCGTCGGCAGATCTGTAATTTTCCTCCAGCCTGAAAATTTTTGCATCTTCATATTTTTGTGCAAACCGTAAAAAGTGATTCACGTTGGACCCCCGGAATCCATATACGGCCTGCCAGTCATCCCCAACACAGAACAGGTTGCGGTGCTCGCCTAATAGAAGGGAGGTTAACTCTTCCTGCAGGTTGTTGGTGTCCTGGTACTCATCTACCAGGATATAAGAAAAAAGATTCCGGTAAAAATTGCGGACATCTTCATTGTCCCGGAGCAGATCCCGGGTTTTAAGCAGGATATTGTCAAAATCAACACAGTTCATTTCCGCCAGGCGTTCTTCAAACTGGGCAAGAATATCGGCCATGCGAATGTTGAAAAAACCGGGTTTGCGGTCAAAATATTTGGCCGGATCACCGTCGTTTTTGGCCCGTGAAATGGATGAAAGAATCCGGCGGGCGTATTTTTTGTCAATATTGTTTTTTACGCACAGCTCTTTGATCAGCTTGTCCTGCTGATATACGGTGAACACCTGCAGCGGCGGGGTATAGCCCATGATCCGACAATGTTGTTTCAAGATCATCAGGCAGGCGGAATGATAGGTTCTTACCCATTCAAAGCGTATCTGGTGAAGACCGGTCATCTCCATTAGCCGGGTCTTCATTTCCTGGGCGGCTTTATTGGTAAAGGTGATGGCCAGAATACGCTCCGGGGCATGTCCCGTGGCAATGAGGTGGGAAAATTTAGCGGTCAGCGTTCTTGTTTTACCGGAACCGGCTCCCGCAACCACGAGGGCCGGGGAGCCGGTATGATCAACAGCGTCCTGCTGGGGCTGGGATAGTTGCATAAAAATTAATTATGTGTCCTCAATGATTTTTTTCAAATCGGTTTCAATTTCGGTTTTAATCTCTTCCAGGCGGGACGCAGTCAGGGCCTCAAAGCGAAGCACCAGGGCCGGCTGGGTATTGGATGCCCGCACAAGGCCCCATCCGTCCGCATAGATGGCCCGCATCCCGTCAATGTCAATGACCTCTTGCCGGGCTTTATACAATGCCGTTATTTTTTCTACAACCTTGAACTTGACCGCGTCCGGGCAGTCAACCCGAATCTCCGGCGTAGTAAAGGTTTTGGGCAGGTCTTTAATTAATTCATCCACACCAAGGCCGGTGCTGTCCATGATTTCCAGAAGCCGGCAGGATGCATACAGGGCATCGTCATATCCGTAGTAGCGGTCCTTGAAAAACATGTGCCCACTCATTTCCCCTGCCAGGGCCGCATCCTCTTCCTTCATTTTCTTTTTGATCAGGGAGTGGCCTGTGCGCCACATGATTGCGTTGCCCCCCATTTTTTCGATTTGATCATACATGACCATGGAGCACTTGACCTCGGAGATAAAGGTGGCGCCGGGATGGCGGGACAAAATCTCTTTGGCATAAATCACCATGAGTTGATCCCCGTAAATGAGGTTGCCGAATTTGTCCACCACGCCGATACGGTCGGCGTCCCCGTCATAGCCGATGCCAAGGTCCAGATTATTTTTCTTCACCAGGTCAATGAGATCCGTCATATTTTTTTTCTGGGTGGGGTCCGCCTCGTGGTTGGGAAAGGTGCCGTCCATGTCGCAGTAAATATCATGGACTTCGCAGCCCAGTCCCTGCAGCACCGGTAAAGCGGTTATACCGCCGGTGCCGTTGCCTGCATCAATGCCGACCCGGATTGTCTTTTTCAGTGTGATGTTCTCCTGGATCATGGCAATATATGGCGAAATGACATCCGCCTTTGTTAACGTGCCCTGGCCCTGGGTATAGGCGTTCTCTTCGATAATCTTGCGGATGTCCTGTAATCCATGGCTATGGATCGAATCCAACCCGCTCATCAGCTTGAATCCGTTGTATTCCGGCGGATTGTGGCTGGCCGTAATGATGGCCCCGCCTTCAAGATTGAGTTGGTGTATGGAAAAATAGAGAACCGGGGTAGGGCAGACACCGATGTCCACGACATCGCATCCTGCGGACAGTACGCCGTCAATAAATGCCTTTGAATACGCTTCAGACGTGATGCGGCAGTCCCGGCCAACAGATACTTTTTTGCGGCCCTGTCCCATAAGCAATGATCCATATGCCTTTCCCACGGCATTGGCGTCCTGTTCAGAAATCTCTTCCCCTGTAATACCGCGGATGTCATATTCCCTGAATATTCCAGGATGCATAGTTACCTCCTTACTTTATAGAAAATTTGAAAAAAGCGCTAGAATTCCGGCCAGCCAGCAATAGGGTGCAAACAGATGAAATTTTCCAATATTCACCAGTTTTAATAAGAGTTTTAATGCTACCAGCCCAACGATGAATGACGCGATTGTACCATAAATGGTAGCAGGGTCAATGTAGCTCTGGGATTCGATCATATCTTTTAAGCTGATTATCTGTGCGCCGAGAATGGCGGGGATGGATAAAAGAAATGAGAACCGGGCAGATGTCATTCTGTCCAAACCGGTGAAAAGTCCGGTGGCAATGGTGGCGCCGGACCGTGATATGCCGGGAATAACGGCAAGACCCTGGAAAATACCGATGATAACAGCCTTGAACGGGGTTAAAGGTTGCCCTTTTTTAATCCGGTAGCAATGCCTGGACAACCACAGAAGCGTTCCTGTTACGATAAGCATGGCACCGACCAGTAAAGCGGAGGTAAACAAAATGTGCTCAAATTGTTTCAGCACCAGTCCGATAATTGCCGTGGGCACTGAACCAATAGTAATGGCGGCAGCCAGGGCAAGGTTTGTTTCATGTCCTGAAGTATCCCGGGTGCCGGCGTAGTACACCAGGCTTTTTAAAATTTCCCGAATATCTTTAAAATATACAATAAACACTGCGCCCAGGGTTCCCATATGTACCGATGCGTCAAAAACAAGACCATATTCAGTAATGTCGAAATAGATCTGGCCCAGGACCAGGTGACCGGAACTGCTTACCGGCAGGAACTCTGTAAGTCCCTGAAGGATACCTAAGATTATACCTTGATAGATCTCCATATTATTATCCAGACTTGAGTGTTGTCGTGAAAATTTGAACGTTATGGACCAAGCGAGGGAGATATATAATTGTTTGTCTAAAATTGCAAGGTTTCAAGCGTTTTTTCATTTCCCTATATTATAAAAGAACAGTTGATTTCGTTTGTTTTCTTTTGTAAACTATTTAATATTCTTTGTATGAAACTCATTAATTTTAACAAGTAAGTTAATACTAATTCTAAAAAAAGGAGATCAGATGAAAGAGAAACGTTTCGTGCAAGCCTTTTTGGCTATTACCGCTGTCTTTTTCCTGTTTGGTTGCGCGGCTCAGAAACCTGCCGGGCTTCCCCCGTTTTTCGCTAAACATTTTCATGGGTCCATGTATCAGTCCACAGTAGATAACTTTGTTATTCTTCTGGATGCCTCCAGCTCCATGAATGACGACTGCATGGGTAACCCCAAATTCATGGTCGGCAAAGCGATTGTCGAGCATATGAACATGACCATTCCTGAGCTCGGACAGACTGCGGGGTTGAGGAGCTTTGGACATGCCGATGCCATATCCAAAAATGAAACCGAACTGTTTTACGGTATGACGCGTTACAACTCTGCGGCCCTGGATAAAAAAATCGGTGAGATTTCAAAAGCCGGCGGCTACAGCCCTCTTGGTTCAGCCATTGCCGCCATGGGGACTGATCTTGAAGGCCTTTCCGGAAAAACCGCCGTTATTATCATTTCCGACGGCTTGGACATGGCAGGGGACACCGCACAGGCTCAGGCTGTTAAAGAACAGTATGGCGATGCCCTCTGCTTTTATCCCATTCAGGTTGGTAATGATGAGGAAGGTACTGCATTCCTTTCTGAGATTGCAGGCATTGGCGGTTGCACAAATCTGATGAACGCCAAGGACGTTCTGTGTCCTGGCGGAATGTCAGCTTTTGTTGAACGTGTATTTCTGCAAAAGGTCGTTGCGCCGCCTCCAGCCCCTGCGCCAGAGCCTGCTCCTACTCCCATAGACAGCGACGGTGACGGCATACTTGATCCCGATGACCAGTGTCCCGGAACGCCTGCCGGTGCAAAAGTAAATGCAGTTGGCTGCTGGGTTCTTGATAACGTATTGTTTGATTTTGACAAAGATACGATCAAGCCCGAAGCGTTTTCACAGCTTGATGACATTTGTGAAATTCTGAAAAAAAATCCTGCAATGAGTGTTGAACTCCAGGGCCATACCGATAATATCGGTTCTAAGAAATACAACATGGATCTGTCCCAGAGACGTGCGAATTCCGTGGCTAAATACCTAGCAGACAAAGGTATTGCCCGCAACCGTCTGGCCACCACAGGCTTTGGTTTTGACAAGCCGGTTGCCCTGAACAGCACAGATTTTGGCCGTTCCCTGAATAGAAGGGTTGAAATTCATCCCTACTAAAACCTAAAGGCTCAGCAGTTAGGTCCATGATTTGATTATGGCCTTAAACGCAATACATAAACAAAAAACCCCTGCCTGACATTGAGTCGGCAGGGATTTTTTTGTTTGGTCTAAACTGTAGGGGCCGATTCGATATCCGCCCCCGAACAATGATCAAGGCCAAATTTAAGAATATAACGTTTGTTTTGAGATAAACATATTTCCCTGGCCGGCTTCAAATTCTTCCAGCGCCTTGATGGACAAGGTCGCGAAAGGAATCGCTTCCAGTCGCCGCAACCCGATTTCATCGCCGGTCAGTTCACAGTATCCGAAACTGCCGTCGTCAATACGCGCTAACGCACGATCCACCTGCACGATCATATCCGAATGGCGCTCAAAACTTTTTACCTCAAGCGTCAGATCCATATATGCGTTGCTCCGGTCAAGGAGATCGGCCTGGGCTGCTTCAAGGGTTTTAATTTTTTTTATGGAGTTTGAAATTTTGTTGCGCAGCTCGTCCTTTCGCTGCATCAATTTGCACTTAAAATAAGCGAGTTGCCCGTCACTCATATAGGGCTCGTTGTCCAAAGGATAATACTTGTCTGAAGATAGTTGCAAAACCTGTGTCATTTTCTGTATTTGCCTCCATGACAAAAGAATTTAGGAAAGATACACTCGATGATCAAGATACAGGAAATGATTACCAGGCAAGGGTTACAAAGTGATTATAACGCTGTTAGATTTCTATTTTTTGCGTTTAAACAGAGCGGAATAATTCTTCTCCGGTTTGTTCCACCCCATATCCCCCTAGCGCCATGACCCGCTGTTTAAATTCGGCCGACTGAATGGTACAAATAAGGGCCTGGACTTTTGGCAGATGATAATAAATTTCAGGGATGACCAGATCATAGGATTCAGTGACAACAGGCAGAAAATCCAACTTCAGGGCCAGGGCTGCAGCCTTGATACCGAGTCCGGCCCCGGCCCGGCCGGATAATACGGCCACCGCCACGGACATATGGGTATATTCCTCATTTTCATAGCCTGAAACATCTGCCGCAGACAGACCATTTTCCTTTAAACTGAAATCAAATAAAATCCGGGTACCGGAGCCTGGCTGACGGTTGATAAAAGTCACATTTTTTTCAGCAATATCCGAAAGCCTTTTGACCTTGTCCGGATTGCCTTTGGGCAGAATCAGTCCCTGTTGACGCATCACGAGATTGACCAGGCGCACCGGCACATCAGGCAGGTATTTTTTTATGTATGAAATATTGTAGGTGCCGTCATCGGGGTCCAGCAGGTGGCAGCCAGCCATGTGGCAGCCCCTTTTTTTAATGGTCATCAGGCCGCCCATACTGCCCACATGGCTGGAGGAGATTCCCATACCCGGATGTTCAAGCCGGATTTGATCTGACAGCAGGTCAAGGGTATTGTCATGGGAACCTGTGATCACCACCGTATTTTCAATGGCATCCAGGGGCCGAAGCAGATGGGCCTGCACTTTTTTACCGGCTTCGATGCCTTCCACATGCTGGGGAATTCGTATGATGCCGTCGGCTTCGGTCAGGGTGGTGATACTGCCTGCCCCCCGGGGCAGTTGCGAAGACATGAGTCGGCCGTCCACGGCACCGATTTTTACCCTTAAAAACTCCTCCCGGCCCAATTTGGAGGCGACCTTCCTGACCGGAGAGACCGCCACGACCTCCTGTTTTAGAGGGGGCAGATGCTGCATGGCCAGCAGCAACGGCCCTGCAAACATTTCAAAGGCAACAATGGCGGAGACCGGATAGCCGGGAATGCCGAAAACCGGGGTATCTCCAATCCCGCCGAACATCAGGGGTTTACCCGGCATCATCGTCACCCCGTGGACGTAGATCCGTCCTAAATTTTCGATTACCGGTTTTGAGTAATCCTTGGAACCGGCAGAGGAACCGCCCAGGATCATGACCATGTCATACCCCTGGTCCACGCCATCGGACACGGCCGCCTGAATGGTTTGAAGATCATCTTCAAGCATGGGATTGACCGTGGCATCTGCGCCGTGGTCGGCGCACAGCGCCGTCAATACAGTGGCGTTGGATTCCACCACATCACCGGGCTTCATGGTTTCCGGCGTCACATCCTGCCAGCGTTTAAGTTCCGATCCCGTTGGAATAATCAGCACCCCGGGCCTTTTTCTCACCGACACCTTGAACACCCCGCCGGACAGCAGTGCGCCCATGGCATAGGCATTTATTTTGTGGTCCCTGGGAAACAGCAACTGGGTGGCCACGATATCCTCACCCATTTTGCGGACATATTGCCAGGGAAACGCCGGAGCCTCGATTCCAATGGTGTTTTCATCCAGAATATTAAGGTGTTCAATCATGATGACGGCATTGGTCCCGTCGGGAAGCACCTGCCCGGTATTCACCCAGAAAGCGGTTTTTCCAATGGTCAAAGACTTTGGCGCCTCATCATTTGCCCCAAAGGTGGATTCGGCATCTACCGCCACACCATCCATGGCGGCCGCATGAAAATTGGGCGACGATATGACTGCCACAGCCGGTGCCGCCAAAACCCTGTTTTGGGCCTGCACCACATCCAGGGTCTGCACACCTGTTTCCAGATGACCGAATTTTTCAAACAGGCAATCCTGGGCCTGTTGGATTCCCACCATATTTAAATAGACATTGCGTTTTGTTTCCATACGGCTCTTTCTATTTTAAAAGAATGATATCCACTATGCTGCTTTTCTCCAGGCCTTCTACATGCTCACCAATTTCAAGCAGCCCGTCCGCCTGGACCATAGTCCGGATTAAGCCTGACTTGCCAAGAATGGGGCGGGCCACAAGGCCTTGATTATCCTCTTCCAAAACCACCCGCACAAAATCTCGCCTGCCCTGGGAAGATGCCAGGTTCCGGGATAACCGGGCCGATGTTTTTACCGGGGCAACCGGCCGGGACAAGCCCCTTAGGCGGTGGAGAAACGCCGTCACAACGACCTGGAATACCACCATGGCTGAAACCACCTGGCCGGGCAGCCCCCACACCGGGATGTGGCCGGATTTGGCAAGGATGGTGGGCTTGCCCGGGCTTACGGAAATACCGTGGACCAGAATCTCCGTATCCACCAGGTCTGACAACACCTCAACCGTATAATCCCTTGTGCCCACGGAAGACCCGCCTGAAAGCAGCACCATGTCCGTGTGGGCCAGCGCTTTTTTACAAATTGATTTCAACGCCTTGGGATCATCTTTTACGATACCGTACCGCACAGGCTCTCCGCCTGCCTGGGTCACCAGGGCAGACAACGAATAGGAATTAATATCGCGTACCCTGCCGGGGTCAGGTATTTTATCCACCGGGATCACTTCATCCCCGGTGGAGATGATGCCCACCCTGGGCACCTGATATGCCCGGATTCGGGTGTGCCCCAGCCCTGCCGCCAGACCGATCTCCTGGGGCCGCATCAGGCGGCCTTTTTCAATTACGGTCTGACCTGTTGCAAAATCCTCGGTCTCATCCATAACATGCTGCAGCGGGGCCACGGATCTATAGACTTCAATGGACTGTTCGTCCACCGCTTCGGTGTATTCCACCATGACAACCGCGTCTGCGCCGGCAGGCAGCATGCCGCCGGTGCAGATTCGGGCCGCCTCACCCGGTGCCAGTTCAAAGTCCGGAATATCCCCCATGCCAATGGCGCCCTTGAGGATCAGCCATGCCGGACCGGATTCCGAGGCCCCAAAGGTGGATGCGGCGCTCACCGCATATCCATCCATACAGGCGCGCCTGAATCCGGGCAGGTTTTCCCCGGCAATCAGATCCGTTGCAAGGACCCTTGAAAAGGCATCCCGGATGTGCAACGCCTCTATGCCCACAGGGGAAAAACGCTGCGTCATCCCCAGAACCTCGTCCAGGGACTTTACCTTGAAAAAACCGGTCATTTTAAAACATCTTTTAAACGCGCCATGGCCTTGGCTACATTTTCAGGGCTGTTAAAGGCGGAAATTCTTATGGATTGTGCCCCGCACCGGCCAAAGCCCCCGCCGGGGGTACAGACCACGCCTGCCTTGTCCAGCAGCAGGTCAAAGAATTCCCAGGAATCCCGGCCATTGCCGTCGATCCAGATGTATGGCGAATTATCCCCCCCCACATGGTCAAATCCAAGGTCTGTCATGGTCCGGCGTATCACCCCGGCATTGGCCAGGTAATAGTCGATATTTGCTTTAACCTGGGCCTGGCCTTCCGGGCTGTAAACCGCCTCGGCCGCCTTTTGTACCGGATAGGAGACACCGTTGAATTTGGTGGACTGCCGGCGGTTCCACATGTCATGCAAGGAAACCTTGGCGCCGTCGGCCGTATAGATCATGCATGCCTTGGGCACCACTGTAAATCCGCAGCGGGTGCCTGTGAAACCGGCTGTCTTGGAAAAGCTTCTGAATTCCACGGCCACCTCTTTGGCCCCGGGGATTTCATAAATGCTTCGGGGAAGATTCTCATCCCGGATAAAGGCTTCATAGGCGGCATCAAACAGGATCAGGGCTTTATTGTCCCGGGCATAATCCACCCAGGCGGCAAGCTGTTCCTTGGTAGCAGTGGACCCTGTGGGATTGTTGGGGAAACACAGATAGATCAGATCCACGGGCGAAGCGGGCAGATCCGGCATAAATCCGTTTTCTTTCAGGCAATCCATGTAAACAATGCCCTGGTACCGTCCGTCCTTGAATTCACCGGTTCTTCCGGCCATGACATTGGTATCCAGGTACACCGGATACACCGGGTCCGGAATGGCAATGGTAATATCATTGGCGAACAGCTCCTGGAAATTGCCTGTATCGCATTTGGCGCCATCGGACACAAAAATCTCATCCGCATCAATATCCGCCCCTCTGGACTGGAAATCGCCGGCGGCAATGGCCTGTCTTAAAAACAGATATCCCTGCTCAGGGCCATATCCTCTGAATGAGGCATCATCGGACATTTCATCCACACCCGTTTTAAATGCCTGAACAACCGCAGGGGGCAGCGGCAGGGTAACATCGCCGATGCCAAGGCGGATCACCTCCTTGTCGGGATTGTTGTCCTGGTATGTTTGAACCCGTGTGGCAATGTCTGCAAATAAATATGAGGCATTCAGTTTGTTGTAATTTTCATTGGCTGTAATCACGCGTAAATTCCTTATTTCGTTATTGGCGTTTCCAGTTAGCCGGTTGTTTGCCGGACAAAAATTATGTTTATTTAAAATAATATCTGGTTTTAGTCAAAACAGGCGCTGATGTCAATTTTCAAAACAGGGTCGGCGCATGTAGCCAGCTGATTGATTGTTGATTTTTTTTGTAAGGAAATATATATCATTCTAAAATAATTTTTTGATGAATCATGTAATGAAATCGGACGAATATTAAGTGTCACCAAAGGCTTTAACCGAAAAATCATATGGGATTGGTTCCAACGTTGGCCGCTGTAGGGTCAGACATAAAAATTGAAAGGTGTAATCATGCCGGATTTGAATATATCTGAAGATGCTGCAGGGAAAGTGGTACGTTTAAACGGTGAAGCAAGTGCTGTTTCTTCAACGGGCCAGACTCGTGCGCTGTCCTTGGGAAGTGAGATTTTCCAGGGGGAGACCATTCTTACGGCCCAGGACAGTCACCTGGAAATCGACTTCAAGGATAACACTTCCATGTCCCAGGGGGCAAACAGCCGGTCCGTTATTTCTCAGTATGTCTATGATCCGGAGAATGCCTCAACATCCAATCTCTTGTTTGAGATGACAAAGGGCGTATTCAGAACCGTTACCGGTGAAATTGTCAAGCAAAACCCGGATAACTTCAAGCTTAAATCCCCATTGGTTCTCATCGGTATCCGGGGGACGACCGTTAATATGGATATCCGTGACGGATTTGAATCCATTGGTGCTGAAAATCTTGGTGAGGGCAAGGCCATGGTGATCCAGGATTATGAAGGGAATACCCGATTCATAACAAAATCGTTGACAATTTTGGACGTGATCAAAGGTCAGCCCCTGTCGCTCCATAGAAATATGACCTGGGAAGAGGTAAATCGATATCGTCAGCAGGCGCCCAATTCCATTGACGCTGATCCGGATTACCAGGAAAACATGGAAGAACGACTGGAAGAAAATGAGGATCAACCTGAAGATGTAGAGAAGAACACCGGAGACGCCGTCGGTGAAGAAAGCGGAGAAGAAGGTGTGGTGGCGGGCGAGGCCGATGGGGAACCGGAGGAAGGAAACGATCCTTCTTCTGAAATTGCCGTTGACTCCGGGGGCATAGATTCCATGTCCTGGGCAACGGAAGAGCTGGTTGTATCCGAAGATTTAGGAGAAGAAATTGCCAGAAACACAGAACCTGTATTTTTAGATTCAGCTTTTGAGGCTGAAGTGCCGACCGGGGATTTTGATCCGGCGTTATTTGAAGAGGATGATGAAGAGCGTGAGCCGGAGCCTGAACCGGAAGCTGAACTGGAACCGGAAGCTGAACCGGAACCGGAACCGGAACCGGAACCTGAGCCTGAGCCTGAGCCGGAACCTGAGCCTGAGCCGGAATCTGATTCGAGAATACTGGGAACAGATGCAGATGATTTTCTTATGGGGACCACCCAAGAAGATACCATATTGGGTGAAGCCGGAAGTGATACGCTGAAGGGTCTGGGCAGTGATGATTCTCTGGACGGTGGTTCAGAAAATGATGACATGTTCGGGGATGAAGGAGATGATCAACTGAATGGGTCTGATGGCGATGACAACCTGGACGGCGGTACCGGCAGTGATTCTTTGTACGGTGAGGCCGGGAACGACATCCTGATAGGAGGCGACGACAATGACGCCCTGGAAGGTGGCGCTGAAAACGATACGCTGACCGGTGGTGCCGGAAACGATTCACTGTCCGGGGATGACGGAGATGACCAACTGTATGGGTCGGATGGCGATGACAGCCTGGACGGCGGTACCGGCAGTGATTCTTTGTACGGTGAGGCCGGAAACGACATCCTGATAGGAGGAGACGACAATGACGCCCTGGAGGGTGGCGCTGAAAACGATACGCTGACCGGTGGTGCCGGAAACGATACACTGTCCGGGGATGAAGGAGATGACCAACTGTATGGATCAGACGGCAATGACAGCCTGGACGGCGGCACCGGCAGTGACGCTTTATACGGAGAAGCAGGAGACGACACGTTGTTGGGAGGAGACGGTAACGATACCCTGGAAGGTGGGGGCGGAAGTAGTGTTTTGTACGGAGAAGCCGGAAACGACAACCTGTACGTGACCAGTAGTGCAGGAGACGACCTTATCCACCTGATGTACGGCGGTACTGGAGACGACACCCTGCAAGGCGCTGAGGGCGATGATGCGCTGTTCGGCGGGGAAGGGGACGACGACATAAATGGCGGTGCTGGTACCGGGGATGATACCCTCCAGGGCGGACAGGGAAACGACACCCTGGACGGCGGGGATATGCAGGCGACCGATACAGGGAATAGGGTCGATTACAGTGACTCTGATCCCGGCACAGCCATTGATCTGCGCATTGATTATGATGCGCATACCGGCTCTTTTGACGGCTCCTGGACCATTGACGGTTGGGGAGATACGGATACATTAATCAATATCACCGGCGTGATCGCCTCATCCGGTGATGATTCTATTCATATTGATATTGCTAATGCCGTGGGTAACGACAACGATCCCTCCTGGTATATCTGGGGCCTTGGGGGAGATGACACCATCACGGGCACCCAGGGAGAACAGATAAGTGTCTTGTACAGCAAAGACCCTGCCGGGGTGAATGTGGACCTGGAGAGTGGGACAGCCGTCGATGGATGGGGAAATACAGATACCCTTATCGAAATTTACGGGGTAAAAGGCTCTAATTATAACGATACCCTGTTGGGGTATGAGGCCGGGAATGAAGGATTTTTAGGTTCCCTAGGAAATGACAGCATTGATGGGAATAGTTCAGCAGGCTGGACTTTGGTGGACTATTCGATGCTGGGCCTGAATGATGATGATGACGGAATAAGCGGTATTCAGGTCGATCTGTCCCAGAACATGGCATGGGGTCTGGACCCTTCAGGCATCCCCATATTTGAGGATACCCTTGTGGATGTTGATGAGGTCTTGGGCACAGATTTAAACGATTCACTTATTGGTGATGCCAATGCCAACTACTTTGCCGGGGCCGGCGGTGACGATGATATTACCGGCGGAGACGGGAATGACACAATCTGGGGCGAGAACGGCAACGATACGCTGTACGGCGGCACCGGCAACGATAAACTGGTCGGTGGTGACGGAAAAAATATTCTATTCGGTGATGTAGGAGATGACGAGCTGTATGGCGGGGATGAGGGTGACACCCTGAACGGTGGTTTCGGCAGCGACTTTCTGTTAGGTGGTATCGAAAACGATGCGTTGTTCGGTGATGCCGACGACGATGAGTTGTGGGGCAGAGAGGGAGATGACACCCTGACCGGCGGGGCCGGCAGTGACACGATGCGCGGCGAGGCCGGAAATGATGCGCTGTTTGGTGAGGCGGGTGCCGACGACCTATGGGGTGGGGATGGGGATGACACCCTGGACGGTAGCACTGAAAGTGATGACCTGCATGGCGGCAGCGGAAACGACTCTCTGGCAGGCGGAGACGCAGATGACTTCCTGGACGGCGAAGATGACAATGATTCTCTGCTGGGTGATGCCGGGTCCGACGAATTGTGGGGTGGAGATGGGGATGACACTCTGGACGGGGGCAATGAGAACGATGAATTGTACGGCGATGCCGGAAACGACTTCGTACAGGGTGCAGACGGCAATGATTTCATGGACGGCGGTGCTGATAACGATGTATTAATCGGCGGTGCAGGAAACGATGAGCTGTTCGGAGATACCGGAAACGATCAGCTATATGGGTCAGAAGGTGATGACAACTTGAACGGTGGTATTGATAACGATACGCTGCATGGTGACACCGGACATGACACACTGTATGGCGGGGATGGGGCGGATATCCTGAACGGCGGCACTGAAAATGACTCTCTGTGGGGTGGGGAAGGTCATGACACCCTGGAGGGCGGATCTGAAGAAGATGAACTGCACGGGAATTCCGGAGACGATGAACTTAAGGGAGAGAGTGGCAACGATATCTTGTATGGGGATGACGGAGACGATGAGCTTATAGGGGGCAGTGGCGACGATACCCTGTACGGCAATGCCGGACACGATGAGATTGAGGGCGGCAGTGGCGACGACAGGTTTATTTTAACCGACATTAACGCTGACGATATCCTGTTGGATTTCCAGGTCAATGGCAGCCTGGGAAATGATATACTGGTGTTTAACGAAGGCCAAATGAATATCACCTCATATGGTACGGGGTCCGAAATCTACACCCATACGTATGAACCGGTGGATGTTATTGATCCTGCGCTTTATAATGTTGTCGGAATTACCTATTCCGATAATACGGCAGGGGTATGGGATGAGGCTGAAGTATCCACTGTAATTGACGGGATTGTAGACTCTGGGAAAATGAATGGTATTCATGATGCCACCTATTTTATTCTGAATAACGGCGGCAATGACCAGAACAGCGGTGAAAGTCGGGTCTATTACTGGGAAGGGGACATTGACCTTGGTGGTGACGTTGATGCCGAAGAACTCACTCTTCTTGCCACCATGGTTGATGTCACTAAGGAAGACATTTCAAATATGAATGACGATAACTTTGATATCATCACCGTTTAGGAATTGCTCTTAAATAACTTGCCCATTTTTCTATATCCGGAAGCGCGGACGTTCCGCCTGCAGTAACGATGCAGGCGGGACGCCTGCGCTCCCAGGTTAAACTATTTCGGTCTCATTCCTTAGTGCTAACCGAACCGCCGACCATGGGCCGGAGCTGCACTCAATTGTTGGACAAGTTCCATCTGTCGGGCCAGGGTCAGTCGAAGATCGTATTTTTCCAGGACGGTCTGTCTGGCCTTTTGCTTAATGCTTTCCATGAAAGAGGGATATTCCAGGCAGGCACATACTTTTTGGGCAATATCGGCCGGGGAGAAGAAATCGGTCAATATCCCGTTATATCCGTCCCGGATTACCTCCCTTACCGGCGGTGTGTCCGATGCCGCCACCAGGCAACCGGTGGCCATGGCTTCCAGCATGGACCAGGAGAGGACAAAGGGAACGGTCAGATAGACATGGACCTGTGAGGCCTGCAAAAGTCTGCGGTACTCTCCGTAAGGAAGAGGATCCAGGAAATGAACCCTGGACGGATCCAGTGTCACCCTCTTTTCCATGATTGTTTTGAAGGTTCTTCCTTTGGGGGGCCGGGGGCCGTAGCAGACCCGGTCCTCTCCCACCAGGACGATATGGGCCCTGGGCCGTTTGTCGAGAATGTCCGGTATCGCCTCCACAAACTGGGGAAAGCCCCGGTAGGGCTCAAAGCCCCGGGTGGTATAGGTCACCAGTTCAATATCCCGGTCCCCCGGTCCGGTTGGCGGCAGGTTCAGTCCGGGCAGGTTCAGCTTCTGGTTCTTGTTTTCAGCAGGTTTGAATACATCCGTGTCAATGCCGTCATGGACCACCATCAGCTTATGGTGAAACGCTTTGGGAAACTGGGCTTTCTGCCAAAGGGTGGGACAAAGGCCCATGTCGCAGGCAGCAAGATCCGATAAAATGGACATGCTCCTGTTTCTAAAGTCCATCCTGGATTTGGCGGATGGCGGGGATTTTCTGCCGAATGTTGCATTGGGTTTTTCGGCATCGTAGTACCATTCAAAATATCCAAGAAACGGGGTGTGGGGAAAAATATCCTTGAGGTAAAGAGTGGCCCCCCATCCTGAGTGACCGATCATCAGGTCGGGTTTAAATCCCTTTTTTTTCAAGCCCATGAGAAGGGCTGCCACGGCCTGGCCTCTTTTATGCCGCATCCGGGCATCCGCCTCGCCCGGATCCATGTTCTGTCCCGGATCTGTGCTGTCAGGTTCCCTGAATATCAGCTTCTCAACGCCCGGTATCTTCCATTCCGGCCTGGGATTTGCCGTCAAAAAGATCACCCGGTTCCCCTGTGTTCCGCCAAGATGCTTTGCCAGGTGTCTGAACTGGGCCGGAAAATTGGGGTGTACAAATATAATATTCATTAGGCGGGGTTATCTTTCCTGGAGGGAAAAACTCAGGGTGTTGACAAAAGGGTCCAGAAGGTACGCCAGGACACTTCGTTGTCCGATATGAATATATGCCATGAGGATCATGCCTGGATAGAGACGGTATTTTTCAGTCCCGGCCTCAAAGTAGTTTTTGTCCGACTGAATCAGAACCACATAAAAGGTTCTGCCCCGGTTATCCGTAAAAGAGTCCGGACTGATGGTGGTGACCTTGCCTGCCAACTTTTTAAATTTTCCTGCATCCTTGTCCGGCAGCCGGAGCTGAACATCCTGGCCGGTTCGAATATATCCGATATCCGATATATTCAAGTGGGCCTCAATGATCAGCCGTTCCTGTGAGGGGACAATATCCACCAGAGTATCTCCCGGCTGTATTACACCGCCCCGGGTAACCCGGTGCAGCCGCTTGACCACCCCGTTGATGGGGGAGCGGATAATGGTCCTGTCCAGGCTGTCTTTGTATTTTTTGAGCCGGGCTGAAAATTCCTTGAGTTCCTGGTGGGTTTGTTTAAGTTTTTCAGCGGTCTCCTCCCTGAAGAGATGAACGGCTTCATTGAGCTTTTCTTTGGTTTCGTTCAGGGCATGACGTGACTCTTTCAGGGCTGATTTGTCCTTAAGAATCAGGCCCTGGATCTCTTTTTTCCGGTTTAAGATGCCCAGGTGTTTGATTCTGGTGGTCAGGTTGTCTTTGAGCAGGTCCTCACTCAGGGCCAGCTCTTCTTCCAGCAGCGGTAGACGTTCAAGCTTGTTGGCCAGTTGGGCCTGGATGGATTTAATCCGCTGCTCCCGCTGGCTGATAATGGTCTTTAATTTACTGCATTTGCTTTCAAAGCTTTTTTTGCCGGCATAAAACAGCTCCAGGGCTTCCCGGACCAGGTCCGGATGGGTCTGTTCCATATTTTGAGGAATGACAGGCTGGTCCAGGTCCTGGCGCAAGGCCTCAAATCTTGCCGCATCCAGGGTCAGACTTTCCACCCTGGCATTGATCTCTTCCAGGCTGGCGCCGCTTCTGAGCTGCTCAAGCGCCATCAGAGGCTGGCCCACGGAAACGGCCTGGCCTTCGGCCACCTTGATGGCCCGGATAATGCCCCCCTCAAAATGCTGGACATGCTTGATTTTTCCCGTGGGCACCACCTCGCCTGTGGCCAGGGAAACAATGTCCAGACGACCCTGATGGCCCCAGACGATGAACAGGATGCACATGAGTGCCAGCAGTAAAAAAAATAGATGGGTGGTTCGGGGCAGATCGTCTGAATCACGCATGATCAGGTACTTTCTTTATTTCCCTATTCCCCTGCACCATGGGAGAATATTTGATTTCCGGTACCGGGGTGCTGTCCATATCCAGGACCATGGTGGCACCTTTGATGATCTTGGGATCGTTGGTGAAAATCACCATGGTTCTTTGGGTTTTTGCCATATCATTCATCAGCCGGTATATGGCGGCTTTTCCGGTTTCATCCAGGCTTTCGGTAGGGGCGTCCAGCACCACGAGGCGTCCACCGCCGGCCAGGGCCCTGGCCAGGGCTATTCGTTTCCGGATCCCGAAAGGAAAATTTTTTTCATTGTCGGACAAAGGCGTTGCAAGTCCGGCCGGGGTTTTATCCAGAAAATCCTTGAGTCCGGCCCGTATAACCAGGGCGTTGAGCTGATCCAATGAAAGTTCCGGATTCATCAGGGTGATATTTTCCTGGATGGACCCCTCTATAAATACCGGTTCCTGGGGCAGATAGATGATCTGGCGCCGCCACCAGGCCGGTGGGAACTGCCTGATATTTACATGGTCCACAAGGATGGCCCCCCGGCCCGGTTTTTCCAGGCCCATCAGCAGTCTGGCCAGGGTCGATTTGCCCGAACCGTTTTTTCCGCACACCACCATCACCTGCCCCGGCTCAAGGGTCAGGGTCAGGGACTCAAATACAGGGGTGTTTGTTCCCCTGTATGAAAATCCCAGATCCTTGAATGCGATATGACCCTTAAAAGGTGAAAACTGCCTGTCATCATCCGCTTCCAGCTCCAGGGGAAACGCCTTTAATGCCGTAAGTTCCTTAAATGCCCGGTTTGCCTTTGACAGGGAAAACATGGCCTGAACCAGTTTGGATGCGTTTTGAAAGGCCCTGGCGGACAGGATATTAGTACCGATCAGGGCACCCACAGTAAGGTTGCCCTGAACCACCAGCACGGCGCCCACAGCATATATCAACAGGCTTGAGAGGCTGTTGCAGGCCATGGTCACAGACTGGCCCAGCTCCCTGGCCGCCGACATCCGGTTCTGGAGCCGGTTGATTTTTTTTGTTTCCGGCACCCACTTCTGCCATAGAAAAGAACCGGCACAAAAAGCCCGTACTGTTTCCAGGCCATTGATCCCGGACAGGTTCAACCGCTTTTGCTCTGATCGGGCAGTTAAGAGGGCCGACGCCAGTCCGGCTGACCTGCGGGTCGTCAGCCATCCGAATATCAGGGCCAGGGCGATACCCATACAGGCCGCGGCTGCAAGTACCGGGTGCAGCAGATAAATGACACCGATAAATACAAGGGAAAAAGGGGCGTCAAGAACAGCAGTCAGGGTATGGGCATCATAGGCCTGGTGTATGGTATCCACATGATTTAACCCCTGGGAAAGCCTGGATTTTGTTTCCGCTTCCTGGTCGCCGGCCCTGAATACAAGGGTGATCATATCCTGGGCAAGCCTGTGGTTGGGCACCTGGTTGACGGCAACCGCCATGCGGGTGCGCAGCATTCTTAAGCCCAGCTGCAGAAAAATAGCAATGAGCATGCCCGATGTCAGGGTGATCAAGGTTCCGTTAAAGCCGTAGCTGACATACCGGTTTAAAATCTGAATCACATACAGAGGCATGGCCAGGGTCAGCAGGCTGGTCAAAAAGGTGGCCGCCAGGATTTCCAGGGCAAGCAGCGGCCGGTGGAACAATCGCTTGAGCAGTTCTATCATATTTTTCAGATCAGGCCGACAGGGTTTGTGTGGGCGTCGTCAGGGTTAAGGGGTAAAAATATCAATGTTCATGGCGCCCATGGCATAAATCAGGTTAAATGCGGCGATTTTCATATCCTCTTGTGCAGCAATGGCCTCGCCCCGGGCATTAATGTAATTCACCTCCCCGGACAGGACATCCAGCAGAGGGCGGACCCCCATTGTTCTCTCTTTTTTAGCCAATTCCAGAAAATTTTTAAGGATATCCGTCTGCTGGTCTAACAGTTCTTTTCTCTGTCTGAGGGTGGCCAGCTGGTTCCAGCTGTTTCTGACCTGTTCCCTGACCTGTTTTTTAATATGTTCAAGTCTGCTTGATGCGCCATCCCGTATGGCCAGAGCACTTTTGACAGCGGCCGTGTCACTGCCGCCGTTGAATAAATTGTATTGGAATTCAATACCCGTGGAATAATCCTTTCGTTCCCCCTGACTGCCGTTGTCATTATCGGCATGGATGGCTTCGGCGAAAAGATTGAGGGTGGGATAAAACGTGGACTTTGAAATCTGCACGGCCTCACGTCCCATCTCAAGGTCCAGGCGGCTGATTTGTATTTCCGGAAAGGCTTTGTTTGCCTGGGCCAGGGAATCATCCAATGTACCCGGAATCAACGCCCCCGGAAAGGCAATTTTTTGAAATGTATTGACATCCGCGTTCGTGGGAAAATGATAAAACAGGGCTTGAAAACGGTTTTGGGCAATTTCAAGTTCCCCCTGGGCTTTTACTCTCAGGGCCATGGCACCGGCCAAGTGGGATTTTGCCTGGAGAACGTTTGAGCTTAACCCTGCCCCCTTTTCCACAAGGGTTTTTTCAATGCCGGTCAGTTCCTTGATCCGGGCTTCTGAATATTGGGCGGTTTTTATCCGTTCCCTGGCCTTGACAATATTTATATAAGCGGCAATGCCGTCCCGCATCAGCCTTTGGCGGGTCAGTTCAAGCGTTGCTTTAGACTGCTCAAGGAATAAGCGGTCTTTTTTTATTGTCCCGGTGGTCTTGCCGAAATCCGTGATCAACTGGGTGCCCCGCAGGGTCACCTGGTGTCTGAATTCGTCGGTATCATCATGGTATTCTTTATCAATTTTTTCAAATCCCGTATCTCCATACAGGTTCAGGGAAGGATAATAAAGCCCCCTGCTTTGCCGCACCAGCCCTTGGGCCTGTTTTACCCCCTGCCGGTATGTTCGTATTTCTTCATGGTTTGTCAATAGATTAGACATAAGTATCTCAGGACTGGGATTAAAAATCTCGGAATCTGCCCATAGCCGGGGTGAGCATAAAAAAACTGCACCGCCCATGACCAGCATTACTGCAAAAAGCGTTTTTTTCATCTGCTGTTCCTTTTTAATGGAATTTTTCGACGGCAGGCAATGCTCCCCTGGAACGCCGTTGTCTGTATTATGCTAAGTTAGTTATGAACAATCCACCACGAAATAAACATCAAGGATTTGACTTTGTCAAGAATTAAACGTAACTAAATATCAAGGGAGAAAAAAGAAGGAAAAGTAGCAATGAAAAAAAATGCCAAAGGCCTTGCCAGGGGACAGTGGCTGGTTTTCCTGGCCGGAATTGTCCTGACACTGGCCTTGGCCGGCGTATATGTCTTTAAGCCGGTTTACCTGGAATTCATGGAATTAAAACTTTACGATGTATTTGTTCATCAGACATACACGCCCCTGGATAAAAGTCCGGTTGTCATTGTGGATATTGACGAATACAGCCTTGAAAATGTCGGGCAGTGGCCCTGGCCCAGATATCGGTTGGCCCTGCTCCTTAAAAAACTGCAGATGGCCGGCGCCTTGGCCGTGGGCAATGATATCCTGTTTGGAGAAAAAGATCATACCTCCCCTGCCGTATTAAAAGCAGCTTTAAAAAAAGATCTTAAGGTAGACCTGGAATTTACCGGCCTGCCTAATCAGCTCATGGATAATGATACCCTGCTGGCAAATGTATTGGAAACCGGCCCCTTTGTTCTGGGATATTCCTTTTATTTCAGAGAAGACAGGGGAGGAAGCCGTCCAGGAAAGGTGCCTCCCTTGAACTTTACCCAGGTCAGCGCTCCTGGGGCAGGACCGGCACATGCCTCATTAATCAGCGCTATCCGTGCCATTCCACCACTTTCCGTACTTATGGACAAAGGAACCGGGGCCGGATTTATGAACGCCCTGACTGATGTAGACGGCGTAGTCCGAAGGGTACCCTTGGTGATATCCTGGCAGGACAAACTCTATCCACACCTGTCCCTGGCCACCATTCTCAAAGCCTTTGAGGGCAGAATTCCCGATCCTGTTATTCAAGTGGGCAGCGGGGGGGTCGAATCCCTTGTGATCGGAAACCTTATGGTTCCCCTGGAAGCCGACGGGGCGATGCTGATCAACTATAAAGGTCCATCTTATCAGTTTCCCTATGTGTCGGCCGGCAGGGTGCTGGAAGACAAAGTGAGTCCGGACACATTCAAAAATAAAATTGTTCTTATCGGATCCTCGGCTGCAGGCCTTATGGATCAAAGGACATCCCCCCTGGATGATGTTTTTCCCGGAATTGAGGTCAACGCCACCATTATACACAATATTCTTACCCAGTCCTCTGTAAGCCGCCCTGACTGGGTGCCCGGACTGGAGCTTGCAGGTATACTGGTATGGGGGGTTTTAACCAGCATCATCGGATCGACAGAAGGGAGGCTGATTTTACCCATTACCGGGCTTTTGGCCGGACTTGCGTGGTACGCAAGCATCTGGGGCCTTGAATCCCGTCAGATATGGATATCTCCGTTTTTCTCATTATTGGTGATGGGTTGCAATTTTTCCTTTCTTAATTTATTTCGATTCTGGTTGTCGGAACGTAAGCGGCGGTTTTACAGGTCTGCATTCAGCCGGTATGTATCTAAAACTGTTGTCGATGAAATTGCCCGTTCTCCCGAAAAGCTCAGCCTTGAAGGACAGGAAAAAGAGATATCAATCATGTTTTCTGATATCAGGGGGTTTACCAGCCTGTCCGAGAAATTGTCTCCCACACGGATCACCAATCTCCTCCACGATTACTTTACACCGGTGACCCGGGGCATCATCAAAAATAAAGGTACGTTGGATAAATTCATCGGTGATGCCGTGATGTGTTTTTGGAATGCTCCCCTGGATGTAAAAAATCATCAGGATCTGGCAGTTAAAACCGGGCTTGAAATGCTGGAATCAGTCAAGGAACTCAATAAGGAGTTCATTAAAAAATACGGAATTGAAATCGCCATCGGCATCGGTATCCATACAGGCCAGTGCAGGGTGGGGAATATGGGATCTGTAGATCTGTTCGACTACACCATTATTGGGGACAACGTAAACCTGGCTTCCCGCCTGGAAGGGCTGACCAAGTTTTATGGTGTTGGTCTGGTTGTCAGTGAATCGGTAAAAAAAAACACAGGCCGGTCCTGGATTTTCCAGGAACTTGACCGGGTAAGGGTCAAAGGCAAAAATGAACCCGTGGGTATTTATACGGTCCTGGCTCCCGACTCCGGACATAAGGAACAACTGGCACAAGAGCTAAAAGAGTATAACAGGGGACTTTCTTTATATAAAAAAAGAAAGTTTGATCAAGCCTTGGGGATTTTTTCTTCTCTTGGGGCGGCGCACTCCGGAAAAAAGATTTATTCTCTCTACATGGACCGCTGCCGACATTATCTGGAAGAGTCCCCGGAGGAAGACTGGGATGGTGTTTTTACCCATATGAGCAAGTGACCTCACAGGGTTTTAATATATTCTTCCGTTTTCATCAGCTACAAATTCCTTTTCATTCGGATATGACCTGGTAAACAGCAATTTGTTTTTGTTTCCCCTTGACCGAAGTTTTTGCAATTTCCCTTGTTTTAAATTGATCTTTTACTTCCCGGTATGTTGATCCGCTGATCAAGATATCGGTGCCCAGTTTTTTTGTCAGGCTTTCCAGTCTTGCGGCCGTATTGACGCCGTCTCCGATGACAGTATATTCCATGCGTTTTTCCGAGCCGATATTTCCGGATACCACATTGCCGGTACATATACCGATACCGATACGGATGGGCGCTTCTCCTTTGGCTTCCCTGCCCCGGTTAAACTCGGCAAGGGCATAGCGCATCTGCAGGGCTGTCCTTACCGCCCTTACGGCATCATCATTCTTTGCAAAAGGAATACCAAATACGGACATCAGACCGTCACCGATATATTTATCAAGCACCCCATTGTTGGCAAAAACAATATCCACATCCACCATGATGTCTCCAAGTCTGCTGAGATCTATAGCTTTATTACGCCTTTGTGCCTGTATCTCCAAATATCTTTCCAGCTGCTTTGGGGAACAGTTCACATAGTGTCCAAATTGTTTCAGACAACGGTCCATTATATTCCCGTTTGAATCAAAAGTTCATACATTCGATATCAATCTGCTCGGGGTTCATCTCCTTTTCAGCATATTCAAGAAACCGCCTGTTTTTGATAAAAAGTTCCAGTATATCTGAATCAATATGATTGTCTTTTTTCATGAATTCTAAAATTTTAAGACTTTGGGACAAGGGCATGGGGGTTTTATAGGGCCGGTCCTTGGCTGTCAGGGCTTCAAAAATATCGGCAATGGCAATAATCCGCGATTGAAGGGGAAGGGTGTCGCTGTCAAGTCCCTGCGGGTAACCACTGCCGTCAAGCTTTTCATGATGGGAGGCCGCATATTCAGCTACATGGGCGAGGTTTTCGGGAAACGGCAGCTGGCTGATGATATCAAAGGTCATTTTTGCATGATTTTCGATTTGTTTTCGTTCGCTTTCCGTCAGCGTGCCTTTTCTGATGCAGAGGTTACGGATTTCATTTTTAGTCAGGAACGGATGTTCTTCTCCATTGAGCATATATGTTTTTCTGCCGATATCTTTTATCCGTTCAATGTTTTCATCGGACATATGATCCTTTGCATCATTGCAGTATTCTATAAATTCAAAATCATTTTGTATTTCTAATATTTTTTTATCCCGCGCCATCTCAAGCTGCTCAAACATACCGGGGCTGCGCCTGCGGGATACGGCAAATTTTACCATTTCTTCTGCATATTTGTTTTTAACCCCCTCTTTTATTAATTCAAACCGGGTTTTGACAAGATCAATACGATCGAAGATCGTCTCCAGTTTAGTGGATTTATCCATCACAAATTCAGGGGTGGTAATTTTGCCCACATCATGCATCCAGGCCGCCATATGAAGTTCTTCCAATTGCGCCTCACTCAGGCAAACATCTTTAAATGCCTCGGATTTGGATGCATTAATATCTTCAGCCATCATCCTTGTCAGCTCAACGACCCGCCTGATATGTCCGCCCGTATATGCCGATTTTTCATCAATGGCCGTTGCAATGCTTTTGATAAAGGCATGTAACAGTGCCTTGAGTTCACTGATTAGCTGTGTGTTGGTCAAAGCAACGGCAGCCTGGGACGCCAGGGAAGATACAATGCCCAGGATTTCTTCTGAAAAAGGTATTATTTCACCTGTTTCTTCATCCCGTGCGTTAATCAACTGAAGCACACCGATGATCCGGTCTTCATGGTTTTTCATTGGGATCACCAGCATGGACCGGGTCTGGAATCCTGTGATCCGATCATATTTCATTGTCCCTTTAAAACTCAGGTCACGGTATTCTACCTTATCGGCCAGATTATAAATATCCGGCAGATTGACGATGGATTTGTTCAGGGCGGCATGGGAGGAAACATTTGAATGATTGGGTTGATTATTTATATATAAAGGCACATCGGGCAGTTGAATTGGGGGTTGGCCCTGATCTTCCATTCCGATATTGATCCGATCGTTTTGACAGACTTCAAATTTAAGGCTTTGTTTTTCTCTATCAAGAATATACAGAGTTCCTGCCTCAGCCCGGCAAAACCGACGTGCCTCATTCAGAATCATCTCGAACAGTCTATTCATGTCCTTTTCAACGGACAAGGCCATCCCGACTTCGGATAACTTTTTAATATTTTCTATTTGCTCCTGAGCATAAGTCTTCACGTCGGTTACAATCGAGTGTACTAATTTGCCCAAACGTATATTTTCGGAGAATTTATTAAAAAATTCCTTGTCCATGCGGTGCCCTAAAAAAAAATTGAGAAAAAACAGACACGAACAAAAATCAGCAGGACTGTATCAAAATAATAAACGGATGACAATCTTTATCATTGAAAAGTCGGCCTTGATCATTGTTTCGGCCAATACGTGGAAGGTAGGTTGGGTTGAGGAACGAAACCCAACAAATACAAAATGTTGGGTTTCACTTCGTTCAACCCAACCTACACGGTGATCCAAATGATGATCAAAGCCGAAAAGTCCGCACTGCATTGTAGGCCCCAGATTTGACAATTCTAATTGGGTATCTTATACGTTGTGCCGATTCCTAAGGAAACATGATTGGATATAGAGTGAGTTATGATGAGCAAACGACTAAATCACCATTTTTTCTGCCTAATTGGGATTTTATTTTGCAGTACAACGGCCTTGGCTGGGTCTCCTATGCCGTCAACCGGAACGCAAAGGGGATTGAATATCATACACCGCCCTCAAAATCCCCCCCTTGAACTGCCGGAAAATAAAGATAACGCGCCTCTGCCTGATGATATTCTTCCCGTGGTTCCGGCACCACCCTTTGGGGAAAATGGTGATGTCCCGGATCTGTCATCAGCCCCCCGTGTTTTTGTGCGTCAGATTAAACTGATTGGCAATACCATCTTCAGTGATACGGATTTAAAATTTTTACTCAAAAATTATGAGCATCGCTATCTGCTTTTTGCAGAACTTCAGGAACTGCGCCATAAATTGACACGTTATTATGTCAACAAAGGATACCTGAACTCCGGAGCGATAATTCCGGATCAAAAGATAACCGGCGGGGTCGTTGAAATTCATATCATTGAGGGCTGCCTGACAACGATCAACATAACGGGAAATACCCGGCTGCGTTCCGGTTATATTCGCAAACGTATTCTTCTGGGTGCAGATCCCCCGTTTAATATCAGCCGGCTAAAACAACAGTTCAACCTGCTGCATCAAAATCGTCTGATCCAGCGTATTAACGGGGAATTCGGCCCGGGTATTCATCTTGGACAAGGCCGTCTCAATGTAAAGGTGGAAGAAGCGCCCCCTTATGAACTGGGGATGAAATACAGTAACAGTGAATCGCCAAGCGTGGGGTCACAACACCTGGAATTGTATGGGGCCCACCACAATCTGTCCGGGTGGGGAGACACCCTGGGAGTTTCCTATGGGGTAAGTGAAGGGGCTGATAATTACTCTGCGTACTATACGCTTCCGGTTACTGCGCAGGATACCAGCATATCTCTGTATTATGATAAAAATAATGCAAATATCATTGAAGCCCCTTTTGACAGCATTGATATTGAGAGCAACGCAGAAACCTGGGGATTGCGCATCAGGCACCCGTTTTATCAAATGGTTAACCAGGAAGTGGCGTTGTCACTGGCTGTTGAGACACGGCACAGCGAAACCTTTTTGCTGGGAGAACCGTTTTCCTTTTCCCCGGGTGTCGAAGATGGCGAATGTGATGTAACAGTGTTACGTTTTTCCCAGGAATGGTCTTTGCGAAGACCCACACAGGTGTTTGCGGCACGGTCGGTATTCAGCTTAGGGATTCATGCCATGGGCGCCACATCCCACGATTCAGATCCCGACGGACAATTTTTTGCCTGGCTGGGGCAGTTTCAGTGGGCCAGACGCCTGAAAGTGCCTGAAAAAAGCCAGGTTATTTTTCGAACCAATATTCAATTGTCTGCCGATCCCCTTCTGCCCCTGGAAAAATTTTCCCTGGGCGGGTTAAACAGCGTCAGGGGGTACCGCGAAAATGAACTGGTCCGGGATAACGGGGCTTTTACCTCCCTTGAATTTCGTATTCCTGTGTTCCGCATGCCGCTTTCCTTTACCGGAAAGACCCGTGAAGACGGATGGGTTCAACTGGCCCCCTTTGTGGATTGGGGATGGTCCGGCAATACCGATACCACAACCCCTGACCCTGAAACGATTTCCAGTGCAGGCATCGGCATTCGGTGGGATCCGGGGTCTGCACTCCATGCGGAAGTTTACTGGGCCAAGGCCCTGCGGGAGATGGATTATCCTGATTATGATCTTCAAAACGATGGTATTCATTTTCTGCTGACCTGGCGTTTTCTATAAAACTTGTGAGGAGATAATATATAAAGATGACCTTTATCTATCGTATATGTCTTGTTTTTTTTATTATTTTATGGGTTCCATGGATTTTTATTGTACAATTTCAGAATGCCTGTGCAAAGATTGTAACAGACGGCACCATAGGATCGGCTATGTCACTTTCCGGGCCGGATTATGCCGTTTCCAGTGATCTGGGTCAGCAGGTCGGCGGCAATCTGTTTCACAGCTTTAAGACCTTTAATATCAACACCGGGGAAAGCGCAACATTCAGCGGGCCGGCCGGCATTCAAAACATCATATCCCGGGTGACCGGCGGCAGCGCATCCTCTATTGATGGTATACTCAAATCCGGCATCAGCGGCGCGGACTTTTTTTTCCTGAACCCGGCCGGGGTTATGTTCGGACCCAATGCCTCCTTGGAGATCAGTGGATCATTTCGTGTGAGTACGGCTGATTACCTTCGATTCTCTGACAACGGCCGGTTTGATGCGTCCGACCCCCAAAACAGTGTACTGACGTCTGCGCAGCCGGAGGCATTTGGATTCCTGGGGAAGAATCCCGCCACAGCGATCAGTGTCGAGGGGGAGTTGTGGGCGCCCAAAGGCGAAACCTTATCCGTGGTGGCCGGTGATATTACAATCACCGGCGGTATTCTTGCCGCCAAAGGAGGGCGGATCAATGCAGCTGCAGTGAATAGCGCCGGAGAAGTGGATATTGATCGTATGGATATAAGTGGTTTTAAGCAGCTGGGCGATATTGAGATGAAAGAGAATGCCAATATCTATACCAGTGATTCCGGCGATGCCGCTGGTTTGGGCGGAGGAGATATCTATATCCGGGGCAATCATTTTGAGATCAATAATTCCCATGTCCGGTCGGAAACCTTTGGCGATAAGGACGGCGGGGTCATTGATATTGAATTGCGCGGAGCGCTGACCATTACCGATGCTGGCACTGTCTCTGGTGCGACTGGCGGAGACGGCAAGGGGTCTGACATCAATATCGATGTTACGGACTTGGAAATTTCCAATGGCGGAACCATCGATACCCAGGTTTATGGTTCCGGCAGCGGCGGAAACCTGAGTATCAACGCCCAGAATTCCGTGATGATATCCGGTCAGGGGAATTATGGTACGGATATCGACACCAGAGTGACATCTTCAGCAAGCGGCAGTGGCAGCAATCTTATGATTTCGGCAGAGACGTTGATTCTTGAGGAAGGGGGGATGGTTCAAGCGGAGACCCATGGCAGCGGAACAGGCTCCCGGGTTGATCTTAATGTAGGCAGTCTGGAATTAACGGATGGGGGGGCGATCTGCGTTGGCAGCATATCATCAGGACAGGGCGGCGATCTGAACATTCATGCGCAGGACTCCATCAATATTTCCGGAACCATGGTCCTGGGGGAAAATGAATCTGCAACCGGCAGCTGTATTTTTGCGTATGCACCGAACGCGGCAGGCCTTGATGCCGGTCAGATTGATATCGTTTCCACCACCCTCAACCTGGCCGACGCTGGAAAAATTTTTTCAATTGCCATGGGGGACGGACAGGCCGCAGATATCAGCATCCAGGCCGGTGACTCGGTAACCATTGCCGGGTTTCAATCCGATTTTTCCAGTTCAATCGAAAGCCTGACAATAGGAAACGGTGATGCCGGCAATATTAAAATCAACACCGGAACCCTAACCCTTACAGATACCGGGGGAATTGCGGCAAGCAGCGACGGTCGTGGAGACGCCGGCGATATTGATCTCAATGTATCCAGCCTGCTCCTCCAGGATGGTGGAATGATCCATGCGTCAGCAAATGATCAGGGGAATGGCGGGAATATTACGGTGTCTGCGTTGGAGTTCATTGACATTTCAGGATCCGTTGAAGCAGGACCCGGGCAATTCTATAATGCCTTGATTAGTGCAATGACTTGGGAAAATGGTAATGCCGGAACCATTTCATTATCCGCACCGCGGATTACACTTGCAGACGAAGGAAAGATTGAGGCGTTTTCCTTTGGCAGCGGGAATGCCGGAGACATTGATATTGCCTGTTCCACCCTGACCCTTGAAGGAAATGAGACTTATATTAATGCCGATATCACCGGCAGTGGTCATGGGGGCGATATTACAGTCAAAACGGATCAATTGATCATTACCGGCGGTGCCGGAATTTCCGCCGATGTGTTCGGTGTTGATCCGGACATCATTGAAGAGACGAACACAACATGGAATATAGACCTTTCAACCGGTACGGGTGAAACAACCGGGCAGGGGGGCAGTGTGAACATTACGGCAACAGATGCCATCGTTATTTCCGGAACCGATAATGGCGGAGATATTTCCAGTTTTCTGTCCGTCAGTACAGGCAGCAGCGGCAATGGGGGAAATTTAGTCTTATCTTCCCCGAACGTGAGGATCAGTGACGGGGGATGGATTCAGGCGACGACGACAAATGACGGAAACGGCGGTAATATCCAGATGGATGTGGAAACATTGACATTGGCCAAGGGCGGCCAGGTCAACGCCACAACCTCCGGCACCGGCAGTGGCGGAGATATCAACATTTTAGCATCAAAACAGATTGCCGTTTCGGGAAATTACAATGAAGAGCAGTTGAGTGGTATTCAAAGCAGAACAAAGGATAGCGGAGATGCCGGAAAAATTTTTATTGCCACACCCATGTTAACCATGGCACATGGCGGGGAAATCAATACCTCAAGCCTTGACGGCACCGGCAGTGGCGGCAGTATCCGCATTGACGCCTCTCTGGTAGATATGCAGCCCCATGCCGCCATCCGTGCCCAAAGCACAGGCACCGGCCAGGCCGGGAGTATCACCATCCAAACCGATGACGCTATTTCACTGTACGGCAGCCGCATTACCACGGAAAGCCTGGATGCCGATGGCGGAAATATTACCCTGAACACCGTCAATCATTTGTACCTGCTTGACAGCCGGATTACCACATCGGTTCAAGGCGGGTTGGGCAACGGCGGCAACATTGAGATTGATCCTTGCTTTGTTATACTGAACCACAGCCGGATCATTGCCAATGCCTTTGAAGGCAAGGGCGGCAATATCCATATTGTTTCGGATTATTTTTTAGCCGATCCGGAAAGCACGGTGATGGCATCTTCTCAGCTTGGTATTGACGGAACCGTTCAGATTGATTCACCGGATACGGATATTTCCGGCGGGCTGGCCGGCCTGAAAATCCCTGATCTGGATGTTACAGCGCTTTTGCACAGTTCCTGCGCCTTGAAAACTATGGATACATCCAGCAGTTTGGTTGTCACAGGCCGGGGGGGACGGCGTTCAGCGCCCGATGATTTCATGTCCAACGTTTATTTTGATTTTGATGATGCGTCTGAAGACATGCCGGCAAAATAGACAAGGAGCTTTAAATATGCTCAAAAGATGTAGTGCAAGCCATAAAAATTTTATATGCCTGATTTTGCAATTTATTTTTTTTACCTTGGCGGCCGTCGAAGCGCCGGCGGACGGCCTTGCAGGATGTGATTCTGCAAGCGCATTGTCCTTGCAGGCCCTTTCTGCGGATGACCTTATGAAAAAGGCAAATACCGCATTTGGACGGGGTGATTTTGTCGCTGCCATTGATCAATGGGATGCTGCCGAGAAATTATACCAGGCGGATCAAAACATAAAAAAAATAATTGATATCAGCTGTCGCACGGCTGAGGCGTATCGTGTTATGGGCCATCATCAGCTTGCCGAGGAGAACCTCCGGTCGGCATTGACCCCGGCGCAAAACCAACAAAACCCGTTGTGGGCTGCCCGGGTTCATCTGGGCCTGGGACAGTTGTACCTCTCCCAGGGGAGAACCGAACCTGCCGGGGCGCATCTGAGAAACGCATTGATGTCGGCAAAGGACGCGAAAAATCGCCAGTTAACGGCAAGTGTACTCACGGCCATGGGAAACATGCTCACGGTGCAACAGGATTATGATGGTGCAGTGGATGCTTATAAAAAAAGCGATGACCTGTTTCAGCAGATAAACCGTCCGGTGTCACAGCTCAAGAATATGATCAACATGGCTAAAATTCATTATATACAAAAGAATTACCAAAACGCCCTGACCCTGCTCAAAGATGCAAAAAATAGCGCCGAACACCTGCCGGACAGCCATGATAAAGCGTTTTGCCTGATCGCCATTGCAAAACAGATGGTCAAACTTCAGGCATTTCATACCGTTTTGGACCATCGCCGGGAAGAGATCATCCTTATGGCCCATGACACCTTGAATACAGCCAAACAAGTTGCCATGAACCTGGATGATATGACGGCCTTGTCCCATGCCCTGGGATATATGGGGCACTTGTATGAAAAAAGCCGTCGATATAACGAGGCCCTGCAGTTAACACGACAGGCCCTGTTTGCAGCCCAGAAAGCCGATATAAAACAGGTTCTATATCAATGGCAATGGCAGACCGGGCGGCTTCTCAAGGCACAGGGACATATGGACCGGGCCATTGAGGCGTACCGGCGCACCATCAATACCCTTGACATCATCCGGGACGACATTTCCGTTCATTGCAACCAAAACCGGCAGCTCTCTTTCCGGGAAGTGGTGGGGCCTGTCTATTTTGAGCTGGCAGACCTCCTGCTCCGGCGAAGCGCCTTAAACCGAGGTTCAAAGCAGTCCAAAGACGATCTTCGGGAAGCCAGGGACACCATTGAGCAGCTCAAAGCGGTTGAACTTCAGGACTATTTCCAGGATGAATGTATCACGTCCCTTGAAAGTACCGAATTCAATCTGGATAAACACTTTAAACAGACGGCAATCTTTTATCCGATCCTGCTTCCGGACCGAATGGAAATACTGGTTACGCTCCCCGATGGTCTCAGGCAGGAGACCATACCCATTGATGCCAATACCATTGCAAAGCAGATCAAGGGGTTCAGGCAGCAACTGGAATCTCCCTTATCCGGGGATTATATGGCATCTGCAAAGCAGCTTTACCGCCGGCTGATTCATCCCCTGGAAAAACAGCTGGCCGAACAGCACATCACAACATTGGTTTTCATACCGGACGGGGCATTGCGGACCATTCCCATGGCAGCACTTCATGATGGTGAGAAATTTCTTGTTGAAAAATATGCCGTGGCCGTCACGCCGGGGCTGACCTTTACCGCCCTGACCCGTCCGGCTCCTGAAAAAAACAGCCGCCTGATGCTCAGTGGTTTGACCGAAGGCGTGCAGGGGTTTCCCGCCCTGCCCAATGTCGATTTTGAACTGGATGCACTCCAAACTCTTTATCCCTGTGATGTGTTTAAAAATCAAACCTTTACCTTGTCGAACGTTCAAGACATATTTAGAAAAAAGCCTTATTCCGTTGTTCATATCGCGTCTCACGGACAATTTAACCGGGATCATAATAAAACATTTTTACTGACCTATGATAACAGGTTGACCATGGATATGCTTGAAGATCTGATGAGAATTCGCAAGCTGAAAAAAGAACCGGTGGAACTGTTAACCCTGAGCGCCTGCCAGACCGCTGTGGGGGACGACCGGGCCGCCCTGGGATTGGCCGGTATCGCCATCCGATCCGGCGCACTAAGCGCCCTGGCCAGCCTTTGGTTCATTGATGACAGGGCCACATCGCTTCTGGTTACGGAATTTTATAAAAAATTTCAAACGCCGTCTTTTTCCAAGGCCCGCGCCCTGCAGATTGCCCAGAACCGGCTGATCCATGACTCCCGTTATAGCCATCCATTCTACTGGGCCCCTTTTTTATTGATCGGCAACTGGTTATAGAATAATTAAAGAATATGTTTTTTCAGGGAAAAAAATAAAATTATGGAGAAATTCATGAATGTTTCTTGTAAAATCAGCACTATATTGATGGCGTCCTTTATTTTAACAGCTGTCGGTTTCACACATAGTCTGTCTGAGGAAAGAAGGGTCAGGGCAAAAATCGGCATACAGATTAAATCTGATGACAACATTAAACGTGCAAAATCAATGGACCGGGTTCGCACATCTGATTTTTTGCGTATTTATGTACTACCGGAAGAACCGTTTCATGTTTATGTCGTTCATACGGATTATACCACGGCAACCCTGTTAAACACGGCAAAAGACAACTCCCCCAAGGTCACTCATTTGACCATTCCTTCCCGTAAAGATTTTTATCAAGTGGATGGCAAAAGTCCTATTGAAGGGTTTAGTATTGTCTGCAGCCCGGATGAACTCATTGAAATGTCGGAGTTATTCGGATCCGGATCAATTTCTCATCATAAATGGGCGGCCTATGAAACGGCCTTACGACAAAAAAGCAAGATTGATTTGAGCCAGCGCATTGAAAAACCATTTGCCATTGCCGGTAATGTCAGGGGCAATAAATCCTTTGCCGGTAATGACAGGGGCAATAAATCTGATACGGATGTGTTCATTCAGGCGTTACCTATCTTTTCCGGAAACCATATTCTAGTCAGAACATATGAATTTCGGGTTAAAAAATAAAAAAGATTTAAAATTCATAACAGTTTTAGGCCTCTTCCTTTTATGGACGGTTTCAGCCTTTTGGTTTTTGGGACGGGGGAATGTATGGAGCCGTTATAATTTTCAGATGCTTGATTCTTTTTACCGGTATGCGGTTCAATCAGGGCATGGCCCGCCATTATCCCCGAAAATTGCCTATGTTCTCATCACCAATGACAGTTATGATTATGTCGACAAAAACATTCTGGATCGCGCCTATATGGCAAAGGTGAATGATGTTTTGAACAAACTGGGGGTGGCGGCGTTGGCGTATGATATCATCTTTGCCCGCCCGGGAAAGGCAGACGCCGACCAGTGTCTGGTAAAAAGTATACAGGATCTTGGAAATGTATATCTGCCCATTGGTCTTGACTGTTCAAATCAGAAGAGATCTTTTAAATGGGAAACAGGTTCCGCATATGAACGATTTCGCTTTGATTATCTTTTCAAACCCATAGAAAAAGGGGAATCCCATCCCTTTTATGCGGTCAGGGCCTTGATGCAGGCAGACAAATTTTCCAGGGCGGCTTTTAACTCAGGACACATCAGCGCGATGAGTGATCCTGACGGCGTATTTCGACATAATGCAATGCTCCTGAGAGTGGATGATTCCTATTTTCCAACCCTGTCGTTGTCCATGTTTCTGGATTATGCCGGGATATCCTTTGATGAGATCACCGTTCATTGGGGTGAAAAAATTGTTATTCCGGCAACAAAACACAATTTTCTTGAAACGGATATCATTATACCGATAGATAACCAAGGGCGGACCTTTATTCCATATGCACAGGATTGGCATAATGGATTCAAAAAAATGGGGATACACACCCTGTTGCAATATTATGACGATAAAAATTTAAGGGGAAATTTGACGGATTTTTTTGAAGGAAAATTTGTTTTTATCGGAGATGTTTCCAGCGGTATTTCCGATCTGGGGCAAACCCCGCTTGAACACAGCGCATCGCTGATTGAGATGCATACGGCATTGCTGAACGGCCTGTTGACCCATTCTTTTTATGCCGGGTGGTCATTTGAAAAAACCCTTGGTTTCATATTGGCAATGGGTACAATATTGGTGTTGTCGGCTTTCTTGAAACCTCCCTGGATATTTTATGGTACCGGCTGTCTTGTTTTCGCAGCCGTCATCGGCATTGCATGGTTTGACATTATTCAATTTTCGCTTGTGCCGGTGTTTACTATTTTCAGTAGTACGGGGTTTATTTTTCTGGGGTTGATTATTGGGTCGGAAATTATTGTTTCCAAGGACCGGGCATTTATAAAAAGTGCTTTTTCCAGATATGTTCCTGAGAAAGTTGTTCTCAAAATGCTTTCAAATCCGGAATTACTGAACTGGGGCGGAGAAGAACGTATTATTACGGTGCTTTTTGCCGATCTTGAAAATTTTACGGCCATTTCAGAAAAAATGAAACCAGCCGATCTGGTCACGTTACTCAACGATTATCTTACCGAAATGACCGATATTGTTCTGGCACAAGGCGGTATTATAGATAAATATCAAGGCGACTCCATCATGGCAGAATTCGGTGCGCCTTTTGATTATGCGGATCATGCAGACAGGGCTGTGAAAGCCGGATTGGCAATGCAACAGCGCCTGAAAACCCTGCGTTCCATATGGCGATCAAAAGGGCTTCCGGAACTGCGTTGCCGGGTGGGAATCAATACCGGGCCCATGATTATAGGAAATCTGGGATCACGTCAAATCTTTGATTATACCGTCATCGGTGATGCCGTTAATCTGGCATCTCGGTTGGAAGGTGCCAATAAATATTATAATACATATCTAATGATTTCCGAATTCACCCATGCCGCGCTTACACCGGGAATGTTTCTGACACGTATTTTGGATAGCATTAAAGTAAAGGGGAAAAAAGAGGCTGTAAACGTTTTTGAGGTGTATGGGACCTGTTCTGAAAATAGTAATATGGATCATGAATCGTATTATCAAATTTATAATCACGCGTTTGAGACCTATCTGGTTCAAGAGTTTGCTTGCGCGCGGGACCTCTTTTTAAGGGCATTATCACTGCGGCCGGACGATCCGGCGTCTAAAAATATGATTACCCGGATTGATTCGATTGTTTTAAAAAATAAGATGCCGATAAACTGGGATGGGTCAATTGCCTTGACAGAAAAATGATAAAAAAATAAAACAGCAAAAATCGCAAACAAAGAA
Source organism: Desulfobacter latus (assembly GCF_013389365.1). Lineage (GTDB taxonomy): Bacteria > Desulfobacterota > Desulfobacteria > Desulfobacterales > Desulfobacteraceae > Desulfobacter > Desulfobacter latus. Next base: position 106,385 of record NZ_JACADJ010000001.1, read on the forward strand.
TCAAATGTTACGCTTGAACCGGGAAAGGTGGTGTCATTGTGGGAATCGGTGTTAAACTGAATGTAAATATATTAATTTTGCTGCTTATCGGTTTTTGTTGCTTATTAATCATGGTGAATCGAGAAGTCAGCCGAAATGAAGGTCACCTTATTAGCAGCATCGTGGAGAATGTCGAAGACAATGGGAAGAAAAATATCGACTCGCTTTCCAAAAATTTTCAACGCATTGAAAAAAAGTTCAATACGCTGACCCGTACTACCAAGGATATTGTTACAAATTTATACATTTCTTCCTATGGTGCCCTGACAAAGTCCATTGCCAATCAGATATTTCCCCTGGTGATTAATTTTCAAATGGAAGAGGCCCGGCAGAGCATCCGTACACTGATGGAAGAAAACCCTGCAATTTCCTGGATAGAATTTTCAACGTCTGAAACGCCGTCCCAAGATGACGTCATTAATATGGGAGTCCGCCTGACCGGTGACATGCAAAAAGTGTTTTCGCATACGATTCGGGATGACTTTAATTACATGGGCCTGTCCCTGCAGGTGAATCTGGAAAGTATGGAAGCGGTTTCCAGAATCGAAAGCATGCTGCAGGAAATTAATGCGGAAAATAAAAAAGTGATTTCCGGAATCATCGGGCAGCAGAAAAAGGAGGTCTCAGAAATCAAAATGTTTTCTTCCGAGCTGTCAAAAGCAGCCCAGCGGGCATTGAATTTGAAATTGATTTTCATCATGTCTTTTACATTTGTTGTCATCGGCATTTCCATGTCATTTGTCGCCAGGTCAATTGTTCGACCGATTCTTACCAGTATCGCGTTTGCACGACAGATCGCCAAAGGCAATTTTTCCAGGACCATTGATACAAACAGAAAAGATGAGGTCGGGGGCCTTATTCAATCCTTAAATGAAATGATCGGCGGTCTGGGGCGGATTTTTACCGGATTAAAAGGCGAGGCCGGATTGTTGTCGGAATCTTCCCAGGCTCTGTCCTCCGTGTCAGTTAATTTGTCCTCCGTTTCAAAAGAGACAAATACCAATGCAAAAGCGCTTTTCAATGCTGCCCGGACCATGAACCTAAACATCAGGGATGTTGAATCCGCTGTCCGGGAAGCGGCCTCAAATATAGAACGCATTGTCAATTCCACCACGGATATGGAGTCAGTCATCGTATCATCGGTCAAATCATCTGAAGATATGAGAGATATCAGCCTTCGTGCATCGAACCGGGGTAAAGCGGTTCTGGAAACCACAACGGCCTTAGGTAAGAGCGCAAGCCGTATTACCAGAATAACGGAAAGCATCACCGAGATTTCAGAAAGTACCAATCTTCTTGCCCTTAATGCAACCATAGAAGCGGCCAGGGCGGGCGAAGCCGGTAAAGGATTTGCCGTGGTAGCCAATGAAATCAAGGATCTGGCCCGGCAGACGGCAGAGGCAACCATGGAAATAAAACAGCATATAGACGGCATCCAGGCATCTGCCGGTCAAGCACTTGAAGAGATCACAGGGATCACTCAGCTCATTGCCGAGGTGGATGAGCGCGCAGTGAGTGTGGCGGGTGCCATGGAGGCACAGTCTGGTAAAACCCGGGATATTGCTGACAGTATTTCCTCGGTTTCCGTCGGCATCAGGGAGATCACGAACAGCATTGCAGATAATGCCGACCTCTCAGAACGGATCACCGAGGATAGCCGAAACCTGACCCAAGCATCGGAAGTGACCTCCGGGGAGAGCTTGAATGTGAAAGAAAAAAGTGATGAATTGAATATCATCGCTGCAAAGTTATTTGAAACCGTAGGACAATTTCAATTAGGCCCATGAATGAAAAAAAAAGTCAAAGGCTTTCAGACGGGCGACATCGTCAAGGCGGTTGTCACTTCCGGCAAAAAGGTTGGAACGTACACCGGGCGCGTCGCTGTCAGAAAAAGCGGATCATTTAACATTAAAACAGTGGACAAAACAGTACAGGGCATTAGCTGGAAATATTGCAGGCTGCTTCATGCATCTGATGGTTATTCCTACAATACGACGTGCTAAGGTCCGGTGCATGGCTACTAAATTATTATAAGGAGGGCGGCAATTCCTTGCCGCATTTTATGAATTATGAAAAAAAAATGTACAGCGTTATTGATTGCTTTGGTTCTTTTTGCGCCGGGTGTTCTTTTTGCAAAAACACCGTGTAAACTGGTGGTATATTGCGGGGTCACAATGCTCAAACCCATGGTGGCGCTTTCAAATGAGTTTCAAAATCAGACTGGGTGTAAAGTACAGTTTGTCAAGGGGGGCTCCGGCAAATTGCTTCAGCTGCTGCTGAAAAATAAAAATGGAGACCTCTATCTGCCTGGTTCAGATTCCTATGTTAAAAAAATGGAAACCGAGCATCCGGGTTTGGTGACGGCCAAGGCACCGGTGGGATACAACCAGGCGGCCATCTTTGTAAAAAAAGAGAATCCCAAAGGGGTACCGGCAGACCTTTCTGCTTTGGCAAATGACCGTTTCAGATCCATTATCGGATCTGCCGAGCGGGGGAGCATCGGCAAAGAAACAAAAAAAATACTCACAAAATTCGGCAATTATGACTTGGTTAAAGAAAAGGCGATTGTCACCTCCCATTCTCAGAGTCTGGTAAATGCCATCAAGGCCGACAAGGCCGATGTCAGTATTAACTGGTATGCCGTATCCACCTGGAAAGAAAATTCTAAGGATGTCGAGGCGCTCAGGCTCAGTGAGGATTTTGCCGCCAAAAAGAAACTTGTGCTGACGGTTTTAAGTGATTCAACCCACCCTGATCAGGCAAAGGCATTCCTGGACCTTGTGGCTTCGGAAAAAGGCCATGCCGTCTTTAAGCAATACGGACTGGCGGATTAAACAGGAAATCCCCGTTATAACAGCGATATACGACATAACGTCAGGCTTATTCGGTTTTCGGCCGACCATCCTTTATTCCCAATATCATGCAAGAATTTTGCATAACAGCAAAGTTTTTGCATTTTTGTATTTTAAAAACAGCAAAGTTTTTGCATAATTGTGTTTTGTGGAATATAAACGCGACTCTATGAATAAAGCCTAATTTTTCCTATATTTATTTGATGTCGTCGGTATTCCTGCATGGTCTGCCCGGTCACCGTCCCCCTTCATTAGGAAAATAAAGATTGACAGTCTTATTAAGTGCCCTTAATATTTGAGTTTTGAGATTTTGACCCGCAGTCTTTTGACTGCTTAAAAATAAAGACCATAAGGAGTTAAAAAAATATGTGTCGTCTGTTTGCACTCACCAGCAAGGAGCCTCAGTCGCCTATGCTGGCCATCAAAGCCCTTGACGTAATGAAGGAAGGGCATGACGGCTCCGGCGTGGGGCTTTTGCTCCAGGACCTTGGTGGCACCTTTGAAGAGATGAAAGATGCCCCGATTCTATCCGGGATCTTTACTGAAGAAGGCATCCGCCGTCTGGACCTTTTTATGATGGACCTTGGTTTCCTGACCAAGCATAAAGTCTCTTTAAAACCACCGAAAACCCGGGTAGAAGGTATTCCCAGACGACAAATTTATCTGATCCGGGCTTATGAACTGCCCGACGGCTGGGACGACCTGTCCCAGGAGGAGCTGGCCACAAGGCTTCTGGATGTAAGGCTTAAGATACGGGAGATGGGTGAAGAGAAAAACGACATGATCGTATTCTCCTTCTGGCCGGACACCATCATGATCAAGGAGATCGGAGATCCCATGAAGCTGGGGGAATACCTGGGCCTTGACAGAAAAGAACTTGAAGCACGGGTTATCATGGCCCAGGGACGCCAGAACACCAATTACGCCATCAACCTGTATGCCTGTCATCCGTTTTTTATCAAGGGGTACTGCACCATGACCAATGGTGAAAACACGGCGTTTATCCCGATCAAGGATTTTCTTTCCTCAAGAGATATCCCCGGCTATACCGGATATCAGTCCGATTCCGAGGTCTTTGCTCACATCCTTCATTTTTCCATGGAAGAGCTGGGCTTAGGTATTGACGGTTATAAGCATGTGATTACGCCGCTTCAGCGCGATGCCCTTGAAAAGCACCCCAATTTTGAATTCCTGGATCATTTAAAAAAGACCTGCCGGCCCTTAATTATTGACGGCCCTAATATGGTCATCGGCACCCTGCCGGATCACACCATGTTCATGGTTCAGGACCGCAAGAAACTGCGGCCCGGTGTGGTGGGCGGCAAGCCGGGTATGTTTGCTTTTTCATCCGAGATCTGCGGATTGGACGCCGTCATCCCTGACCGGGATAAAACCACGGACTTTCAACCCATGCACCTTGATACAGTCACTGTAAGCCCTGAGCGTCAGGAGGTAAATATATGTCGTCAAACAGAAGCCTTGAACCTTCCTCTTTAAGTTTGAATGATCTGCCCTGGCAGATCGAATATAATAATGACCGATGTACCCTGTGCGGTCAGTGTACGGCCGTGTGTCCGGTCCAGGCCATCGCCCTGCATCCGTTTCAGAAACGGATCGTCAAAACGTCTGTGAGCAAAAATGCCGAACACAGTAATGCGTATGATACCTTTTACGGTATTCGTCAGGACACCCGGGTTGAAAATGCCTGCATCGGCTGTGCCATGTGTACCATGGTGTGTCCCAATGATGCCATCCGGCCCAGGAAAAATCCGGGCCTGGACAGGATGAAATTCCACATCAACCAGCATGGCATTCCCCGGCGCAGGGGCGGCCGGCGAAACGATTCGGGATCGATACTCGACAGAATCAAGTTCACCCGAATTTCCATGCTCACGGACCCGGCCCTGGATGCCGGGCGCCATGAATTTGAGATGCGTACCCTTCTGGGCCGGGTGCTTCCCCCCAGGGAAAATATGAAACAACTGCGGGAAAAGGGCTGGATTCCACCGGTCAGGGAAATTTATCCTTTGATCATCGGCGGCATGTCCTTTGGCGCACTCTCCCCGACCATGTGGGAAGGCTTGCAGATGGGGGTTGCCTACCTGAACGAAGAGATGGGCATGCCCGTTCGCATCTGTACCGGTGAGGGGGGGTGTCCGCCGCGGTTGCTGCGCTCCCGGTTCCTTAAATATGTCATCCTGCAGATTGCATCGGGTTATTTTGGCTGGGATGAAATCATCCACGCCATCCCGCACATGAAAGAAGACCCCTGTGCCATTGAAATCAAATACGGTCAGGGCGCAAAACCAGGGGACGGCGGTCTTTTGATGTGGCATAAAGTCAACAAGCTGATTGCGGCCATCCGGGGCGTGCCCCAGGGCGTCAGTCTGCCCAGCCCCCCGACCCATCAGACCCAGTACTCCATTGAAGAGTCCGTGGCCAAGATGATTCTGTCCATGTCCATGGCATGGGGGTTCAGGGTGCCGGTATATCCAAAAATTTCCGCCTCATCCACCTCCTTGGCGGTGATGAACAACCTGACCCGTAACGAATATGCGGCAGGGCTCGCCATTGACGGCGAAGATGGCGGCACCGGCGCGGCATACGCCGTTTCCATGGACCACATGGGCCACCCCATCGCCAGCTGTGTCCGGGACAACTACCTGAATCTGACCGCCATCGGTAAACAGAATGAAGTCCCCATCTTTGCCGGGGGCGGTGTTGGTAAAAACGGCAACATTGCCGCCAATGCGGCAGCCCTGATCATGCTGGGGGCCTCCGGGATTCAGATTGGCAAATATGTGATGCAGGCCGCCGCCGGGTGCGTGGGTACCGAAGAAGACCGGTGCAACGTATGCAACCTGGGCATCTGCCCCAAGGGCATCACGTCCCAGGATCCCAGGCTTTACCGCCGCCTTGACCCGGAAGATGTGGCCCAGCGCATAGTGGACATTTATGTTTCCTTTGACACGCAACTCAAAAAAATCGTAGCACCCCTGGGGCGCTCCACCTCCCTGCCCATCGGCATGTCCGATGCGCTGGGGATTGATGATAAAAATATTGCTGACCGCCTCAGTATCAAGTACGTGGTGTAAAGGAGGACGGGATATGATGAAAAGCGACTACATTTTTATAGCAGGTAAAAGAGACGAAAAACGGATCTCCTCACGGGTACTTGAAGATCTTATTCACCAGCACGTCAAGCGGGGCAACAGAAAGCTTGAAGTCCAGGCCTTTGGCCAGCACGGCATTGGCGGACGACTCTGGGAGTCGTACCCTGACAGGATGGATATCCGTATTATTGGGCATTCCGGCCAGCGCACAGGCTCCCTTGGCACACCCAATACAAAAATAGAGATCATGGGGCCGGCCTCGGATGATATTGGCTGGCTCAATGCCGGTGCTGAAATCATTGTGCATGGATCCGCCTCCAACGGGGCCATGAACGGGGCTGCCCAGGGTAAGGTTTATGTGGGCGGGGCCATTGGTGCCCGGGGTATGACCATGACCAAGCGCAATCCCAGATTTGAGCCGCCTGAATTGTGGGTCCTGGGGACGGCAGGGGATTACTTTGGTGAGTTCATGGCAGGCGGCATTGCCGTTATCTGCGGTTTAAACGCGGCTAATCCGGAACAGGTTCTCGGTTACAAACCCCTGGTAGGCATGGTGGGGGGGAAGGTATTTTTTCGTGGTGATGCCAAAAGTTATTCCGACAAAGATGCCAAGGAAGTGGACATTGATGATCAGGAATGGGAATGGCTGACCCAGGGCCTTAAAACCTTTCTTAAAAAAATCCAACAGCCTAAATTGATTAATGAACTGGCTGTGCGACGAGACTGGCGGCTGTTTGAAGCCAAAAATCCCCAGGAAAAGGCCGAAGGGCCGGAGCGGAAATCCATGTCCTGGTTCCGGGAGCAGGTCTGGGATATGGAGCTTGGTCGCGGCGGTCTGATCGGAGATCTCCAGGAAACGGAAAAGGGTACTGTGCCGGTCATTACCAAGGGTGAGTACAGACGATACATTCCGGTCTGGGAACACGGTAAATATATTTCGCCCTGCCAGTCAGCCTGTCCTACGGGAATTCCGGTCCAGCAGCGCTGGGCCATGATCCGGACCGATAACATTGACGAAGCCATCTCCATGGGCCTTGAGTATTCTCCATTTCCGGCGACCGTATGCGGTCACCTGTGCCCCAGTCCGTGTATGGCGTCCTGTACCCGGAATCTGTCCTATATGAGTCCCATTAATGTACGTCTTCTAGGCCAGGCCGCCCAGAATATCAAACCGCCAAAGCCGGCCAAAACATCCGGGAAAAAAGTGGCCGTCATCGGCGGCGGCCCGGGTGGTCTTTCCGTGGCCTGGCAACTTACCATGAAAGGCCATACCGCTACGGTATTTGAAGCCGGACAGACCATTGCCGGAAAAATTTCCGCCGTGATTCCCGAATCCCGAATCCCTGCCGACACCCTGAATGCCGAAATAGAGCGAATAAAGTCTTATATAAAGGATATAAGACTGGGAGAAAAAGTTGATGCGGAAAAGTTCAACGAGATAAAAAAGAGTCATGACTATGTTGTGGTGGCCGCCGGGGGCAATAAACCCAGATCCCTTCCGATCAAAGGTGCCGAGCGGGCTCTTTTTGCCAATGATTTTCTTGAGAAGGCCAAGGCCAACAGGATAAAACCGGGCAAAAAGGTTGTAATTATCGGTGCCGGTAATGTGGGGTGTGATGTGGCCACCGAAGCCCACCGGCTGGGTGCTGTTGATATCACCCTGATTGATGTCCAGAAACCGGCTGCATTCGGCAAGGAGAGAGAGGATGCCGAAAAATGCGGTGCGCAATTCCGCTGGCCGGTATTCACCAAAGAGATTAACTCCCAGGGGGTCAAACTTGAAAGTGGTGAATTGCTGCCGGCGAATACGGTGGTGATTTCCATCGGAGACGTGCCGGATCTCTCCTTCCTTGGTGAGGGGCTTGAGCTTGAAAGAGGGTTTGTCAAGGTGGACGAAACCGGCCGGTCCTCGGATGAAAAGGTTTTTGCCATCGGGGATGCCGTGGGGCCGGGGCTTATCACCAATGCCATCGGCGCAGGCCGGCGGACCGCCATCGCCATTGATCAGCTGCTCAAAGGCCAGGCACCGGATGTGGGCCGTCTTGCTCCCATGATTGATACCCGGCGTGTAAACCTGACCTATTATAACCCCAGACATGATGCCGACACCTTAGAATCGTGCAGTGAAGACTGCGCCTCCTGCGGAAATTGCAAGGATTGCGGCATCTGCGTGGCCGTCTGCCCTGAAGGGGCCATCAGCCGCCAGGAAAAGGCAACCGGATTTGAATATGTGGTGGATGAATCCAAATGCATTGGATGCGGATTCTGCAAAGGGGCATGCCCTTGCGGTGTCTGGGAGCTGATCCCCAATACACCCCTGGCGTAAAAATATACGGGTTTGATTCTATTGTTAGGCCATTTTTCCTAGGGCAATCCCTCTGTGGTTGCCCTTTTGTTAGGGCAGGCACGGTGGATTGCCCCTACAACGCCCGACATTAGAACCAACCCCTATTTTGATTTTACACATTTAGGAGAGACGAAATTGCCAATAAAACGCATAATTGTTTTACTTAGTTTAATTTTGGGAATGTGTATTTATTCAGCCTGCGATCAGCTTCCCAACCCGTTTAGATCTGTAAAAAAAGTTGGAATGGCTCTGGATACAGGCGGTGATAAGGATCATGGGTATAATGAATGCAGTCTGCGCGGTGCCCAAAAGGCGGCTGAAACCAGCGGGCTTGACTTTGAATATATGGTCAGTGCCACAAGAAAAGACTATGACAAAAACATAAAAGCACTCATTGATGCCGATGCAGACCTTATCTTTACCATTGGTTCCACTCAAGCGGATGCCACGGCTAAAGCTGCCAGGCGCTATCCGGACCATCATTTTGTCATAATGGATTATGCCTTTTCGCCCGGCATAAGCTGCCCTGATACCGTATCTGACTGTTATACGCAAGAGGGTGGACTGGCCAATGTTACCAGTATTGTTTTTAAGGAAGACCAACCCGCCTATCTTGGCGGAACCCTGGCTGCCTGTATGTCTGAGTCCCAGAACCTGGGTATTGTCGCCGGAGATCAGATTCCCCCAGTGCTTCGGTTAGTGAGCGGGTTTGAAAATGGTGCAAAATCCATTAACCCGCAGATCAATATCCAGACCATTTATATTCCCGATTTCGATGATGAAGAAACCGGCTATCAAGTTGCCAGAAAGCTTATTTCAAATGGGGCGGACATTCTCTTCTGCCCTGCCGGAAAGACTGGGCTTGGCGGTTTAAAAGCTGCGGCAGAATTCAATGTAAAAGCATTGGGCGTCGATGTCGATCAATATATTACAGTACCAAGCGCCAGACATGTTCTGATAACAAGTGTGATGAAAAATGTCGATGTGGCAGCCGGTGCCATTGTAGAAAAGTTTGCTAAGGGAACCCTCAGATGCGGTGTCTATGAATTTGATCTTAAAAGCCATGGGGTCGGGTTGGCACCTTACCACGAATGGGAAGGCAAGATCCCTCAAAAGTGCACTCAACTTGTTGCGCTTGCCAGTAAAAAAATCGTACTCAACCCCAACCGGTCCCTATCGAAATAAAAGAGGCAATCGAAATATATGAATTTTGTTGCCTCAAATGCTCAAATCGACAACTGAACCGCCGTTCTCTCGGATTTTTTCATCAATGGTTTCTAAACTTTTTGTCAAGGTTTGATATGATATTTCCGGTAGTTTGCCTCCCCAGGCTTTTTTCGCCTCTTTAAATCCTTCAAGGATGCCTTCCCGTCCGGATTTCAAACGCTCTATATCATCACCGGCACCTTTTATAACAAAGTCAATGATGCGCTGGGATGTTTGATCCACGCCAAAATATCCATCTTCACTGACAAGCTCGGCAGCCTGTCCGGGGGACAGTTCAGAAATAGGATTATCTTTATAGATCAAAGAAGATTTAAGATTTTGATCCAATTGGCTAAAATGACTAAGCGCATTCTGGGTCTCAATTTTGTGCTGGGTATCTGTTTTGACTTGCAGGCTGAATTGTATGATGTCAGTCTGCATTGAATACTTTGAAACCGATGTATTTTTCCCGGTTCTATTGCTTGATTGAAATAATTTGGCATTAATCCCGGTGACGTTATTTGTACTGCCGGTCACATTTGACATCGTCCATCCCCCCCCCTATTTTGGTGTTTTTATATAGTATCGGTCTTTAAAATAAATTTCTAAACTTTTAAATCAAGGAAAATGATGTGGTCAACGCCAAATATCCAGGATTTTAAGCAGAACAATTTGCAATATCAGATATCGCCATTATTCTTTACAAAAGGTCGGTATGGAGGATATTATAGTCTTGATGATCCGGTTTTTGTTAATTTGCCCAACTTCGGCGTTGGAAAAAATTTTTAATCCTCAAAATATGTTGTATATTAACCTCCGGTTAAAAATTGTTTCCGCCTTGAACTTGAACAAATTCCTTAAAAACTTGATCATCGAAATAGTGCATATTTTTTCCAGACCGATACACGATTATTCAAACGGAACGTATGAAAACAAAAAAGGAGAACATTCATGGGATCTATTACACTTGGCGGCAACCCGGTAACGTTGGCTGGTGATTTTCCCCGAACCGGTGAACAGACAAAAGATTTTACCCTTGTGGGACAGGATTTATCAGAGATCAAACTGTCTGCGTTTGCCGGTAAACAGGTGGTGCTTAATATTTTTCCAAGCCTTGACACCGACATCTGTGCCACATCTGTTCGTACATTCAATAAAAAAGCCGGTGACTATGAAAATACGGTTGTACTCTGTATCTCAGGCGATTTGCCCTTTGCCCACAAACGGTTCTGCGTTGCCGAAGGCATTGAGAATGTTGTGACTGCGTCTGCCTTCCGTAGCCCGCAGTTTGCCCTTGACTATGGTGTGGCCATGCAGGACGGACCGCTGGCCGGTCTTACGGCCCGGGCCGTTGTTGTTCTCAATGCATCCGGTGAGGTGGTTCATGCCCAGCTTGTGCCGGAGATCAAACAGGAGCCGGATTATGAATCTGCGCTGTCTGCACTTTCGTAATTAGTAGAAAATACAATAAATCCCCATTCGGAAACCGTTAGAAAAGGGTATTCCCGGATGGGGATTACGACCTCAAGGAGTTTGATATGATCAGATTCTTAAAATGGGTTATCGTTACGATAGGCATTCTCGCTGGTCTGATTATCGGGACTGCTGTACTGGTTCCCATGTTTGTGGATGTCGGAAAGTATCTGCCGAACATTGAAGCTATGGTGACCCGGCATACGGGGCGTAGTTTCTCCATGGGCGACGATATCAAACTGTCCCTGTTTCCCTGGGCCGGGATTCGTCTGTCTGACTTGACCCTGGGCAACCCTGACGGATTTGGGGAACAGCCCATGATCACGGTGAAACGCTTTGAAGCCCGGGTAAAGGTATTGCCGCTATTGTCCAGGCATATTCAGGTGGAAAAATTCATTGTAGCGTCTCCCCGGATTGCGTTGGTTAAAAATAAGGCAGGTCTGGGGAACTGGGAAAATATAGGGCCCTTGGATATTCGCAATTCGGATCAGGGCGATCAGGCCCAATCCACCGACCCTGGGCAGGAGACCTCTGCAAAAACACAGACACAGAGTACAGAACTTCCCATTGCATCACTTATCGTTGACCGGTTTGCCGTCATCAACGGGTTTCTTTCCTATGTAGACAAAGGCAGCGGCCTGTCCAAAAAGATTTCAGATCTTAATTTAGATCTGTCCGGCATCAGCCTTGATAAAGCCATTGATATTACCTTGGGCGCCCAAATGGATGGCAAACCCGTATCTTTGACCGGCAACGTCGGGCCTGTGGGAAAAAATCCCGGTGCCACGGATATTGATTTTGATCTTATGGTCAAGGCGCTGGATCACCTGGCCCTTTCCCTTAAAGGCCGGCTGATTAAACCCATGACCGAACAGGCCGTTGATATGGGTATTGATTTTGCCCCCTTTTCGCCTAAAAAATTGTTTCTTTCTCTAAATCAGCCGTTTCCCATTGAAACCAGGGATGCCTTAGCCCTGGATACGCTATCCCTGACGGCTGTTATCAAAGGGTCGGCTGAGGCCGTGAGCGTATCAGACGGCGTTTTGGTGCTGGATGATTCAACCATGAATTTTAATGCCCGGGTCCAGGCGTTTGAAAAACCGGATCTTAAATGTGTCCTTTCCGTGGATACGATTGATGTGGACCGTTATCTGCCTTTGGCAACGCAAAAGGATTCGGGACGGGCTGTTTCAGCCCCAAGCGGACCCACGGCCAAGGACACCGGTAAGAGCAGCACAAAAACCACTCCCATTGATTATGCGCCTTTACGCAAAATGGTGCTGGATGCAAAGGTGAACATTGGCAGCCTTAAAGTCGCGGGATTAAGCATGAGCAATATTACAGCCTTTCTGGCAGGCAAAAACGGGGTGTTTACCCTGGATCCTTTTTCTATGGATCTTTACCAGGGAAAGGCCGGGGCAAAGGTTGGGGTTGATGTGCGTAAAAACACCCCGACAACAACCCTGCACCTGACAACCAGCGACATCCAGGCAGGCCCCGTCATTCGGGATAGTATGGGCAAAAATATTATTGAAGGGGCACTGGCCTCGGATATTTTTCTTTCCATGACCGGCGATACCCTGGATATGATTAAAAAGAGCCTGGCCGGTAACGGACAGCTTAAATTTGTTGATGGTGCTATCGTGGGTGTTGATATTGCGGGCACCATCCGTAATGCCAAGGCAGGTATTGGCCTGGGCGAATCCACCACGGAAAAGTCGAGAACCGATTTTGCTGAACTTAAGATTCCATATACAGCAGCCAGGGGGCTTGTGAAAATTCCGGAGGCATCCCTTGTCTCTCCCCTGTTAAGACTTGTTGCCGGCGGACAGACCCATCTGGTAAAAGAGACTCTGGATTTCAGGATTGAACCGAAACTGGTGGCCACGCTTAAGGGGCAGGGGGACACCAGGGAGCGTTCAGGGCTGTTGATCCCCCTTGTGATAAGCGGTAGTTGGGAAAATCCAAAGGTGCGGCCGGATCTTGAAGCCATATTGAAGAACCGGTTGCCCGACGCTGATGAACTCAAACAACTCATTCACGGCGACGGATCGGATTCTGGTAAGAAAACTGATATTAAGGATAGAGCCAGGGGGTTAATCAAAGATTTATTTAATTAATTATAGGAGGTGCGTTTAAACATGTGTAAACAAAGAATTAACATTTTGGCAATTGCTTTTGTTTTTGCCTTTGTTCTGGGGGGGCAGACGCCTGCCGTGGCTGGAAATTCCCTGCTGGAACAAGGCGCTTCATTGATTAAATCCATGGGTAAGGGTGACACAAGTGAAAGCAGCAGTTCCGGCAGCCTGACCAACAACGAAATTATTTCCGGTCTTAAGGAGGCGCTGGAAACAGGTGCCGGAACCGTTGTCAGCCAGTTGGGTGCTGAAAACGGATTTAACTCAGATGCCAATATTCATATCCCTTTGCCTTCCTATCTCTCCACGGCGCAGACCTTGATGGGTAAGGCCGGGCTGGGGTCCTATGCAGAGGCTCTTGAACTGAAATTGAACCGGGCTGCCGAGGTGGCCACCCCCAAAGCCAAGGCGTTATTTGTAAATGCCATTTCACAGATGTCGTTTGAGGATGCCAACAGCATTCTCAATGGCGCGGATGATGCGGCCACCCAGTATTTTAAGAAAAAAACCTCCGGCGATCTCACCAAGGCCTTTACCCCCGTAGTAGAGAGTATCCTGGAAGAGATCGGGGCAATTAAAGTCTATGACCGGATGATGGAAAAATATAAATCCCTTCCGCTAGTTCCCGATGTAAAAGGCGATCTGGCAGACTATACTGTTGAAGAAACGTTGGAAGGCATTTTTTATTATCTGGCAAAAGAGGAAAAGGCTATCCGGGAAAATCCGGCAAAACAGACGACGGCATTGTTAAAGAGATTATTCAATTGATTTAGTGTGAAAAAAGGTGCGAATCTATGGTTGAAGTTGGATTTTTCGGAGCAGCAGGAGAGGTGACCGGGTCCATGCATATGCTGGATACAGGCATTGATAAAATTTTATTGGATTGCGGCATGTACCAGGGCCGAAGAAAGGAGAGCCGGGAGAAAAATGAAAACTTTCAAATAAACCGGTCTGACATTACAACGATGATCCTTTCCCACGCCCATATTGATCATTCCGGCCGGATTCCGCTGTTAACAAAAAACGGTTTTTCCGGGCGTATTGTCACCACCCGTCCCACCAAAGACGCTCTGAATTATATGCTCCTGGATTCAGGGCATATCCAGGAATCTGATGCCCTGTACCTTAACTATAAATCCCTGCGTGCGTTTCTGTATCAGCTTGAACAGTCCAAAGCCAAACAGCAGATTTCCAACAAGGAAAAAGCCAGAATCAAAAAACTGCTGAAAACAGGCCGCCATGAACTGAATGTGGATGCCATTGCCGCACTTCACAAAGAGTACGGCCTTGACATGGTAACACCACTGTATACCCAGCAGGATGCGCTGGAATCCCTTTCCTTTATTGACGGATACCCCTTTGGTTCGAAAGTGACCATTGGAAAGGGCATCACTGTAAAATTTTACGTGGCCGGCCATATATTAGGGTCTGCCTTTTCTTTGATTACGGTGAAACCCGAGAATGGCGGTAAACCCCTTAAAATACTTTTTACCGGTGATGTCGGCCGGTTTGAAAAACCCATTTTAAAAGACCCCACCCTGAAATTTGATGAAGCGGACAGGGATATTGATCTGATGATCATTGAAAGTACCTACGGGGACCGGGAGCATACCCCGGTAGCGGATCTTGCCGGCAGTCTCAAAGACACTTTGAACCGGACAATCGCACGGGGTGGGGCGCTTCTGATTCCTGCGTTTGCCTATGGCAGAACCCAGGAGATTATTTATTTTCTTCACCAGTTGTATAAATCCGGCGCTGTTCCCCAACTCCCTATTTATGTGGATAGTCCTTTGGCATCAAATATCACAAAAGTCTTTGGAGAACATCCGGAAACCTATGATACGGAAACCCATAAAATATTTTTGGAAAAGGGGATCAACCCTTTTTATTTTAAAGATATCAAGTTTGTTGAGTCGGTAGAAGAATCCATGCGCGTCACCCAGGACGACACCCCGCATATTGTGATTTCGGCATCAGGCATGTGTGAGGCGGGCCGGATTCTCCACCACCTGCGTTATAAAATCCATAATCCCAAACACACCATCCTTATCGTGGGGTATATGGCCCAACACACCCTGGGCCGTCGTATTGAAGAATTCGGATTGCAGGAAAATTCGGCCGCAGATAAGGCGCCGGACGTCAAAATTTTGGGAAAATCCTATCCCTTGAGAGCCCATGTGGAAAAAATCGGTGGATTTTCAGCCCATGCAGACTGCCATGAGCTGATGCAGGTGGTTGCCGGATCCAATCTGCGGGTGAAAAAAATTGCCGTTGTCCACGGTGAAGCCGACCAGAGCGCGGCATTTGCCCGGCGCCTCAACGAGAACGGATATAGTGCCTTTATCCCCAAACGTGGAGACCGGGTTAAATTGTCGTAATTATGGCATCCTTCATTTCCCGCTTTACACTTTCCAGATGCCGACCCCCATTTTTCGGGAACCTCCATTCAAAAAGTGTAAAGTACTTTTGGGATCATATGAAGGATGCCGTAATTATAACCATGGAAGAGACGGAACGCACTGAAAGTTAACGTGCAAGTGCAAAGCGATCAATCCGTACTTTCTTATTTCTGTACTCTTCCGTGCGTTCCGTGGTTCATCTTTTTTTAAAGGCCAGGCGTTCGCTTATTTTTGCGGCCTTTTCATACGCCACAAAAGCCAGGATCTGGGAGGCGGAAACTTCGCGCATTCTTAAAAATATTTCATAGGCAACAGAAAGTTCCATCTTATTGACAATTTCCGCTGCTGCTTTGGGTTTCATGCGGGCATACATTTTTACCAAACGGTTCATTTTTGCTTCAAAGGCGGCAGCTTCTTCCTGTTCTTTTGCGGTTTTTTTCTTTTCAAGTCGGGCCATATCCGCT
This sequence comes from Desulfobacter latus, assembly GCF_013389365.1. GTDB lineage: Bacteria > Desulfobacterota > Desulfobacteria > Desulfobacterales > Desulfobacteraceae > Desulfobacter > Desulfobacter latus. Next base: position 122,416 of record NZ_JACADJ010000001.1, read on the forward strand.
TCAATCTGCTTTTTCAGGGCCGTCAGCGACTCTAATTTTTCATCAATCTGGGCCTCATAGGTCTCCAGCTCCTTTTTTTCTTTGGCCAGTTTTTCACTGGCCTCAGCCACGGCTTTTTTTTTCTCTTCAAGTCCCTGGAGAACGACCTTGGCAGGGTCCGGACATTCAGGGCATTCCGGACAGGGTGACGGCGCTGTTTCTGTGTTTTCATCTTCAGCCAAAACCAATACCGGCTGCCCCCAATGTATATATGAAATACCAATAAAGACTGTTGTTACCAGAAGCAGATTGACCGCAACGCCCACTATCCAGCGCTTAAACATGTTCATTATTCACCTCCCTGGCCGTTTTCAAGGATGCAATTTCATCCAGGCTTTTCTGCGCGTCCTGGATCATTTCATGGGTATATTCCCGGGCCTGTTTTTCCCGCAGCCGTTCCAGTGATTTTTTGTCAATGGTTCTTTGTTTAAGGGCCTCCCGCTTGTCGTCCAGGATTTTTTCAAGTTCGGTTTTTTTGTTCCGTTCAAGTATGATTGACTGATCAACGGCAGTAATAAATTCTCTGTAGCGGTTGAACCGGCCTGCTACCATTCCTTTTTCCATAAGGGATTCAAGCTGGTCAGTCGCCGATGTTTTGTCTTTTTGCAATCCTGTGATACGCTGTTCACAGGTCAGGACATCGGCCACAGCTTGAGCCGTTTCCTGTTTGGCCACCTGTTCAAGATGGCGTTTGTACTTTAAAAGGCTTTGGAGTCTGAACTGAAATTTTTTCATGGATTAGGTCCGCTTTTTTTGGGGGTCAGCCGGTGAGCCTTTGATTCCCAGCGCCTTTTTCAGGCCGTTTACACTGGCCTGCATATCCTTTTTTTGATCAATATTCTGGCGCAGCATTTGATTGATGCCGGGCATCAATTTTTTGGCCTGGTCTACATCAGGGTTTGACCCGTCCACATAAGCACCGATGGTGATCATGTCCTCTGCATTTCGATATGCCGCCATGATATTGACGGCTTTGTCCCGCATGGCCATGTGGTCCGGGTTGCTGACATCCCGCATGACCCTGGAGACACTGGCCATGACATCAATGGCCGGGTAGTGCCCACGATTGGCAAGATCCCTGGACAGGACAATATGTCCGTCCGTTATGGAACGAACCGTATCACCCACCGGATCGTTCATATCATCGCCTTCCACTAGAACCGTATAAATCCCGGTGATTGAGCCACCACTTTCAAGCACGCCGGGGCGTTCAAGAAGAATGGGAATCTGGACAAAAAATGAGGGCGTATATCCTCGGGTCGTCGGTGGCTCACCCGCAGCCAAGCCCACGTCCCTGGAGGACATGGCAAACCGGGTAATGGAATCCAGCATGAGCAGCACATCCTTTCCCTGATCCCTGAAGTACTCGGCAATGGTGGTGGCCAGATAGGCCCCCCGCATACGGGTCAACGGCGGGGAATCCGATGTAGCGGCTACGAGGACAGCCCGCTTGAGCCCTTCCTCTCCCAGGGTCTCCTCCACAAAATCCTTGACCTCCCGGCCCCGCTCCCCAATGAGCCCGATCACCACCACATCCGCACTGGTATGTTTGGTCATCATGCCCATGAGTACACTTTTTCCCACACCGGAGCCGGCCATGATGGCTATCCGCTGTCCCCGGCCCAAGCTAATCATGGCGTTTATGGCCCCGATGCCGACATCAAGGGGCTCTTTAATCATTTTCCGTTCCAGGGGCCCCAGGGGTTTTCCATACAGATAATAAGCGGTTGAACCTGCAATCGGCCCCTTATTGTCAATGGGATTTCCCATGCCGTCCAGTACGCGTCCAAGCATGTCATCGCCCACCGGCACCATGGGAGAAGAGGCCACCGGCACAATCCGGCTTCCCATGCTGATGCCCCTGATATCACCAAAGGGCATAAATAACGCTTTTTCCTGCCGAAAGCCCACGACTTCAGCCATGACAGCCATTCCATGGTCATTGATAATGCGACACACACCGCCCACGCCAAGGCCTAAACTGTCCCCTTCGGCAATCAGCCCGATCACCTGGGACACCCGGCCTTCGGGCGTCACGGTCCTGACCTTTTCCACAGCATTGGCATAAACACTAAAATTCACTTTTTCAAAAAGATCATTCATGATATCTCCGCTTAGCTCCCCGCCTGGACAATGGCGTCGTAAACCGCCTTGAGTTTGGATTCCGGATCTGTGACAACAGTGGCGCCGGCACTTTCAATACGACACCCCCCTTTGGGAAGCATGGCGTCCGTATTCACTGTTACGTTCGTCAGGGAGCGTACAGACTCAAAAAAAGATTCTTTAATCATCTCCACATATTCATAGTCTTCTTCGGCCACACTCAGGGTAATTTCCTCCGGAGAGGCAAGCTGGGACAATGCGTCCAGGATTGTGTTCTTGATTACCGTATCGTCCGCGTCTAATTTGGCCATCACCACTTTCCCGGCAATCTGACAGACCAGTTCAACCAACTGCGTTTCATATCGCACCAGCATCTCTTCCAGCATCCGGTCTACGGTTCCCAGTGCCTGCCGGAAAGGGTCCAGGATCTGCGCCATTTCCTGGAAAATTTGCTCTTTTCCCGCCTCACGCCCCTCTTCCATTCCCTTTTCAAAGCCTTCGGCCTCGCCTTTGACAAAGCCTTCGGCTTCCCCCTGTTTACCCCCCTCTTCCCGGCCTTTTTTCACTCCCTCTTCATAACCCTTGGTGTGGCCCTCTGAGAGCCCTTTTTCAAGTCCCTGGCTCATACCTTTTTCATAGCCTTCGGCAAATCCCTGTTCTTCCGGCGTGGGGTCCTCATTTGATTCATCCGTATTCCGGGTTTGCGCTAAAGCAGAATCGGAAACCGCCAAGTTTGCAGCGGATTCGTCCGTATCTGCATCTGCGCTCTGGATCAGCGGTTCGAAGAATTCCTCTTTAAGCTGTTGGGTTACTTTATAAACAGCATCAAACCCGCCTTCCGTCCTTTCAACTTCCAAGGGATCAAACAAAAGCGTAAACCGGTCAAAGTCAGGTTCGGCATCCGGTCGCTTAAGTGAGACCTCTCCATCAAAACTGTCAAGGGAACCCACATCAATGGCCTTGAATCCATCATCTTGAGGCAAGGATCTTCCCTCTTTATGTTTTTCTTGATCAGACAAGGACATCCTCCTTTCCTTTACCCAGGGTTATGGTGCCGTCGGCCTCAAGCTCTTTGGCAGCCCTGACAACGGCTTGCTGGGCTTCTTCAACCTCTGCCAGGCGGACCGGCCCCATGGCATCCAGATCATCTTTAAGCATTTCACCGGCCCGCTGGGACAAGTTGGAAAAAATTTTGCCCTTCATATCTTCGGTGGCGGTTTTTAATGCGTAGGTGAGCTGCTGACCTTCCACCTTCTTGAGAATTTCCCTCATGGCAGTATCATCCACATGGGTCAAATCCTCAAATACAAACATGAGTTTGCGTATTTCTTCGGCCATTTCCGCATCATCTTCCTCAACATATTCCATCACCGCATCTTCTGTGAATTTATCCACACCATTGATGATATCTACCAGAACGCCAAGGCCCCCTGCCTTACCGCCGGGGCCGACTGCCCCGCTGAGTTCATATTCCAACGCCTTGTCCACATCCCGGACAACATCCTCGGAAATCTGGCCTAGCCTCGCGATTCTCATCGAGACATCGCCTTTGAGTTCATCCGGTAGATTGATCATAATTTCCGAGGAAATTTCTGCGGGCATATGGGCCAGGATCATGGCAATGGTCTGGGGATGTTCGCCTTCAATATATGCCGATAAAGTGGCTGTATTCACATTCCGGCTCCATATAAAAGGTTTATCCTGTTTTTTCTTTTCCAGGTCTTCCAGGATGGCTTTGGCGTCCTTGTCCTTGAGTGTCTTGCTGACCACATTTTTAATAAAGGAGTCCCCTTCAACAATCATCTTGGACTCTCCTTCATATCTGACATTGAAATCAGCGCACACGACCTTAATCATTTCCGGTGTAATCTGATTGACCTTGGACATTTCAAAGGCAATTTCACCAATTTCCTGTTCTTTCATTTTTGAAAATACCTGGGTTGAATATTCTTCTCCCATGTATATAAGAAATATTGCTGCCTTTTGACAACCGTTTAACTTTTTCGGATCAATTGCGTTTGACATGGTATTACACCTCCATTTCTTCCTTTACTTCACCAAGCCATCCCTTGATGATATTCACAGTCTTGGACAGATCTTTTTCCGCATAATACAGGGCTTTTTCCTGTTCACTCATATTGTTCAGGTATGCGTTCCGCTCAGCTGCCGTCATTTTTTGGATGAATACTTCTTTTTGATTTTCGGTCATGGTTTCAAAAAATTCACGCTGCTGATCTGCATCCATCTCAATAAAAGCAGGTTCCTTCTCTTCCGTCTCAAGCTGGGCAAGTTCTTCCGGTGAGGGTAACGCTTCCTGCTCCACCGTAACCTTGATGTCGCGAACGGTTTTTATGATAGGGCGGATGATGAACAGGAACAATACAAATACCAGCAGTAAATTGGCAATAAGACGTCCGTATTCCTTCTGGACCATGCGCCAGCCGGTGAGTTTTTCCTCAATTCCCTGCATATCGTCAATGGACGCAAAGGGAAAGCACTCCATGGAAACCTGGTCATTGCGATCCTCATTATATCCCATGGCCCTGCTTACAATACTTTGAAACTGCGTCATCTCCTCGGCAGACCGGGGCATATACACCCGTTTGGTGTTGCCTTTGTCATCTGTTTGAAGTTCATATTTACCATCAATCACGGCTGCCACTGAAAGCCTTGTGAGTTGGGCCATGGGTTTCTGGGTTTCCCTGACCCGTCGGCTGATTTCGTAATTGACCGTATCATCACGCTTATTGATCCGTTCCCGGTTTTCATCAGCGGTCTGGTCTTCATCGGTGATGGGGTTTACCGATGAAGGGGTACCGATCTGTTCATCAAGCTGGACAACCTTTTCAGCTCTGTTTTTCCGACTGCGTATAAATTCCCCACCCCGCTCAAACGGATCATAAATTTCTTCATTCATGTTATTTTTGGAAAAATCCATTTCCGAGGTAACCCGTACAATGGCTTTATTTGCACCGACGATACGTTCAAGCATGGTCTGAATTCTGTGCGTCAGATTCTCTTCAAACCGCACTTTATATTGATACTGGGCATCTGCAAGACTTTCTGCATCAATTCGGGCTTGTTCTCCTTCGGATTTTCCCTCAAATAAAATTCGGCCGGCAGTATCCACAACGGTAACCAGTTTTGGGGTTAAATCCTGGACGGAAGACGCCACTAAATGTGCAATGGCAGCCACTTCATCCTTCTTGAGGTCAGCGATCAGCTCCAGCAGAATAGATGCCGACGGCTGTTTGGTCTCCTCCACAAAAACCGACTCCTTGGGCAGCACAATCATGACCTTGGCATTTTTCACGGCCTCAAATGCCGCAATGGTGCGTGCCAGTTCCCCTTGAAGCGCCCGCTTTTTATTGATTTTCTGGACAAATTCGGTGGTGCCGAACTCGCTTTTATCAAAAATTTCATATCCAACCCCTGCGCCTTTAGGGATTCCTTCTTTGGCCATGGTCAACCGGACATCATACACCATGCTATCCGGTACCAGAATGGTGGTCCCGTCACCGGTCAGGCGATAGGGCGTATTGGTGGATTTAAGCACGTCGACCACAGCCGCGGCATCTTCCTGGTTCAAGCCTGAATATGCGGTTTGATAGGGCGTTTTATTAGCCCATACAAACATGGTGATAAAACCAGCCACAAGCACCAGGAGCAGTCCGCCCAGAAGGACTTTACGGATCATGCTCATCTCTTTGAACATGGTAATGATTTTTTCAATTACGGGATTCATTTAAGTGGCTCCTGCTTTACCAGGGGTTATACCTGCATCCGCATGACTTCGTTATAGGCATTCATGGCCTTGTTCCGGACCTGTGCCAGTACTTTAAGAGAGGTGGAGGCACGGCCTAACGCCATCATGCCTTCATGTATACCAAGTTTGCCTTCAATGACCGCCTCAACAGAATCATCCGCCACATGCTGATTATTATTAACTTCCAGGACGGCTGATTCCAGACGTTCCATGAATTCGGGATTTCGTTTGGCGACCCGCTCCGCCACAGGTTCCCTGTACAGGGATAATTTGCCCGGTGCTGTTGTATTTATTTCATCCATTTATCCGATCCTTTCCCCAAAAATTATTTACCTATCTCAAGGGCTTTGCTGACCATATTTTTTGTGGTGGAAAGCGCCGTGACACTGGCCTCATAACTTCGACGGGCCACCATCATGTCTGAGATTTCAGTTAAATGATCCACGTTGGGCATCTTCACATACCCGGTATCCGGATCTGCATCGGGATGGGCAGGGTTGTACACCAGATGAAAATCCTCCTGGGACCTGACAATTTGGTCCACCCTGACACCTGTACCATTATCCGGCGTTTTTTCATCCTCAAACTCAATGGGAGAAAACTCAATCCCGCCGGAGTGATCCTTTTTCATTTTCTGTTGCACCACGCTTTCAAAGTCGTCGATATTATCGCCTTTAAATACCACCATTTTTCGACGATAGGGCCCGCCGTCTTCACTTCTGGTGGTATCCACGTTAGCCAGGTTTTCAGCAATGACATTGAGTTTCATACGATGGGCCGCAAGGGCTGTACCGCTGATTTTTGACGCATTCATTAAATTCATGGATTATTTTCCTCCCTCATCAATGGCATAGTTAAGTATGGTCATTTTACGCAACAGCATCTCGGCGGTAGATCTGAATTTTATATTGTTTTCCATCAGATTCATCATTTCCGTATCTATGTTTACCGAATTCAGGTGATAGATATCCACATCCTCGCTGTCCATACTGTTCATTTGACCGGTTGACCCGTCAATGTTGCCGGGTAGGTGTTTTTCATTGGTTTTGTCAAGATTATCAGGTTCCGGTTCGGTCATGGCCCGTTTAAGCGCACTTTGAAAATCTATATCGCTGGGCGTATACCCGATGGTATCAATGTTGGCGATATTGCCTGTGATCAGGTTATGGCGCCGGCTTGAGATGTCCATACTTTTTCCGATCATCTCGTAGGTTTGCCCGAATATTCTTGAATCTGCCATTTTAACCTCCGTTGTTTTTAAATTGACGCGCCGGGGCATCCACAGGGTGGCATTGCCTCAGATATCCGGACAAGCGTGCCGGAATATCAATATCATAAACGGAAAAAGCAAATTATATGCCTGAAATAACAAAAAACAGAAATAATCAGATAGTTTCTTTGTATTCATTCAGTTTATTGCGAAGGGTTCTAACGCTGATTCCCAGAATCTTTGCCGCATGGGTTCGGTTCCCCTCGGTCTGATCCAGTGTCCTGAAAATCATTTTTTGTTCCATCTCTTTAAGGGAGACAGCGGAAAAGTCTTCATTCTCAATGGATTCTAGGTCTGTGTCATCATCGGTAAGGGGCATGTCGCCACCATCATCCATGAGCAGATCAGAAGGGGTGATCATATCGGTTTCAGCAAGCAGGACCGCACGATGAATGACATTTTCAAGCTCCCGGATATTGCCGGGAAAGGAATGGTTTTGAAGCACGGAACGCGCCTGATCCGTCAATCCCTTGACGGATCTTGCGTCAATCCGGCAGTATTTTTTTATAAAAAAATCACATAAGGGCCGGATGTCCCGACTGCGCTCGCGCAAGGGGGGGATAATCAGCGGAATGGTATTGAGACGATAAAACAGATCCTCCCTGAATACCTGGTTTTCCACGGCGGCCTTGGCATCCCGGTTGGTGGTGGCGATCACCCGGACATCTACATCCACAGGCTGGGTGCCCCCCACCCGGTCGACCACTTTTTCCTGAAGCACCCGTAGCAATTTGGATTGCAGGTGAAACTGCATCTCCGTAATTTCATCCAGAAACAGGGTGCCTTTATCAGCCAGTTCAAATTTACCGACCTTCCTTGCCAATGCACCGGTAAACGCCCCTTTTTCATGGCCGAATAATTCGCTTTCCAGAAGATTTTCCGGCAGGGCTGCGCAGTTGACGGCAATAAATGGCTGATGCCGGCGGGTACTTTTTTCATGCAGAAATTTTGCAAGCAGTTCCTTGCCGGTACCGCTTTCCCCCTGGATGAGTACCGATGCCGACGAATCCGCCACTCGGCCGGCAAGCTTGAGCAGACGCTCCATTTTGGGGTCTCTGGTAATGATTTGAACGGCTTTATGCTTAATTATTTTTTTATTTTCTGCTTCCCGATCCCCAGATGAGGGCGCAATGGCTGTGGCCAAAGATTTTTTTACGCTGAGTTCAAGCTGTTTGGGGTCAACCGGCTTGATCAGATAATCCATGGCACCGTGCTGTATCAGGCGGACGGCATAATCCATCACAGGATCCGGGGTAAGGATAATGGTCTTTGGCACGCCAATGTCGGAATCAGCCGCCTGTTTAAGGAAATCCAACGCTGAGAATCCCGGTGTACCATCGTCGGCGACAACCACCGCAGGTCTTTGGGAAATCAGGTGGGGGATTGCATCCGAGCCGTCGGGCACGGCATCAACCATAAAACCCATCCCTTCGAACAGGTCGGTATAGGTCATTCGCTCTTTGGGGTTTTCAATTATGAGAAATAATCGTTGTCCAGGCACGTTGCCAAAGCATCCTTATGAATTTATTATTTTTTCCGCCAGCCCCATCGTGTTCAGCCGCTGTTGGGCAAGCCGGGCCCAGACCGAGTCGTAAGACTGTGCTACCTGCTCAAAGGTTGCTTTTGCTTTATCCAGCACATTGCCTTTCTGGTAGGCGTCCCCCAGCAGAAAACCGATGTTGGATTTGGCCCGGTCATCCTCTGAAAAATTAAGGGCTTTGGCAAAGGCATTGGCTGCCTGAGCATAGGAGTTCATTTTCAGATAAGTGGATCCCAATGTTTTGTAAGCCTCGGCCAGTATCTTGTAATTTTCGCCCGGAGATGCAGCGAACGCCTTCACTGCACGGGCCTGGAGTCCGGCCGCCGCCTTCAGGTCTGATTTTTTCTGATAGACATCGGCGCGTAGCATGAGTATCCGCCCTTTATCCAAAGCATTCTTCTCCGCCTTATACGCTGAAACAAACGCATCATCCGCCTTTGAGAGTTTGCCCTTTTCCAGATAAATCCGCCCGATCCGGATCAGGCCCTCCCCCCGGTTTTTATCCTTTGGGAACCTTTTTTCAAAGGCGTTTAATAACTTTAAAGCATCGTTATCCCTGCCCGATTCATCCATGGCCTTGCCCAGCCCAAACAGCAGTAACGCCGGCCGTTCTATCCTTTTATGGAGCTTATAAGCGGTAATCAACTGATTAAATGCCTCTTCATACAAATCTGCCTGTAAATATGCAGTGCCCACATAAAAGGGGATCAGGCGTCCCCCTATTTTTTTTAACTTGACCTCGTCTTTTTCATATCTCATTAATATAGAGGTATATTCATCTGCCTTCAACTGTTCTTTGAACAATGCCTCGTAAGCTTTTTGCATTAGCTTAACCGCCTCGTAGCGCAATCCCCTGGGATGGGTGGCCAATAAATCCTCAATCTCCTGAATACACTTATCATATTCACCGTTCTTCTGGTAAATTTCAGCCAGGCGCATCATGGCGATTCGGGCATAGGTATTTTCAGGAAACCGGGTTTTGATCATCTGGTAGATTTCAATCTTTTCAGCATCTGTTTTTAAATATCTGGCGATTCCAATAGACGCATTGATATATCCCGAGGATTCCGGGTATTTTTCCCGGACAAGTTCGTACAACTTGATTGCCTTTTGCTCCTGGTTATCCATGCCATAGGCATCACCGGCCTTGCTTAACGCCATATCAGGTTCTTCGATATCGGGAAATAGACTTAACAGTCGGATATAATTTTCCCGGGCCCCTTTACTCAGGCCCAATTCAAAATAGGCATCTGCCGTGTATTTGAGCAGATCCGCAGATTCATAAATTTTTTCTGTATCATTTTTTATAACATAATTAAGAACGCTCAACGCATCATAGTATCGCAGGTTTTTAAACAGTGCCTTACCATAACCAAACCCGGCATCTGTTATATAGTCGTGGCTTATTTTTGACTCAAAAACTTTTTTATACAGTTTCAACGCTTTGTCGGTATAACCTTTGTCATTGTAAATTTCGGCCAGATGATACTCTACTTCAGGCATACCGGAATAGTCCGGAAAGTCTTTGCTGATGATATCAAAATATCCTTGGGCCGTTGCGCTGTTGTGTAAACGGGTATGAATCAATCCCATGGCGGCATAGGCAAAGGGAAGATAGCTTGATTTAGGATAAGCAACCATGGCATCTTGAAACATACGTTCAGCAGTCAAAAGCCCGGTCGAATCATCATTTTCAACAGCCATAAAATTGACATAAGCCCTTAAATAGTAGGCCTGTTCCAGGCACAAGGCATTTTCTTCAAACAAATACTGATCCAGGATGGCGCCGGCTTCTTTATATAGTTGTTTTTTAAGCAGAATCATCGCATTTTTAACTGCATTGGCCTGACAGCCCCGTAACGGGTCATCGCCCCGGTATATATCGCTGATATCTCCTTTAAAAAGACTGGCCTGACGCTTTGGGTGCGTATAAATCGGGGGGGGCTTGATTCCTTCATTTATTTTTGTCAAGCTGGGCTCTTTTTGGGGGACGGGATCCGGGAGTTGTACTTTCGGGGTTCGCTTCGGTTGGGGCAGAGGGGTGGGCTTTTGCTCGGCAAACCTATTCGGGGTATCGGTAAGGCGGCGCGTCTCCCTGGGGTCAGTCGCCGGCTGAGGCGTAAGCTTCACGGCTCTATTTAAAACCACGGTCAATTGATTATTGGCAGCATCGAAAGCGGATTTGATTTTTTCATCACCGGCGTGCTTGGTCGTGACCATTACGGCGACTACATTTCCTTCAAGGCTTTCTACATGGACGGATTCAAGGTCCGGGTTGTCCTTTCCCCTAATAACAAGCCCTGTGGTCAGGCTTGCATTCTTAATGGCCACCAGGACTTCCCGTTTGCCGACACGGATTACTTTTACAGGGGCTTTCCCGGTCATATCAACCGTCACTGAAAAGGGATTGTCCTTGACCTGTATTGCTTTAACAACGGGGACTGCGGCCATGGTCGTCCCTGCCGGAATGAACAGGTAGAAAAATGCAGTCCAGACCGTTGATAAAATCTTCAGGTATGTGGGACTTAATTCTCTCATGACATATTTATATCCGTTGGGTTTATGGTTGGAGAATTAAAAAGCAAATAATATACCATCCCTGTGATTATGTGTCATATCAGATTGAATGGTCTTTAAAAAACTATAGCCTATAGCAAATAAATTGGTCCCGTTTTTCTTGTTCGTGTTCGAGTTTTTCGGTCAGCCTGTGACTCACAAGTACTGCCGAACATATTCCTTTTAATTTATCAGTCATAGTAATTTGGAGCAAGAGCAATATCAGGATTGAGTGTTCTTACGATGAACAACAAACGGGGTGTGGGGATTTTCGGCGGCAGGTGTCAAAAAACCGGCATTTCATCTTCCGGTTCAATATCCATTTTTTTTATCTTTTCAACCAGGGTTGTTCGGTTCATTTTCAACATTTCAGCGGCCTTTGCTTTTACCCATCCGGTTTTATTCAAGGCGTGGGTAATTAACGATCTTTGATACGATTCCACGGCCTCATTAAAACCGATGTTCTTCTGGAACACACCCGCCACACAGACCGGGGTAACATCTGTCCCGGCAGCGCTCATGCAGCCCGGCAGATCCGCTATGCTGACGGTATCCGCCTCCACAAGGACCGACAGCCGTTCCACCAGATTTTCCAGTTCCCGAATATTTCCAGGCCATTCATAGGTTTCAAGCATCTGTTTTACCGAATCAGGAAATATCTTGGGTGTGTATTCACTATTGCGCCGTGCAAAATCGGACTGAAAATGATCTACTAAGTGCATGATATCTTCAGGGCGTTCCCGCAGGGGCAGGATGTTGATGGGAATCACATTAAGGCGGTAATACAAATCTTCCCTGAATTTGTTATCTTCTATCGCGGCAGTTAAGTTTTTGTTGGTGGCGGAAATGACCCTGATATCCACTGCTATGGTCTGGGAACCGCCCACCCGTTCAAACCGTCTTTCCTGCAACGCGCGTAACAGTTTTACCTGGAGGTCAGGACTCATATCACCGATTTCATCCAGAAAAATCGTCCCTTTATCAGCAATTTCAAAACGCCCGCTCCTTGCCCGGTGGGCACCGGTAAATGCGCCTTTCTCATGGCCGAATAATTCACTTTCGAGAAGTTCGCTGGGAATGGCCCCGCAATTGATAACCACCATGGGGCCGTCTTTTCTGGCTGAATTTTTATGAATGGCCCGGGCAATCAGTTCCTTGCCCGTACCGCTTTCTCCTGTGATAAGCACCGATGAATCAGATCGTGAAACTTTGCGCACCCGGTCGAGTACGGCCATCAGTCCCTTACTTACCCCGGCAATGCCGTTGCGGTTAAAATCCGATTTATTTTTGAGCGGCGTATTGATAGAGCCGGTTGTTTTTTCAGCTGTTGCTTGGGCCATGGGATCTGACTTATTTATTTAAGAATCTTTTTGAGTTTGTCTGAAATGGCCTCTGCTGTAAACGGCTTGACCACGTAATTGGAGACACCGGCTTGTACGGCTTCTATGACGTTTTGTTTCTGGGCTTCCGCCGTGACCATCAGGAATGGTGTTTTTTTATACTCACTGCTGGCTCGTACCTTTTTCAACAGTTCAAGCCCCGTCATTTTGGGCATGTTCCAGTCGGAAATAATCAGATCAATCTTTTGGCTTTCAAGGACGCTCAACGCCGTTGTACCATCATCGGCCTCCACCAAATTTTTAAAACCAAGCTGTTTTAAAATATTCTTCAGAATACGGCGCATGGTCGCAAAATCGTCAATTATTAAAATCTTGATGGATGTGTCCATTGCCACATTCTCCTTCTTAATTGGATTGAAACCCATCTTCTACCTATCAAAACACACCTCAATTGTAAAATTTCCACCATCGGTTTGAAAGGGGATTGCGATTTTAGGGCCATTCCCATAGTGCCTGATGGTATGTTTTTTTCCAGTGATCACTGATGGTATGGCAGCCTTGAACACCTTGCCCATGTCATCGAGTTCCCGTCGGGCCTGTCCGGAAATCATATTTGTCAGTTCTCCAACGGCATCGGCAATATCATCGTTGAGCCCGTCTATTTTTTCTCCGAACATGTTGGAAACCACCGTTAGAATACATTTTTCTTCAAAGGTGACGGCAATGGTTCCCTGGGCGACCCCGGTCAGTCCCATAACACCGGTTACATCACCCACGGCGATATTATTCTTTTTCAAGTATGGTTTTTCCGCTGTAACCGTAACAAAAGCCATTGTTTCCAGAACGTTAATGGTTGCATTGATAAATGGATTTATCAGTGTAACATCCAATGTCCAATACCTCCGGTCGATTTTAAATTATACCCGATATTACCGGGAAAATCAGTCTTTAGCTTCAATATTATATAAAACCAACATTTTTAGATGGCTATATGTGTCGAGGTCCATGGACTCGAACGCGACACCAAATCCGGCATCCGTATGTCTGACAATTCGTCCCTGAATTTCCAGCTTGAGATCATCTGTTCCCCGGGACAGATAAACAGTCACCCGGCACGCCGTATCTAAGGACGGCCGCTTCTCTGTTTTGACAAACAGTCCTCTTTGGCTCAAATCCTTTGAATCGGCCATAAATTGAACATGTTGTCCGGACACATCAAGCATACGAATTTCAATTCTGGTTGTAAACGTTACCCTGGAATATTTTCGCCTGTCATCTTTGTCCGAATTACTCAATGTAATGTCACTCCACGCTGAAACATCTAAAATGTTCTACTCAATAATCTTTTAGGCGAGATTAGCATATTTCATTTTGGGGCTCAAGCCATTAAAAATCATCCGGCAGGCTCTGACCCGCCACCTGCAGAAAAGCATCCACCACCTCCGGATCAAACTGAGTGCCTGAATTTTCAATGATTATGTCAAGAACAACTTGCTTTTCCATTTTCTTGCGGTAGGCTCTGTCCGAAGCCATGGCGTCATAACAGTCGGCAACGGACAAGATCCGTGCAAGTTTAGGAATTTGTTTTCCTTTCAGTCCGTCGGGATATCCCGTGCCGTCAAAACGTTCATGATGATGCCGGATAATTTTTGCTTCCCTGTCCCACAAACCCAGTTTGCTTATAATATCAGCGCCGATGGCAGGATGCTCTTTTATTTTTTCGTATTCGTCTTTGGTCAGACGCCCGGGTTTTAAAAGGATATCATCCCTGATACCTATTTTACCGATATCATGAAGGCTGCCGGCTACATTAATCATGTCCAGTTCTTCTTCTGTACACCCCATCTCTTCAGCAATCATTTGAGCCAGTCTCGCCACTCTGCTGGAGTGTTTGCGGGTATAAAGATCCCGGACCTCAAGGGCCGTAACAAATGCAAACAGGGTGAAAAATAAGTTTTCATATATATTTTCATATAACGCGATATTTTCAATACTTGAGGCGGCTTTCTGGGTGATAAAGCTTAAATAATAAAGATCATGTCCTTCAAAAAACTGCGGCTCCTGGAAAATATAAGCCGAGACAACACCGAATATTTTATCCCGGATTTTCAATGGTGCAACCATAAAGGAGTGTACTTGTCCTTTCATTGATGGGATACCGGACGCATCTGCAATAAGACAGGGCGTGTAATCGCTGCCCAACGACTCTATGATAAATGCTTTTTCCTGTTCCGGAATATCTGTGGAATAAGGTGCCGGGTATTTTTTATTTTGCACATTTGCTTTGTCCACAAGGACCAGGGAATTCTTTTCCGAATAAACATGAAAAAAGACCAGGTCTGCCTTAAGTTCTTCGACGCCCAACCGGACAACCTTGTTAAAAATTCCATAACTGGAATCAATGGCGGCAAAATCTTCCATGATCCGGTTTAAGGTATTGACTTCCTCCACTTTTTTAACCAATTCGTTGTTGAGTTGATGCAGCCGGTCCCGCCGTTCCACCTCTTCCTTGAGAATCAGATTTTCAACAAAAAGCTCGCGTTCGCGCAGTATCCTGCGCAGGGTCAATTCCATCTGTTCAAGGTTTACAGGCTTGATCAGGTAATCCACAACCCCGTTTTTCAGGGTCTGGATGGTATTTTCAAGGGAGGGATACCCGGTCATTACCACAACAGGAAGAGTTGTATCAATTTGGCGGATTTGTTCGGCAAGTTCAAGTCCGTCCATTACCGGCATATTGATGTCGGTAAAAACGCAGTCTATTTTTTTCCGGCTGATAATATCCAGGGCCTTTTCCCCGTTCTCTGCCGTAAATACATGGTATCCCTTTCTTTCAAAGAATCCTTCGGTGACATCCAGAATGCCATCCTCATCATCCACCACCAGGATTTTAACGTTGTTCTTGTCCATCGACCTCAACCTGTTGTTAATTGGAATTTTTTGTAATTAACATGTATACGAAATATCGTATTTTATCAACCAACAATCAAATTGTCCAAGGTTTCGGATGTATTTGCACAGTATAGAATTTAATTTGTTTTTTTGTATTTATTAAAGAATAATATTCTTGACTTTAAATTATTTAGAGAATAATATTCATTATTTGAATGAGATTTACATAATAAATTTAGTATAAGTTAAATATCATTGTTATGGATAAAATTGATCTGGAAATTCTTAAAATTTTGCAGAAAAAAGCCAGGATACCCAATATTGAAATTTCCAGAACCATTGGTATGGCGCCTTCTGCAGTACTTGAGCGGATTAAAAAACTGGAGACAAAAAAGATTATCCAGGGTTACGAGGTACGCCTGAACCCGGATATGTTCGGTTTTGCCATGACCGCTTTTGTCAACATCCAGGTGATCCGCCCGTCCAATATCAGAGAAACCGGCGAACAACTGGCAGCCATTGAACAGGTCCAGGAAGTCCATTATCTGGCGGGTGGAGACTCTTTGATGATTAAAGTAAAGGCGTCCGGTAACATGGAACTGGAAGAACTGATACAAACCCGGATTGCCGATATAAGCAGCATAAAATCAACCAAAACATTTATTGCGCTTTCCACGTTCAAGGAAAGTGCCAAGATCAGACTGCCGGGTGATGTTTAATTTAAGAGTATAGGGATTTCCATTTCCCAGCACCCAGCACCCAGTACCCAGTACCCAGTACCCAGCACCCAGCACCCAGCACCGAACAGCCCGCCCAAAGGGCGCTAATTTATTAATATAAAAGGAATTATTACCATGCCCATGTCATCTGAATTCAAAGAGAGACTGTCAACGGTGGTCCAGGATGCCGTTGCCTCCTTTGGCACCCCTTTTCACATCTACGATGAAACGGGGATCATTCAAACCTGTCAATCCTTGAACAAAGCATTTGCCCCCATTGACGGGTTCAAGGAGTATTTTGCCGTAAAAGGCCTGCCGAATCCTACGGTGATGGCACTTCTTAAAGCCCAGGGGTTTGGGTTTGACTGTTCTTCGGTGCCGGAAATAGCACTGGCCCGTAACGTGGGAAGCAATGCCGAAGATATCATGTTTACCTCCAACAATACCACCCGGGAACAGCTAAAAACCGCCATGGATAAAGACGGCAGCATTATAAACCTTGATGACATCACCCTGATTGCCAAGCTGCCGGCCGTACCTGATCTGCTTTGTTTCAGATATAATCCCGGCGCGACACGCCAGGGAAATGAAATTATCGGCAAACCTGAAGAAGCCAAATACGGCCTGACCCGGGAGCAGATTTTTTCAGCCTATGGCCAGGCCCTGGATCTTGGCGTCAAGCGATTTGGCCTGCATACCATGGTGGCCTCCAATGAGCTTAATTACCAATACATGATTGACACGGCGGACATGTTGCTGGAGTTGGCTGAAGATATAAGCCGATCCCTTCACATTCGTTTTGAGTTTATTAATATCGGCGGCGGTTTAGGCATTCCCTACACCCCGGATGCCAAGGTATTTAATCTCGAAGGTATGGCCCACGGCATTATCGCTGCCTTTGAGACCTTTAAAGCGAAAAACGGCTGGGTGCCCAAACTATATATGGAAAGTGCCCGGTTTATCACAGGCCCCCACGGTGTTCTTGTCACCTCTGTGATCAACCATAAAAATACCTACCGCAACTATGTGGGCGTAGATGCTTCCATGTCGGCATTGATGCGCCCCGGGATGTATGGTGCGTACCATCACATTCATATCCATGGCAAGCCGGAATCCGCCCCTTTGAAAACAGTGGATGTGGTCGGTGCACTGTGTGAGAATAATGATAAGTTTTCCATTCAAAGAGAGTTGCCTGAAACCCGGGAAGGTGACATCCTGATTATCCACGACACCGGGGCCCACGGACATGCCATGGGCTTTAACTATAACGGTCAGCTTCGGCCCAAGGAACTTTTGCTTAAAACCGACGGCAGCATTGAACTGATCCGCCGGGCAGAGACCATGGACGACTATTTTGCCACATTAAATTTTGACCCCCAAACCATCACACCGGGACGTGACTGATGCGGCCCGGTATAAAATAAAAATAATTGATTATCAATCCAATTTATGATTTGCTTTAGCCTGTACATGGGCCCAACGATTTCGACAGGCTGTTACGGAATAGAACATTTTGTAACAGCCTGTCGACTCTGGCAATGACCCGGCAGGAGAAATAGCATGGATTTAAAACAAATCTGTCCTGATAAGCTACTCACAGCGCAAGCAAGCGTAAAAAAAATTCGCAATGGTTCTCGGGTATTCATCGGTACCGGATGTGGAGAACCCCGGCACCTGATTCGAACCATGGTCGAAAACCAGTCTCTCCAGGACATTATTATATATCAGATGCTGTCAACGACCCTGGCGGAATATCTTAATGACGACAACTTTTCGTCCCGGTTTTCCATCAAACTGTTTTTTATTTCCGTACTCATGCGTAAATTTGCATTTGAAGGAAAAATTGACTATATCCCGGCGTATCTGTCCCAGATTCCCAAAGTTTTCCGGAACAATGAAATCGGCCTGGATGTTGCCCTGGTTCAGGTCAGTCCCCCGGACCCCCATGGTTACTGCTCTTTAGGCATTTCCGTGGACATCACCCTTTCGGGAATGAAAAACGCCCAAGTTACCATCGCCCAAGTCAATCCCCAAATGCCCAGAACCTGGGGCGATTCCTTGGTACACGTTGATGATATCGATTATTTAGTGGAATATGAAGAAGATCTTCTGGAATCCCTGCCCAAGACCAAAAATAAAACCGTGGTCGAGCGTATCGGCCATTATGTCAGCCAGCTGGTGGATGACGGTGCCACACTACAGATCGGTTTCGGGCATCTGCCCCATGCCATCATGCCCTACCTGGCCGGTAAAAAAGACCTTGGTATCCACACCCAGGTGATCACGGACAGCCTTCTACCTTTATTTAAACAGAAAGTAATTACCAACCGTAAGAAAAATTTTCTTCCCGAACGGGCGGTTGCCTCCCTTTGCATGGGATCCAAGGAACTATATAAATATATAGCTGATAACCCCATGTTCTATTTCAGCTCCTCTGAATTTGTGAATGATCCCAATGTCATTGCCCGAAATGATAACCTGATCTCCATCAGTTCAGCCCTGGAGGTGGATCTGACCGGCCAGATATGCACGGACTCAAAAGGGTATCTGTTTTATTCGGGTATTGGCGACCAGGTTGATTTTATCAGGGGATCTGCCATGTCCAAAGGCGGATTTTCCATTGTTATCATCCCGTCCACGGCCCAGAACGGCCAGGTCTCCAGAATAGTGTCCCATTTAAGCGAAGGGGCCGGGGTCGCCACCACCCGGGGGGACATTGACATTGTGGTTACGGAATACGGTATTGCGGAAATCCGGCGGAAAAGTATTTTCCAGCGGGTTATGGAACTGGCCCAGATTGCCCATCCCAAATTTCGCAAAAAGCTCATTGAAGAGGCCAAACAGCACCATTATATTTTCAGCGACCAGCTGCCGCCCACAAACCAGGATCTGCTGTTTCTGGTTGCCTATAAATACAATATGCTGCTGCCCAGTGGAAAACAGTTGGAAGTCCGGCCGCTTCAGCCCTCGGATGAATTCGAATCCAGGAACTTTTACTATTCCCTCCAGGAAGATTCCATCTATTTCCGGTTTTTTAACCGGCGCAAAGTGTTCTCCAGGCGCATGCTCCAGCAGATGTGGGCCCAGGTGGATTACAGCCGGAATATGACCCTGATTGCGCTTATGCAGCAAGGCAAACGCAAACAGATTGTGGCGGTGGCATCTTACGCAGAAGTGGATCCCAAGAATGCGGAAGTGGCATTTCTGGTGCAGGAAGAACTGCATGGGCAGGGGATCGCCACCTTTATGCTCAGTTGCCTTGAAAAAATCGCCCGGAAAAATAATTATTCCGGTTTCACGGCCCTTGTCCTGGCCGAAAACCGGAAAATGATCCATGTGTTTAAAAAGACCTATCCCCACGCAAAATTTATACGAGGGGAAAGTGGTGAAATTGAAGTGATCATGCCTTTTGAAAACACCGGTAAATCGAATACGCCTCACACGCATGACAAATAACCGTCCCTTTTTGATACTGGCGCCTTTGCAGGGGCTAACTGATGTGGTGTTCAGACAGGCGTATGCCCGACATTTCAGCGGTATTGACCAGGCCATGGCCCCGTTTATTTCCACCATGAGCAGCAGGCGCCTGAAACCGTCCAGGCTCAAAGATGTGGATCCGGCTTTGAACACCGCCCTGCCTGTGATTCCCCAGATCCTGGGAAATAATCCGGATGATTTTATCTATCTGGGGGATTATCTTTTTGACATGGGCTATACCCAGGTGAACTGGAACCTTGGATGCCCCCATTCCAAAATTGCAAAAAAACTGCGGGGGTCCGGCCTTTTATCCCACCCGGATAAAATAGACGCCTTTCTTTCCCGGGTAATTCCGGCCATGAAGCCCGCCTTAAGCGTTAAAATCCGTCTGGGCCGTAAAAGCAAAGAAGAGATCCATGATCTGATTGCGATGTTCAACACCCACAAGCTTGAAGAAATTATCCTGCATCCCAGAACCGGAGAGCAAATGTATACAGGCACCGCCGATGTAGATGCGTTTGAACGGGCTATGAACGCCTGTAATCATTCCATGGTCTATAACGGAGATATTGTGGACAAGGCTTCATGGGGAAAAATCCGGCAGCGTTTTCCAGAAATCAGGCGTTTCATGATCGGCAGAGGCATTCTTTCCAACCCTTTTTTACCCGAACAGATCAAGGGACTGAAAACCGATTCCCAAAATAAAGACAGCCAAACGCATGAACGCTTGAAAAACTTTCATGCGGATCTTTTTAACAGTTATAAACAGGTCTTTTCAGGGCCGGGACACCTTATCGGCCGTATGAAGGGCGTATGGAGCTATCTTGGGCTTTCTTTTGAAAACAGCAAAAAACCGTTGAAAAAATTGCTTAAGTCAAATTCGGAGCAGGATTACTTAGACCGGGTCGGTGAGTTTTGGGAAATGAAATTAAAATTCTATCCGGACAGGGCAGAATAACATGCCTGTCCGGAAGGCAATTACGGCCTTGATTATTGTTTCGGCCAATGCGTGGACGGCAGGTTGGGTTGAGGAACGAAACCCAACAAATAAAAAATGTTGGGTTTCACTTCGTTCAACCCAACCTACACGGTGGTCCAAATGATGATCAAGGCCGCAATTGCGCCTCGATTACAATTCGGCTTTCACCGAAGCGCCGGGACGCTTGACGCTATATTTAAGGTTCTATCCATTCATTGTCATGTTCAAATTTTATAGCTACGGGATCGCTGGAAGACTCGCTATCCGCACCCTCTATTATGCAGATGCTGCCAAATCGGTATCCAGCGTATTCTGTAGCTTCTTTTTTTGCTTCAACTAAAGTTTTTACGTTTGAGATAAAGGATGTGCCGGTTTTATAAATGATTGTATAGGGCATTTTTTTTCTCTTCTTTATATTTTTAGTGTGTTTTTTTTACCAAGTTGTTTTATGTTTCGTTGTAAGCTTACGGCCCATATTATGATATAAAAAATGTCAATAAATTTAAAGCGCTTTCTTTTTTGACCAAGTATCAATATCAATATACATTCCGCTAACAAGCCGTCCAAATCCAGGGCTCGTTTCATCCCTCCGGGTTGTTTTTCTTCTTGCCT
This sequence comes from Desulfobacter latus, assembly GCF_013389365.1. Taxonomy (GTDB): domain Bacteria; phylum Desulfobacterota; class Desulfobacteria; order Desulfobacterales; family Desulfobacteraceae; genus Desulfobacter; species Desulfobacter latus. The sequence goes on from NZ_JACADJ010000001.1 coordinate 143,709, forward strand.
GTCCCCTGACAGGCATCACGCATTCAGGTGGATATCCCCATTTTAGGAAGAATATAAATTTGAAGCAGCAGATAAACTGCAACCAAACCGGCTACAAATAAAAATTCCATTCACGGTCTCCTTTAACGTTGGAAATACGCACAACCATCATGCGTATTTTATAAAAGTTATTATTTTAATCTATAACAGTATCGCAAGATATCAAGCAATATGCCAAAATTGCTACGCATTTTCAGACATTATTCTATTTCGGATCACTATAAAAGAATGGTAACACGCGATCATCGCGTAACAGAGATTCAAATCCCGTCCAATCACAACATTTGATAATTTTACGGTTATGTTATATCTTATGTGTTAGACACACTCAATGGGTAAGAATGAGTAAAAAGAAAGGAACAGGTCGTGTGGCTGAAATAAAAGATATTGTATTGATTTACCTGGAAGACGCCCCTGTCAGTTTTGCCAGAATTGAAGACATTATGCCGGACCGTAAAAAAGACTGGTACCAAATCAGACTGCTGATGCTGCAGATACCGTTGCAGGTCGTTACCTGGATTTTAAAGGCTGAATACATCAATGGGGATGACTTTTTCATGAACGGCAAAAGCATACGGCTGGAAAAGGTGGAAGCACCGGCTTTGCCCGGTGAACATGATGATTTGCCTGAAACATCACCTGAAAACGGTAAAGAGATTGACGCCGGTGAATCGGCAGATTCTGCCGAAAAAAATCAGGGCAACATTATCTCCTTTTTCAAACGAAAAAATCGTGGAAACAGCCAGAAAACATAGATTGACCGGCCCTGCCGGCATCTTGTCCGCTTCCCGGCGTACAGATATACCAGGATGGTACACCCCCTGGTTTCTGGACAGAATTGAAAAAGGGTATTTTTTTGTCACCAATCCATTTAACAGGCAATCCCGCAGGGTTAATACGACCCCAATGAAATATGAAAATAAAAGATTTAGAAATTAACGGCATCACCTTTCTGGCCCCCCTGGCCGGCATTACCAATTTGCCCTTCAGGCAACTGATAAAGGATTGCGGATGCGCCGTGGTATGCTCGGAGATGATCAGTGCCAAAGGCATATTTTACAATGCGGAAAAAACCATAACCCTGCTTAAGTCACATGAACGTGAGCGGCCATTGTCTGTACAGATTTTTGGTTCAGATCCGGTGTCCATGGGGCAGGCGGCAGCGTTTATCGATGATCTTGGCACCGCGGATATCATTGACATTAATTTTGGATGCAGTGTCAGGAAAGTGATCAAGCAAGGGGCGGGTGTTTCGCTAATGAAGAATCCGGCCCTTGCCCGGAAAATATTAAAAGCTGTCAGGGATGCCACATCCCTTCCCTTTACCATAAAAATACGCAGCGGGTGGGATGCGTCCGGGGATCACGCCGTGAATCTGGCAAACATCGCCGAAGATCAGGGCGTCGACGCCATCACTCTTCACCCGAGGACCGCAGCTCAGGGATTCAGGGGAAAGGCGGACTGGCAGCTGATCGCGCGACTTAAACAGGCCATCCGCATCCCCGTGATTGGAAACGGGGATATCGTTACCCCCCAGGATGCAGGAGACATGCTTTCCCAGACCGGTTGTGATGCCGTCATGGTGGGAAGAGCGGCCATGGCCAATCCGTTCATCCTTTCACAGATCGAACAGTATGTGGCCCAAGGCACATTTATTTGCCCTGAGCCTTGGGCCATTTTCAGAAAAATGGAAGCACTGACCCAGGGGTATGTCTCATATTTCGGGGAAATGACGGCATGCCGGATGCTTCGGGGGCGGCTTGCGTGGTTTATCCGGGGATTTCCCGGTGCCGCTGCGTTTCGTCAGAAATTATCCACCCTTGCAAGCAGTGCCCATGCCTTTGAGATGATCCGGGATTTTGAGGCAGGTCAGAAATTCTAATTATTAGAAGGCTCCTTGATATATTCGGCAGATCCCACAGATGAAATTCCGCCGCGCGGGGTGAATTCGCCGGTCACTTTCATGTAAAGGGGATTTATTACGGAAACCAGATCGTCCAGAATTTTATTGACTACATGCTCATAAAACATCCCGACGTTTCTGTATTGCATCAGATAATATTTCAGTGATTTCAACTCTACCAGATGGGCGTCCGGCCGGTATTCAATAATGATGGTCCCGTTATCAGGTAAGCCTGTCATGGGGCAGACCGAGGTATATTCGGGCTGGGTGATTTTAATATCAATGCTGCGTTTGGTCTTATATCCATATTCAATGGGTTCCAGCAGATCCGATGTGATAATATCAGCTCTTTCCACGGTAAAAGGGATATTGTAGTGTTTGTTTTCCATTTATAATTTTTCTTCACATTCTTTTACAATTTTTATCAAAAAAATAATTTCTGAAAAATATTTCCTGTTTCGGGTTGCCAAATTTTTCAAAATTATGGTAACATACATTATTAAAGTATTCAACATGCTTCAGAACAGACTGCCGGCAACAAGCTCGTTTTTGATATAAAATATCCGGACACACAATATTAGGAAATTGTTAAATTTTTTTCTTGACAAGCGACTTAAAAAATTAGATAACGACGCCTGCGATTTATTCAAAGAAAAATATGTTATTAAATCCTTATTATTGCACGCATTTGTTGATTTAAGGAAGATCAAGGCAACTCCCAGCCGATAAAATTTTATACATGCGGCATAAGGAGAATTAAGGAAAATTAAATAGTAAAGAGGTTATTATATGAACGATTTTTTACAGAGCCTTCGTAACGGCCAGGCTGAAAAGCCGAGAACACCAAAAACAAGAAAGAATTTTGATAATTCGTATTATTCAAACACTTCCAGGTTCAATTCATATGGGGGATCCGGGTATCCCAACACTAGCAGGTCTCCGCAAATGAAACGCCCCATGCCTTCAGGCATGCCACATCCACCCGGCAACCAGATGCCTGAAGAACCCAATACGGTTCTTTTAGCGGATATCTTGGATAATTTAGGCACTCAGGTTGATATTCTGATTAAAAATCAGGAATATATGATTACGATTCAGGAAAGAACTGCGGACCTTCTCCAGCGCCAGGCAGACGCCATTGAGATCATCATGGACCGCTTGAATCTATCCCCGGATCAGGAGATGGATATCGCCCCGACGTTTGAGCATCATTATGTATCGTCCCAGGATTCGGATGAAGAAGAAATCGACGGCACTGTGGACGATTTGCTCAAAGCGGAAATGGCCGAGGAAGAACGCCGTAAAGCAACAGTTCAAAACACCAGTCAAGACACGAATATTGTAAAAAAACGCAGAAAAATTGTTGCATCACCTTCTCCGGCAGAACCATCATCCGGGGAAAGTGCGGAACTGATGTCCAGAGAGGAAATTATGGATATTATCAATTCCATGCGGGAACAAGGTGCGACCTATGATCAAGTTGCCAAACATCTCATAGATCTTGGACAGCCCACGTTTTCCGGTCGCGGCGAATGGCATGCCCAGACCATTCACAGATTGTGCAGCAACAAATAGCAACTGCCGTCAACTACCCCTCGGCTAAAGACCGAGGGGCTTGAAAAAGCCCCAAAGTTGACCAGTCTAAGTGCATAGTATAGGAATTTCCATTCCCCAGCACCCAGCACCTAACAACCCGCCCAAAGGGCGCTAATTTAATCATCAAGTATTACAATTATCAGCCCCGTAGCCGGTCTATGTATTCATCCCATTCCGCCGGCAGCATACGTTTTTTTTGAGTATTACACGCTTTGCAGCACGGCACCAGGTTAAATTTTTCCGAACGACCGCCCCGGGAAAGGGGAATCACATGATCCATGGTCAGCTCTTTGGGGGAAAACTTTTTTCCGCAATAGTGGCATATCCCGGACGAGCGCTTTCGCTTCCACCATTGACTGGTCCGAAGCTGCCTGGCCTTGGCCCGTTCCTTTTTCAGTGCCGCATCGTCGGGAAAAGAAAAGAATGTCATGTCTGTCATATCGTCTTGAGCTTAAGGCCCATGGGCCTAATCTAATATCCAAACTCACTGAGATGTCGTTTATTGGACACCCAGTCCCGGGTTACCTTTACAAACAGCTTAAGCAGCACCTTGCTGCCCAGCATCTGTTCAATATCTTTCCGGGCGTTTGATCCGATACGCTTGAGCATGCTCCCGTTTTTTCCAATGACAATGCCCTTTTGGGAATCACGCACCAGGTGAATGCTGGCATGGATTACGATCAGTTTTTTTTCCACCTCAAAGGCATCCACAGTAACCGCGGAAGAATAGGGGATCTCCATACCGGTGAGCCTGAACACTTTTTCCCGGATAATTTCGCTGACCATGTATTTTTCAGAAACATCAGTGAAAGTCTCCTCGGGATAGAGGGGCGGTCCCTGGGGCAGCCGGGATTCCACTTCGTCAAGAAGCAGATCCACCTGGATATTTTTTCCGGCAGAGACAGGAACAATGGTTTCAAATGCGTACATATGTCTGAACAGTTCCACCTGCTCGTACACAGCCGCTTTTTTGGCCAGATCAATTTTATTCAGCGCCAGAATCACAGGCTTTTGCACGGTTTCAAACCGCTTTACGATCATCTTTTCCGAGGCATAGTTCCGGGATGCCGCATCCACCATAAAAAGAATCAAATCCACATCGTCCATGGCCTGGACGGCCTGGTCCACGATTCGCTGATTAAGCAGGGTGGTACTCTTGTGAATTCCCGGCGTATCCAGAAACACGATCTGGGCATGGGGGCGATTCACAATGCCAAGGATCCGATCCCGGGTGGTCTGGGGTTTTTTGGATGTAATTGAGATTTTCTGACCCAGAACCTGATTGAGCAGGGTGGATTTCCCGGCATTGGGCGCGCCGATAATCCCCACAAACCCCGAACGGGAGATTTTAGACATCTATTGTTCCTTCTGATACCAGTCAATAAGGTTGTGGATTTCATCCCATATGGTCTGACGACCCTGGCGGGTTTTGGCCGAAAAAAGAACGATCCCGTTCCGGTCCCGGTTAAACGCGCTAGCGGCTGCATCCAGCTGCTTTAACTGTTTGGTTTTTGATAATTTATCCGCCTTGGTTAATATCAGAAGACAGGGCATCTGATTTGTTTCAAGCCAGCGGACCATATCCAGCTCTTCTTTGCCGGGGTCCCTGCGGATATCCATGAGCAGGATCAGCCCCAACAGATTTTTGCGCGTTTCCACATAGGTTTCCACCATGGGTTGCCATTGTGCCCTGATTTTTTTGGACACCTTGGCATATCCGTATCCGGGAAGGTCGACCAGGGACAGCGCCTCGTTGACCAAAAAAAAGTTGATCAGCTGGGTGCATCCGGGCCGGGAACTTGTTTTGACCATATCCTTGCGGTTGATCAAGGTATTGATCAAAGAAGATTTTCCCACATTGGATCTGCCTGCAAACGCGATTTCCGGGAAATCGTATTCCGGATAGTGGGCGGGCTTTACCGCACTTTTTATAAATTCAACGGCACGGATTTTCATACATACCTTTTCAAATAATTTTCCAGGCGGTCCATTCCGATTTTAAGATTGTCCAGGGAATTGGCATAGGAGAACCGTAAATATCCTTCACCATTGGTACCAAAATCAATGCCCGGGGTAACCCCGATGTGTGCCTTTTCCAGGATATCAAATGCCAGGGCATAGGAATCGGTGGAAATATGTTTAAAATTTACGAAAACATAAAAAGCACCCGTCGGCTCCACTGATATTGAAAGCCCCATTTCTTTCAGGCGCCTGATCATGAATTTCCTGCGTTCATTATAGGTATCGCGCATGGCCTGGGTTTCCTTATCCGCATCAGTCAGTGCCACAGCGCCTGCCAGCTGGGTAACCGAATTGGCACAGATAAAGAAATTTTGCTGCAGCACCTGAAGGGCCCGGATAAATTTCGGGGGCGCAATCAGGTAACCTAATCGAAGCCCTGTCATGGCAAACAGCTTTGAAAACCCGTTGAGGACAAATGCCTGGTCGGTAAACTCCAAAATAGAGTGGTCTTTGCCTTCGTAGGTCAGGCCATGGTAAATTTCATCGGAAACAACATACAGACCATGTTCTTTGGCCACGTCAACAATTTCTTTCATCCGGGCTTCGGGGATCACGGTTCCCGTGGGGTTGGACGGGGAATTGATAAAAATCGCCTTGGTGTTCGGTGTAATTTTTTCCCTGATGGCTTCGGGCGTATAGATAAAGCCGTTTTGTTCATACACCTTGACAAAAACAGGTTCCCCCTGGACATACCGGATGAAATTGGCATAGCAGGCATAATGGGGATCTGAAACGATGACCTCATCACCGGGATCCAGCAGTGCGCTGAACAGCAGAAGCATGGCCGGCGATGTTCCATTGGTTACAAGGATTTGACCGGTCTCCACAGTTGTGCCATAGATGCGTTTGTGATAATCACTGATGGCCCGGCGCAGGCGAAGGTCTCCTAAACTGTTGGTGTAACAGGTTTCATTCTGCGCTAAGGCCTCAACACAGACCCGGTTGACGCATTCGGGCACATGAAAGTCGGGTTCACCGATCTCCATGTGAATCACGTCAACACCCTCAGCTTCCATTTTATGGATTTTCTCCATCACATCCATGACAATGAACGGCTTTATCTGTTCACATCGTTTGGCCACACCCATTTTCAAATCACCTTATTCAATGCGCACTCAATGATACCCTCGGCCCCTGCTTTCAACAGTTGGGGCACCAGATCCCTGACCACACTGTTTTCTACCACGGTCTCCACGGAGAACCAGTCGGACTGGTAAAGCGAAGCTACGGTGGGGGCGTTCAGGCTTGGCAGAATGTCAACCACATCAGGTAACTTTGATTCCGGCACATTCATTTTAAGCATTACAAGTTTTTCCGCCACAAGAGCCGCCTGGAGCAACATGGCAATCTGCTCAATTTTTTCCCGCTTCACCGGGTCCTGCCAGGCTGTTTTATTGGCTATGAGCTGGGTGTTGGTTTGCATGATCTCGTGGATGACTTTTAAATTATGCGCCCGGATCGTGCTTTCGGTTTCAGTGATCTCCACAATGGCATCAGCTAGGCCGGATACGATCTTGGCTTCCGTGGCCCCCCAGGAAAACTTTACATTCACATTGATGTGACGGGATTCAAAAAAGCGTTTTGTAAATTTTACAAGTTCCGTGGAAATGGTTTTACCTTCAAGGTCCTCAAGGGTGTTCATTTCGGAATCACCGGCCACGGCAACCACCCACCGGGCCGGACGGGCGGAAACCTTTGAGTAAACAAGATCCGTTACCACATGAACATCAGATTCATGTTCTGCGATCCAGTCAAGACCGGTCAGGCCGGCATCAATAACACCGGATTCCACATTGATGGACATTTCCTGGGCCCGGCACAGGGCGCATTCAATGGTATCATCATCAATGTCCGGGAAATAGCTTCTGCCTTCCACGTTTATTTTCCATCCCGAACGTCTGAACAGGTTGACGGTCGCATTTTGCAGGCTCCCTTTGGGAATGCCCAGCTTTAGCTTCTTATCCATTATTTGTATACCTTTTCCGGGTCAAAGACCCGCTGCTCGACTGTTTTGAATTCACCGTTTTCAACAACTTTGTGAAAACAGCTTTTATACCCTTTGTGACAGGCGGCCCCGCCTATCTGGGTCACCTTGAGAAGCACGGTGTCATTGTCACAGTCCACCCGGATCTCCCTGACGTTTTGAACGTGTCCCGAGGTTTCTCCCTTTTTCCATAATTTTTTTCTGGAGCGGCTGTAGTATACAGCATTGCCGCAGGCAAGTGTTTCTTCAAAGGACGCTTTGTTCATATACGCCAGCATCAGCACTTCACCGGTATCCGCATCCTGGGCAATGGCGGGGATCAGCCCGCCGGTTTTGTCAAAATCAAGTTCCGGCATGACTTTTTTGTCTTCCTTATAATATGAGTTAATCGATAAATTGAAGGCGCCAAACGCCGCTCGAAGCCGGGGTATTAAGGGGCCCCATCATTTAGAACCATTAGAACCATCTTAATACGTTACATATTTTATCCGGCCGACCGTATCAAAACCTAAATAACTAATGGTTTGAGCATAAAATGTCAATTTGAAAATAGAATCAACAGGAACTCCAAATCTGAAACCTTATGAGTTGAAAATTTACACAACCCCACCAACCGCTTGTGTAATATCCTCCAAATACATTGCCCGACAAGGCGTTTGGAACAGATGGCCCGGCCTCACTATTGCCATATTAAGCCTAATCTGATAAAAGCAGATATTTTATTATCAAAATAGAATACTATTTCGGACCCTTATGACAAAACAACAAAGCCGTACACAAATCCTCAAGAAGCGAAGCAAGAAAAAAGAAAAAAGCATCTGGTTCTCCATTTTTATGTGGCTGTTTATCCTGTTATTCCTTGCTGTTATTGCCGGATGTGCAGCCATTACCGCAGGATTTTTCTACCTGAGCCGGGAGCTTCCCCAGATCAATACGCTCAATGATTACCGTCCGGCAATTGTGACCAATGTGTTTTCCGATGACGGCAGAAAAATCGGCGAGTTTTATAAAGAGCGCAGAATCGTTATGCCCTTGTCCGATATGCCTGCCGATTTGATTAATGCATTTGTAGCAGCCGAAGACTCAAGGTTCCGTGAACATCCCGGCATTGATATAAAATCCATTATCCGGGCGTTTATCAAAAATTTTAAGGCCGGTACCATTGTTCAGGGTGGTTCCACCATCACCCAGCAGGTGACCAAATCTTTTCTGCTCACCCCGGAGAAAACCTATGAACGCAAACTTAAAGAGGCGATTCTCGCATACAAAATTGAAAAAAAGCTGTCCAAAGATGACATACTCTTCCTTTATTTGAACCAGATCTACCTGGGACACGGGGCTTACGGTGTTGAAGCGGCCTCTGAAAATTATTTTGGAAAACATGTCAAGGATCTGACTCTGGCGGAGTGTGCCATGCTGGCAGGGCTGCCCCAGGCACCTAGCCGGTACAGTCCCTTTCACCATCCTGAACTGGCCAGGCAGCGCCAGGTGTATACCCTGAACCGTATGAAAGAGGAAGGGATGATTTCCAACCTGGAGGCCACCGAAGCCATGGGTGCCAAACTGAATATAAAACCCCGGAAAAACTGGTTCATCGAACGGGTGCCTTGTTATACCGAACATGTCAGACGGTATGTTGAAAAAAAATACGGCAAAGAAATGCTTTACACCCAAGGGCTGAGCATTCATACCGCAGTGAACATTGAACTGCAGAAGATAGCCCGGACTGCAGTCAATAAAGGCCTGTTAGCGTTAGATCGACGCTGCGGGTACCGCGGCCCGGTAAAAAATATACCAGCGCTTCAGATAGAGGATTTCAGTCGCGCCATTTCTGAAAAACTGAACGGCAGCCGTCCGATTAAAGGAGAGATTTACAAAGGGGTTGTTCTGAAAGTGGACGATCACAATAAGATTAGCCATGTAAGGGTTGGCAATGTAACCGGCATCATCCGGTTGGCCTCCATGGCATGGGCCAGAAAGCCAAATCCTGAAATATCCTACAAATATGCCGGGATTAAAAAACCTTCCCAAGCCTTAAAAACCGGGGATGTTATTTATGTGAAAGTCCTTGAGGAGATGACCGGGGAAAAGCAATATGAATTTACCTTATACCAGGAACCCATTGCCCAGTCTGCACTTCTGAGCATTGAAGCTGAAACCGGCCATGTTAAAACCATGATTGGTGGAAGGGATTTCAAGGACTCTCAGTTCAACCGGGCGTTTCAGTCAAGACGCCAGCCCGGTTCGGCGTTCAAGCCCATCCTGTACGCGGCAGCCCTTGACAAGGGGTATACCCCGGCGAGTATTATTATTGATTCTCCTGTGGTATTTGAGGATAAGCTGAATGACAGAGTGTGGAAACCCAACAATTATGCACATAAATTCTACGGCCCCACGTTGTTTCGCCAGGCCTTGATTAAATCCAGAAACATTGTCTCCATCAAAATTCTCCAGGATATCGGCATCGATTATCTCATCGGTTATGCAGGAAAGCTTGGGATTACCTCCCCCTTTCCCCGGGATTTGTCCATAGCCCTTGGATCTTCAGGCGTTTCTTTGTTTGAATTGACCAAGGCGTATTCTGTATTCTCCAACCTGGGTTACCTGATTGAGCCGGTATTTATCACTGAAATTTATGACCGGGACAATACGCTCCTGGAATCCCCCAAACTGATCCGTAAAAAAGTCATTGATATGGGCACCGCTTATCTCATGACAAATTTGCTTGAAGGCGTGGTTCAGGCCGGCACCGGCCAGCGGGTTAAGGCCCTGAATCGACCTGCGGCAGGCAAAACAGGCACCACCAATGACCTGCACGATGCCTGGTTCATGGGATTTACCCCCAGGTATACCACCGGGGTATGGGTGGGGCTTGACCAGAGTGTTCCCATCGGCAGGAGAGAAACCGGTTCCCGTGCGGCAAGCCCCATCTGGTTGGATTACATGCAGGATGCCCTGGAAGGTAAATCCGTTCGGGAATTCACAGTACCCGAAGGTATCATCCGGGTTAAAATAGATGCTGAAACCGGGCTTCTGCCCAATGCCCAAAGCAAAAATACCGTTTTTGAATGTTTTAAGCAAGGCACGGAACCGACGCAACATACCCCACGGCCGGATGAGGTGTTCAGTACGGAAGAATTGTTCAAAGAAGGTTTTTAGAAGGAACCTGGTTGGTTCAGGTGCGCATCAGCCGTAAAAAAATAATTTAAATCAAAAAAAATGGTTGACAATAAATTTCAAAACGTATAGATTGCTCCTGTTTTTGACACTACCACGGGCCGTTAACTCAGTTGGTAGAGTATCTGCCTTTTAAGCAGAGAGTCGCTGGTTCGAGCCCAGCACGGCCCACCAACTTAATAAGTGTTAAAAGTTAAGTGTCCCCATCGTCTAGCCCGGTCCAGGACACAGGCCTTTCACGCCTGCGACAGGGGTTCGAATCCCCTTGGGGACGCCACTTAAAAATAAAGGCTTTTCAGAATTTTCTGAAAAGCCTTTTTGATTTTTAGGTTGGTGAGTTAAACGCTACCAGATCATTGTAGTCACCAATATCGGCCGCATTTGTTTAGATACTTACCATGTTTCCGGGTTAATCTAACTCCTGTAGATAATTTGCCGGAATTTATGACTTTTTTCCCGTAAGCATAAATATTAATTATTAATTGGAATTCTAACTGGTTTATATTTTTCAAGTGTTGCAATAACCAACCAGAAATCAAACTGAGGGGTATCAGAATTGAAGCGCGATAGCCTGTCTTTATTTCGACAACTTTAATCTTTTTGCTTGGGGTTCGATCATTTTAAAGAGCAAATGAAAAAATTTAAAACATAAACAATTGAAACGAGAAAAGTTCCTTTATCCAACCAATATTTCCTGTTATAAATAAGAAACTAATGAACTTCAAGCCTC
>NZ_JACADJ010000048.1 GCF_013389365.1 Desulfobacter latus
CGTAGGTTCTACGGGATTTTAAGCCTGTGGAGAGGAAATGAGACCTAAGCAGTTTGTTCGGGCACACTCTATGAAGCAGGAATTTCTCATCATTCATACTCAATGGGTAAGAATGAGTAAGAAGAAAAGAACAGAGATTTCTCTAAACGCAAAACATCCAAATTAACTTAACGAATAAGGTCAGATTGTGAGATCGGAGCGAACCACAATCCAACCTTATTCGTTATCAAGAAGAGAATTATATTCTTGACTATCTCTTCTTTAATTGAATTATCGATTCTTGTACTTTCACTGCGCTATCATTCAAGCCTAAATCAGAAATATCAACAATTAAGTGGGCTTTTGAGTTTGTAAGTCCAAAATAAGCAATATCTTTTTTTATATTGACGTATTAAAAAAAGATTCAATTTCATCGTCAAGATCATAGAAACTATAATTTAACTTTTTTGCCAACAAAGCCCCTATGGTCGATTTGCCAACGCAACCTACACCTACTAAGAAAACTTTCATATATGAAATTTTATGAATTGACGGTCTGTGATGTGCTTTTTAGCCTATGCATTTTGAAAAGCACCCAATTTAAGATAATGGCATAGGGCTTTTGTCAACATGCCTTTAATTGAATACGGCGTTAGTAAACATATTATAGAGAAAATACAAATGGAAAATCTTGAAACCAGATGGGCGATAAGGCTTCTTAAGGAACACAAGCATATATGCTGGAAACACAGCATCAACCTTACAACGCCGGTCATAAATATATCTTCCGGCAAACATACGGATGGGTATTGGAGTCCCCGGCACAGGACGATTTCGATTTCAAAGCATCTGATCAAGACGGAACCATGGGATATCGTGCTGGAAGTACTGAAACATGAAATGGCCCACCAATATGTTACTGACTTTTATAATGATGCCGATAAACACGGAACCTACTTTAAAAAAGCATGCAAGAAATTGGGCGTGCACCCAGCCTTTGTTACAAACAAAGACTATGATGCAAAACTGGCGGATTTCAAAGGCAAGCTGCCTTGTGATGCGAAAAGGATGTTAACAAAAGTTGAAAAACTTATGGCCCTTGGCCGGTCCAGTAACGAAGCAGAGGCTCAGGCAGCATCCAGAAAAGCGAACTACCTGTTAAACAAATATAACCTTCAGCGGGTCGAGGATGATAATCCGGAAATAAAATATCACACGATTTGTCATAAAAAAAAGCGCATTGAAAGTATCCAGCGGGCTATCATGTCTATTTTGCAGGAATATTATTATGTTTACTGTATCTCATCCGACACCTATGATCCTCAAGATGATGCCGAATATAGAAGTGTTGTGATCGTGGGGAAAAAAGAGGCGATCAAGGTAGCTGAATATGTTTATTATTTCCTTTTTGATACAGCTCAGACCCTTTGGCAGAAATATCGAAAGACACATAAGGCCGGACGCGGTGATAAAGTTTCTTTTGACATGGGTTTCATTAAAGGCATTGAGAATAATCATAAAAAAATGCTTGAAAGCGCTCAGATTGAATTAAACGATGATAGATTTCTGCCTGTGAAAACGGTAAAAGCATTGGCAGAACAAAATCACATCCAGAATCAAGTTGAAGTCTCTCGGATTTTCCCCAAAATAACCAACCTATCTTATGGTAAACATCGTCCTTCATCAAGTGCGTATAAGCAAGGCTTTGAGACTGGGAAGAACACGCATATAAAAAAGGGAGTGGTCAATCGTGGGGGAGGTATCTCAGGCTTTTTGAATTGAAGCAACAAAGGTGAGCAAAATAACCTTGATTTCATATACGCCGATTCCTGGCAAAAAAATTCTTGACAAGACAAGCGATCCGTAAATAATAGGGCACAGACAGACTGAGCGCTCGTTCAATAATTTTATCTACAAGGAGCAGCCATGACCCGGCAAAAGGCGCACCCTGCATCCGGTGCAGATGTCCCCACCCAAATAAAAAATGAGAAGCTAGTCCGTAAACGGCGTCGGCAGATCATTGATGCCTTGGTCAATCTGTCTATTGAACATGGTTACCACAATACCACCACGCGGATGATTGCCAAAGCCGCCGGCTTTTCCATTGGCTCTTTGTATGAGTACGTCAGCTCCAAGGAAGATCTTTTGTATCTGGTATGCAGCACCATCCACGAGGAGGTCCAAAATGCCGTGGAAGATGCCCTGGCCGACGGAATCTACGAAAAGGCACAGCTGGCTGCAGCCATTCGCCGGTATTTTATCGTGTGTGATAAAATGGCGGATCATATTTGGCTCATGTATCAAGTCACCCAGTTTCTGCCGGACAAATGGAAAAAAAGGGTGTTGGAAACGGAACTGAATATTTCCGATACATTTGTTACAGCCCTGACCCGGCTGTCCGGGAAAAATGACTTCCCCTCTCTGGATGAAAAAACATGCAGTCTGGTGGGACACAACATTTCAGTACTCGGACATATGTGGGCCTTTCGGCGGTGGTATCTCAAAAAAAACTTCACTCTGGACCAGTACATTGGCATCCAGACAGATTTTATTTTAGGTCTTATTTCTTAAAAAAAACAGCGTAAAAGAATCAAGGAGCGTAGAATGAAGAAAGCCGTTATCGTCAGTGCAACCCGAACCCCCTTAGGCAGTTTTGGTGGTTCATTAAGCAACATGGGTGCGACAACACTCGGGGGTCTTGTCATCAGGGAAGCAATTCAACGTGCGGATATTGAGGATGCCGTAGTGGATGAGTGCATCATGGGTATGGTCCTGCCATGCGGGTACGGCCAGAACCCGGGAAGACAGGCTGTGGTTAAGTCGGGCCTTCCCTGGGAAGTTGAAGCCATTACCATAAACAAGGTGTGCGGGTCATCGCTTAAAGCCGTTATGCTGGCAGCCCAGGCTATCCAGTGCGGCGATGCGGATGTGGTGGTGGCCGGCGGCATGGAGACCATGAGCATGGCACCTTATTACATGGACAAGGCCAGATGGGGGCATCGCATGGGGCCGGGCCGCATTGAGGACCATATGGTCCATGACGGGCTGTGGGATGTTGTCAATGATTTTCACATGGGCATGTCCAATGAGCTTTGCTCCGAGCGCTGGGAAGTGACCCGTGAGGACCAGGACCGCTTTGCTGCCCGGTCCTTTGAAAAAGCCTGCAAGGCTGTGGCCCAGGGGCGGTTTAAAGACGAAATTATGCCGGTTTCAGTCCCCCAGCGAAAGGGTGATCCCAAAATTTTTGATACGGACGAATGCCCCCAGGAAACAACCTTTGACGTTTTGTCAAAAATGAAGCCCGCGTTTAAAAAAGAGGGGGTGGGCACGGCAGGCAATGCGTCCATCATCTCCGATGGTGCAAGCGCCGTTGTGGTGATGAGCGAATCAAAAGCAAAGGAACTGGGATGCACTGTCATGGCTGAGATCGGCGCCCAGGCCTCCCATGGCATTGATATGAAATATGTACTCATGGCACCCATTTACGCCATCCCCAAGGTGTTGAAAAAACAGGGCATCGGGATCAATGACGTGGAGCTGTTTGAGATCAACGAAGCCTTTTCCGGCACCTCCACCGCCATCAACAAGGTCCTGGCACTGGACCCGGAAAAAGTGAACGTGAACGGGGGATCTGTTTCTTTGGGGCACCCCATCGGTGCTTCCGGTGCCCGGGTTCTGACCACATTATTGTATGAAATGGCCAAAAGAGATGTTAACACCGGCCTTGCTTCGCTGTGTTTAGGTGGCGGAGAGGCCGTAGCACTGGTTGTCAACAGGTAGTGTCCATTCTTTTCAAGTTGAATATAGGAGAATTAGTATAATGAAAGTTAAAACCTTTGGTGTTGTCGGTTCCGGTCAGATGGGCAACGGCATTGCCCAGGTGGCTGCGGCGGCAGGACTGAATGTGATCATGAGTGATATTAAAGACGCGTTCTGTGAAAAAGGCCTTGCGACAATTACAGGTTCACTGGATCGTCTGTTAAAAAAAGAAAAAATAACCCAGGCTGATAAGGATGCCACCCTTGCCAGGATTACCACCACGACGGATTTAAAGGATATGGCCAAAGCTGATTTCGTGGTGGAGGCGGCCGTGGAACGTGAAGACCTGAAATTTCAAATTTTCAGGGACCTGGATGAGATCTGCCCTGAACAGGTGATCCTGGCCAGCAACACCTCATCCATTCCCATCGGCAGTATTGCAGCCCAGACCTCCCGGCCGGACAAGGTTATCGGCATGCACTTTATGAACCCCGTGCCCATGATGAAACTTGTGGAGGTCATCAAGGGGATTGCCACGTCCGAAGAGACGTTTAAGCTAACCTGGGATCTGTCTGAAAAATTCGGCAAGGTCCCGGCTGAAGCCAATGATTATCCCGGATTCATTTCCAACCGTATTCTGATGCCCATGATCAATGAGGCGGTTTTCTGTCTCTACCAGAGTGTTGGAAAGAAAGAGGACATTGATACGGTCATGAAGCTTGGTATGGCCCATCCCATGGGTCCTTTGACCTTGGCTGACCTCATTGGTCTGGATACCTGCCTTGCGATCATGGAGACCCTGTATGACGGATTCAAGGACTCTAAATACAGACCCTGCCCGCTGTTGAGAAAATATGTGGAAGCCGGCTGGCTGGGGCGCAAGACCGGTAAGGGGTTTTACGATTATAAATAGATTTTAAGGATTGATTCTAACGTCGGCCGCTGTAGGGGCAGGCCACTGTGCCTGCCCTAACGAGGGCAACCACAGAGGGATTGCCCCTACGAAAAATGGCCTACAAAGGAAAAGGCGGGGCATTCTTTACCCCCGCCTTGGATTATTTTGCCGTCATTATCCAGATGCTGACAACACCCCGGGCGTGCCGGATCTGTTGCCTGATTTTAAAAGCGCCTTGAATAAGAGGGCATATACCGCCGTTGTTCACATAGGCTTTAAAATTGCGATAGTGTTCTTTCCCGGCCAGGCGTTCAATCATGCCGGCAGCAATTTTGCTGATCTTATCAGCCTGATCATCCAAAGAAAAATCCACTAGAATGAGCTGACCTTCTGGTGCCAACAGGCGTTTGGCCTCAGCCAGCATATTATGTTGCATCCGGGCAGGTTTTTCATGCACGGCAAATGAAATGATGATGATATCGAAACTTTCACCCGGCAGGCCGGTGTGCTGCACATCGCATTCCAGCAGTTTCTCAATTTTATTGCCTTTCCGGGCGACCTTAAGCATTTCTGTGGATAAATCCACACCGGTTAAATTGGTAAACCCTGCATCTGATAATTTTTTCAACTGATCGCCGGTGCCGCAGCACAGGTCCAGGATGCGTGCGGCACGGTTTGGGATCAGCCGGATTATATCCTGCCGGATGTTTTTCAGGGCAAAATAGAGGATCGGATCATATATTTTTGCAGTAAACGCGTTTTCGGTGTTCATGTTTTACTTCCGGCTATTTTTTGTCCAACCGGTCGACGTCCGAATCGTCTTTTCGGCTGGTGCAGTTCTTCTGCAGGTCGGGCGTGCAGTCCTCACATGCGCAACTGCATGGGGACTTCCCTTTAAAGGCATTGATCACCCTTTTTATGCAGTAAAACAGTGCCGCGGCCACAATCAGTCCAACCAAAATGTTTCCCATATTCTTCTCCTTTATTTGCTTTAATTGACGATCAGAGAACCCACCTGATAGGTCAATACAGACAGCGCAAACGCCAGGGCGGTATTAAAGCCCACGGAAAATGCCGCCCATTTCCATGACCCGGTTTCCCGGGAAATGCAGACAACCGTGACAAAACAGGGCGCGTAAAAAATCGTAAAAATCATCAGAGCAAAAGCGGTTACAGGTCCCCATCCAGGAGATTTGGCAAGCCTTTCTCCCAGAGAATCCGTACTTTCAGGGTCCACATCCCCAAGCGAATAGGCTGTGCCAAGTGTGGATACCACCACTTCCTTGGCTGCAAAACCACCCACCAGGGCGATATTGGTCCGCCAGTCAAATCCGGCCAGGTACGACACTTTTTCAAGGGTTTTGCCGATTCTGCCGGCAAAAGAGTTTTCCAGCCGGGTCAGGGATTCTTGGCCGTCAATACCGGCCAGGGCACTCGTTACCTCCCGGGCCTCAGGGGAAAGTTCAGCATCTTTATCTGCGGTTTCAATTTCCGTTAAAACCTCGGCCGGGGCTGTATCGGTAATCGCTGTACGCCGGGATTCAAACTGCGCTTTGGTTTTGTCATCCAGCCCGGGAAAGGTCATCATGGCCCAGATGAGAATGGAGATGCCCAGGATTACGGTCCCGGCTTTTTTCATATATTGCCAGGTTCTTTCCCACGTGTGAATCCAAAGGCCTTTCAGCGTGGGAAAACGATAAGGGGGCAGTTCCATGACAAACGGTGTGGCTTCACCCCGGATCACGGTACTTCTCAACAGTTTTGCCACCAGAAGGGCGCCGACCCAGGAAATCAGGGTAAGGATGACCATGATCGTGGCCTGTTTTCCGGGAAAAAAGGCGGCCACCAGAAGGGCATACACGGGCAGCTTGGCACCACAGTTCATAAACGGTACGGTTAAAAGGGTGGCCAGCCGTTCCCGGGGGGATTTCAGGGTCCGGGCCGCCATAACGCCGGGCACGGCACATCCGCCGGCAATGCCCCCGGAAATGATAAAGGCCATGACCGAGCTGCCGTGAAGCCCGAATATCCGAAAGACCCGGTCCAGCATAAAGGCCATTCTGGCCAGATACCCTGAATCCTCAATAAATGAAATGCCTAAAAACATGAACATAATCAGCGGCACAAACCCCATAACACCGCCCACACCATCAATGATGCCGGAGATGATCATGGATTTGAGAAGACCGTCGGGCAAGGCCGCATCCGTTACACCGCTGATCCAGCTGAAAAGGCCTTCGACCCATCCAACCGGCAACGCACTGTAGGTGAAAGTAAACTGGTACAGGGCGGCCAATACCCCCACCATGATCAAAGGCCCTAAAAACCGGTTTGT
Organism: Desulfobacter latus; assembly: GCF_013389365.1. Taxonomy (GTDB): domain Bacteria; phylum Desulfobacterota; class Desulfobacteria; order Desulfobacterales; family Desulfobacteraceae; genus Desulfobacter; species Desulfobacter latus. Next base: position 6,969 of record NZ_JACADJ010000048.1, read on the forward strand.
CAGCACCTTATCGATCTGGTCCGAGCGCTGGAGCCGGTTGCGGTCGTGAGCGAACCGGATCACATTCTGTTTGAGTACGGAGTTGATAAATCCGTACCGCTGATCGGCAATCATGCCTTCAGGATGGGTGTCAAGGGTAGCGGACATATGGCGGTGCAGTTTTTCCCCAATGTCCATGAGCTTGCCGGCGGTTTCTTTATCCCGGTCAGCGCCAAGCTCAAGAATCTGAGCGTCATTTTCAAAATATTTAAGGCCCACCCAGCGGGCCGGATATATATCTGTTAAAAATTGGTTTGCCGTTATAATCTTTTCCATTTCATCCAGGGCTTTATCAATGTCCTGGCCATAGGAAATCAACAAAGGCGCGGCAGGTTTGTCAATCCCCTTTACGACCTGCGCCAGCAGCTCATTTTTACCTTTGCCTGTTCTTGCCACCATGGGTATCACAGGAATCCCCAAAAGCGCGGACAATTTATCAACATCGATTTCTATGCCTCTTTTTTGGGCCACATCCATCATGTTCAAGGCCAGACAGACCGGAATACCCATTTCCATGAACTGCACAGACAGGTAAAGATTACGTTCCAGGTTTGAGGCATCCACAATATTAACGACCATGGCAGGTTTTTCATTAACCAGGTAGTCTCTTGCCACCACCTCTTCCAGGGAATAGGCGGTCAGGGAATAGGTGCCCGGAAGGTCTATGATTTCAAAAGTACCGGCTTCAGAAACGCAGGTTCCCTGTTTTTTTTCAACCGTGACCCCGGGGTAATTGCCCACCTGCTGGCGGGCACCTGTCAGTTCGTTGAAAAGGGTTGTTTTTCCGGCGTTTGGATTCCCTGCAAGGGCAATGGCGATACTCATCTTATTCCACCTCCACCTGGATATAATCGGCTTCATTATTTCTTAAGGTCAACGTGAAGCCCATAATCCGCAATGCCACCGGATCATAAAGCGGGGCCCGGCCCTGGATGGTAATCTCCTTTCCGGGTACAATTCCCATGTCCCTTATACGGCGGCCCATTTCGCCTTGGGCTTTCACCGAAGTGATGATCCCGGTTTGATTTCTTTTCATTTGCCTTAAGTTAATAACGGTCATCAAAGAACTCCTTATATAATTCACAATCTATCTTATTATGCTTTTTAGCGTCATTGTGGATAAGTTTTATACAAATAACTTTTATGTTGGTCAATAAAGAAGTAACCATTATTAAACAATTATGTTTATTACCCCTGGGTATATTTTTGTTTAATTGCAAAACGATCGATGTCTCCTGCCGCAGTCAGGGGCAACTGATCAACAAACACAATAAATCTGGGTTTCTTGAAACCGGCAATCAGGGTGCCGGTATAGGCGATTAACTCTTTTTCTTCAACGGTGCAGCCAACATTCAGGGTACACACAGCCTTGACGGCCTCTCCAAATTCCGCATCCGCTACACCGAACACACAAGCTTTGTCCACGGCCTCATGGCTGACAAGGGCATGTTCCACCTCTGCGGGAAACACGTTTTCCCCGCCGGGTTTGATCAATTCTTTTTCCGGCTTGCGGCCCTTGAAATAAAGATATCCCTTTTCATCGAGCTGTCCCATGTCACCGGTATGGTGCCAGCCGTTTCTGAATGTAACGACATTAAGCGCGTCGGCATTCCAGTAGCCCTTGAATACCAGCGGGCCTTTGACAAGGATTTCTCCGGTACTGCCTGCAGGCAGGGCATTATCCAGATCATCGGCAACGATCATCCTGGCCAGTGGGGATACCCGGCCTGCTGATCCGGGCGCCTCAAAAATGGGGGAAAACGTAATAAGGCCGGCGGTCTCCGTCTGTCCGTACATGATCCAGAATTTTGATCCTGTGGCGGCTTCCCACTGTTCGGCGGTTTCCGGGTTTTCAAGACCTGCGACAATTTCAAGGCCGGCCAGATCCGGCGGCGTATCTTGGGACTGGATACATTCCAGGATGCGACCCAGAATCGGCGGAAAGGAGCCGAAAATAGACACACGCTGCTCCCGGATCAGATCAAGACTGGCTTGGGGTGAAAATTGGTCCATAATCACATTTTTTCCGCCGGCCATCAGCGTAGCAAGCCCGATATTCACCCCCATGATGTGAAACAGGGGTAAAATATTTAAATATGCTTTTGTGTTGTCCAGACCATAGGCATGCATGAGCTGAAGGTTGGCCAGGATAAGGTTTGTCTGGCTGAGTACCGCCCCCCTTGGTTTACCCTGGACCGCTGCGGTGTGGATGATGATGTAGGCAAGGTCCGGGTCTGAATCGGCGGCCAGTTCAATGGCACCCTGGGGATCTGGCGCATAGAGGGAGGAGAAATTCTCCACCAGGTTAAAGCTGTGAACAATGCCGCTTCTCTCCTGAATCAGGGGAGTGATTTTATCTGTCATGTCATTATCATAAATGACCACCCGTGGCGTGGTGTCATCAAGGGCATGGGCCAGTTCATCTTCGCCCAGGCGCTGGTTAATGAGTACAAGACACAGGTTTAACGCAGCGCCGGCGGCAAACAGGTGAAAAAAGGCCGGGTGGTTTTTGGCAACCACGGCCACGCGGGTGCCGGCAGGCAGATTGAGGGTTGCCATGCCGTTGATCAGCCGGCAGGCATCGTCAAACAGCTCGGAATGGCTGCGGGTTTCCCCATTATAGTACAGGGCGCATCCCGGGCCGTTCATCAGGGCGTTTCTGTGAAAAAAATCAAATATTGTCAGTTGATGGGGCGTGTTCATGGCGCTTATCCTTAATTTTTACAAATAAAACAAAATGACGCGAGTAAAAAACCGTTTACAGGTTCCCGGACCAGCCGGGATCTAACATTTTATCCCCTTTAACTGTCATGAACGCCAATATATTGTCAAAAAAATTGTGGAACGGAACATGGAAAAATTAGGGAGATCAATGATTTGACTATAGAATTTTGTTGCTTATATTTTCAGGCATCTTTTCAACAAATGCCTTAATTTCATCCCTGATTTTCCGATAGCAGTCCAACTGCTTTTCTTCATTCTCCCCCTGTTCTGCAAGTGCCGCAGCCATTTTGGGCGGATCATCAAAACCGACATGGAGAACCTTGCAGCGGGGCGGAAAATAAGGACAGGTTTCACGGGCATTGCCGCAGACGGTGATAACGACATCCAGTTCCACATCCATAAATTCATTGATCAGCTTGGATCGGTGACCGGAAATATCCACACCGGCTTCAGCCATAACCTTTACGGCATTGGGGTTGAGGCCGTGGGTTTCAACGCCGGCCGAAAAAACATCAATGGTGCCTGCCTTTAATTTCCTGGTCCAGCCTTCGGCCATCTGGCTCCGACAGGAATTGCCCGTACAAAGGAATAGTATTTTAAATTCTTCTCCCATCATGCATCATCCTTTAGAAATATAGTCATATAGCGATATATATAATCAAGATAAATATAAGATGTCAACAGGAAAGCATATTCGTATATAAGATTCATTCAGCCGGGGTTAAACCCAATTAACAGAGAAAGTCAGCATAATAAAAATGCGGGAAAGGGTGTGTTAAAATTTGCGGATTTGATTGTATTATCGGCCATTTTCCGTAGGGGCAATCCCGCTGTGGTTGGCCTCGTCAGGGCAGGCACGGGGGCCTGCCCCGACAGCGGCCGAGGTGAGGACCAATCCCGAATTTGCATTTCTTTGGTTTAAAGGGTTGACATCAGCTTATTATACCATATATATTCATTTTTATCGATATTATAGATAAAAACGGACTTGTCGGACCTGTGTTATAAGGATGGTATATGAAACAATTTATCAAAGTCATGAAAGCGCTGTCGGATCCCAACCGGGTCAAAATAATGAAAATGCTCCAATGCCGGCCTCTCTGTGTCTGTGAAATTAAAGAAGTCCTTGAAATCGCTCAATCGACTGCCAGCAAGCATTTGAAAATTCTTGAAGATGCCGAACTGATACGAGGTTTTAAGGACGGCTTATGGGTAAACTATTCCATTGCAGACGGAAGTGGTTCTCCCTATGCAGCCAATATGATAGGCAATCTCATCCACTGGTTGGAAGATGACAGTGAAATTAAACAGATAAAAGAGGCGCTTCCCGGGATTGACCGGTTTGATATTGTGGGGAAACAACAAAAGACAAAATAGGAGTTCAAAAATGGAAATCAAGGTATTGGGGCCTGGATGCGCCAAATGCACTAAAGCTGAAAAACTGGTGCAGGATGCCATTAAGGAAACAGGCGTAGAGGCAACCGTTGAAAAAGTCACGGATATGATGCAGATTGCTTCATACGGTGTGTTCGGTACTCCCTCGGTCATTGTGGATGGAGAAGTCAAATGCACAGGGAAAGTGCCGAAAAAACAAGACATTATTTCCTGGCTGGAAAAATAAGGAATGGATCATGCTGAACGACCTGAATGACGTATTTAAAAAAATGGATTTTCAATTTTTCGGTTCCGGCAAACACGGCATGAGCATCGACGGGATGCGCAACGTGCTTGGAAACGATCATTTTTTATTTTTGGATGTGAGGGCTAACGAGGAACTAAACTATCTTTCCTTTCCCTTTGCCTTGCATATCCCCTTGAATGAACTGCCGGACCGGCTGGACGAGGTGCCCCGGGACAAATTTATCATCACCTTCTGCTCCTCGGTATTCAGAGGGGCCATGGCCTACACCTACCTGCTGGCCAACGGATATGAAGAAGTAAAGGGACTGACGGCCTCGTCCGAAGATATGGCCATGGCATTCAAGCCTGGTCCCTTGGCCAAAATGTAAGGGCCGTTTCCATACCGGCAGGCAGCGATGACAGCCGCCTGCCGGTATTCTTTTTCCATTGTAAAGGACAAGTTCTATATGGAATCCCATATTCTTATTATTGTTTTTCTGTCATTCGGTTTAAGTTTCATTTTCGCTCTGGGAGGTGTGGGGTCGGCGGTTATTCTCATTCCCGCGTTATCATGGATCGGTGTTCCCTTTAACCTGGCCCGGCCAACCGGGCTTTTTGTCAATTGTGTGAGCATGCTTGGGGCCACCTGGTCCAATTTCAGGGAAAAAAAGCTGGACGTAAAGCTTGGGCTGCCCATCATTGTCTCATCCTTTGTGACGGCCCCGGTGGGGGCATGGGCCGGCCACTTTCTCCCCACCCGGACCCTGCTGTTTATCTTTATCGGCTTTTTATTTTTTTCCGGTTCCATGATGATTTTTTTCAAAGGCTCAAAATATGCGCATCAGTACCGGGAAGACCGTCCCGTTGCAGGCCCCCTGGGCGTCGGTGTTTTGGCCGGATTTGTTTCAGGGCTTCTTGGTGTCGGCGGGGGCGGCATCATTTCCCCCCTGATGGTCGTCCAGGGATTCAACCCCAAAAGAGTCGCCATGGTGACGGCCTTTTCAGTGCCGTTCTCATCGTTTTCAGCCTTTATCACCTATGCGGCCATGGGGTCAGTGTCCGTTAAAATTCTTGTTTTTGCAGGGCTGGCGGCCTGGACCGGTGGTTATCTGGGTACCCGGGTGATGCAGAAAAAAATGAAACCCCAAAGCGTTAAGTGCTTGCTGGGGGGCGTTTTAATACTTATCGGGATTAAATTTCTATGGGTCATGGCCTAAAATATCTTTGCTTTCAATTTAGTATTGTTTTAATATGTCCATTTTCGGAAACGCATGGACGGCATTGCCGTGAACAGCGCACCGGCATTGCCCGGAACATACAGACACTAACGGTAAAACAGGGCCGGCCGGTTGAATGACAGTTAAATAAATTGAGAGCGGAGGCGGAATGGAGCTTAAAATTACCCGGGTATCGGAACCCGGTACCCGGCCCAAGGATGAAGACCTGGGATTTGGTACGGTGTTTACCGACCATATGTTTGTCATGGATTATGAAAAGGATAAGGGATGGTTCAATGCCCGCATTGAACCCTACGGCGATTTTGCCATGTCGCCGGCAAGCATGGTACTGCATTACGGGCAGGCCGTATTTGAAGGCCTGAAAGCCTATAAAACAGAAGACGGAAAGATTCAACTCTACAGGGCCCGTGATAATTTTGCCCGTATGAACCGCTCCTGCCAGGGCCTTTGCATTCCTGAAATTGATATCGATTTTGTCATGGATGCGCTTAAACAGCTGCTCAAGCTCGAACAAGCCTGGATTCCAGAAACCATGGGAACCTCTTTGTATATCCGGCCCACCATCGTGGCCACCGATCCTTATCTGGGTGTCAGGGCATCCCATACATACAAATTTTTTATCATTCTCTCTCCTGTGGGATCATACTATGCCCAGGGCCTGCAACCGGTCAAAATATGGGTCTGCGAGGACCATGTCAGGGCCGTGCGCGGCGGTGTCGGCGAGTTTAAAACCGCAGGGAACTATGCCGCCAGCCTATTGGCCGGAGAAAAGGCCCAGAAAGAAGGATATAATCAGGTGCTGTGGCTGGATGGTATTGAGCTCAAATATATTGAAGAAGTCGGGGCCATGAATATTTTCTTTCTCATCAATGACGAACTGGTTGCGCCGATGCTGAACGGCAGTATCCTGCCCGGCATTACCCGTTTTTCAGTCATTGATCTGGCCAAAAAATGGGGCATCAAGGTCAGTGAGCGTAAAGTCAGCATTGATGAAGTCATTGCCGCGTATGACAACGGCACATTGCAGGAAATTTTCGGCTCCGGGACTGCTGCTGTTGTTTCCCCTGTGGGAGAGATCCGCTATAAAGACCGGGTCCTTAAGATCGGTGACGGCAAGCCCGGTGACACCTGCATGAAATTTTATAATACCCTGACCGCCATTCAGTACGGGAAAGCCGAAGATACCGAAGGCTGGATTGAAGTTGTAGAGTAATTGGAGAACATATGGCTATAAATAAGGAAGAGACCCATGTCGGCATCCGGATCAAGCGCGCCAGACTGGATAAAAAAATCAGCCTGGACGCCATGGCCAATGAAACCGGGCTGTCAAAAGAGACTATCAAAAAAATCGAGAGCGGAGCGCAGCGGCCTTCGGTGGGAACGCTGCTCCAACTCTCACGCACCCTTCAACTGGACTCAGGCTATCTGCTCAAGGACCAGGATGATTCCGTGGAAGCCAGAGCCGACGCCTATACCAAGCGCACGGATCACTATGCATATACACCGTTGTGTGCCGGCGCTGAAAACAACCATTTAAAGGCATTCCGCATCGTCGTCGAAGCAGGGGAAAGCCATGAAGGGGTTGGATTTCAGCACGAGGGCGAAGAGTTTGCCTATGTGCTGGACGGCGAAGTTGAAATCCAGGTAGGGGATCATATCAATACTTTGAAAACAGGAGAATCCCTTCATTTCAATTCCGGGATCAAGCATGACCTGCGCAATATTGGTGAAAATGATGCCGAACTGATTGTGGTGGTCTATGCGCCCTGAAGCTATTTTTTGAAAAAGGAAAGATCATGTTATTCAAGTTAACTGATGAACAGGTGATGATCCAGAATATGGTGCGTGAATTTTCACGCAAAGTGATTGCCCCCACGGCTGCTGAACGGGATAAAACCAAGGCGTTTCCCTCCGACAATTTAGAACAGATGGGGGAGCTTGGACTGATGGGGATGATGGTACCCGAAGAATTTGGCGGGGAAGCTGCCGATGCGGTTTCCTATGTGCTGGCCCTGTCCGAGATCGCATATTCCTGCGCGTCTACCGCCGTGGTCATGTCGGTCCAGAATTCCATTGTGTGCGAATCCCTCAGTAAATTCGGCACAAAAGAACAAAAGCAGGAGTTTCTTGTGCCCCTGGCCTCCGGGGAGATCATCGGCGCGTTTGCTCTGACCGAACCCGATGCAGGGTCTGATCCGGTGACGCAAAGCACCACAGCCGTAAAGGACGGCGATGATTACGTGATTAACGGTACCAAACGTTTTATCACTTCCGGGGAAAACAGCGCTGTGGTCCTTGTTACGGCCAAAACGGACGAAACCAAGGGACATAAAGGCATCTCCTGTTTTATTGTACCCAAGACAACCCCTGGGCTGATTGTGGGTCACCATGAAGACAAGATGGGGCTGAGGGCTTCGGACACCACGGACCTGATTTTTGAAAATTGCCGGGTGCCGGCTGCCAATATCCTGAGCAAGGAAGGGGATGGGTTTAAAATCGCCATGTCCGGCCTGGACAGCGGCAGGATTGGTATTGCCGCCCAGTCTATCGGCGTGGCCCAGGCCGCCTTTGATGCCGCACTTAAGTATGCCCGGAAACGCAAGCAGTTCGGCGTGGCCATCACCAAACACCAGGGCATTCGTTTTCAGATTGCGGATATGGCCACAAAGATCGAGGCGGCCCGGCAGTTGATTCTTTCTGCGGCGTCCATGAAAGACCGGGGAGAAAAATTCACCCGGGAAGCCTCCATGGCCAAACTCTTTGCCTCTGAAATGGTACAGGAGGTCACGGCTTGGGCCATCCAGATGCACGGGGGATACGGGTTTACCAAAGATTACCCGGTGGAACGATTTTACAGGGACGCCCGGGTATTTACCATCTACGAAGGCACCAGCGAGATTCAGCGTATTGTTATTTCAAATGCAATGCTCAAGGATAAGCGAAAATTATGATTGGATAATTTAGGGTTACACTCAAGTCAACAACCCCTCGGCTGAAGACCGAGGGGCTTGTGGGGAAGCCCGCAAGCCCGGTTGATTAGCCTCAGCCCTGCGTTATTGGTAAGCGGGGCTACGTTACCGCAGAATACAAGGGAATTTAAGGCCGCATGCGGTAATTCATCCCCGAAGCTGAAGACTTCGGGGTTTTCTCACCGCAAAGGCTATAAATTCGCATGAAAAGATTCGTAGATGAAATAAAAAAACGATGGAAAGCCTTAACATTTCTTATCTTAACAATAATTACAATTCTTTCTCTTTTGCCGTTAGATGCGTTACCTCCGGCACCCGGTACAGATAAAACCCATCATTTCATTGCCTACGCTATGCTGATGTTACCGACAGCACTTCGTAAACCCGCTAATTGGATTCTATTGGGTTTGTTTTTTATTTTATACAGTGGGGCGATTGAACTTATTCAACCATTTATAAACCGGTATGGAGAATGGATGGATCTATTTGCCAATTCTGCAGGTATAATATGTGGCGCGATTATTGCAATGCTGATTAATTTCATAATGTCTGCAAAAACCACGCAAAGCAATCAGTGAATAACTCAGAAAACCTCCCACAAACTAAAAATTGGTACATCCAGGCCTATGCACCGGTTGTGGCCGTTTAGCCAAATATTACATTTCATGAATTCAGGTGTAGCATTTGCTTAGGAACGAGGGGCTTGGTCATAACATCGGCTACAGCGTAGGTTGGGTTGAACGAAGTGAAACCCAACAACTTATCGGCGTTGGGTTTCGTTCCTCAACCCAACCTACCGGAAATCCGTATGGCCTAAAATATGACCAAGGCTGATAATACGAATGTTAATGCTGGCAAAAACATAGCCAAACGTTTTGGAAATGTTGAGCTAAAGGACTTAACAGATTTTCGCAAAATGAAACCGTTTTTGTTTTAAGCGGTTTCCGGATGCTCGTAGTGCATCCGACAGGTTAGAACTGAGCTATACGCTTCGAGAGATAGGTGGTTCGCCGCTGACAGTCAATCAACCTGTTTAAGACCAATATCTATATTTCTCTATGGAGTTGGTAACTATAATGTTGTTTATAAAAAACCAAAGGCGCGAAAAAAGCTTTAAATGCACTTTTTCCCGCCTTTGATCTTTTCCTGGCCGTTTTGGGGTAGCCATTTAAGCTATGCTTGGGCAGCAGCCACGCCCCTGTCAAACGCATCCATGTTCAAGGGAATAATTTTGGGTTTGGCGGCAAATTCTTCCTTGATGCATTTTTTCAAAAGATCCAGATCCACCAGCTTGCTTTTGGCTGCAAATGCGGCCAGGGCAACGATGTTGGCGGCCCTGACAGATCCGGCCTCAATGGCAATATCATTGACCGGTATCGCCAGTTCAACCACATCCTTGCGTTGGCTTCTGACCGGGATCAGTGATGCGTTAATGAATACAATCCCGCCGGGTTTGACGGTGTCGTCGAACTTTTCCAGGGAGGGCCGGTTCATGGCCACAAGGTGGGAGGGGCTTTTTATAATGGGTGATCCAATGAGCTTGTCACTGATCACAACGGTGCAATATGCGGTGCCGCCCCGCATTTCAGGTCCATAGGAGGGAATCCAGGCAACCTGGTATCCCTGCTTCATTGCGGCATAGGCCAGCAGCTTGGCACTGAGTAGAATGCCCTGGCCGCCGAATCCTGCAAATTTAACTTCTGTCTGCATGGGTGTCTCCTAATATTTTCAGGCCTCTTCAGGGGTTTTGTAATCGCCCAGTTCATAGTAAGGCAGCAAGGTTTCTTCGGCCCATTTCAAGGAATCAATCGGCGTCATGCCCCAGTTGGTGGGGCAGGTGGAGATCACCTCCACAAAGCTGAAACAGGTGTTGGCCACCTGGTACTCGAATGCCTTTTTAATTGCCTTTTTACATTTATTCACCATCTGTGGTTTGAGCACGGCCTGTCGGGTCACATAGCCCGGGGTCACAATTTCACTCATGAGGTTGGCCATGCGGATGGGCATGCCTGTCTGGGCCGCATCACGGCCGGCAGGCGCCGTGGTGGCCCGCTGGCCCGGCATGGTGGTGGGGGCCATCTGGCCGCCGGTCATGCCGTAAATGGCATTGTTGATAAAAATGACGGTGATTTTCTCCCCGCGGTTGGCGGCATGAATGATTTCACCCATGCCGATACTGGCAAGGTCCCCGTCTCCCTGGTAGGTGAATACCATCAAATCCGGGCGGACACGTTTGATGCCGGTGGCCATGGCAGGGGCCCTGCCGTGGGCGGCTTCCTGGAAGTCACAGTCAATGTAATTATATGCCAGGACAGCGCATCCCACAGGGGCAATACCCACGGTGTTTTCCCGGATACCCAGTTCATCTATGGCCTCGGCCACCAGCCGGTGGACAATACCGTGGGTGCAGCCGGGACAATAGTGGGTGTGATTGTCTGTTAACGCCTCTGGCTTAGAAAATGTTTTTCCCATTATTTGCTCCTTGACCGGCGCGCTACCCGATCAGCTCTTTTACGATTTCGATGATTTTTTCAGGTGACGGAATTTCACCGCCGCACTCCCCGTAAAATTCCACCGGTTTTTTGCCCATGACGCAACGCTGGACATCTTCCACCATCTGACCCATGCTCATTTCAATGCTGATAACGCATTTGCAGCTGTCTTTGACTGCGGCATCATACACCTGTTTTTCAGGAAAGGGGAACAAGGTCTTGGGCCGGAACATGGCCGCTTCAATACCCTCGGCCTTGAGCATGTCAATGGCGGTGCGGCATACGCGGCTCATGGTACCGTAGCTTGCGATCAGAATCTGATAATCCCCGTCTGCATTGTACAGCTCATACTGCACATCTTCCTTTTTCATCTGCTCGTATTTGGCCTTGAGATCCAGGTTGTTCCGGTTCAGTTCGGCGGAGTCCAGGAACAGGGATTTCACCAGGTTCGGCGTTTTGCTTTTCCGGGTGGACATGCCGTTGGTGGCCCAGGCATCCTTATTGGTGGGCTCGGTTTTCAAATCATCAGGAAATTCCACCGGTTCCATCATCTGGCCGATCATGCCGTCGCCCATGACCATGACGGGATTTCTGTATTTCTCAGCCAGGGTGAACGCCTGCATGGTCATTTCCACGGCTTCCTGGACCCCGTCCGGTGCCAGGACCAGCAGATGGTAATCACCGTGACCGCCGCCCTTGGTTGCCTGGAAATAATCACCCTGGGACGGCAGTATCCCGCCCAGCCCCGGGCCGCCTCTTACGATATTGACAAATACGGCCGGGCAATGGGCCGCGGCAATATAGGAAAGTGCTTCACTCATCAGGCTGATGCCCGGAGATGATGAGGTCGTCATGACCCGCTCTCCGGCACCCGAGGCCCCGAAAATCATATACCCGACCGCCACTTCACTTTCTCCCTGGAGAAACGTACCGCCCACTTCGGGCAGGCGCTTGCTCAGGTACTCGGCGACTTCCGACTGGGGCGTGATGGGATATGCAAAATAGTTTAGACAGCCGGCCCTGATGGCGGCTTCGCCGATTGCTTCATTGCCTTTCATTAAGACTTTAGCCATTATCCTTATATCCTTAAAAAATAATTATGCACGTTGTTCTTCAACTATACTTATAGCCACATCCGGACACATGGTGCAGCAAATGGCGCAGTAAATGCAGTCCTCTGGTCTGGCCTGAAAAACTGGGAAATGCCCTTTTGCATTTACCTTATCGGTGATCTCAAGCACGTCTTTGGGACAGAAATGCACACAAAGACCACACCCTTTGCACCTTTCGGCATCAATAATGTGTTTATAGTCCATTATACGTAGTACTCCTTGGTGTTAAGTGCGTATCCAGGGGGGAGCCAGCAACCGGTCAATGGGCAGGATCGGGCAAAGGATCCGTTCCGGGTCCAGTTGGGGCAAAAGCCTGGTGGACGCTGTTATAAATTCAATATTCAGACCGGTGGCTTCGGATACCCGGGTCACCAGATTGTAGCCGTCATAAATAATTTGCGGCGTGGTCTCGTCAAGAAGGTTGGCATTGCAAATCAAGCCTGTGACAGGCAATTTTGCGGCAGCTTCGATCTGTGCCTTCATTTTAAGGCAGCCTTGAACATCATTGGTAAAAGGGCGCAGGGGATTAATGACCTGCAGCAATTTAACATGACTTTTTTTCAGCACATCTGCCAGGGCGGCAAGCACCGTCACTCCGGCATCATCACCGCCGGCATCCAGAATGGTCACCTGGGCCGGATTTTTAATCATGTCGGCCACAGCCGAGGTCAGGATGGGCAGGTCCGCCTGCATATATTTACTGTCCGGCAGCACCACTTCCACCCCCATATCCGCCAGGGGCTTTTGGGCTTCCCGGCTTCTGAAATAGGGGTTGACCAGGTCCAGATCCGTTATCTTGACACGTTTGCCCGCCCGCCGGGATACCGCGGCCAGGTTGACGGCCGTCTCACTTTTACCGCTGCCGTAATTGCCGGCTATTATAATGATGCCGCTGATATCGGGTAACATGCTGTCCTTATTGTTAACGGGTTAAAATGCCATTAAATAATTGTAAACCATAGGTTAAAGCAAATTAAGCACGGTTTTTCAATGATATTATTTAAAATTACCGTCTGGGTGGATTAAAATAGCCGTGGATGAGATGGGAAAAGGTTTGGTTTAATTCTTTTATCAGATTTGCCATGCCGGTGGGAGGTCCCCCGGGGGCGGCATGTTCCATAATGCGGATGTAATGCCGGGGATCAAAATTGAGGTTGCGCCACTGGATCATGTTGATGTCCGTATCCCGGATAAAATCAAACAGCGCCTGTGTTTCCGCTTGGGAATCTGTGAATCCCGGGCAGTTCAGGTAATTGATTGCCACAAAACGGCCCTTGGCCCTGGCCCGTTTAATACTGTCCACAACATCTTCAAAACAATAGGATTTTGGACGGAAATAGGCGGTATAACACGCTTTGCGCACCGAGTTTAGACTCACGCGCATGCTGTCCAGGCCAACCTGGCACAATCGTTCCACCCGGTCGGGCAAACTCGCATTGGAGTTCAGGTTGATGGTGCCCTTGTCGGTCTTTTCCCGGATCAGGACAATGGCTTTTTCAATGGCATCTGCCGAGGTTAACGGTTCTCCCTCACACCCCTGGCCAAAACTGACCACGGCCTTTTCAACTTTCAGGATATGTTCCAGGGCCACGCCTGCAATCTCTTCCGGATCAGGAATAAAGGATATTCTGTCCTGGCAGGCGCAAAGGTCATTGTCCGTTTGAAGGGAGATGCACCCAAGACACCGGGCGTTGCAGGCCACTGAGGTGGGCAGTGGGGCTTCATACCGGCCCAGAAAAAAATTTTTACCGGCCGGGCACCCGTATTCCAGGGCACATTTTTCCAGGTGGCGCATCAGCCGGTTGTCCGGATATTTTTTCCTGTATTTTTCAACCCCCCGTTGCACCTGTGCAATGGGCATCAACCGCAGATCCTGCCGGGGTTCGTCATCCACCTGAAGGGCGGCGGACCGGAAATCATTTTTGCCAAACCCAACGGCACCATAGGAAAAAAGAGGCAACGGGGTATCCACGCCAAAATCATCATAGGCACAGAAATGCAGGTTCACATACCCCGGGGAGTTGAACACGCCCACCGGATAAATGCGCTGGTCAGGCTGGAAGGGATTGGTTTCAAGGGTTTCAAACCGGTCTTTGACAAGGTTGAATACAATGGGAGCTCTGTCGGGCAGCAGCATCAGTTCACTGCCCTGGGGCATGGGACAGGTACCGGATTTTGTTAAAATAAAAAAATCATTGCCGGACATACCTGCGGCCGCATATCCGTCGAGTTCAAAAATATTGCCGTGTTCATCAGCAACGACTGCTGTGAGCATCTGTTTATTAATATATGCCATGATAAGGCAAGATATATCAGAATGGTGCCGGGATCTCAATTAAAGATTGTTCTCGCACAAAGCCTCAAAGGCACAAAGGGTCATATTTTTTTGCCCTGACACCCGGTAGGTAAGCGGGCATGTGTAAATTATGATATAAATTGCGTCATGGCGTGTAAAATAAATACCATACTATTATGAAATAAATACCACAGAACTGGATTCTATTTGATTTTGGTCGTCTGGATGGACGGTGTAGGCGTGTTATATCTATTTGATATTATAGACATTTTTTTAATGGGGTATAGGTTGCTTTAAGGTGAACGGTGGTATATAATTTGCTTTAATAAATTTAAATTTTAGCAGTCAAAGCCAAACCTGATGAGAGTCAGGGGCGGAAAGCTACGAATCCGATTAAATGGATAGCCAGGTTGCCTGAAAATTGAAAGTTACGGGTAAGACGGTTTTTGGTTTCAGGAATGTGGGTTGCTTAAAAGGTGTTGAATTTAAAATACTGGGTATGCAAACGCAAACCAATAAAATTTTTGAGGGGAGAACAAGGAATGGTGAAAAAAAGACTTTTATTGCTGAGTGTTACTTTGTTATTATTTTTTGCTGGCAATGGGTGGTGCTACATAGTCATGGACAATAATGCGGGTTTGCTTAACGGAAGCGATGTAGGTAACCTGGATACCTTTATTGCTGTAGAAAAAAAAGCGGGGAAGCCTGAAGCAGAAGAGGCGTGGGTTCAGACTATATTCGATAGTCAGGAATGGTTTGTTAAGGATAAAGATGTGAAATATTATAGAACTAGTAAAGATGGGAAAAATGTAGATCCCGATACTTTTGCATTTCAGAGCGACGACTCTTCTGTTACAGAGTACTATCTTATTAAAAATTCTAAATATATGGCACTGTTTCAGAACCTTGAAAAATTCGATTGGGGGGTATTCAATGTTACCTCCATTAAAAATGAAAACGGCATAGTAGATATGAATTTAGGTACAGACTCCTTCGTAATCAGCCATGTGACGAAATTTAATGATCCCAATAGCCCCCCTACGGGTCCCGGTCCCGACCCCATCCCCGAGCCTGGAACCATGCTGCTTTTTGGTTTCGGCCTAATTGGCGTAGCAGGGATCAGCCGCAGAAAATTCCAGAAGTAAACATTCATACAGCTATATGTAAGTTAACAAGAACAAAATAAGTTCAAACAGTGACACTCCGTGAAAATAAATAGATTTAGAAGTTTATAAAATCTCTGTCCTGAGTTTATTTAACTGGCTTTCCTCACTTTTTTTATGATCTTATCATTTTTGTCTCTGTCTTTACTTTTCTCCGGAAAGGTATCTTGTCTTCGTGGTGATATATCGCGGTTTTTATGGTGATATTTGACTATTTAAACAAAGACCTCTGATCTCGCCTTCTGAAATTTCAATATACGGGATGTTTCGTTTAACAAAAATCGTGTGGTGAAATCCTTATAAACAAAGGGGTTAACGCTTTCATGCATGCAAACATCTAAACCATGGCATACACTTTGCGGGTCTTGCCTATCCAATGATAATTTTTATTATTCAAAAGGAGAGGTAAATGAAAGCAATCCCCACGACAGCAAAGGCGATCGGCCTGATGATGATCGTACTGTTCCTGTTGAGCAGTGCCGGATTTTTGTCAGCAAAAGAACAAGAAATGTACAAAACCGGGCTGCCTGAACTCACAGAAGAAGAACTCCAGTGGCAGAACAAACATATGCGCAAGGTCAAAAAAGTAAAACTAAACGACATTGGGCTGGCGCGCGTCAACCAGTGGCGGGTCAAAAAGGGCAAAGGGAAAATAAAGAAAAGCGAGGCCGATGTGGCTGATATCGGCAACGAACTGGAAGTCGTGACCGGTGCATCCGCGCCTGTTGATTCGTCTTCGGACCTGCCGTCGGCGGATTATCCGGGGTCCGTGGATAACAGCCGGTTGCAATATTTTCCCCCCATCCGGAGCCAGGGATCATTGAATTCCTGCGGGGTTTTCAACGGCACCTATTATGCCATGACCCACATGTATGCCATGGCAAACGACCTGGATGCCAAAAACGGCGGAGATGCAATGCGTCTCAGCCCCAAATGGACCTATAATATGGTCAATGGCGGCGGGAATAACGGGACCTGGTATTACTGGGCCTATGAAATCGGCCAGAAACACGGTTCGGCCACCTGGACGGAATTTCCCTATGATTCCGATTACAGGGCCTGGAACCTGGACCCCGATACCTGGGAAAACGCCTTATACCGGCGGTTTGATCAGTACGGGTATGTGTTGAATACCCATGAGGATACAGGTATTGAACAGGTCAAGCAGATGCTGGTCAACGGCTATATCCTCAACATCCCAACCTATATTTACTCATGGCAGTACCAGACCATTGGAGATGACCCTGCCACCAGTGAAGACGATGCCTTTGCCGGTAAAAAATGTGTGGCCTGGGTGAACGGCACCGCCGGATACCATGCCATGACCGTTGTGGGATATAATGACAATATCTGGGTGGATATCAACGGAAACAATGTCGTGGATTCCGGGGAAAAAGGGGCTTTCAAGATTGCCAACTCCTGGGGGACCAGTTGGGGCGAGGCCGGCTTTGCCTGGATGTCCTATGATGCATTGAAAAATCCATCTGCCGTGGCCGGAGGCCCGTCAACGGGCCGAATCTACGGCTGGTATCCATCCAGGGCCCACTGGGTAACCGCCAAAACAGGCTACCAGCCAAAGATGATCGGAGAGTTTAAGTTAAATCACGCCAAACGGGATCATCTCCGGATGACCCTGGGTACCTCAGACATCAATCAGTCAACGCCTTCCAGTGTGTGGATCCCGGAAATGATCTATAACCAGGGCGGTGCATACGGATTTGACGGTACAACCAATGCCGTTGACGGTACCTTTGTCTTTGATTTTACCGATCTGATGACTCCCGGCGGAGGCCTGACAACCTGGTATCTGGGAGTACAGGATGATACGGCAGGCAGCGAGGCAACCCTTGGTACCTTTACCCTGATTGATGTTGCCAACGGCAATAAAGTGATCGAGAGCCTGGAAGTTCCCCAGACCGTTGACGGTGACCAGGTTTATGCAGGCATTGAGTATGATCCCTCCGGTGACAATCTTCCGCCGTCAGCCCTGGCAGATGCATCCGTATATTCAGGACCTGCACCGCTTGAGATCAATTTTGACGGGTCATCTTCCTATGACAATGACGGAACAATTGACGCCTTTGCCTGGGATTTTGGCGACGGCGCATCTCAGTACGGCGCCCAGCCGGTGCATACCTATGATCAGCCGGGAACCTATACCGCAACCCTTACGGTAACCGATAATAATGGTGCCACCAATACCGATTCCGTTACCATTTACGTTGAGGGGAGTGTTTATGTGTCGGATATTCAGGCAATACTTGTTGTCGATGAAACAGGCCAACAGGCCCGGGTCAATGTTAAAATTCTGGATCATAACCAGAATCCCGTGCCCGGCGCACAGGTTGACGGGTACTGGTCCGGACTGGTTGCAGGAAATGTGTCCGGCACAACATCTGAAACCGGTATCGTCGAATGGGTGTCCACTGCAACGTCTCAAGCCGGCACCATCACCTTTACTGTGGATACGGTTTCTGCATCCGGATATGATTATGATCCTTCTTGGAATACCGTCTCATCCATCAGTATCGAAACCCAGGAAATGTCGAATCAAAGTCCGGTGGCCGTTATCGATAGCGGTTCAGTCAGCGGTGTGGAAGGGGATTCGATTTATTTTGAAGGTCAAAACTCGTATGATCCCGATGGTGATTCCCTTTCATATGAATGGGAGATTGGCGGCGAGATCCTTTCATACGATACATCTTTCATTCATGAATTTTCCACCGTCGGTACCTATGAGGTGATTCTGAGGGTGGAAGACGACTGGGGCGCCGTTTCCGAAGATAAGGTTACCGTAACGATTGAATCAGAAATTACAAATGACGTTTTTATATACGTTTTCAGTATAGAAATAGAGGTTGACTATAGGGGACGAAATTCCCTTGGGGTTGCAAGGGTAAAAATCGTTGATGAATATGGGAATCCCATTGGAAACGCTGTTGTTGAGGGTGTCTGGAGCGGTGTTGTCACAGCGTCGCAATCCGGAATCACGGCCAACGACGGTACGGTTGAATTCACCTCACCAAAGACAAAGACATCCGGTGAGTTTATATTCTCCGTAGGTGCTGTAACCGCCTCAGGTTATGTATATTCGCCTGAAGATAATGTTCAGATATCGAACGCTATTAATAATTAATACCCACACAATGTCCTGATGGACACAACAAACATAGAAAGCATTTAGGAACGGGTCTTAAGGCCCATTCCTAAACTACTTTCCTAAAATATCCCGGGCCTTTTCTGCACCCTTAAAATCCGGATTCAGTTCCAAGGCCTTTTTCATATGAACCCTGGCCTTTTCAAACTGTTTTTTGTCATAATAGGCCCAGCCCAGATGGTAATTGGCGATGGGATTTTGGGGATTGAGTTTCACACTTTCTTCCAGGACCGGAAGGGCCATGTCATAACTTCCCTGGAGATAATAGATCCAACCCAGGGTGTCCAGAAAAGCAGGGTTATTGGGTTCCTTATCCCGGGCCGTCTTTGCCAGTCGCAGAGCCTCATACATGGAGGCGTTAGTCTCAGCCAGGATAAAAGCCAGGTTGTTGGCAGCCGGGGCGTAGTCGTCTTTGATATCAAGGGCCTGCTTCAGATATACTTTGGCTTTTTTAAGATCTCCCCGGACGTTATAAATCCGACTTAAATTAAGGTAGGTGGGAAGGT
This sequence comes from Desulfobacter latus, assembly GCF_013389365.1. Lineage (GTDB taxonomy): Bacteria > Desulfobacterota > Desulfobacteria > Desulfobacterales > Desulfobacteraceae > Desulfobacter > Desulfobacter latus. Next base: position 26,285 of record NZ_JACADJ010000048.1, read on the forward strand.
ATCCCTTATTCAATGCCAAAAGCGTTTCATAGTATTTTATTGCGCCCTCCGTGTCTTTCTTCAACTCACGGATGACGGCAAGCTGCTCCCAGGGCGCGGAAAGATCCGGGTTTCTTTTAAGCGCCTTTTGAAACCGCTCTTCAGCCATGTCGATTTTTCCGGTGGTCATGTATATCCTGCCCTGGATCAAATCTATGATGGCAAGAGACGGGTTGTCTTCAGGAATATTTTTCCGGTGTCTGTCGCAGGCCTCCAGGGCCTTCTCTACTTGTTTTTTCTGCATGTGGATACTGACCGTGTAGTGCAGGGCCTCCATCTGGTCCGGATTGATTTCCAGTGCCCGGTCAAAGGCCTTAAGTGCCTGGTCCGTTTTTTCCATGTCCTTTAAGGCCAGCCCCAGGGATACGTAACCTGCGGCAAAGTCAGGCTGCAGTTCAAGAACAAATTGATAAATTTTTTCAGCACCGGCAAGATCGTTTTCCATAATTTTGAGTTTTCCTGCAAAAACAAGGGCCTGTATGTTTTGGGGTTCCCGTTTAAGGATATAATTAATATGGCGCTTGGCCTTCAGGATTTCCTTGTTCCCAAGAAGGATGTCAATCAGCAGAAGCCTTGCGGCTATAAGGTTCGGGTCGATTTCCAGGACTTGCTTTAACTCGTCTGTTGCCAGTTTGCGTTCCCATGATTCGCTGGTTTCATACCCGCCCGCGACCCGGAATATATCCTGGCCCGGCAAATCGAATTTGCTCTTGTCCAGAAGGCAACGGGCTTTGAAATACCTTGCCAGGGCATGCCTGGGACTGTTGTTTATTACAGCCTCAAAACGTTTGAACGCCTGGGAAAATTCCTTGCGGTTAAAGTGCAGCCGACCTTTAAGGAAGTTGGCCTGCACATGATCCTCTTTTTTTGCCAGGATACCGTTAACAATAGCGTCTGCTTTTTCATAATCTTTTTCCAGAAAAGAAAGCAGGGCCGTCCGGAACATGATGTCCAGATCTTCCGGGTTCAAATCCAGAGCCCTGTTAAATATCTCCAGGGCCTTGGTGTTTTCTTTCTGCCGGGCATAAAAAGCACCGAGGTTTGACAGGGCCACAGGATTTTCAGAATTATTCAGGGTGGCTTCCAGCAATTTTTTTTCCGCCTCTTCTATTTTGCCTTCGTTTTCCAGACAACGGGCCAGATCCGCACTTTTCTGCACCTGATCTCCCGGAACCTGGGCCCATTTGCGGATCAAAGGTTCGATTTTCCCAACCTCCCCTTTTTTCCGGTAAAGGGCGGCCAGTTCCATATAGGGTTTGCACTGGGTTTCATCGAGTTCAATGGCTTTAAGATAGTGGGACTCGGCCTCTTTCAGACGGTTTGAAACGAACAACAGGTGGGCCAGGAAAAGATGGCTCTTAGGATCGGACGCATCAATCTCAATGGCCTCCTCCAATGTTTTTAAGGCCAGTTCCATGTTCCTTTCCTGGATCTGGATGCTGGCTAACAAATGCAGGGCCGCTATGTTTTCGGGATGCTTTTTCAGGATTTCATTGGTGATTTGCCTGGCCGTTTTAGTTTCCTTGGCCAGAAGCAGGATCTGGCCCAGGCGCAACTTGGCCTGGTGATTGTCCGGGTTCAGGGTAACGGCCTGGTGAAAGGCCGCGGCGGCCTTTGCCAGATCCTGGAGATAAACATAGGTTTCCCCCAGGTCAAACTGAGCCTTGTCATTCTCCGGTTCCAGTTGGATCACATTCTGAAATTCAATCTTTGCTTTTTCATATTCCTGGGCGGCAAAGTAATTCTTCGCATTTTCATAATGTCTTGCGGCCTCATCCTGGGGAGAGGTGCAGGAAAAAAGGAAAAATAAAAAACAAAGGCCAAAAAAAAGCGGGTAGGTATAATTGGGCAAAGATGTTTTCATATATAAATATCCGTATAAGTTTTGATCCCGGTCTGGATACGGTAAACGTTAGGTTAAAAAGTTGAAATTGGGCAGCAACGCAACATTGAAAATGAAATTTACCATATATATAATATCCAGGCAAACGCTATTCTTTTTCGCTTTATTTGCTATAAAACCCCTTCAGCACGAGATTGCGAGTACCTTGTGGCGTTGAAACTGAATAGTGAGCTTTTTATGATTATAAATCAGGCTGACCCTCACATCTCCTGCTGAATAAAGTGAATTAGACTTGTTCATAAGTTGGCTTGTGTTATACTCTCTCTATTCATTCTAAAATTAAAACAACAAGATGGAAATTTAAAACATATGTGTTTGGCTGTACCGTCAAAAATTATTGAAATCAACGATGCCCTGGCAAAGGTGGACGTGGACGGGGTGGTCCGGGAGGCCAGCCTGATGCTGCTTGATGATGCCGGTATTGGCGATTATGTGATTGTTCATGCCGGATTTGCCATTTCAAAGATGGATGAAGCGGCTGCACTGCAAACCATTGCAGACATACGCCGGATACTTGAGCTGGGCCGCTGACCCGGCCTGACGTTTTTACATGGGTGCTTCCGGTATCGCGGCAAAAAAAATTGAAATCTCAGGGGTGGTCCAGGGTGTTGGGTTCCGCCCTTTTTTATTTGGTTTAGCCTGCGCGCATCATCTTTGCGGCCATGTGTCCAATACCGCCTCTGGTGTGGCCCTTTTTATCCAGGGGAAGCCAAAACACCTGGATGCGTTTCTTTTGGATCTCCCTGAAAAAAAACCGCTGCTGTCACAGATTTCACGCATGGTATCAACGGATACCCAACCGTTGGACCTGACTGCTTTCTCGATTATTAAAAGCCGGAATGCCCGGACAAAATCTGCCCTGATCTCCCCGGATGTGGGGGTCTGCCCCGATTGCCTCAAAGAGATGCAGAATCCTGCTGACCGCCGGTTTGAATACCCGTTTATCAATTGTACCAATTGCGGGCCAAGATACACCATTATCCAGGATATTCCCTATGACCGGCCAAATACGTCCATGACGTCCTTTGCCATGTGCCCGGAGTGCCGGAAAGAATATGAAGATCCTTTAAACCGGCGGTTCCATGCCCAGCCCAACGCCTGCCCGGTTTGCGGCCCCCGGATATTTTTGACAGACAATAAGGCAAAACAGGTGGACGAAAATGATCCGGCACAGGCCATGGCACTTGCGGCCCAATTTCTCAGGCAGGGAAAAATTGTTGCGGTCAAAGGGCTTGGCGGATTTCATCTGGCCGTGGATGCCGCCAATGCAACGGCTGTTGATCTGCTGCGCCAAAGAAAAAAACGTCCCCACAAACCCTTTGCCCTGATGGCGGCCCGGGATTCGTCTCTGTTTGACCATGTTTGCATGGATGGGGATGAAAAAGCGTTGCTGGGGTCCTACCATCGCCCCATTGTATTATTGAAAAAAAAGGCGTTCCCCTTATCCGCGAGTACGCTCCTGGCCCCGAATATAGCCCCGGACAATCCTTGCCTTGGTATCATGCTGCCCTATACCCCCCTGCACTACCTGCTTTTGGACAAGGGGCCGGATATTCTGGTCATGACCTCGGGGAACCGGTCCGGCGACCCCTTGTCCATTGACAATGCCGACGCCCTGGATGCCTTTGCCCATATTGCCGACTATTTTCTGCTCCACAACCGGGATATCTACTTCAGGGTCGATGATTCCATTACCAGAATCCAGCAGGGAAAATTGCGGTTTCTGCGCCGGTCCAGGGGATATGCCCCCCTGCCCGTGGATATAACGCCGCCGACAGATGACAAACCGGCCAATATCCTTGGCTGCGGCGCCGGTATGAAATCCACCATCTGTCTGACCAGAGACCGATACGCCTTTTTAAGCCCGCACATTGGCGACCTGGAATCAATCCAGGTCCACAAGTTTTACAAAGACACCATTGAACATATGCAGAAAATCCTGGATATCCGGCCGCTATGTGTGGCCCATGACCTGCATCCGGGATATTTTTCCACCCAGTTCGCCAAAAGACTCGGGGATCAGGGCATTCCCCTGATCGGGGTCCAGCACCACCATGCCCATGCCCTATCCTGCATGGCGGAAAACCACCTGGATGGAACGGTGCTTGCATTGACCCTGGACGGCACCGGCCTGGGTACGGACGGCCATATCTGGGGTGGGGAAGTCCTGACCTGTACCTATGACGGGTTTGAGCGCCGGGCCCAACTGGATTACCTGCCCATGCCCGGAGGGGATGCGGCGGTAAGGGCACCCTGGCGCATGGCGGTGGCCCTGTTATATAAGGTATACGGGCCAGGGATAATGGATCTGGATATTCCTTTTGTCCGGTCCTTGGATAAACATAAGCTTGCATTTTTAATTCAGATGATGGCCCGGCAGGTCAACTGCCCGTTGACATCCAGCACAGGCCGCCTGTTTGACGCAGTCTCCGCCCTTTTGATGATCTGCCGTGAAATTTCCTATGACAGCCAGGCCGCCATTGCCCTGGCGGCGGCAGCAGATGTTGAAGAAGCAACAAACACAGCTTATCTTTTTGATATGAAAACAGGGGCTGACGGCTGCCGGATTATGGACATTGGCCCCTGGGTGCGGCAGATGGTGACGGATATCAAACGCGGTGTACCCAGGTCCAGGATTGCGGCTCGGTTTCATCTGACCTTGTCCCGTATGATGGTGGATGCCGCCGCAACGGTAGGACAGGAAACCGGTCTTAACCGAATTGTTCTGTCCGGCGGTGTTTTTAATAATGATATGATTTTTTCCCAGATAACCCGTATGCTTGGGGCAAAGAGCTTTAAGGTCTATACCCACAGCAGTGTTCCCTGTGGAGATGGCGGCATTGCCCTGGGCCAGGCCATGGCGGCCGCAGCCCTTCAGCGCCAGAAACCCTGAATGTCAACTACCCCTCGGCTAAAGACCGAGGGGCTTGAAAAAGCCCCAAAGTTGACCAGTCTAAGTGCTTCGAACACTACGTTAGATCGGAAACAGGTACCCTGGGGTGCTCGCCAGCTCCAGGTTCTA
>NZ_JACADJ010000049.1 GCF_013389365.1 Desulfobacter latus
GTGCTATAAGCAAAGGCACATCATCTACTCGTTCCGTAATAATCTGAAGTTTGTCTTTGTTTAAAATCTCTTGATCTTTTAGTGCCGAATCCGTTATCATTTTAGTCCCTTTAAGTTAAGATAATAAAAGAAGCTACAGTCGAATTTTCCACAAAAGTATGATGAATTTTAACTATTGCAAGCCCTCCATGCGAAATTAATTTTTTCAGATTTAAAATGAGCGAATGGGGAGATATTAAGGTATGTTTTTTTAATAAGAATTTAATACTGCCCGTATCCTTCAGCCTCAAGGTTTTCTTTGGGAATAAACCTGAGAGCAGCGGAATTGATGCAGTACCGCAGCCCCGTGGGGGGAGGCCCGTCGTCAAACACATGGCCCAGGTGAGAGTCGGCATGCCGGCTGCGCACTTCAGTACGGACCATGAACAGGCTTACATCTTTTTTTTCAATAATATTGTCCGGTTCCAGGGGACGGGTGAAACTGGGCCATCCCGTACCGGATTTGAATTTGTCTTTGGAACTGAATAAGGGCTCACCGGACACGACGTCAACATAGATGCCCTGGGCTTTATTGTTCCAGTATTCATTCCGGAAAGGCGGCTCGGTGCCGTTTTGTTGGGTGATTTTGTACTGAAGCGGTGTCAGTTTTGACCGGATTTCACTGTCATGGGGTCGCTGCCAGGATATTTTTTCCATGTTACTGCCCATATCATTTGTACGGCCTTCTTTTTTCATCATGTCCTCCTCCTTTTCCGGGTGTATTGCATCGCCATCCATCGTATCGGAACCTTTATCCTTGCTTTTGTCCATGGGGCGATGGTTTTTCCAGGCCTTTTCGATAAACTTGTCCCGGCCGGATCGCCACCGGTAATACTTGTAACGTGTGGGATTGCGCTTGTAATAGTCCTGGTGATATTTTTCAGCCGGATAAAATTCAACGAACCGGGTGATTGCGGTTACAATGGGCTTGTTAAAGACCATTGATTGTTCCAGTTTCATTTTGGACGCCTGTGCCAGGCGTTTCTGGGTGTCGTTGTGGTAGAAAATTTCAGACCGGTACTGGCTGCCCCGGTCCACGAACTGTCCGCCCGGGTCCGTGGGGTCGATATGGCGCCAGAATACATCCAGTAGATGTCCGTAAGAAACCACTTCGGGATCATAATAGACCTGGATCGCCTCAGTATGACCGGTGGTGCCGTCTGACACGTCCGAATAGGACGGATGACGGATATGGCCGCCGGTGTATCCGGACACGACCTCTTTAACGCCCGCCACCTTCTCAAAGTCAGATTCCGTACACCAGAAACAGCCTCCTGCAAATGTCGCTACTTTCAGCCCGTCTTCCATGATGTTTTCCAGGGCCACGTCTCCGGACATATTTTTTGAATCCATTTTCTCATCGGCATAGGAGAAAACGCCTGCCATCAGGCTAAAAACCACCAGTACACGGATAAAAAATTTTACGATACGTCTGAGATTCACCATCGGGCTCCTTTCACTCAATCATCAAGTTTTTAGGAAATTGGATACTGTCACTTAAAAATGACCCGTCAGTAGACGTTCTAAATTCCATTTAAATTAGCGCCCTTTGGGCGGGCTGTTAGGTGCTGGGTGCTGGGTGCTGGGAAATGGAAATTCCTATACTCTAAATTTATAGGGCCAAATTGCCCTTATAATAATATAGGTCCCGATTAAAGGGAACGTTTTTTCCTTTTGGGGATAGAACTTTCGAATGTTGTTCTGTTCTGTGTCTTGGTGAGCGTTTTTTAACGAAAAAGATTCATATTTAGAATTGCTGTTGCCATGTTTAATGACTTGAGTTAGCCTCACGCATGATATAGGTATGGAACAATTTTAAATATGATTTTATCAGGATGAAGGTTATGGAAAGATATCTACTGGTTATTGTGGTGGGGACGATTGGAGGCCTTTTGGCGCAACGCTTTAATGTTCCCGGTGGGGCTGTTGTCGGGGCTATGATATTCACTGGGATTACGGTTCTGTTTTTACCCAAGGGGATTGCGCTGCCGTCACCTGTGCGCACAGGCATACAAATCATTTTGGGCATCACCCTTGGGGTCTCCGTTGACCGTTCTCTGTTGACTTTGGGGGTCAAGATAATGCCCATGGCAATTTTGAGTACCATTATTCTTTTGACGGTGGCCGTGTGCATGGCGCTTCTGGCAAACAAGCTTGGATTGGTGGATTTTGGTACGGCCCTGTTCGGATTTTCTCCGGGGGGAATGACGGGTATGGCCATTTTAGCCCAATCGGAAAACCATAACGGTTCTTTTGTGGCATTTTTTCATTTGGTGAGAATATTCACCCTTTTTATCGTCATTCCGCTGCTCGTAAAAGTGGTGCTGTATTTGCAGCAGAAAGGGTTTCCCCTGTAGGGACCTGGCCCTGAATTCAGGATTCAAAAATTTTGTCGCTTTTTGCATCCCATGCCTTGGTGATAAATCCCTGGCGGCCGGAACCGATCCGATAGTATTTATAATGGACCGGATTCTTTTTATGGTAGTCCTGGTGGTAGGTTTCGGCCGGGAAGAATTGAGACGCCTCTACCACTTCCGTCACCACAGGAGAATCAAAAATTTTGGCATCATTGATCTTCTGGATCATAGCAAGGGCCTGCTGTTGTTGTTCCTGGGTATGGTAAAATACGGCTGACCGGTACTGGCTGCCCCGGTCCATAAATGAGCCGCCGTCATCTGTGGGGTCAATCTGCCGGAAAAAAACAGCCAAAAGCGCGTCATAAGAGATCAGATCGGGATCATAGGATATCCGGACCACTTCAGCATGGCCTGTGGTGCCGGTGCATACATGCGCGTAGGTTGGATTGTCCACATGGCCGCCCATGTAGCCGGATACAATGTTTTCAACGCCTTTTGTGCCGTCAAATGCCGATGCGATGCACCAGAAGCATCCACCGGCAAAGGTCGCGGTTTGTGTCATAGTTGCCTCCTTTTGACTTTAATTCTCACCAGTTGCCGCTTTTTTTTCTTCGAGTTCTTCCCAGCGTGTATACAGAGATTGGACCAGGGACTGGGCCTGTTCCAGTTTTTTACAGGTGTCTGCCAGAAGGGCAGGGTCCTGGATGACGTCAGGATGCTGAACCTGTTCAGAAAGCGCTTCAACATGTTGTTCAGCATCCATAATTTTTTCTTCTATATGTTCCAGTTCATATTTGTCTTTAAATGAAAATAACCGTTTTTTGGCCGGGGCGGGTTGGGTTGCCTGCTTTTTATTTTTTTCCGCCACAGGCCGCCGGTCTTTTTCCCGGGCAGCCCGGGCCTTGAAAATCTGGCTGAAATTCCTGTAAAATTGGGGCGTTTCTGTGTTATCCAGGTAAAGCATGCGATGGCAGACCCGGTCCATGAGATACCGGTCATGGGAGACAATGATCACTGCGCCGTCAAATTCTTTGATGGAGGTTTCCAATACTTCCAGGGAGAGGATATCAAGATCATTGGTGGGTTCATCTAACAGCAGCAGGTCACAGGGCTGCCGCATGATTTCAGCCAGAATGATTCTTGCCTTTTCCCCGCCGGAAAGCCGTCCCACGGGCATGTCCAGCTGATCCGGCATGAAAAGAAATCGTTTGGCCCAGGAGGCCACGTGAATGGGGCGGCCCTTGTAATTGACGGAATCGCCGCCTGCCGGATTCAGCGCCTCCCGCAGGGTCATGTCCGGGTCCAACTGGGTGCGTTCCTGATGGTAGGTGGCTGTTTTAAGGTTTTCCGCCCATTTTACGGTTCCCTGGTCCGGGTCCAGGCTTTGTTCGATCAGGGACAAAAACGTGGATTTGCCGGATCCGTTATCCCCGACAATGCCGAGACAAAAACCCGGCCCCAGTTCAAAGGTAATGTTGGAAAACAGGATTCTGCCTTTAAATCCCTTGGTCAGGTTATGTACCCGGAGCAGTTTTCGGGTCTGGCGTCCTGTGCCGGAAAAATCAATGTCCATCCGGGCGGTCTGCCGGTTTCTGGCCTTGATTTCGGACAGTTCCTTGCGCAGTTCTTCTGCCTGGTCAAGCCTGTATTTGGCCTTGGTGGTTCTGGCCTTGGGGCCCTGGCGCAGCCACTGGTCTTCCCTGCGCATTTTTGATGCCAGGGACGATTGTTTTTTTTCCTGGGCTTCCAGATATTTATCACGCGCCTGTTCAAATTTGTGATAATTGCCCTGGATTTTGAAAACACCGCCCTGGTAATACCGGGCAATCTCCATGGTGTGGGAACACACGGTCTCAAGAAATGCCCGGTCATGGGAGACGGCCACAAAAGAACACCGTGCGGTGAGCAGCATCTGTTCAAGCCATAAAATGCCGGCAATATCCAGGTGGTTCGTGGGCTCATCCAGCAAGAGCAGGTCCGGTTCCCGGCAAAAGGCCCGGCTAATGGCAAGCCGTTTGCGCCAGCCGCCTGACAGCTCTTTGGTCTTTATGGCTGCATTGGTAAAACCGCCCAAACCTAAGGCGCGGTTTACCCTGCGGTGGCGTTCTTTTTCCTGCAGATCCAGGGATGCCAGACTGTTGAACAAGACCTGCTCAACAGAAAGTTCTGTGTCAAATTCATCTTCCTGGGCAAGATAGACCAGGCATTGGCCGGGCTGGACACTTACGTCTCCTTCATCCGGGGTGCTGAGGCCGCAGATGATTTTTAAAAGGGTGGACTTGCCGGACCCGTTCATCCCGATCAGGCCAAGCTTTTCTCCAGGTTTTATATCAAAGCTTAATCCTGAAAATAAGGTGTCGTCACCATATGCTTTGCACAGTTCTTTTACAGACACTAAAACCGTCATCAGGATCTATCCGCCTGGACCTGGGATGGTTTGAGGCGGCGGTATACCCGTATCATTTTAATCGTGCAAACCAGGACTAACGTCAGGCTGATCAGAATAATAAAACTTGCGGCAAAAAAGGTCATGATAAAGCTGAATGGATCGTTTAAATTATAAGCGCCCCGGATCAGATCAACACCGAAAACAAGGAAAAAAAGGGAGATTAAGATGCATAATATTTGAGCTATCCACCAGAGATATTTCATACTATAGCCTTTAGGCCGTGAAACCCAATCCTTTAGGTTTGGGATATGAGTTTTGCTTTAGCAAGCACGGCCTTACTTTAATGTTAATAAAAGGCATATTATATTTAAGCGTCAGCCATATGCCGGGGCTGAGTAATGTTTGCCTCGCCAATGTTATGATCGGGTTTAACGTAAGCAGCACTGGTTTAACCCCTTAGACCTGTTTAACCACTTACCGTAGAGCAGGGGGCTGGCAAGCACCCTCTGGTACCTATTTCCGATCTAACGTAGTGCGCTAAGCACTCAGGCTGGTCAGCGTGGGGCTTTTACAAGCCCAGGCCTTTTAGGCTTGGGTAGCTGACTCCAGGGAAATACGGCAGTTCGGGCCCGTTACCAGTAAATTATTGGTAACTGTGGACTGGATATGCTCCATTTTGCTTCCCAAAAGAATTTCTTTAATGACACCATGTCCATAAGCACCAAGCACAATCAGTGAGTCGTGGGGAACCTCATACAGCATCCGGTCAAATCCGGAAGATTCATAGAAGCACCATTCGATTACATACTGGTCTACAAGTTCCTCAAGTTCAGAATTCCGGACCATATCCCGGTAAACATCCTCGTTGTCGTTTTCAAGCACGGTATAAATTTTCAAAGGGAATCCGGATGCTATGGCAATTTTAAGCCCGAGAACAAGGGCGTTCATGGCATTGGCGGAACCGCCGAAAAATACGGATATACTTTGCCATGCCTTGAACACGGGGCTTGCAATCAGGATGGGGAAGGTGGCCTGCTTTATCATCCGCCGAACCTTGGGACCCAGGAGGCCCAGTCCTATTTTGGATGACAGATCACTGATTGAGCGTGGCGAGCACATATAATCGAACTGGCTGGATATATCCGGCAGGGTGGAAGCGGTAAAATTTTTGGGCTCATAAAACCTGGGTGGAATGCCGGCCTCATCAAAAAGTGCGATAACATGTTCACGGGCAGTATCCGGAAAGGCTAAGAATGAGTTGTCCAGGTTCACCTGCACCACATCATTGGCAAAATACATTAAGAACTTATCTGTTTTCGGGATATACACAACAGGATGGGCATTAATCGTTTTACAAAAGTACAGGGACTGTAAAAAGGTTTCCCTGCCAAAAGGGGTATTCCTGAAGATATGAAGCAGTTTATAATTCATTGGATGTCTCCTTAGGACCATGAACAGGGGTTAAGGTTATTGTATATTGGTCTGCATAATCAGTTCCCTGCGGTACAGATCAAGTATCCGTGCCTTGGAAATCATCCCGGAAAATCTGTGGTGCTCCACCACCGGGATGTGATCAATGTTGAAGGTCTCCATAAATTCCAATACATCATGGAGATCATCGTCAAAGGATGCCGTCACCATATCCGTATCCATGATCTGGTTAAGAAAGATCATATCATAAAAGGCTGGATCCAGGGCATATTTTCTGATACTTGAAACCCGGACCATTCCCAGGTAATCGCCGGTTTCATCTGAGATAACCGGGTAGTGGTTGCGGTTTGAATTGCGGATTATATTGATAAATTCCCTGAAAACCATATTTTCCGATACAGTGATGTAACTGGTGTCAATGATTTCATTTAAGCTTAAATCCGATAAAATTCTTGCATCTGTCCCGGGCCGCATGAATTCCCCGCGTTCAATAAGGTCTTTAAAATAAAAAGAAGACGGCTCAATAATATGGCTTAACGTAGACGAAATGGAAGAAACCAGCAGCAGAAGTAAAATGGCCTCGTAGCCGCCGGTAATTTCTGCAATCAGAAAAATACTGCTTAACGGGGCCTGCATAACGCCGGACATGATACCGGCCATGCCTAAAAGGGCATAAGCGCCTTCCGAGGTGACTGCGGCATTGGGGAAAACAAACATCATGGCCTTGTAAAATACCACACCGGTCAGGCTGCCGAGGACCAGGCAGGGGGCAAAAATGCCGCCGGAGCCTCCCCAGCCAAGGGTTATGGCCGTGACAAATATTTTTAGAAAAACACCCAGAAATATGAGCCAGAATGCCATGGGAAATGTGCCGCTCACCATTTCCATGATCGGATGATACCCCTCACCCAGCACGATGGGCATAAAAATGCCAATGGTACCCACGGCGCAGCCGCCGATCAATGCCCGAAGCCAGGGGGATACAGGTGTTCGTTTGGCTAAAGCACCAACGCGTCTAAGCGTCCGTGTAAAAATCACGGATATCAAAGCCGTGAACAGGGCAAGCCCGATACTGCCTAAAATATCACCTGCAAAAATATCAAAGGGGTGATGCTGGAAAAGTTCTTTTTCAGGGATAATGGCTTCACTAATCTGTGCGCCGGCCACGGCAGCAATGGCAATAGGAATGATATTGATAAATTTCCATTCCCCGAGAATAATTTCAACCGAAAAAATAAGACCGGCCACAGGGGCGTGAAAAATGGAAGCAATGGCACCTGCCGTTCCACAGCCCACCAGCGTCATGCGCTGCCGGTCATTCAGGCCTAAAAATTTACCGATATTGGATCCTATGGCAGATCCGCTCATGACAACCGGGGCTTCAGGGCCTGCGGAACCGCCGCTGGCAATGGTTAAGAAACTGGATACAAGCCTGGAAAAGGTGGAGCGAAACCGCAAGAGTCCACCGCGCCTGGATACGGCATATATTACTTCGGGCACACCATGACCTGCGCCTTCCCGCACAACCTTGTCAAGAAACAAAAATGAACACAGTGCACCGATGCCGGGCAAGATAAACGCCCAGGCATATTGGCGGTAAGGTGCAAAAAATTCAAGCACCGAAGCCAGGGAAAGCCTTAATGCCACAGCTGCACCACCTGCAAATACACCAACCACTGCGCCGGCAGTCATCAATACAAGCCGGTCATCAAAAAGAAAAAACTTTGCATAAAAAAGGTTATAGATTCGTTTTAGTCTGTTCATGATGGGTTCAGTAAACCACTTACATCGTTTGGGTCAAGTGGAGGGTATCAATTTTTTCAATCAACTCGGATTGTTTCGGGCGGGTTTTTAAAAATTCACTGAACTGCCTGTTCCGTAAACACAGAGAAAGGGCAGAGAGTAGATGGAGGTGAAACTTTAATTCCGGGAACAGAATGAAAAACAGCGTGGATACAGGCTGATTGTCCAATGCATGATAATCCACGGGGGTTTTAAGAAAGCAGGCTGCTACCATGGGGTGTTCAATATAGTCAAGGGGGATTCTTGGGTGGGGAATGGCAATGCCGCCGCCAAGCCCGGTGGAGAGGGCTTTTTCCCTTTCAAGGAGCTGCTGGGTAAGATCTGCTTTAAAATCATCCGGAACCGCCTTAATTTTTTTAACGCATGTGTTAATTACAGACGGCACATCCGGTCCGGTGTCAATATCGTGATACACGCCGCCGGTCTTAAGAGCCGTGTGCAAAGAGACCGGCGTTTCAGCCTCAGAACCCTGGGCAGGTCTGGGCGTCAGGTTGAGGGAAATATGGTTTTTAGCGGCCCAATTTTTTAAATCTCTGGCATGAAAGCTGTAGGTTCTTCCTTTTTGGGACACAGGCAGTTTTCCCTGGCGGATCCAGCGCTCTATGGTTGTACGAGATACCCCTAAAGATTTGCATAATTCAGATATTAGAATTTCCATTTTTTCCTTAACGCCACCTGATATATAATCATCCTCATTGTGACACCCCCCTGCCTTCACTATCGTTCAGGAAGAGGCTTTTATGGGATTGATTACCCAACCGACTACTGCCTGGTTGGAAAATTACCCACTTAAATATTGATGACTTATATAAACCAAACCAGCCGGAATAACAACCCCGCTCAGGGTAATCGCATGTGACTTACCTGCAGTTTAAGGGTCATGGAAACAATAAGGGGGCTACCCAGAGATTGCAGTGGCCTGAAATCCGGAACCTAAGCATTTATAGGCGTGTTGTGTATAGGACCAGCCTTTCCTTTTCAGGTCTTGATCATTCTTTCGGCCACGTATTGGGTAGGGGCGGATTCCATATCCATCCCGAACAGGGCAGATATGGAATCTGCCCCTACAGTTTGGATCAAACAATGATCAAGGCCCCTTTTCAGGAGATTGATGGTTAAGATTATCAATAATATTATAGGGGCTAAATTCCACATTATGAACATTTCGATAGTGATGTAGTCCACAATGGGAATTTGAAATGCCCCCCACAATACTTCTGATATTGAAGGCTGTTTTGAAATAGGCTTAAGCAACATAAATACCGTGCACTCCAAAATTATGCTATTTATCCTTGCGAGATGTCAAAGCAAACTATATATTTCGACAGTCGAACTAGTGGATATAGATATCTCTATAAAGCTTACTATGAAATCTTATTCTCTAAAAGAGATTGAAATGTGGAAACTGATAAAAAGTAGTTACAATGCGACCCGTGGATTAGTTAAATTTTTAGGAGAAGGGACTGAGTTATTAGTCGAGGGTTTAAATGAATGTGATAAAGGTTTAGAAGCACTAAATGCAAAAATGGAAAAATATAAAGGCACACTGTAAATGGGCAAAACAATAAAAAAAGAAGATATTGAAAAGCTATTTGAAAAGTTTTCATATCCTATGACAAGATCAGCTATCACATCAGATCAAAAGAAAGCATCTTTGGGATTGTCAAAGATATTGTGGCTTGCGTTTGTATCGAATAATGATTCTGAAGAAAATATTTACAATACTTTAGATCAAATTGTGAAAAATCATGAAAATAATATATCTTTCAGCTCATTGTACTTTTATAAAATGAAAAAAGCCTTAACAAAAAAAGAAACTCTTATGGCCCAAAAATACTATTCAAATAAAGAAAATTTTAATGAATTAGAGAATTGGTTCAATCAATTTTAGAAAATCAATTCCTTATTGGCCTGCTGATTTTCCAGAGACAAGGGAAGAGCATATCGAGCGGATGAGAAATACACCAACACATCTATGCCGACTTCGATATTATGGTGATGATGAATGGGGAGTCTCATTTTACAGTTATGCACATAACAAGTATGAAACCTCCGTATTTCCCAATGGGAAATTTTTTGATACACCTGAGCTGGCCATTGAAACATCAGCGGAGTTTCATCTTTGATTTGGAGAAAAAAGACTTACTCATCAGTTAACACCATTTCCTTAGCACTAATCCAAAAACATCAAAAAAAGGATTTCCAATATGATAGAAATGATAGATATTGGCCTGGTTGATGCCATCGCTTATCGAATAGAAGGCAAGATCACAGAAAAAGAAATAAAAACGATTCTTGCTATTTTCAAAAAAAAAATCAAGAAGAGTCAACTACCCCTCGGCTGAAGACCGAGGGGCTTGAAAAGGCCCCAAAGTTGACCAGTCTAAGTGCTTCGAGTACTACGTTAGATCGGAAATAGGTACCCTGGGGTACTCGCCAGCTCCAGGTTCTACAGTAAGTGGTTAAACAGGTTTAAGGGGTTAAGCCGGTGCTGCTTGCGCCAAACCCGGTCATAACATTGACGAGGCAAACATTACCTTGGAAACAAGAGGATTTTAAAATTGAGTGTATTTGTTCTGGATACAAACAAAAAGCCTCAGAATCCGGTACATCCGGCAAAAGCAAGACTGCTTTTAACAGAAGGGAAAGCCGCAGTTTTCAGACAGTTCCCCTTCACAATCATTTTGAAAGAGACCGTTTTGGACGTGGCATCAAACCCATTGCGGATCAAGATTGATCCGGGCAGTAGAGAGACCGGAATTGCCGTGATTAACGACGATTCCGGAGAAATTGTTTTTGCCATGGAACTGAGACATCGAGGCCGGCAGATCAAAAATAATCTGGAATCAAGACGAGCCATCAGAAGATCCCGGAGAAACCGGAAAACGCGATACCGAAAACCGCGTTTTGATAACCGGACCAGGGCGGAAGGATGGCTGCCGCCTTCATTAAAAAGCCGGATTCACAATATCGAAACCTGGGTCAACCGGTTGTGCCGGTTTTGCAATATTCAGGCAATTTCAATGGAGTTGGTTCGGTTTGACATGCAGAAGATACAGAATCCCGAAATATCCGGTGTCGCGTATCAGCAGGGGGAACTCATGGGGTATGAGGTACGGGAATACCTTCTGGAAAAATGGGACAGAACGTGTGCCTACTGCGGAAAAACAGATATCCCATTGGAGATTGAACATATCGTGCCGAAATCGAAAGGCGGTTCCAACAGAGTCAGCAATCTGACACTGGCCTGTACGGCGTGCAACAGGAAGAAGGGGAACAAGCCCCTGGAACAGTTCCTTTCAAGGAAACCGCGACTGTTGAAACGAATTCAAAAGCAGTCCAAAGTGCCGCTCAAGGATGCGGGCGCCGTCAACACGACCCGATGGGACTTGTTCCGTACCTTGAAAAAAACCGGACTGCCGGTTGAAACAGGCTCCGGTGGTCTGACAAAATTCAACCGGACGACCAGGGGACTTCACAAAACGCATTGGCTCGATGCCGCCTGTGTAGGGGAAAGCACCCCGGAAAAGATTTTTCAGATCGACAAGGCTGTGTTGATTGTAAAGGCAGACGGTCATGGCTCAAGACAGATGTGCAGAGTAAACAAGTTCGGATTCCCCCGGACAACAGCAAAGTCAACTGAGAAAAAAGTCAAAGGATTTCAGACGGGAGACATCGTCAAGGCGGTTGTCACTTCCGGCAAAAAGGTTGGAACGTACACCGGGCGTGTCGCTGTCAGAAAAAGCGGATCGTTTAACATTAAAACAGTGGACAAAACAGTACAGGGCATTAGCTGGAAATACTGCAGGCGGCTTCACGCATCTGACGGTTATTCCTACAATACGACGTGCTAAGGTCCGGTGCATGGGCTACTAAATTATTATAAGGAGAGCGGCAATTCCTCCCCTGAGCTGAAGACTCAGGGGTTTCCTTGCCGCATTTTATGAAAATCAAACTGGGCCCGTTGCTGCGGGCCATTCGAAATTCACGGCATCTGACCATCAAAGATGTGGCAACAAAAGCCGGGGTCAGTTCAAGTCTGTTGTCCCAGATTGAACGCAACCGCATATCCCCGTCCCTGGATACCCTGCTGGAATTGCTGGAGGTTTACGGGGTCTCTCCGGAGAAATTTTTCAAAGATTATGAAACCATGAACCGGGTGGAGATTATCAAAAAGGACCAGCGCCGGGTTTACCAGCGTAAGGGGTTTAAATATGAAACCCTCTGCGGACTTAGTCAATCCAAAGGCAACCACTCATTTTCCGCCTTTTTTCTTGAGCTTGCACCCGGCCAGCAGCGGGGGGATGAACATGACGGCCATCTGGGCCGGGAACTGGGGATTGTGGTTAACGGTTCCGGCCAGTTGATTTACGGCGGTGATGTCTACAATATCAGTGACGGAGATGCCCTGTCTTTTTCGTCGCAGATACCCCATGTGATTAAAAATACGGGTGAAAATTTGTTTCAGGCGTACTGGATTGTCACGCCGGCGGATGGTGAAGATTATTTTGGTGAAGGAAATAATATATAAAATGGAGAGTGCCATGGGAAAAACAATTGCTGAAAAAATTTTTGACACCCATCTGGTGGACAAACCCTTCGGGGATGTCAGCGTGCTGCGCCTGGACCGGGTTTTCTGTCATGAAATTACCACCCCGATTGCGATCCAGGACCTGGTTGCAAGGGGAAAAGACCGGGTGTTTGATCCGGATAAAATCAAGGCGGTGATTGATCATGTTTCACCGGCCAAAGATTCCAAAACCGCCATGCAGGGAAAAATTCTGCGGGACTGGGCCTTGCGTCACAACATAAAAGATTTTTTTGATATCGGTCAAAACGGGGTCTGCCATGCGCTGTTTCCCGAAAAAGGATTTGTCCGTCCCGGATTCACCATCATTATGGGCGATTCCCATACCTGTACCCACGGGGCATTTGGGGCCTTTGCCGCGGGCGTGGGCACCACCGATCTGGAGGTGGGTATTTTAAAGGGGGTGTGTACCTTTAAACAGCCCGAAACCTTTAAAATTGAAATTACCGGGACCCTGCGGCCGGGCGTATACGCCAAGGACATCATTCTTGAAGTGATTCGTCAGATTTCCGTGAACGGGGCGACCAACATGGTCATTGAGTTCACCGGACCCGTGGTGGATGCCATGGGCATGGACCAGCGCATGACCCTGGCCAATATGGCCGTGGAGGCCGGTGCCACCTCAGGGATCTGTCTGCCGGACATGACAACGGTACAGTATCTGTGGCCGTTTATTAAGGATGAGTTCCAGACGCCGGAGGACGCCCTGGCCCAATATTCCCGGTTCTGTTCCGATCCGGATGCCGTCTATGCAAAGGAAAAAACAATTGATATCAGTACCCTTGAACCCATGGTGACCTTTGGGTTCAAACCGGACAATGTTAAACCGGTGTCCCAGATGACCGATACCCACGTGGATCAGGTTTACATCGGCTCCTGTACCAACGGGCGTCTGGAGGATCTTCGTGAGGCAGCCGCCGAGCTGGCAGGCAGAAAAATCAATCCCCGGGTTCGGGCTATTGTATCTCCTGCCACGCCGGATATTTTCAGTGCGGCACTGGATGAAGGGCTGATTAAAATTTTCATGGATGCAGGCTTTTGCGTAACCAACCCCACCTGCGGGGCCTGTCTTGGGATGAGTAACGGGGTGCTGGCTGAGGGGGAGGTGGCGGCGTCCACCACAAACAGAAATTTTAACGGACGAATGGGTAAAGGCGGAATGGTTCATCTCATGAGCCCGGCCACGGCTGCGGCCACCGCGATCCATGGCGTGATTACGCATTCTGACCGGTTTAAACGTTAGGGGGAACGATGAAAAAATTTGAAGGAAATATGCTCTGCCTGGACCGGGCAGATATCAATACCGACGAAATTATTCCGGCCAGATATCTCACGGAAATTTCAAAATCCGCCTTGAAACCACACCTGCTTGAAGATTTAATCCTGGACGGCTTTAATCCTCAGACCGATTTGAAAGATATCCGTGTGATTTTATCCCGGGGCAATTTCGGGTGCGGCTCTTCCAGGGAGCATGCGCCCTGGGCCTTGGAAGTCAACGACATCAACGTGGTGATTGCGCCGAGCTTTGCCCGGATTTTCAGGCAGAATATGTTCAATTGCGGCATGATGGCCATTGAACTGCCCGAAGATAAGGTCCAGGCCCTGTTTGAACTGGGTGCCGACAAAACGGCCCGGATTCGTATAGATGTGGAAAACGAAACCCTCACTGCAACAGATGGCAGTGGTAAAGAATTGAAACTTGATTTCCATATTTCCAAATTTGACAAAGCCCTGGTGGAAACCGGGGGATGGGTAGAGTTTGCGGATAAAAATTATTAATCAGCACCTGAACGAAAATCTCGCGTTTGGACGGCTCGTAAGCGGGCATAAGCCCGCAACGTTACCCGGATGCAAGGCCCATAAAAACATAAAAGCCTCACAACCCTATGCTTGTGGGGCTTTTATGTTTTCAGCTTTATTGTTATTTAATTTAATCATATTGGTATAATCCGGCGCTTCAGCGCGATTGATTAGCAATCAAGGTCTTGACATTCAGTCTTAATTGGGTACGCTAAAAAAACAGTTCCAGAGAAATTCCAAAGGAGGCTTAGTTGTACGCAGTGAATAAATTGAGTGCCAAGATTCGGGGTGCTTGCACAATGATCCTGATTATTCTGGCAGCCGTCGGTGTTATTGACCTGGCCCCGACCCGGTGCGAGGGCATTCCCGCCTTTCGTTTCAGCGGATACGGAACATTAGGCTATACTGCAGACGACCGAAGCGATCTGGTTCCCATCCGGGATTTCAGCCAAGAGCCTGAAGATAGATACAAGACGGATTCCACAACCTGGCGACTGGATTCCCGAATCGGTTTACAGGGATTTTACCGGATTTCTCCAAAATGGGAAGCCCTGGTTCAAGGGGTCCTGCGCGATCAGGTAGAGCAAAATTTTAACAATATTCTGGAATTGGGGTATCTGCGCTTCAATGCCTCCGGTGAATCGGAATTTCGGATCGGCAGATTTGGCTATGACGTCTTTTTGATGTCTGACACCCGAAACATCGGCTACGCAAATTTATGGGTTCGTCCGCCAACGGAATTTTACGGATGGGTACCGATCTATTCGGTTGATGGAATCGATTCTCTGGTTCAATTCGATATGGGCCATGCCACATGGCAGTGCAAGTTACAGGCGGGTAAAAGCACAACCGATCTGCCCATGGGCGGTGATACGTATGACCTGGAAACAGATGGCCTTTTTTCTGTGACCCTGTCCAGACATGACGGTCCCCTCTCTTTGAAAGCGGGGTATTCCCAGTTTACCCTGCAAAACGAAGCACCGCCCTTTTACGATCTCCATCAGGGGCTGGAATCTATGGCATCGGCAACCCAACAAACTTTTCCTGATATAAGTTCAGAAGCGTCATATTTAAGACAGCACATCGCATTTAAAAATAATACAATTCGTTATTTGACCCTGGGGGGCAGATACGACAACGGCATATGGGTGGCCCAGGCCGAACTGAGCCATACAAAATCCGATACGAACATCATGCCCCACGGTAACATGGGCTACCTCAGCCTGGGAAGACGCATGGGCGACTGGACGCCTTATATTCTTTTCAGCTTTTTTCGACCGACAAATGACATTTATCGAAAAACATCGGACTGGTCGGCGATCGGTCAGCAATCCTTTCAGGACCAGGCGGTTTATCTGATCAACAGCATGCGGACAGACCAGGAAACCTATTCAGCCGGTGTGCGCTGGGATTTTCACAACCAGGCGGCCGTCAAGATACAATGGGACCACTGCCGAATCAAGCCTTACTACGGACTGTGGTACAAACCGATTGATGCCTCTTACCACAGCAGTCGCATCAATCTTCTGACCTTTTGCCTGGAGTTTGTCTTTTGAAGCGTTACCGGCCCATATGGATTTGGATAATCTGCCTGGTAATGGCAAATACCACCGTTTCAGCATCGGATTTGGTCGTGATTGTTCATCCTGACAATCCCATGACCCGGATTTCCCAAAAAGATGTATCCGATATGTTTCTGGGCCGGCAGCGGACTTTTCCAACCGGAGATCCGGCACTGGTTTTAGAAGCAAATCGAAACAGTTCCATTCGGGAAACATTTTTTTTACGGTTGAACGGTATGACGCTCAAGCGCTTAAATGCCTATTGGGCACGGCTTCAATTCAGTGGGAATGTGCAACCACCGCCTGAGATGGAAAACAGCCAGGCGGTTCTGGCGGCGGTCCGCCGGCATCAAAACGCCATCGGCTATATTGATGCCGGTATATTGGATGATACGGTTAAATCGGTATTGCGGTTAAAAGAATAATTTCATGCTTATCCGGTTTAAAAGCCTTCATACCCGTTTAGTTGTATATGTCAGTATCGGCCTTTTAATGTTTGCTTTGTTAGCCGGCGGCTTCACCTACCGGTATACCTATGGGGTTATCTTAAAAATCACTCAGACCCTGCTGAACCAGACGGTACATATGGTCCAGTCACAAGCCGAAGTCGCCGTTTTTGCCAAAAATAAGAAAATCGGAAATGACATCACCAGCAGCCTGATGAAAAGTCCTTTGTTTAAGGCGGTCAGGCTAACTTCTTCAGACGGGTTTCACCTACAGGAACCGATCTCCGAGGCGACTGCTTTTACAGCCGGCCGGTCTTATCCGCTGTTTTCACCCGTCAACCCGAATGAGATCATCGGTTCCCTTGAAGTCGTTCCCAATCAGGCGTTTGTACGAGCCGGTGTGAACCGGATGGCCGTATCCCTGACGCTGCTGCTTTTGCTTCAATTATTGATGGCAACCACTTTAATTATATGGGTATCCCGAAAGGTCCTCAGCCGGCCGATATCCGAACTGGCGAACTTTGTGAGTAAAATAGAACCCGGGAACCGTGCTCATGCCCATATCTCAGAAGACCATGCAAAAGATGAAATCGGCCTGCTGGCCCAAAGCATAAACCGGTTGATCGATGCGGTTGAATCCGCTTTGGAAGACAGTTTTAACGCCAAACAGGCCGCGGAGAATGCCACCCGGACCAAAAGCCGCTTCCTGGCAAACATGAGCCATGAGATCCGGACGCCCATGAACGCCATTATTGGTTTATCCGAGCTGGCACTTTCACAGGAGATGTCTAAAAAGTCAAAAGAGTACCTGAGTACCATTCATTCATCCGGTGAATCCCTGTTGGGAATTATCAATGATATTCTGGATTTTTCAAAAATAGAAGCAGGTCAAATGAAAATAGAGTCTGTTTCCTTTGATCTCGAAGAATTGCTCAATAACCTGGCCCGGATGTTGATTATCAGTATACAGGAAAAAGAGCTTGAACTCATATATGATATCCATCCGGATGTTCCCCGCTGCCTGATGGGTGATCCGTTGCGGGTAAACCAGGTGCTGGTCAATCTGCTCAACAATGCGATAAAATTTACAGAAGCCGGTCAGATTCTTCTGACCATCCAGCCGGCAGGACCGGGTGTCCAACCAAGGGAAGATTTGATTTTTTTTGAATTCAGCGTTGCAGATACCGGAATCGGTATCCAAGAAGCGCAGTTGGATAATCTGTTTACCGCCTTCAGCCAGGCCGACATGTCAATCACTCGTAAGTACGGCGGTTCCGGGCTTGGGTTAAGTATTTGCAAGCACCTGGTGGAATTAATGTCCGGCGAGATTCACGTAGACAGTACACCCGGCAAGGGAAGCCGGTTTTATTTTACGGCCGGGTTTAAACCGGCTGACCCGACCCCGGCCTGTCAGATATCACCATTATTACCCGCCCGGGCCCTGATTGTTGATGACAACGCCCTCTATCATCCATCAACCGGCGCACAAGGGAAACAATCCATTTTCCAGGACGATTTGGCTATCGGGCTGGAACGGATTCGAGGCGCTCGAATTCTGGTGGTGGAAGACAATGTCATCAATCAACAGGTCATTGAGGCGTTGCTCAAGAGTCAGGGCTTTTTTGTTGAGGTGGCCTGTAACGGTCAGGAAGGCGTTAATGCGGTCAAATCAAAGTCAGGTTATGCCGCTGTACTGATGGATATCCAGATGCCGGATATGGACGGGTATACGGCCACCCGTAAAATACGTGAATGGGAAGCCGCCCGAACCGCTCCGTTCCCGCCGTTGCCGATTCTTGCAATGACCGCCCATGCCCAGAGCGAAGATCGGAAACGTTGTTTAGAAGCCGGCATGAATGAGCATATCACCAAACCCGTTCATATCAATCACCTGATGCGGATTCTGGTTCGATTGATTATTCCCGGCACACTCAAAATGACGAGCGTCAATGAACTGAAAAATTTATCAGACGAACCGGACAATGGGTGGACCGCGCCCTCCGGCAGTATTGACTGGGATGCGGGTTTGACAACCGTGGGCGGTTCAAAAGACGCCTATAAAAAAATTTTGAAACAATTCATAGTACACCATGGCATGGCGCATCAAGATATCAGAACCGCGTTGATCGACAATCGTTTTGACGAGGCCATTGATCTGGCGCATGCCCTGAAAGGCGTGGCCGGGAATATCGGGGCCCGGGCCCTGTATGATGATCTGGTTCACTTGGAATTTTTTTTAAAAGAATCAAATCGGCAAAAGGCGCTTGAACAGCTTAAAGGCGTTTCAGTCTGTCTGACCGACGCGATTAATGCGATAACGCCGATCATATCAGATACGGAAACGACAGATCAACCGGGTGAAACAACGCTTACCCACCTGCCGGCCGATAGCATCGCCAAGGCGGAAAACATCCTGGAACGGATACGGTCCGGCATTTATTCGGATATTACGGAATCCGGCAGGCAGGTTGCCGAACTGGCCGGTCTGCTGGGCCGTCTCCCTGATATAACATCAATTCAGGCCGCAATTGACAATTATGACATCGACCTCGCGATAGCGGGCATGGATCAGCTGGCGTTAATTCTGGCTGATTTGAAAAGGGGTCAACACACTGATGGGTAACACGGAAATGGTTCAAAAAAAATTCCAGCGTATTTTAATCGTTGATGATGCCCCGGAAAATATAGCGGCGTTAGCTGCTTTGTTGAAAGAATCTTACATGATTGTCGCCGCTCGAACCGGGGAGCAGGCCATACACATGGCCCAGAAGACCCGCCCTGATCTGATTTTACTGGATATTGTCATGCCGGGAATGAATGGCTACGATGTCTGCCGTCAACTCAAACAGGCGGACGGGACAAAAGACATTCCGGTCATTTTCATTACCGCCCTGTCCGAAGCCATAGAAGAGGCCAATGCATTCAAGATAGGGGCTGTTGATTATATCACCAAGCCATTTCAGCCCCTGGTCGTCAAGGCGCGGGTACAAACCCATCTCAATTTGAAAATGAAAACCGATATGCTGGAAGCCTTGGCGTCCCTGGACGGTTTGACGAACATCCACAATCGCCGGAAATTTGACGAAAACATAGCACATGAATGGAAACGGGCAATCCGCAATCAATCCCCCTTGTCCCTTATTTTAATGGATATCGATTATTTTAAGCACTATAATGATCTTTATGGCCATGCAAGTGGGGATGAATGCTTGAAAAAGGTGGCCGCCGGCTTAAATGAGACCCTGCAGCGGCCTAACGATTTCCTGGCCCGCTATGGTGGTGAGGAATTTGTCGCAATTCTGCCGGATACCGACTTAAAAGGGGCTGAATACATCGGCAATAAAATTCACGGAATGATGGATGGCTTGAATATCCCGCATGCAGCCTCCAAAGCCGCAGATCATGTTACCATGAGTCTCGGTATTTGTACGGTTTTGCTGGGTCATGTCAATCCGTCTCCGATACAGTTGGTCGAGGCTGCGGACCAATTGCTTTACCAATCCAAAGTAGCCGGTCGAAATCGATTTACCAGTCGGTTCATCCACCTGTAACTCGACTATTTGCATTTGCTGCTCATTTTTCGTAGGGGCAATCCCTCTGTGGTTGCCCCCGTTAGGGCAGGCACAGGGGCCTGTCCCTACAGCGGCCGATGTTATGATCAAGCCCGGAAAAATTAAGGCCATGGTCCTATCTATCAGGATCTGCCGCCGCTCCAGTGCAACCGCGTCTTCAGCACCTTGAAATAGGAATGGGGTTCAAAAGAGATCATTTTTACGCTGTTGCGGCTTTTTTGAATATAAATTCTGTCGCAGGTGTCCATGTTAAAACCCTCCTGGCCGTCCAGGGTCAGAATCATGTCCTCGGGGCTGCCGTTCAGGCTGATTTCGACCCGGGTATGGTCCGGGATGATCAAGGGGCGGTTGGTCAGGGTAAAGGGGCAGATCGGGGTCAGGATGATGGAGGGCACTTCGGGATAAACCACGGGGCCTCCTGCGGCCAGGGAATAGGCCGTAGACCCCGTGGGCGTGGCCACGATCAGACCATCAGCCCGGTAGGTGGTCAAATAGGTATCATCCAGATACACGGCGCATGAAGCAAGCCTTGACAGTGCCGCCTTATTGATCACCGCATCATTGAGTACATCCTCATCCAGGATGCACTTATTATCCCGGACCACCCGGATATTGAGTCGGCTGCGTTCCTGGATAAGGTAATCTCCTTTAAACACCGTGTCGACCATTTGGCAAAGAAGATCTTCCGTGGTTTCGGCAAGAAAGCCCACCTCACCGAATTTGATGCCCATCAGGGGAATGTCCGAATCGCCGATATACCGGGCCACACTTAAAAATGTGCCGTCTCCGCCCAGCACAACAATGCAGATCAGATCCTCGGGGACGGGGGGTGGCGTTGGGGCCTGGGTGTCAATGACCAGGCACCTGTCCCCTATATGCCGGATGAGTTCCCGGGCTTTATTCTGGGCGTGTTCTTCATTTTTTATTACAAGTCCGATGCGCTGCTTACTCACGTCTTTCCTCTATTCTATTTAGGTTTGAGGTCCGGTTGTCCGGACAGGTTTTTCAGTTTGTGCTTATTTTTAATGTTCCGCCTCGGCCCAATTTGCGCCAACACCAAAATTCACCTTCAAGGGCACCTCCAGGGGCGTAACGTTTTCCATAACTTGCTTTGCCATGGCCATGAGCTTGTCTTTTTCCTGTTCCGGGGCTTCAAAAATAATTTCATCGTGTACGGATAAAAGCATTTGTGATGCCATGTTTTCAGTTTCAAGGGCTTCCTGCATTTTGATCATGGCAAGCTTGATCAAATCCGCAGCACTGCCCTGGATAGGGGTGTTTACGGCAGCCCTTTGGGCAAAATTTCGCAAATTGGCGTTGGATGAACGGATGTCATCCAGCCTGCGTTTTCTGCCGAACAGGGTGGATACCTCGCAGGTGGTCCGGGTCTGTTCGATGGTTTTATCAATGAATGCTTTGACGCCTGCATAGCGCTTGAAATAATTGTCAATATAAATGCCTGCCATTTTCCGGCTGATCCCCAGTTCATTTGACAGGCGGAATGCGCTCATACCATAAATGATGCCGAAGTTGATGGATTTGGCCTGGCTGCGCATCTCATCGGTGACAAGACCGGGCAGCACCTGGAAAACTTCCAGCGCGGTGCGGGTATGAATGTCCTCGTCGTTCCGGAAGGATTCAATGAGAATGGGGTCCTTGGCGCAATGGGCCAAAAGCCGCAGTTCAATCTGGGAATAATCTGCGGAAATAAGGGTACAGCCGGTTGCCGGGATAAAGGCCTGCCTGATTTTTTTGCCTTCGGATTTGCGAATGGGAATGTTCTGCAGATTCGGGTTGGATGATGACAGGCGACCGGTGACGGTTATGGTCTGGTTAAAGGAGGTGTGGATGCGTCCGGTCTCCGGGTGTACCAGCGAAGACAGGGCATCCACATAAGTGGATTTCAGTTTGCCCAGCGTTCTGTACCGCAACAGCTTTTCAGGCATTTCATGGGTGTCGGCAAGTTGGGTGAGTACCTGGACATCCGTGGAGTACCCGGTTTTTTTCCGGGTTTTTTTGACGCTTTTAAGGCCTAACTTTTCAAACAGGATGACCCCGAGCTGCTGGGATGAATTGATGTTGAATTCTTCCCCGGCAAGTTCGTAAATCTTTTGTTCCAGGGTTTTCAGTTCTGCCTCAAATTCCAGGGACATCTGGCCAAGCACATCCGTATCCACACGGATCCCTGCCATCTCCATTTTTGCCAGTACGCAGATCAAAGGCACTTCAATGGTTTCCATCAAAGGGGTAAGCCCCTTGTCTTCGATCTGCTTTTTCAATACCGTATATGCCATGAAGGTCAGGTCTGCGTCCTCTGCTGCATAGTCTGCGGCAAGGTCAAGGGGAACTTCCTGGAATCCGATCTGGTCTTTGCCCTTGCCGGTAACGTCTTCGTAGGAAATCATTTTGTGCCCGAAAAGATTCATGGCAATGCGGTCCAGGCCATGTCCCCGGGTGCCGGGATTGAGCAGGTGGGAGGCAATCATGGTATCAAACACAATGCCTTTGATCTCAATGCCGTACCGGGCCAGAACAATGACGTCGTATTTGATGTTCTGTCCCACTTTAGCGATGTCGGGATTCTCAAGCAACGGCTTGAAAATACGAAGGATGTCTTCTTTTTCCGGCATCTGTATTCCGCTTGTATTGGTGTGCCCTACAGGGATGTAAAACCCGGTATCATTCATGTATGAAACGGACAGGCCCACAAGATCCGCCCGCATGGGATCAATGTCCGTGGTCTCCGTGTCAATGGCAAAGCCCCCTTTGTTTTCAAGCGCTGACACCAGATTTTCCATGTCGGCAACGGTATGGATCATTTTATATGTTTTTTTTGATTTATCGGCTTTTTCAGAAAATTCCGAGGCAAGGGTTTTAAATTCAAATGACTGGAACAGTTCAAAGGCTTTGCCGGTATCGAATTCCCGGAGTTGAAAATCGTCCAGGGATTGATTGACATCCACATGCCGGTCAATGGTGACAAGGTTCCGACTTAAATCGACAATTTTTTTGGAAGCCGTCAGGTTTTCATGCAGTTTTTTCTTTTTTTTCAGCTGGTCCAGATTATTATAAATATTGTTGATGGAACCGTATTCGGCAATCAGTTTAACAGCGGTTTTTACCCCCACGCCTTTTACACCGGGGATGTTGTCTGAGCTGTCTCCGGCAAGGCCCAGCACATCAATGAACTGCTCGGGTTCAATGCCCATTTCCGCTTTTACGCCGGCCCGGTCGGTAATCGTGTCCTTCATGGGATCCCACAGGGTGCAGTCATCCGTGATCAACTGGATAAAATCTTTGTCCCCTGTGACCATGATCACCTTAAATCCCTGGGCCTGGGCAATGCGGGCGTAGGTGCCCACAAGATCATCCGCCTCATAGCCGGTTTTTTCGATAATGGGAATGTTCAATGCCTTGATGATCGCCTTGATGTCCGGAATCTGAATGGCCAGTTCTTCGGGCATGGGCGGGCGGTTGGCTTTATATTCATCAAACATTTTATGGCGGAAGGTGGGGCCTTTAACATCAAAGAAAACGCCTGCGTATCCGGGGTGTTTGTCCTTAAGCAGTTTAAGCAGGATTCGGGTGAATCCGAATGTGGCATTGGTGGGATGCCCCTTTGACGTGACCAGGCTGCGGATGGCATGAAAGGCCCGGTATAAAAAGGTGCTGCCGTCGATCAGGTAAATGGTGTTTGGTGCCGCCATGATATGCTTCCCTGAAAATTGTCTGTTGAATTATTATTTAATTAGCGGCATATATACTATCTTTTAAAGCAAAGGAGAAGTCTTATGTCCGAACAATCCCGGGCACGGGCCAAAGCCGGGAAATCCCGGCGGCGGCAAAGCCGGTCAAAAATTTGTCATTGCTGCGGTGCTAAGGTCATGTTCTGCTGGCAGTGTCGGTGTGGATTTTCAATGTGTCAGTCCTGCATGTATGAAAACCAGTGGGGGATGACCTGCAACGGAATTACATGGGAATGCCCCGACTGCGGGGCTCAGAACGGGTACGGTAACCAATAAGGGAGGGAACAGGGCCATGGTTGAAAGATTAAAGGTCGGCACATTGATCTCCGGGGGCGGCACCAACTTGCAGGCCATTATTGATGCCTGTAACCAGGGTCGCATTGATGCTGAGATTGTTTTTACAGGATCAGATGTTGGCGGGGTAAAGGGCCTGGCGCGGGCAAAAAAAGCAGGTATTGATACATTTGTGGTGGATTATGCCCGGATTATCGCCGATTCTCGTAAGATTCGGGATATTGACAGCCTGCTTCCCAAAAATTTTGACCTTGACGAAATTCTTGGAAAACAGCGGCTGGTGGATGTGGAAAAGAATCGTGAAAAAGCCTTGTTTTTCATAAAATCCAGGGTGATTGCCGAACGCCGGCTGTTAGATCATATTGAATCCTATGATATGGATTTGCTGGTTCTGGCCGGGTTTATGCGGGTGCTGACCCCTTATTTTATTGACCGGATTAACACCAAAGACAAGGGCTGCAGGATCATGAATATCCATCCGGCCCTGCTGCCTGCATTTCCGGGTACCGACGGGTACGGGGACACCTTCCGGTATGGGTGCAAAATTGGTGGATGCACGGTTCATTTTGTTGATTACGGGGAAGATACAGGTCCCATCATCGGCCAGAAGGCATTTGAAATAGCCGATGGTGATACATTGAAAGATGTTAAAAAAAAAGGACTGAAAAAGGAGTGGGAACTGTATCCGGCCTGTATCCAGAAATTTGCCCAGTCCCGGTGACGGACCGGGCTGGATAATCAGCCCGATGCAAAAAAGGAGTCCGCCATTTTTAAGGCGTCCATGTAAAAGGCGGGCAGTTTTTGAATCAATTGAGAATCTTTATCTGCCTGAAATCGGGTATGGCCCCACTGTCCCTGTTCGAAGTTTGTGATCAGCTCATTGAGCTGTCTGAACAAGCGGTCTTTGCCTAAAAGCGCATCCTTGATTTTTTCAGACAGGGTAATTTTTTCAAGAATGTCTGCCATGGGCATATCCAAGATGGCATCCATGGTTGAAAACAGACCCACAGTGAACAATTCTTCCGGCGTAAATCGGGCTTTAATAATATGCGCGCATTGCTCGCACATCCGGGCCTTGATCACTGAAAACCGGATCAGTTCATTGGGCTTTTCCGGGTTCATATTCGACACCACCGCCACGCTGATAAATTTTTTCAATTCCCGCAGGCCCAAAAACGTGATGGCATCCTTGATCGTGTCTACGGCAGTGCGCCGCTTAAAATACGCTGAATTGATGAACGTTAAAAGTTTGAAAGAAATGGCCATATCGTTTTTAATCATGTCCTTGATAACGTCTAAGTTCGGCTCCTGCTTTGAAACCTCATTCAGCAGTTTCAGGTTGGTACCCTGGTTGGGTGCCATGCTTTTGTGTGTTATGACTTCAGGTTTTGAAAAGAAATATCCCTGGAACAGCTGGAACCCCATGGCTTGGGCCTGTTCAAACTCTTCGTGGGTTTCCACCTTTTCACACAACAGAGTAATATGCTTGAGTTCATGTCCCAGGGTGCTGAAAATCGGGCCCAGGGTGTCCAGGGGCGTAGCCATGATATCAAATTTTATCATGTCGCACAGGTGAATCATTTCACTAAATTTCTGATCATAAACAAAATCATCCAGGGCAATCCTGAACCCTTGAGATTTAAACGTCTTTAAGGCATCAATAATTTCAGGTTCAGGCTCAATGTCTTCTAAAATCTCAATGATAATATGTTCTTTCGGGAACAGAAGCGGTGTCTGTTTGAGCAGAAGATCCCGGGTAAAATTAATCAGTCCGGGCTTGCCGCCAAGAATGTCATTGAGTCCAAAGGAGAAAAACGTATTGGACAGCACACCGGATGTGGCTATAGTCCCGTCGATATTCGGGAAGACATTATCCAGACTGAGTCTGAATAAAAGTTCATAACCAAAAATTTTTTTATCTAACGTGAATACCGGCTGGCGTGCTACAAAAATATTCATTGGATCAGTAACCCTATTTTTAATCAGGATAAAAGTTTGATCATCAACGGCAGGGCTGTCATGGTGCCGATTGAGGAACCCAGATTGGTGAACACCACCACCAGCAGAATCCTTGTAACATTATTTCGCCAGAACCCTTTGACGGACGTAATATCCTCGGGGATCGCCTCAAGGTCGCGCACCTTGGGTTTACGTGCAAATGCCTCCATAAGACCCGCCACCCAACCTGCTGCAATCATGGGATTCAGGGAGGTCAGCGGTGCGGCTAAAATAGATGAAAAAATGGTGTACGGGTGGGCCATGGCCATGATTGCGCCGATACCGGCAAAAATGCCGTTTGCCAGTACCCAGATCCAGATCATGTCGGTCCCGGCACCTTTACCCTCCATGAGAAATCCGGTAATGAAAAGCATAATGATCAGGCCGGGGATAAGCCATTTCAATACTTTTCCTAGGTTGCCGGGAGGCGGAAGTGTTTTGAGTGCGTCAAGGTCAATGGGGGTGTTTTGCTCAATATATTTTAAAATTCCGGGCACATGTGCCGCCCCCACAACCGCCACGATTTTGTCTCCCGGCGCACTGCGGATGCTTTGGGCCAGGAACTGGTCCCGTTCGTTAATCAGCACTTCGCCAATAATGGGGTGGTCCTCTTTGATCTCCGAAAGCAGGGACTGCAGGATGTCCTGGTGCTTCATTTTTTCAATGTCTGTCTCTTCAATCTCATCGGACCGGCCAAATGACAGCAGCATGGCGAATATCAGTTTTATTTTTTCCCAGAATCCCATACCCCGCCATATCCGGGAAAGGGTGGTCTGAATTTCCCTGTCCGCAGGGATAACGGCAGCGCCTGTCTTTTCTGCGGCGGCAATGGCATTGATCATCTCCTGGCCGGGTTTTATGCCGAATTTATCGGCTATTTTTTTCTGGAAAGCGGCCAGCAAAAGATTCATAAACAGCATCAGGGCTTTCTTTTCCTTGATGATTTTTACAATATCCATATTCTGCCATCTGTCTTTGTCCCGGATGGACCCCAGCCGGTTGTTGCACAGCTCCACACATACGGTATCAGGTTGTTCTGATGCTATCGTGTCGGAAACCAGTTGGGCACTGTGCCGGGACACATGGGCTGTTCCGATAAGAATGATCTGTTTGCCGTCCCGGTCAAGCATGTGGATGTCATTATTGTCTGTGGGGTTTTCGTTCATAAATTTTTCCTTTAGCTGTGGAAACCCAGGCCTTCAGGCTTGGGAGGAAACAGTGCTTTAGCACGTCGTTTTTGAGTATATAAGCATTTACAGGTACATGGCAACACAAATTCAGGTCAAATATTGACCTTATTAAGCAGTTCTGGTATTCAGCCAATTATGAAATCAGTTGACGAACATATACTCAGGGCCACCAAGGAAATTATAGTCAAGTTCATTGAAATGGGCCGGCTGTCGCCTTCCAACGTCCATGAATCTTTCAAGGATATTTACAAGACCATCAATGACACCGTGAAAAAGAATCTGGATCCGCCCCAAGATGCCTCATCCGGCTCCCCGAAATTCTGAGTCCTGTATGCCCAGGCAGATGTTGGCCGCAGTTAACTTAGGATTTTTCCCTTTGGGTTTGCCTGCACCTTGGCTGTGGAACTCAAGGCTTGTGGCTGCCATGGCCGCTGCCTGGCTGCACATGGGCTTTTCTTGGGCAAGGAGATTTTATGCTGCACGCTCTGTCCATAAAAAATTTTGCGATTATTGAGGATTTGCGCATTGAATTCGGTTCCGGTCTTTCTGTGTTGACAGGGGAAACCGGGGCAGGAAAATCAATTATTATTCAGGCCGTAAATCTGCTTTTGGGGTCCCGGGCATCGGCGGATCTGGTACGCACCGGAAAGGATAGCGCTGAACTGGAAGCTGTGTTTGATATTGCCCCGGATTCCCACGCTGCCCGCCTTATGATAGCGCATGATATGGAGATTGAAGATGGGTTGATCATCAGGCGGGTGGTCTCTGCTGAAGGAAAAAGTAAAATTTATGTTAACGCCCGCCAAACCACGCTGGATTTTTTAAAACAGGTGACGGAAAATATTGCCGGTGTATCCAGTCAGCATGCCCATCAGGGGTTGCTCAAAGAAGATCAGCACCTGGATATCCTGGACGAATTTGCCCGGACCCTTGATCTGAAAAAAGATGTGGCCGGGCTCTACCGGCAAATCGTTCCTTTGAAAAAAGAGATCGCCGCTTTAAAGGCCGGAAAGGAAAAGGCTGAAAAAGAACTGGCCCTGCTTCAATTTCAGGTGGACGAGATTGAAACCGCCAATATCCAGCCCGGAGAAGATGATGATCTGATTCAAAAACGCGATCAACTGCAGAATGCCGCGCAGATTTTTGAATCAGTAAACAGTGCGGTACATAATTTATATGACCGCGAAGGCTCGGTGCTGGATCAGATTTCAGGTATGTCTGCCCGGTTGGGCCGGTTCTGCGAGACCGATGAAACGCTGGGTGCCCTGGCCCGGCGTCTGGACGAAATATCCTATGAACTTCAGGATTTGGTGTCGGAATTCCGATCATTTGCCGCAGGCATTGATCTGGACCCTCAGTCCCTGGATCAGGTGGATCAGCGCCTGGATCAGATCGCAAAACTTAAGCGCAAATATGGGGGCAGTCTTGACGCTGTATTTAAGCAATACCGGAACATGGCGGAAAATCTGGCAGACATCCAGGGGCTTGAGGGGCGTATCGAACAACTGGAACACAAACAAAAAGGTTTGGTGGCCCGGATTCGCCAAAAGGCAAAGGCCCTGTCCATGCGGCGGCAGAAAGAGGGCCTGGCGCTTGCCGGGCTGGCAAAGGCGGAACTCGGTGCCCTTGACATGGGCCGGGCCAGTTTGGGGGTGGATTTCTCCACGGATTCAGGCATTGATCCTGACGAACTTACAACGGCGAATAACGAAAAAATATCTGCCACCGGTATAGACCGGGTGCGTTTTTTGATTTCCCCAAATCCCGGGGAATCCCCAAAGCCTTTGGCAAAAACAGCCTCAGGCGGAGAACTGTCCCGTATTGTTCTGGCGCTTAAAGTTGTGCTCTGCCGGGGTCAGTCTTTTGAAACCCTGATTTTTGATGAGGTGGATGCCGGTATTGGTGGCGCAACATCCGATAAGGTCGGGCTTAAGCTCAAAGAACTGGGCCGGGTTCAACAGGTGATCTGCATTACCCATCTGGCCCAGATTGCCAGGTACGGCAACCATCAGTTCAAGATAACCAAACAGGTGTCAGGCGGCAGAACAGGCACCCGCATCACGCCCTTGACCTGTAAGGAAGATCGGGTAACGGAGCTGGCCCGGATGATTGGCGGCAGCCGGATCACCGATGCTACCCTTGCCCATGCCAGGGAACTTCTTGATACGGCGGATGGGTCTTGACAAATTCTATAACTGCTTATTTTTTAGTGAATACGTATTATTATATGAGGGATAAACATGCCGATATATGAATTTAAATGCAGTAAATGTGAAGAATTTTTTGAAGTGATTGTTATGGGACAAGAAGATGACCGGGAGGTTGTCTGTCCTAAATGTAAATCCAAGGCGTTCCAGCGGGTCGTCTCGGCCACCAACTATGCCATGGGATCGTCAGGAAACGCTACCAAAGGCGTACATACCCAGGAACGTACCTGTTCAACCGGAACGTGTAAGACCTATACGGTTCCCGGAAGTTAGGACGCGGAGTAATAATATCCGGGTTTATTGAAATTATTTCCCACTGCGGGGCCAGAAGTTTGGCCCCGGAAAATACCCTGCTGGCTACCCGTTTGACACAAGAATTATTGCTCATCTTATCTTTTTGATTATGGGCCTTACCGTATCGCTTTTCAAATCAATCAAGGTCAAACCAATTTTATTTTTTAAATTTAAATAGTATAGGAATTTTCATTATTTTACAAATGGTTAGCCTTATATCTATGACCATGTTTGGGGGACGGTTCAAAGAAAAATTGAGATTTAATTAAAAAAAGGTTTGACATTGATTAGAAAATGAAGGATATTGCTCTGGCTTCACGGGGACGGCCAAACAGTTTTCCGATGAGGTTTTTTAAACGCAGTAAGTTTGATCTTTGAAAATTGGTCAGTGAAAAAGAAAAGAGCGGGTCAATGACAATGCGCTTGAGCGTAACAGCTTTAAGTGCAGACCTTAAAAAGTTTTAGTAAAGGATTATAACTGGAGAGTTTGATCCTGGCTCAGAATGAACGCTGGCGGCGTGCTTAACACATGCAAGTCGAACGAGAAAGGGATTGCTTGCAATCCTG
>NZ_JACADJ010000050.1 GCF_013389365.1 Desulfobacter latus
CCGACCAGTGTAACCGGTGGCGATGGCGAAGAGGCCACACCCGTACCCATCTCGAACACGGAAGTTAAGCTCTTTAGCGTCGATGGTACTGCATGGGAGACTGTGTGGGAGAGTAGAACGCCGCCGGTTCTTTTTTAAAAAGCCCTGATCATTTATTGCAAATGGTCGGGGCTTTTTTTACTAAGAATTAATAAAATGACTTGAATTCTTACTTAAAGGTTGCTATAAATATTAAGTTTTTGGGCGCCCGTAGCTCAGCTGGATAGAGTACTTGACTACGAATCAAGGGGTCGCCTGTTCGAATCGGGCCGGGCGCGCCATAAACGACAAGGGTTTTCAGGTTTTAGCTTGAAAGCCTTTTTTGTTTTTAGGGTAGATTGTCCCACTCCTGTCCCACCTTTTTAAGGTTCCTTAAGGATCTTTAGGGAAAGTTTCCGCATTTTTTTCGGCCAATCCTTCAGTGCCCAACCTATAAAATAATCTGGAATTGATTCTACCTCACTCTTATTTTCTGGTTTTTAACTTCTGTCTTGAGCAGTTTTTTCTGATCACCTGTGGCCACAGCCAGTGCGGTGGAATAGACCTTGTTATGGAAACTTTCATAACTGTCGCGTTTGATCAGTGGAATCGCACCGGCAACATAATCCTCTGCATTCGATATAGATGACAAAGAGGTCATAAAAGATTTAACAAACCGTTTCTCATCACCAGTGATCATCCATGTGCCGTATTCATCGGCAAAGACTATTTCATCACCATCTTCCATTTTATCAATGAGCCCATGAAGTATCTTGAAACATTGGACAGCCAATTTGTGGTCTCTCTGGTCGGTCAATTTGGAGCTATCTTCAAGATAGTCACCGATTTTATCAAACCACTCATCGGTTTCTTCAGGGATGTGTGAAAAATTTTTTGAATTGATATCAAAAGGGGCGTAATAGTATCCGGCCAAGGAGTGTTTTTTAAATTGTTCAATATCAGACAGCAACTTTTCACCATCAACATGTGCTGGTGGGATTTCAATGGTGATCCTCCCAAATACATCATGGCGTTGGTTGGTATTCATAGTGTCAAAAGCCCTATCTAAAAGTTCAATCAGCTTTTCTGGCTCTTGTTCTCTAAGGTATTCAAACAGTCGTTTTTTATTCATTCCCGTAATTTGTCCTTGGATTAAAAGGTTTAATTTTATCCATGATATCCGGTTAAAAGAGAGTGTCAAGTATAAGAGCGTGACAATAAAAATAGGTTTGGTTGAACGGCGGTGCCTACCATTGCTGGCAAGCACCTTCCCGTTCAGATTGTTTAATCTTCTAATATTTCGTCCAGAAATCGACTGCGTGTTGCATTCTTCCCCATGTAATTTATCGGATATGTCAGGTAGAGCAGGTTCATTGCCCTGGATATCCCGACAAAGCAGATCCTCCTTTCTTCTTCAATTTCCCCTTGTTTGTTTGGCATAACGCCTTCGGTCATTCCGATAACGAACACAATCGGAAATTCCAGTCCCTTTGACTTATGCACGGTCATCAGGGCTACTCCATCTTTATTGTTGCTGTTCTCTTCCTTAAAAGTTTCCGTGTAGTTTATTAACGCCGGGATGTCTTTGTATTTGGCAGAAACGAGTTGAAGCTGATTGATATTCTCAATCTTTGAATCGTCCGGTGATGGGATATCATCGTCTGAAATGTATCGGTCATAATCAAGCCCTTCTCTGAGGATATGTATAATCTCAGCCGGTTCCAGTTGAGCCACATCTTGAATAAGCGGCTCGATCAAGCATACAAAGTCCTTTATAAATTTTTTGAGGTATGGAACCTCGATTGGCATTGTTTTTAATCCCTGGAACAGATGGACATTTCGCTTATTGGAAAAGCTTTCAAGTCCGGTCATAAAGGTCTTTCCAATATACCGGTTCGGAATATTGATAATTTTCCTGAGTGCATCATCGCCATCATCTGAGTCAGGATTATTGATAAACCTGAGATAGTCCAGCAGCACCTTTACTTCATGGCGCTGATAGAAACTGGACCCGTTCTCAATGTGGTATGGGATTTGATGCTGTTTGAATCCGTCTTCAATTGGCCGGCTCAAACTGTTTGCCCGGTACAATACGGCAATATCCTTGAACTGGTAAGTGCCGGATTCGGTCAGACCCTTAATCTCATTTACGAGTTGTAGAGCCTCATCTTCTTCATTGGTGGCATCTATAACAGTTGCCTTGGCACCAGTTGAATTTTTAGTCCGCAACACCTTATCAATCTTTTTGGTAT
Source organism: Desulfobacter latus (assembly GCF_013389365.1). GTDB lineage: Bacteria > Desulfobacterota > Desulfobacteria > Desulfobacterales > Desulfobacteraceae > Desulfobacter > Desulfobacter latus. The sequence goes on from NZ_JACADJ010000050.1 coordinate 2,271, forward strand.
TATGGTCAATGAGGCGCTGGCAGCAACTCAGAATTTCTGGTGTCGAACGGTAGTTCGTATCCAGAATGAATTGCTGGCTATTTTGAAACACCTTGTCAAAGTTAAGGATGTTCCCGACTGAAGCTCCTGTAAAAGAGTAGATGCTTTGACAGTCGTCAGCACACACCCAGAATGATGATTTCCGGTGATTATTGATAAGCTGCTTCAAGATTTCGACCTGAAGTGGTCCAACATCTTGATATTCATCAATAAGTAGATGAGTATATGAATCCTGGTATTTTTGCCGTATTTCCTTTTCGCCCTTTAACAGGAGATAGGATTCAAACAGCAGGTCCGTGAAGTCGAGTAGCAGCTTTTTCTTTTTCTCAGCTTCATAAAGCCGGTATACATCGGCAATCTTCAACATGGTTTCATCTCCGGTGTAGAGATCCGCAAATTCATCGGTATCTATAATGTTGTTCTTAGCCAGGCTGATTTCACGAATGATCAGACCAACAGGGATGTTTCTGATTCTTTTCTTCTTCATCACCTGCCGGACAAACTTCAGTTGTTCATTTCCGTGAAGGATCTCAAAAGTTTTGCCCTCCTGTTTCAACAGGGAATAACAGAAACTATGAATTGTAGCCAAATCAACCCGGGTTGCCAGATCTTCCAAGATGGGATACAGCTTCTCTCGCATGGCTTGGGCTGCGTTGCGTGTAAAAGTCAATCCGATGATCCTTTCAGGTGAGACACCGTGGTTTTTCACAAGGTTTGCAATGCGCCGGGTCATAGTCAACGTTTTTCCGGACCCTGGGCAAGCTATTACACAGGCTGTGCCATACAGAAATTCTGCTGCCTCTTTTTGTCGAGAGTTCAGTCTTATCATGGCTTTCCTCCTTGAATTAGTTTTGAAACCATTCGTCGCAATAGGATTTATACGAACATCCATGACATCTCCAAGAGGTATCATTAGGTATGAAAACTCCTTTTTGGATACCATCCCAAACCAACTTGATCTTTTTGATTGCTTTAGCAGAGTGGGTACTGGACCGTTCGGTATAAATCTGTTCAAACTTTGGTTTCTGGGTTTTAATCAGACAATCGAATTTGAGATTTATATCCCGGTCAGCATATCCATTGGCTTTCGCCGCAGTGTAATACACGGTCAACTGGAAGTTGGAATCAACTTCACTGATAGCCATGGCTCTCTTTGATGTTTTATAATCCGTAATGGTCAAAGTTCCGTCTTCGTCTTCTTCAACCAGATCCATGATACCGATCAATGGGATATCCAGGCCCTCTATATTCATGACAAAGGGTTCCTCAATGGCAACGATGGTCGCATCATTTTCAGGAACTCGTTTCATGAATTCATGAAGCATTTTAACGCCCTGATTTAACAGTGTCCGGTAGGTGTTACCCTTGGAATACTGGATATCAGGATTGTCTTTGGCCGATTTCTCCCAGTCTGTTTTGAACATATTCTCAATTTCATCTGATGACAGAATGTTTCCCATCATTTTCTCTTGGTTGAATTCAGCCAGAATTCGGTGGATGCAGGAGCCGAATATCAGGTTATCTGATACAAAATCCGGCTTCAGGTTATCAATTCGGGAAAATTTGTACATCAGACTGCAATCGATATATGAATTGATTGAACTGACGGACAGGTGTGGCTGTTTTCTTAATTCTAAGATATCCATAAAAATTTCCTTTCCAGACCAGGACCAGGACGCACCAATAGGGTTTGTCCTGATACCTGATCACGAATTGTTAATGGTTTAAATTATGCTGCGTGCTGAAGGTCTCTGATAAAGACCGACGCGCTGGAAGAATCCAGATACTCGAAGTTCACATTGAATGTTTCAAGGGATAATTTGGTAAGATCCTCTTCTGATAAGCCCCTTCTTTTTGCCAGATTGAGTATCGCCTTTTTCTGGGCTGCACTCATTTTGGGACCGTCAGAGGGGGCCGGTGCGTTAGATGGTTCTTTTTTCGAGTCCTCTTTTTTCTTCGTTTGGGTAGTTTCAGTTTTCTTTTTGTTGCCTGAGTTTTTAGCCTTTGCATCATTGGTTCCAGTATTTCTCGCAGTTGTCTGAGGTTTCTGGGTCTTTGATGTACGATTATCATTAACTGGTTTTTCATTTTCAAGGTCATCAATGTTTCCTAATTCTTCCAAACAGGTTATTCCGATATTGGTCATATCCCTTAATGCTCGGCCTTTTGCCCTTGTGGCAGCCATCCTGAGAACATGTGCTTTCACAAGAGGTGCGACATTATTGGGATTTGCATCGGCTATTTCGATAAAGTCCTCTCCACTTTTTGATACAACGTGTGCTTCACAAATAGCTTCAAGACCATTTTCTTTGGTGGGATACTGTATTGTTTTTACCCTGATCGATTGAATTCCGATCTGATGGGCCAGATCCAAAAGCCCGGCATAAACTACAAAATCTTTACCTTTAATACTTTTGATAAACCGGTCATCCAGCTTGGGTTTACTTTGATCTTTGGACATGAGTCACCTCCTTAAAATGGGGTATCATCCTTGTCTTCAAAACCTCTTCCATCAGTTTTGATAAACTCAATGGAATTGGCGATCAGTTTCAACGCCGATCTGGATTCTCCTTCACTATTTTCCCAGCGATCCTGATCTAGCATACCGGTAATACCGACACGGGCGCCTTTATGCAGGTGCGCTTCAGCCAGTTCAGCGGTTTTATTGAAACAGGTTATCTTGACCCAGTTATCCGTTTTATTTTTGGTAGAACGGAAAGCTATAGGGAAACTTACAATCTGGGTACCGCCTTCACTGAAAAACGATTCAGGGTCAGTACCGAGGTTGCCTGTAATGATGCATGTATTCATTTTTTTAATTCTCCTTTGTTGATTTAACGGGAGTACACCTTTCACCACCGGGCGTACTATATTTCTCCTGACGACTCTACAGGATGCGTATCCATACAATCGGACGGATGGTCCCGTTAAACTTTGTTGGTAATTGTCTTTTCAGGCAGGATCAGTTCATTCGTTAGCTGCTAGTTTTATATGACGTCTGGGGATTTCTTCGATTGAAGCATTGATGGCTTCATTTACTTCAGACATTCCCTTGGTGATCTTCTTCTGAAGGACATCATTGTATTTGAGTCCATAAGGAGAAACACCGGAGACAACCGATTTGGCCTGTTCGATAATCCCTACCAGTTCTTCATCTTCAAAAATGTTCCTGGTTGAGAAATCGTTAAGGAACTCATTCAATTTGTTGAACATGGCATTACTGACCATCTTAGGTTTACCATCGTTGTTGGTCAGGCGCTCGACCAGGTTGTTGACAACATTCGAAAATTCGTTTCTGAGTGCGATCATTGCCATTTCCCTGGTTTCTTCCATGAGACTGGCGAATTTTTCCTTTTCACGTTCATAGATTTCGGGAGAAAGGATTCTTGATTTGGCCGGAGTGGACAGTTCAAAATATCTCCAGTCGAGCTTAAACTTGCTCAAGATGTCAGTTGGATAATCTGCTTCATTGAACAAATCGTTTCCAAGTACTGCGGCTGCTTCCTCTTTTGCTGAACCGTACAGTGCTTCAAAGTCCTGAACCTTTTGCCAGAACCGCTCCTTAAAATACTGGAGCCGTTCATCAATTTCGGTAAGGGCTTCTTTCGGTACCAGATAAATACTGGTGATCGGAAAAGGAAGCGAATGACGCTGAACAGTCTTTCTTGCCTGCTGAACTGCGGTCTTTACAGGACCGAGAAGAGTCGGTTCTATTAGATATTTCCGACCGACCAGAAATTTATTATCCTGACCGATTTTCTCAGCCATAACCTTCTGATTTAATACACGACTACACTGCCAGACTGAGCTGGTTAATTGAATCAAGCAAGCCTTTTTGAAAATGTCATTTTTCATAATGTAATTTCCTTTTATTGTTTTATCCGCATAACGGTAGGTGTTTACGAATTACGACTTTGTTTTTGGTCTGATAGTATGCCGGGACAAGATTTCTTGCTTTTTCTTCTCCGAGCAGGTCTTTAAGAAACTGGGATTCTTCAATACAGGATTTACCTTTGAAGCCTCTTGTTTCTATTTTGATTTCACCAGAATCCAATACGTCGATAATGATTTGTTTCAATTGAAACACTCCTTTTTTAGAATTGGGATGGTTGGAATAGACTGTGGTTGGTGGGATTGAAAAGGTAGGGTGTTAAAGTGACAGGGACAGGCGAATGCCTTTTTTCATCCTTTTTTCGGTAATGCGATATCCTTTTTTTCTGGATTCTCGTTTTACGGATTCTACGGCATAAGCCTGTTTAAGAATCCCTGCATCTTCGCCAATATGCTTTTGCAAGCCGCCGCCAATCCATGAATCCCAGAGCAGTATGTATCCGTTGCCTTTTCTGACAACACCAATTTCAAATACTGCGGCAGGAACATGAATGGCATGGGTGCATTTGCCAAGGTCCTCTTCACTGATACCATCTGGCAGGGGCTGATTACCAACCCATTTGCCGTACCACTGGTATCGAGTTTGTCCTTCCATAAAATGGAAACCGAGTTTTTTACAGGCATCTTTCAATGACTGTAGGTCCATGATTTCAAGTTCAATTCTTGAGATATGTGACAAATTTCACCTCCATCATGATACATTAGGTATCTGTCTGATTTTTCGTTGATCTTTAGGTTTGTCCTCTTGTGTATTTGCAGGACGAGCCCTGTTTTTAGCCCAGTCTTTAAGAGCGATAATTTCTTCTCTCATCACTCTACTTAATGGTACTAATGCGCTGAAAGCATCATCAACACCATCATAAAGACTGTCCTTTGCAAGCTGTTCGATCTCAGCACCACTGTAGCCTGCTAAACGCTGAGCATAGGTGGTAGGAATCTTAGATCCGTATTTACGGTTCATGATCTTAATGATATCAATCCTCTCCTGGATAGTCGGCAGATTTACGAAAAACACCGCGTCAAATCTACCGGCTCGAATAAATTCCGGTGGGAGTTTTGAGATATCATTTGCTGTTGCCATGATGATAGCTGAGGTATCGCTCTCCTGAACCCAGGTTAAAAAGTGTGAGAACATGTTAGCTGTTGTGCCAGAATCTAGTTCTCCAGAGCTTTTTATACCAGCAAAAACTTTTTCGATTTCCTCGAGCCATACGACAACTTCACCGAATGCATTTATGACCTGAGTTGCTTCACGAATGCGTCTTTCTGAATCTCCCACAAGGGATGATTTTAATGAACCGATATCCAGTCTTATTAAGGGCCAACCCAGAATGGATGCGGTTGCTTTGGATGCGAGCGACTTTCCAGTTCCGGGTATTCCTACAAGGATAATTCCTTTTAGGCGTGGTAGATGCTCATTTCCAGGTTCATACGCCCTGGCACGATTGCTGATAAATGCTTTGAGGTTATCTAAACCTCCAACATCCTTGATATCAGCAGGTTCCCAGAACTCCATTAGTCCAGATTTTTTAATCATTTGAGATTTAGCATCTGAAATTACTCGGGTGCTACAGAATCCAGTAGTAATCAAACTGTAGGCAAAAGCCGTTTCTGCTTGATCCGATGTTAGGCCTTTTGCTGCACGGGCAGCTCGTTTGTTGATATTGACGTTCACGCTGGTGCAAAGTTCTTTCTGCAAGTCGATCAATTCATTGTCATCCGGTAAAGGTAAATTGATAACGGTAAATAATTTGTCGATTTCTGGTGTCATCTGTATTACCGGACTAATCATGATCAACGCACATCCAATTCCTTTCCAGCGGACCACGCCATTCTGGATAGCCTGAATGACTTCAGGGATGTCCAGAAACAGGTGCAGGTTATTGGCAATCAGCACAGTATCCGTATACATGCTGAGCCAATTAATGGCTTCCACAGGGTCTCTGATTTCATCAAGGACCTGGGTAGTGCCAGCTTTTCTGATACCTTGAATACAGTCCCATACAAAGAACTGCCAATTTTCACATGGCAATAATTGTTCTGCCCTGTGAGTTTCTTGGGTTAATACACAAATAGCTGGATACCCGGCCTTCAAATAATTCTTAAGTTCATTTTTAATCATGGGAAATAACCTCCCACTGTTTAAGAATTTGTTTGCTCCGAGTACACCGACCACAAAGCCATACGGATCGTTCATGACCATCGATAATGGCTTCTGTGTCAATTTCTGCCGGTCGATGACAGAAGTCACAGACGAACTGATTTTCATCCCAGGGCTCTGGACGTACGGCGGCTGCCGTTAAACAAGATTGCATAAAACCTCCTTCATAAAGATTTAAAATTTAAAAATGTAGGACAATTAAATGTAGGACAATTAAATGAAACTAAAACCGCACCAATCCATGACAGATGTCATAGAAAAGTACGTTTTTTAGTTCCGGGGAGAATCTACAACACTGTAAGTGTTTAAGATTAAATGATTATATCTCTATGAAAGGAGTGAAATGAAACAATAATGTAGAATGGAAAAAATGAATTGGTTGCCCAATCATGAGAAGGATAACGGTTTTCTAAAGCTAAATATGATGGTCTCGTAAAAAATCGAAAATGGCTGATTATAACGGATTTGGGAAAGGCCATTAATTCGGCTTTCTGGTCCTTACCTATTTTCAGGCTTCTTGGCCATTGAACATGAATTTTCTGCCCTGTTTTTGTCACAATTTCAGGATAGGATCTAAAGTAAATATAAATAAATTCGAATGGTTAAGAGTGAACTTTCAAATCCGTTATAACCAGGAAAATTTAGTCCATGTGCTTATCTTTTCTCAGAATAGACAAGGAGGATTTCAATCCTTCGGTTACTATCCAGATCATTGACGGATTCGACAAAATTGTATTCACCGTATCCAGAAATACCAAACAGGCGTTCATCGGAATATTCGGGCCTTATTTTATCGGTCCTTATGAAGTGATTGGCGATATACAATGCCCTTGCCGTGGATAACTCCCAATTTGATTTGTAGTGTCGGTTCCTTATGGGATTTGTGTCTGTGTGGCCTTCAATATAGAGTCGCTGGAAAAGTTTTTTATGATGATATCCCTCTTTCAATAAATCACCGACCGCATCAAGAAATTTGAATCTGTCTATGTCATTTTTAGATATATCCGCCCGACCGGGATCAAATACCAGTTCACTGCTGAAGCGCAGCATTTGAAAATCCCCGTTGGCTTTCACCGTGATGGAGCCTTTGGGAAACCGACCCGCTTGTTCAAATGCATCTATCATCTCAACAAACTGGTCTTGACGATCCCGGAGTTCAATACGTACCAGCGCATCACTCAGATAAAATGAAATGTACTGGATGATCATGAAAAGAAGGATGATCATCAAGGTGGCGATAATGACATCTAGAAGAGCTGGCCAGATATGCACTTCATTGGATGATTGCTGTCTTACAGTCACATTTACGTTTCCTTTTCATTATTCTTCATTCAGGGGTGCTATTTTTTATCCGCAGAAAAAATTGATGAAACTTTTCGGGTAGTCTTTTGATATAAACTGGAAACAGGATTCCCACCAACGCTATCTAGGCCGGCAGCTAAAGCAAGCGCCCTCTCCCTGTCATGGTTCAGTTTTAAAAAGCTTTGTTGAGACTTGATTAGATTATTAAGTGAGGTTTCTATATTGTTTAAATCAAGAATTTTGTTGTTTTCTGACAACTGCTTTATATTTTCCTCCATCTGCTTTATGACGTTTTGACTTGATTTCACAAGGCCTGCCTGTTGTTCAAAAACATTTGATAAAAATTGCCGCAACCCGGGGAACAATTCATTGAGCTTGGCCTCAAAGCTTTCCGACATAACATCATATTGGGATAAGGTTTGATCCGTAATGCCGTGGCTGTACCCTCTGATTTGTTCTTGCAGGTCTTGAAATCCTTTCTCAAGGAGTCTAACCGACAAAGCATGGTTTTCACTTATTGCTTCGGCTTGCTGGAGATATTTTTCCGACATGAGCGTTAGTTTTTCCTCAAATGCGGATAGACGGGATTCAGACGAAATGTCCTGCTGTTTCAAAATTTCGTTTTGGATGCCTTTTAACCGTTCCTCTATTATTCCGGAATGAGTTTCAACGGTCTGTGACATGCTTGAAATAATGTGCTCGTATTTATCCCAGACATTCTTCATTTCACTGAGATGTGCTTCTTTCTGTTGTTCAAGTATGAGTTCAGATTGCTCTTTCAGTTCTACAATCTTTGAATTCGACAACCGCATCGCGGCATCATGGTCCAGTTCAATATTCTTGATTTCCTTGGATTGTGTATCCGCATAGACTACCAGGTTGCCGGAAAGTTCCACCAGTTCGTCATGAAAAAACTGTTTCATTGATTCAATGGTAATATTCAACTTTGTATACAGCTTATCAATATGTCCCTTATCATCGCCCAGTTTTTCAAACAATGTCTGCGTCAAAGTATGTGAACTCTCATAAGTCTTTTTCAAATTTTCGGATAACTCAGAAATGGCCGACGTAGACCGGGAAAGGATCTTGAATTCTTCTTTAAGATCGTTCTGTGAATGGCCGATCCCCTTTATGCTGTCTTTTAAGGTCTCTGCCATATTTGTGTAGATCCGTTGATTCTCCGAAATACTTTTAGCCAGTCCGGACAGGCTTTCAGAGGCTTTGATGAATTCCGTCGAGGATGACTTCATGATATTGGCAATATAGGCCAAATTGTCACCCGCCTGTTTGGGAGAAAAAAACGGGATCAATAGGTTGGCGTAAAAAGCTTCCAACTGCCGAGTGAAATTGTCCTGTCTTCTCAGAAATGCATGATCCAGAAAAGAGAGAAAAATAAAACTGATAAACCCACATAGGGTCGTTGAAAAAGCCGTTTCCATGAAATTTAGGCTGCCGAGAATGTCGTTAATGATAATCTGGAAGGAATCCATGGTAATATTGTCTCCCATGCCGGTCAGTATACTTTTTAGATTGATCACGGCCTGGCTGAGACCAATAATGGTGCCGATCAGGCCAAGCAAGATCAAGATACTGGCGATATAACGCCCCCAGGAGGAAGTCGGCGCCGTAATGGATCGAAGGGAGTCAGATGCCATATCCACGTTTCCATCCCGGGTTTTAACGATTTGTACATGGCGGATTGCCTTCATAACGGTTGACTGCTTTGAAATATGGGTACTTTCCAGACGATCGAACAGCTCTTCCGAATTTTCTTTATCGGAGGTCTCAAAAATATTTGTCACTTTTACAAGTGCACGCCTGTCCCAACCGACCTTGATCATTCTGTACAGCAGGGTCAGACAGCCCACTATAAAAAACAAGATGATGATACCATTGATAACGGAAGATGTAATAGTTCCCATCAGGTATTTAGCCAAATCAAAAGAGAAATCCAGATTGAGACGGTTAATATATGACAATAAATCGTTGATCATTCACTTTTTTCCTTTTTTTGATTTTTAATTTGCCCACTACTTTAACAAACGGAAAGGAGAGGATTATTGGGAGCAAAAGGATATTTAGTTTGTGCCTGATATGGTTATACCCATTTATATTGGAATCAATTTTCAAGGTCTCACAAAAAAATTTGGGGAAAAGCAGATTCCTTTTCCGGTTGAGGTTAAAAGAAAATTCCGCATGGTCTCCGGGGTTCACAAGGGGATATTTTGTCTTGCCTTCATTTTTTAATGCCGTAAAGCGTTTATAAATACCCTTTTGCCAGTGTATCCTGGAAATCCGAACCGAATCTTCACTGGTGACGGCATTCCAACATTTCAGGGACAAATTCCCGACTTTTCGAATCCGTTGTCCCTTGTTGAAAAGGACCTCAACACCCCCTTCCACAGACTTGGTACTGATCCGGATGGGAAAAAGATAAGTGAGTTCTTTTCCGTCTTTACTGCCCGCTTTGATCTCAATACGATCCTCCAAAACGGATTCCAGGTCATGGGTTGGACTTTTAAAGAAGAATTTAATCTGGTGGGGAAGCTTCGTGTCGCGTTCATATCGAATCAGCTTTTTGACTCCCGAAGGGATCTCAATGCTAACGTTCTCCACTGGCCCGAGGGAATCGCTTCGCATAAATTCCACGACCTGGCGGCGGTCTTCCCCCAGAGGTGTGTTCTCCCAATTCAAAGCAGTAACAGGAAAAGTATGCAGATGAAGAAGTTCAATATGAACATATAAGTCAAACTTCCGCGTATTAGCCACCAGAGAATTCGAGGTAATTCGCACTAGTAGCTCCCTTGCCTGACCCGCGGATAAATACGCAGTCTCTACCCGGCAGAGAACCTTATGGTCTTTTTCTGCGCCGGAATCGGATTCAAGGGAATACCGACCGGATACGCCGTTGCCGAAAAATGAGATATCCAGCTTGCCTTTGCCCCTTGTTTTCAAGGGAATGGGGACCTCTATCGCATCTCCGGCCTGGACGGATTTGCCATAATAGATATCAAAATTGTCAATGATCAGGTGAATGGGCGGAGACAGGGTGTCTCTGTGGACCGGCACCTTGAATATAAGATTGCTGTCAGGGCTTTTCATCAGAATCTGCCCGTCCGACGTTTCTCCGGATTGGGGCTTCCGACAAATTTTCATTGATGTCAAGCATGTGTTTGTACTGTCAAATATCAGATGGTGATCTATAGGGAGCAGCCACTCAGGATGTTTGACAACCTTTAACTCACAAAGATGCTCCCCCCGTGATGATTCCGGGAGTATAAACCGGATAGAAACGATATCCTGCTTTTTAAAATCCGGTATGGTGCAGACCCCGAATTCCGGATGAACACAGATATCTTGAAAACGGTAGTCCGGGAGATACCGATTTTCTAATGCATACCTGTATGCAAACAAATCCAGTCCCTGAAAGTTGAGATCAAAAAAAAGAGAGAACATTCCATCGGCACTTTCATGCATTGTATAATCAATTTCTTGATCTTGCCCCCATTGGTTAAAAGAACCTTCAATACTTATTTTACCGCCGGTATCGTGGTGACAGACAAATTCAAATAGGCCGGTATCCTGACCAATGAGGATAACGGGCAAGATGTCTTTAGATGTTTCAAGCCGGCAGGTAAAAAAATGGCTCCTTTCACGGGAAACCGCGGCATTATAATTGAGTTCGACTTTTTCAAGACAACTGCCTTTTGTAAACGAATTCCCCAGCGCATTAAATGTTTGGGCGGCGTGTAGAAGATCTATCAGGACATCGTCGATCATAATTCAACCTTTACCCCAAAATCACTGCGATTTGTAAGTGGTTTTTACTTCCACGTGGGCCAGGATTTTCTTTCCGCCCCAAGTGAGGCGATAACCCGGATGCAGGATATCGACAACGGTTCCTTCCGGTTTGCTGTTATCTGGTTCCGGAGGCTCGCTGATTTTTATTTCCTCCGTCTCTGTCGTTATCCGTTTCGGCGGTTCGATTTCTTCAATACCGGCATGATCAAGTATTCTTTTTTCAATATCGTTAAAAAATTCTTCAATACTTTTGGAATCTATCTTCTCAGAATTTTTGACAATATTTTCTTCTCTATATTCCTGTTTTATTAATTTCAGTGTTTTTCCCACAAAATTATTAAAAATTTCCTGTTCTACAAATTGTATTAAAAATTTTTCAAACCCTCCCTCCTGTTTGATGACGTAGGATTTGAATATTTCAAAACTCTCAAGTACAGGCCATTCTCTAAGGTAAGGGGAAAATGAATTATAATGGGTGATTAAGCGTAATATGGTAAACTCCCAACCAGGGCCTTCTTTCGCTATCTCTATTTTTTCTTTGTCTCTATCAGACTGGAAATCATTCAATGAATTAATAATGCTACGATATGCATCAATCAACGGCAGACTGCTAAAATACAAGTTACGAAGGGTTTCCTGCAATGATTTTATCTGTTGTCTGATATCATCGTCAGCTGATTTAAAAGGCATTTTCATTTCACCCAGCACTTTATTTATCTTGACGATCTCTTTTGCCTGGGTACACAGTACATCAGGGATATTGGCTTGCTTCAGTACACTGGTTTGTGGTTTAAATAAATTTTGGAAACTTGCGTAAAAATAGTGGTCAATAAATTTGGGGGCCAGAATTCTGCGTTTATCTTCTTCGATGGCCTCTTCTATCTCTTGTATCCTTTCGTTGACTGATGAATATTCAAAACTTTGAATAAAATTTTCTACTTTATCATTTAGATTGGAGACATCAATTTTTGCATTGTCAATATCAATTTTCAGATTGCTGACTCTCTCATGAAAATTAGAATTTAAATTTTTTATACTCTTTTTGACCTCTTCAATTTGATTTTCAAATTGGACGGGCCGCAACGATATTTGAGTTAGCTGCTTAACCTCCTGAAACAATTCGTCAAAGTTTCTTTGTTCTACGAAATCGTAATTTTTTAAAACATCTACTGAAATTGGCCAATTTCTTTCTTCTAGCGTACTTTCAAGTGTATCTAATCTTGTTTTAAGTTCGCTTACCCGATCTTCAGTTTCGACTGATTCCGATTCTGAAGCCTTATCAGGATTTCTGCATAAAGATTCAAGTTTTCTTATTCTTTTTTCTAAATCATTTAGTGATTTTATATCAAATCCAGAATCCGATTGAGAGTTTGGAATACTTTTGCTAACAATTTCATCAATTTTATTTTCAAGCACTCTTATTTTATCTAATATATCGTTTATTTGTTTTCCATCTGATGTAGATGCAAGTCGGGTCTTGGATACTTGATCATTGAACACCTGGGGTGTAGTGGACGAAATTTTTTTATCCCTATTAATGTAGATATTTTTTATAGTTGTTTTTGACTCATCTCGTCCCTGAATCATGATTTCCAATTCTAATTCTAATTCCGATAGCTCACCCAGTTGAATTCCTGTATTAAATTGTTTTTTAGAGGTAGATACAGTTTTACTTTTTATCAACGTATCTTTAATTTTTTCTGAATCTTTATTGCCGATTTTGAAAAGGGAAATATTTAAATTTAGACCCTTAATATGTAATATTGGTATGAGGTCTCTTCCCCTTGATTCTGTAGTAGGGACTAAATCAAAACTCAAATAATTGTTTCTATATTTGATCTTAATTGTATCCAAGTAAACTTGCTTCAAAGATTTATTTTTGATGTTTTCTATTTTTCCTTCTATAATCTCATATCGGTCAGATGAGCTCAAATTCTCAACAGAACTATTTAATTCTTGTGAATCGTTCAAAACATCTCCTTTTCCGTTTCCGTTTCCGTTTCGGGGATTGATCATAACTTCGGCCACTTTGTGTCAATCGTTTAATTGACTGCAAAATAACGTTGGGATTACAGATGGTTGATAGTTCCCTATATCTGGTCACCACATAAATGGCCTATCTTATGATCAAGCCCGTTTCCGTATCGATCAAAAAAAATTATAAACGGAACAAACAAACTTCAATTCCATTTTAATGCTCATTTTGTTTTCTATATAGTTGAGTCCTCTTTTAGACTGTGCCGAATTTACCAGTCGAGTTTTTTTCTGTCCTTCATCGTCTGGCTGGTTTGGTTCGAACGATTGGAAGAGGGGGGCAGGCCCTCTGCTCCAGTTTTGTTTTCAGGTGTTTTACGTCCATTCTTTTCAACCGAACCGGCTACCTGATTAACATTTTCTACATTTGAACGGGATGTCTGTTTAGATTGATCAATTTTCTTCTCTATATCGGTCAACTGACTAATAATTCTGGAAAGTGCCGGTTTCCCTCCAATCATCAGTTGGTTTGTTAGTTCTTTGATTTCATTATTGCTTGTTCCCTGACGGTGGCGGAAATTTTCTACAATCGTTCTAATATATTTTACATCACTCGTGAGAACCCCATAGTCTTGATTGCCGGATATATTTTGCCGAGATAATTTTTGTGTCTTTAAGAATTCGTTTTCAAAAAATTTATACCACTTCAGCTGTAAGTCCGAAGCATCCTTTATCTCTTGCATTAACTCATTATTTTTTCGAAAGATAATGGATTCGAAGGAGTTGAGCAGTTGCTCAAATTGAGATTGCATCAAACGATCCGAGTCTCTTAATGAAGCGTTGAAAGCACGATAAATTATAAATAGGACTATCAGTACCAGAAGCAGTAAGACAAATAACAGAATCATTCCAACATATATTTTTTTTGCGTCAAATGGTTCTATATTTTCGGGGAGTGGGAGTTCTCTAGGTAATTTAGTTAGTTCACTTTTTACATTCTCGAGTTCTACTATTATTTTATCTAAATTCGTACTCTTGATTGCCATCTCAGACAATTTATTTGACAGCTTATTTATTCTATCAAGAATATCTTTTTTGTTTTCAGACAGGACTTGATCAAGATGTTTTTCACCAATTCCGCTTGAGTAAGAACCTTTATCAGCGTTTAATCTATCATTCTTTTTTTTACTAACAGAATTTCCAAAAGGCTTCGCAGAAGAAGCAACTTTTGATGATTTTTGTGTATGTTGTGGGGAAGGGGAGATAATGTTCAACAGTGGTTCAGATATAGGGATTTCACAAGAACTCACTTGATTATTTTTTATCGTATCCAAATACTTTAAAGGTAACTTTTCTTCGATTGGATTAAGGTGTGCTATATAAAAAACTTGATTTATAATTGTCTTTTTTTTCCGATGATTCTTCTTCATAAATTCAAAAAAATCCATCCAGGTGCCACTTCCCCATTCTCCATCCTTTCTCGATCCAACATCTTCTTGAAAAGACTTTATGACATTAACGTCTGGTGATGACGACCCTGTAAAAAAGCTGATTATATTATCGATTCCATTTTTTTGAGGTCCATCTCCAAGCCCGGCGGGCTTGCCACTCGCCAAATAAAATTTGTGCTTTAATTCAATATGGAATTGCCCCTGTTTTCTTCTATATACACTGATGACCGGATATTTTGTTCCCTCTCCATCAATATAAAGGTAGTACAGGAGAATATAGTCTGCATCTGTCATTTGATTAGCATTTACCTGTGAGAAATAGCCAATAAATGCGCTGATAAGTAAAAATCCGCAGATCATGTATAATAGGGGGTTTTGTTTCATTTTAGCATCCTGATTTTTTTATTTAAGCGATATGGCCGTCTAATTGGGAAATGTTTCTGTGTGTCCTTTATCATTCTTTTTGTTTTTAACCGGTGTCCCAGCTGGCTTCTCAGGGGAAGCATTATTCACCTCACTAGCATGGGAAGGTTAAAAACCGCTTCCTGTTTATTTCCAGTTTCCTCGCACAACAGTGTTCCTTTCAATGAAAAATGGGTTTCCTTGTTAAGTGCCAAAGTACCGTTTGCCATTTTCTCCCTCCGATTCAAATAGTAAGGCATTGCGAAGGTGAATCGATGGAGCCGAAAGAGGCTATCCAGATCCCCCTGCAGCCACGCCACCAATGGAAGATCTATTTTACCTTCCAGAGCCGGAATCTGGAAATTCACGAAGATAGTATCACCAATAGGAACATCGGGGGACATGAGTCTCAGCGGAACGGTCTCCGAGCCGGTATCAATGCCGATATTCAAATCCATGGAAATCCTGTTGACCCAATTATGGCTGAATCCTTTCCGAATATTCATGATGCCGTTGGCTTTCACTTCAGAAAACTGATCCATCTGGTTTAAATTCCTGAGCAATTTCCACCTGAATCGTACCAGTTTGTAGGCTGCGCCTTTGGATTCAGTTGATTTCTTAAACCCAACAGCTTGCTTCAAAGCTTCCAATATGGCATGATCATCCCCATGGTTTTGGAAGGGAGTGGATATTTCGTTAAAATCATTGGGGAATAAATAGGGCAGGCAGGCGAGCACATCATCAAATGCCTGAAGCCGGGATACGTGAAATACGGATAGAAAAGTGTCAATCAATACAACGTTGATGTCCGGTTCCCAGACGGTGGGTAGCAGAAAGGTGATATCATTTCTGAAAATATGGCTTGCCAGCCGGGAATGTATGGCTCTGAAAAAGGCCGACAATATAATAGAGATAATCTTCCGATCTTGGTGGAGAATATGCAGGATGCGATGAAAGCTTTTGGAGCATTCCTTTAAATTATAGGGCACCTCATTGTTCAACCGAGGATTTTCGGGGGCATTTTCCAGAACAACATCAAAGGGAATGCTTTCCATCAGGCAAGCCGTATCCGAGATATCATAGACCAACAGTCGGTTTCCGGAAAAATCCAGGAGGACTTGCCCGACGTCCCTGCGGCTATACCCGGACGAGGGGATGCCATTGCCCATTTATTTTTGCCTTTACTTTAATTTTTGAACCTTCATACACTGCCACCCGAAGTCTTCCGTTCACTGTCGCAGTAGCCCCCGGGTCAGCATCTTTTTTTTTGAGATCGTATTTCCCAATGGACGTGCAAACCATTTGACTGAAGTGTGAATTGGACCCGGAATGCTGGAACAACTCTATTTCCTGGTTTAATCGACCGTCACTGTCAAATGAAAATTTATAATCAATTTCGTTTACGGCATAGCCGAGATCCAGTTTTTCCATCTCCATATGATCCGGGATCAGTTTTGTATTGACGGAAACCAGTTCCTTGAACACAAATCCCATGGGTATCGGACCGGTTCCACCCGTGGGGTCAAAGTCTCTAAGGCCAATGCGGATCTGATTGACACCCTCGCCACCCTTTATCCGGATAAAATCAGCACCGGTACTCTGACTAAAATAATAATAGGAAGCCCCTTTGGCAACACACTCCTTTAAAAGATCTGAATGGGTAATATCCGCAATGTTCATTTTTTCCGATGCAATGATTTCCTGGAACATCTCCTTTACCAACGGGAGTGCCGAGGAGCGCCCGGAAAGAACGAGATGGACAGGTGTGGCAATATAATTTTCAGACAATTCCCTTTCATTATTGACGAACATGTCAATGGTCGTTTGAATGCTTTTCTTGAGTTCTTCCCTAGCTTTTTCTAAGAACTGCTCTTTTTTTACAAAGACATCCACGCGTACCTGATCCGGTACTTTTTTCCGGCCGTCAAAAAAGTACAGTCCCATTGATCGGATCTGTTCATTTTCATCGGATTGACTCATCAAAATTTTTAAACGGTCGGCTTCTATTTTCAGGTGGCCGAGATTATGCCGGCACTCCTTTTCAAATCTCGGATCGTAAGTGATCTGGGAAAGCCCTTGAAAGTCTGCGGGAAGCAACAACGAAAGAGATTCGTCCCTGGTTTGGTTTTCAATCCCCAAATAATTTTCAAGAATGGAAGATATGCATTGATCAAACACGATCTCCGTGAGATCATCGCCGCCGAACTCGGGCAAACCGCTGATGTCCACAGTATCAATCGTGTAAATGCCGCTGTCGTTTTCCACGAGAAAGTAGGTGAGGTCCGTGGTGCCGCCGCCGAAATCATAAACAACAAGTCGGTATTTTCCCACCCATTCGGTGTGGTGCTGCATAATGGAATAAATGGCACTTGAACATGCCTCATCTATGAAAACACATCGGGCCGGATCAATATCAATGTCCTGTAACATCCGGACAAATCGTTTGCGCTGGTTCACATCCATATTGCTCGGATGGGTAAATACAAAATGTTTGAACTCAAAACCATGCTCGACTTTTATGGCTTCTATCAACTTGCCGATGTAATCTTTGATCAATTGCTCGGCTTCGTAATTGGCAGATTTTCCGCTTCCGGTCAAAATGGCAAATAATTTTTCCTGGCTTGCGAACTGCCGCTTGAACGACTTGAAAACATTGGGTTGTCCATGAAAAAAATCGCGTTGGGGACCAATGCCGATTGAAAAATCCCTGAGACCGGCATATTTTATAACACTGGGGATGACGCCATCTGAATTATTTTCAGAAAAACTAAGGTGAACGGCTTTTGCGTCGGGATCTATTGACTCCTTGATGGCTGCACAATAAGTGTTTGTTGTGCCGAAATCCACGGCAAGTAATTCTCCGGGAATCAGCGTCCGGGTAGAAAAATTGATCCGTTTACTAATGATTTTTTCTTCCCATTTTTCATTGTAAAAATACTGAAAAACGATTTTTATCACATGGATATCATTCCGGTCCGAAAGTTTTGACGGCTCCAGAACCAATTGAATATCCCCGGTATCTTCCGGATCAATATAGCCGTCATGGTTGACGGTCTTGATGAACTCCGGCTGTTGCAGCGCATCACCGTCGGTTTCTATACCGATTTCCACAGAGTTGATTTCAATTCGTGAGTTTCCGGTATTGCCCAGGTTGATTCTCCTGGAAACCGTATTCACCCCTTCTCCGCAAAACACCTCAACCTGTATGAACTCACGGTTGGGTATAAATACAAGGGTCGGCGGATTGGTCAGGGTGAAAGTAAAGGTGTCTCCAATATGGGTCTGGTCGATCGTTAAAGGATCTTTACGGTTTTTCAGTTGCAGGATCAGGGAGATCTCGTTGGGGTGATCCAGCTCAAGAAGGTCCTGGGGAACTGAAATTCGAACAGGGAGCTCAGGGTTCCCTTTCTTGATTTCAGACATGGCCGCGTTGAAAACGACATTGGATTCCGGAACCCGGATATCACCGATCAGTGCAGTGATTTTTTCGATCACAGCTTCACTTTCGACTAATTGAAGCTGAATATCAAAGTTAATAAGGTCGATGGAAGGATCATAGGCTGCTGTGATTTGATTTTCAACAATATCAAATTTCGGTGGCGGCAGGAACGGGATGATAATATCATCAATAACAATCCCGCCGTTTTTCGGTCTGACGGCAATGCGTATTTTTTTCCCGGTATTTTTAAACTTGTGAAAGTCCTCGTGGTGCATGAGGTGCAGGTTCAATTCGATGAATTCCGTTGTACCGGGCAGCAAGGTATCCGGCAATTGGGGAGGTTGGAACCATTTTGTTTCCTGTCCACTATACGGACGCTTCACGACCAAATGTGAGAAGCCCATACCACAATCACATTTTTGAGCGTAATATTCATTTTCGTGCTGCTCCCGGGCACCGCACGTTTTTGTGAATTCTGCGGTTTGCAGATCCCTTCTCAATCCATCGAATGACTGATACCGCTTTAACGGGTCTTTTTCAAGGCATTTGGTGAGTATTTTTCCTAGTGAAACCGGCAGGAAATCCAGGCGTTTTTTGTTGTCGGATGACGCGCAGATATTCACCAATTTCCTTGCCACGGAGTTTCCGGCAAAAGGATACGCCTCTCCCATAAGTTGATACATGATAATGCCAAAAGACCAGATATCCGACCCGGGGCCTATATTCTCAACGGTTTGCCTAATCACCTCGGGCGCTGACCACAGCAAGTCCCACCGGGAATCTGTATTATCAGAACCCTGAACCAACTTTAGAGTCAGGTATTCCAGCATGACGTCGGTCAGCCTGATCTCATCATCAATAAACAGCACGGAGTAAGGATTTAGTCCCAGGTGCCATTGTTGTCTACCATCACTTCTCCTGTCGTTGAAAGCATGGATTTCCAAAACCGCATCACACAGGGCCAAAAGGGTCTTTCTCAGTTCTACCGAAGACATCCTGTTGCTTACAAGATCATGGTCTGTGGCATTCAAACTAATCCGGGAGGCAAGGGGTTGATTCGACCAGGTATTGTACACAATTCCGACATTGATATAATCGTCGGATACCGTCATATTCCTACATAAAACCGGAGTAAAGGATGGACAGTCAAGGGAATTGATGTACTCAATTCTATTCCCCAGTAAATCAGAGGCATTTTCAATTAAATTACTTTGTGGAAGAGTGAAAACATGGGCTAAAATCTCTTCATTGTTACCAGGAACATTTTTTACTTTGTAGGTTTCTTTGAATCCGGTCCGGCTGATACCTTCAATAATTTCATAGTCCCTGTCCAAGATCTCCGGATAATCCCCAGGCTCATATACAAACCTGCTGGAATTATCTGATTGATTCAGATTTATCATACCTTAAGCCTTTTAACTTACTGTGATCCTATGATATTTCAATCGATTCGATTCCGATTTCGTCAACCCCGAGGTTTTGCAGTTTGAGCCTCAAAATGATCGGATCGGTCTGATCCGAATAGAACGGACCATAACCGGCTGATGCTTTAAATTCAACCGCATTCAACGAACTTCCGCAGAACCCGCAAAAACCTTTGCTCCCTTCTATTTGAATGGGATATCCGCTTTTGCACCTCTTGCAATCCACAATAATTCCCCTTTCACTTCTACTTTAGGATCGGACAAAATTTCTGTCTTCCGCTCTCGAATTTATTCTTTCCACCAAGGCAGATACTCTTTGTTTATAAAGGCCTTATTGTACTTGTCCATGACATCCTTGATTCTTTTATTGTTATTCGGATGTTCATCCTTGGTTCGGTTGCGAAGTTTACCGAGTCTTTCCATCATCTCTTGGTCATTTAATCCCAGCAGACATCGTCTAATCTTGTCCTTGAACTCACGATACCCATGCTCATATTCAACCAAGCCCCAAAGAAATACATCCGGATCATCCGGATTAAATTGTATACTCTCTTCAAAAGCACTATCCGGTTCTTTCCATTCAAACACCATTTTTCCAGGCGGGTGATATTCAAACATCAGATCTTGAATGAATTCCATAGCAATGTCCATCAGTGGGGGTTTACCGGGACCTGAAGCTTTTTTTAACTCTTCAAACCGGTGATATTTTTCAATGTTAACCGAAGAAGGATCTTTATGGGTGTGCAGTATCCGCTGGGTGAAATCATCGGACATAAAGGCATCATCATATTTCGCCTTCATAGTGGGGTAGGCTTTGAGTTCATCAATGGCAATACCGCCCAATTCCTGGTAAAAATTGAGCATATGCTGCATCTCCGTGTCTGTCTTGGGTACGCCGGAAAAATCTTCATTTCCTGACCGGGAAAGATGGGCCTTAAGATTGTTGAGGTTGGAGTTACTGCCGCCGCAGATGAGGTGGGGATGATCATTATGGAAAATATCGTTAAAATCCGATTTAGTTTCGGTCAACACATCCGAGCTCTCGGCTAGGCGGGTTAAATCGTTTCCATAGTTTTGGGTGATTAATTCGTTTATAATCTCAAAGCCTTCCAGATCCATGGATACCATAATTTTTTGGGCAACTTTTTCCGACAAATCGTTTATAAACGGCATGTAATCTTCTTTTTTATCCATGAGCCGGTCAAAGATGGAACCGGAAGCATCCGGAAATGCATCAAACACCCGGATCCAGTCAGCGTCGGAAAAGAGTTGTATTGACTCTTGAATGTCCTTTTTAATTCCCCCTTTGGCATTTTTAAAAATGTATAAAACATTTTTCCATTCATGGACGGTGGAATTTTCTTTGAATTGCTCTTCCAGCCGGGAAATACATTTTTCCACTTTGTTTGCGACCTGTGAAAGCGAGCCTTTCAGATCTTGCTGAAATTTGTCTTTAAGCGTCATCAACACTTCACGGAACAATACGTCTTCCAGACGTTCATGGGCTGCCGCAAGTGCATGGCGGTATTTGAGTATGGCTTTCTCGCGGTAAAAATCCCTTACATAATCTTTGGTCATGGAGGCTTTGATGGCCAGTGAGTTTTCAACCTCGCCAAACTCTTGTAAAATCGGTTCCACCTGATTAATGGTAACGTAGTCCACAGCGTCAGCTGGCAAGCGATCAATCCATTTGGGAATAACGCTGTTAATCATTACGGATAATACAAATTCAAGCTGGGCCAAATCCGGTAAATCCGTAAGCGATCTGGCCTGCAGAATCCCTTTAAGGGCAGCATGAAAGATTTTTTTTATGGCATGGTAAATACTGTCACTGAATTGAGGGAGCCGGTCGGTCAATAATTCTGCATAGGCAGAATTCCGGCCGAATCTGGCTGAAAAGGGGTCTTTTGTCGGTTGTGCCGTTAGTTTCCTTCTCAATTCCTCAGCACTCCAGCTAACCGGAGTGCTTGCCGGGAGGAACAAGTTGGTGTATTCCTTTTCCCATTCATTCCGGAGGGAACCCGTCCCTTTTGAACCCGTCCTTAAAATGGATCGGCTTTGTTTGTAGGCATTGGTGAGCCACACTTCGGCAATGCGTTTAAGTTTTCGTTGATCAAAATTTTTTGGATTAATTGTTTCTTCTTTCGTCACCGGATCAATGGTGATGGTTTTACCGGACCAGTCAATAAGTTTTGTGAGTATAATTTTTGCGGCAGCAGCACCCGCAATACGATATTTGGGATAATGTGCCGTCGCAGACCCGAATCCGGCAAACATCTTTAAATATCCGGGATCAACCGGGTTTCTTTTCCGCCAATCAGGGTAGCGTACATTGTAATCCGCATGAATACCAGCCTTGATGCCCTGAGCCCCGCCCAGAAGTTCGAAAAACATGGAAGTCGAGCACAGGTGAGACAATTCCAGAATGGTCTCCGGATTCGGGTCTGCTGAATTGCCGACGGTAAAAGAAGGTCTTACCCCTTCGCCCCTTGATGACGGTGATATCAGCTGGATATAATTAAACGGGATATCGGCGCAAACGGTCGCGGCATCGTCGCCCGGAAGCTGCGCAGAATATCGAGTGCCGTTATGCATGAAAAAATCAATTTCTATCAAAGCGGATAAACAATTGGCTGCCAGTCGTTCATTCCCCCGTTTATTGACCGTTGCCATATCCGGTACAGCAAAAATCCCAAAATTTAGGGGAGCAAATTGCGGGTAGGATTTGAAGAAATGGGCCAGGTCAATCAGCATTCCCGAACCGGTTCCGCCGCAAAGGCTACCGATAATATAGACACGCGGCTCCCCTCTGTTCACATAGGTATTCTGCTGGGCGAGTTTGTC
Organism: Desulfobacter latus; assembly: GCF_013389365.1. GTDB lineage: Bacteria > Desulfobacterota > Desulfobacteria > Desulfobacterales > Desulfobacteraceae > Desulfobacter > Desulfobacter latus. Next base: position 24,999 of record NZ_JACADJ010000050.1, read on the forward strand.
CATCCCTTTGTTAATGTAATAATTGCGCAGTACATCATTGGTTTGGGCTTCTGCTTCATTCTGATTGATTTGCAACATCATGTTTCTTAATTGGGGTTTAATCTTACGCCACTTGTTCCACAAGCAGGCCCGACCCATCATTCGGATATTCCCAGCCCCCGCTTCGTAAGCCGCGGCCGGCAGACGCAGGATATCTTTATCAAACCATTCATGCCAGCCGGGGTCCACCTTGTGGAGGGTATTGTCCGGGTCCATCCGGTATTCCAAGGTACTAATATCTTTGGTGGGGATAGTGGCTTTTATGATTTGAAGGCTCTGCCATAGCTGGTTGCTTTCCTGATTAGAAGGGATTGGCCTTATCTCGTCATCTTCATGACTTGAAATATGGACGAACCTGAAAATCGGTAGACCGGGTACGCCCAATTCTTCATATACAAGTGTTCGAAGATGAGAAACCACATTACCGCCAAAGGTTCCGATGCCTAAAATGATTGTAGGATTAAACATGTAATCGCTCCAACTGAATATGTTTGGGTGATGGGAGATGAGTGGTCATTATATTACGGTAATTTTTGATTTTTTGCCGGCCAGTCGAGCAATGACAAGAATATTTATCAAAAAGCAGATAAAAAAACCGATATTATAGACGATAACATCAACCGGTTCTCTCTGGTTTTCAACCATCATTTTACAGGTAAGAATGCTGAAACCGATCGTAAGAAGGGTATGCATCAAAATAGTGTAGAGCCAGAAATTACAGATACCGATATACGGATTCCCGGCTTTTAGTAAATTCAGACTGGGTCGGGTAAGGATGAATGTTATCAGCCAGACCAAAAAATAAGCCCCAACAACGATTAGGAGATAAGAAAAGTACTGCTCGTTCAGATACTGCTCCATCATTTCCATAAGCCCCTCATTTACAAATGATTAAATCAATTAACTCTACTTTGTTAGATTATGTATAACTATTTAAATTTATTGTAAATATTACTTTAGACTGTTTTATAAATTTCAAATAATATCAATAGGTTATAATCTAAGGTAACACAGTAGAGTTAACTTAGATTTTTTATTCTTTATTTATATGAATAACGATTTCATCTCCATAGTCGTTTTCCAACGCGATCCGGCTGCCTTTCACCTCAACATCGTTAAGTCTCAACTGCCCGTTGACCAGCTCAATACGCTGGTTGCTGCATGACAGGTCCCAGGCCTGTTGATCCGGCATCCTGTCATCATCGGATAACACAACCGTCCGGCTGCCGTCTTCAAGTGTCAAGTCGCCCGCACCATGGCATTGCAAGGTTACCTTGACGCCTGCCGAGCCTATATCCGACTCTTCATTAAAGTCTTCATCCATCTCCTCCACTGAAATCCAGGGCCGTTCGTATGCATCCTCATCAATTTCAGTATGTTCCTGTGTTCCGTGAACGGCCTGTTGCCTTTCCGAAACCGTACGCCGGCTCCTAAATAACAAGAACACCATCAAACCACAGAGGACTATAATTATCGGAATCAGTAACGGAAGCCGTTCAAGCAATCCCGGACCCGGAAAATAAATTTCTTCAACAAGCCATCTTTTTTGAAAACTGGATTTGTTACTATCGCTGATGCCCAGATATTTATAGTCCACTTGTAAATACCCTGAGAGTTTTTTACCGGTCACATTCTCGTCTATCGGGATTATGAGTGAAAAAGGGTTGTTAATGAGAGGCACAGGGGTGATAACGTCATTTTTGATCAATTCTAATCCTTGATGTTGCGGCTTTCTTAATTCAAACACGGCGTTTTCTATTTTGAAAAGGCTATCAGGCTGGTTTCCGGTGGGACTGAGTTGCACGGGGGAAAGCTGATAGATCAGTTTCCGTGCACCATCCTCTTTGATTTTTTTTCGTTTAAACTTGATCCTGGTTCCGATGGTGTTGACCGTGTATTTGTTTTTACCGATTTTAAGTTCCAGAGCGCTTTTATGTATCTCGGTTTCTTCCTTGGTATCATTTAATTCTTGTTTTTTTTGGGGAAAGGCGCCCTCTTTTTTCTTTAATGCCTCATTCTTCTCCTTGAGTTCCTCATCTTTTGCTTTCAGTTTCTCATTCTTCTCCTTGAGTTCCTCATCTTTTGCTTTCAGTTTCTCATTCTTCTCCTTGAGTTCCTCATCTTTCTTTTTAATTGAGGCACGAGCAACCTTCAGTTCCTTTTGAGTTTGAATCTGACGCTGGGTTACTTCATCCAGATTCAGATATGTAATGACGGTAACGCTTATCCAGATCCTGTCTGCCACTTTCATTTTATATACGGCATGATTCCGACAGTCTTTATATTTATTATCCTTTAATTCTGTTAGTTGTTTTTCCAGTTCGTTTGATTTCTTTTTGAATTCCGCCTTAGTGGAATGATCCATATCCATATCCGAAACCTGGATCAAAACCACTTCTGTCTCATCTTTCAACCCGATATTCACCATCTTGTCGAATATCATGTAAGCACTGAGCTCAGCATACTGCTGCAGGCTTATCACACCTGGAAATGCTTTTATGAACTGTTTTTTGTTGGCGGTTGTTTTTTGCCTGGTATTCAGATCAACATTTTTCGGATAAGGGATAAGCCGGGCAAGTTCTTTGTCGATTTCATTTCCTGAGATACCTACCACCGGACTGGAATCGTATTTAAGTCGAAGAGAATGGTCATATTCGTAATAGAGCAGATCATCACCCGGTCTCCAATATCCACCTTCCCAATTTTGATTCGAAAATGTTTTTTCCAAAAACCTGTCGTTTCTTATCTGCCTGAAAGTTGGATTTTGAATGGGATCTCCTTGGAAAATCAAATAGCGGACAATGAATGACAGATCTTGAAATTCTTTAGCGGACAAAGAAAACACTTTCTCTTCTCTAAGTGAAAACATGCTTTGTGAAACGTCATACGTTAAAATAATGGATCGTTTGGCAAATGCGGGGGCTGAAAAGAATGATGATGCGAGTACGATAAAACAGAAAATAACAAATCTGCCTGACAATATCTTTTTCATAAGATGATCTCCTTAACTTCGAGTCAAATACTCATCCGCACAATTTGATCGTCAAAAACCAGGATTAGAATATCGCCATGAATGACTGGTTGAGAAACAAGTGTAATACTTTTTTTAGTTGTACGGCCTTTGAGTGGTATGGGATTGATTTCAGGGGAATGGTTCTGATCCAGATTCCATTTGATGATTCGTTTTTTATTTGGATCAACCACAATAAGCGATGTATCCATCATAACAGAATTCAAACTTGAAATTGTCGGTATCCGGGGCTCATTCCAGGACAATCTTTTAGGTTGGGGAGACTGGCCTGGTGTGAACTTATTGTAGTGGTATTCGTCCCTTGATCTGGACGGGAAGTAAGCAAAATTCCCGTCGGAGAACCCGGGCAGATGCCCCATGCTGTCCAAATAAGAATTCTTTACATAGCCGCCGGACGGATAATAAAAACTCGCTTGGGTTAAAGGATGATAGGACATATATCCGATCTCCCTGAAGTCGCCGTACTGACTCTCAGCAGTTGTTTGCGTTTTTTCGGCAATGGTCTCGAAAACAATATAGCCGTTTACAACCATAGGTGCTAAGCAATTGAAGCCATCTATTTGTTTCAGGATTTCGGGTTCTTTTAATTGCCGGATTTCTGTTTTGAATTCCCCATGAATGTTGAAACCCAAAATCCATCCCTTTTGGGTCACGACAAATACGGTGTCATCTATAATAACAGGACTTCTGGGAGCGTCGTCAATTTCCAGGTTTAAAGGTATCAAGTGATAGTCTTCTTCATTGATAAACCGAACATCAACAACCAGTAAATAATCTTTGAGGCAGGTTATCCAATATCGGTAGGGCCTGAAAGGATTCTGATCATTTTTAAACTCTGCAACAAGTGGGGCGCATTGGGTTGTGTGACCGAATTCAGTGTTTTCTAATTGTTCACCCATCAGATTCCCGTCAAAAGCCGATACTCTGTTGAATTTTCTTTCATGCAAAAATCCAATGCCGACACCATCAAAGGCTGGGCTGTTCGAATATTCCGGTGTTTCAGTACCGAAGTAGGAACATTCTTTTATTTTAATTCGCGCATCGCTGCCTTCCTTGTCGGATATGGGGATTTGGTACAGGGTTTTAATATCATTGCCCCATGCCCAGACAGTGTCATTTGCGACAATTGCTTGGGCCAATTTTAACCCAGAATGATTTTCGAGATAAAAATTATGCAATATAGCCGTTTTTTCATGAACACCGGTCTTAAAACGGTGATAATTAGATGTTCTTTTGATATTGCATCCCGGATTTCGCCAGAGATCCGTATCGTCCAACGGTGTTCCACAAAAACTACAAAACCTTGCAATGGAAGGATTTTCTTTCCCACATACAGATTTGTTCCGGCATAATTTCATACACAATATCCTTAAAAACTATAAAACGGTATCAGAACAGATCAAAGTGATTAAAGATCAAAAACCCAACCGTTTTCTCCGAGGCTGGGCAAATCTGATAATAAATCAGTAATGTCCGGTTAAACTCTTGCACATATCCATCTTCAGCCAAAAAAACGAATCATAATGTTTTCAAAAAAACAAAATCGTCACAAAGTATGACCGAATTATTTCAAATTCAGGAAGATTGTACAATCAATTTTTATACTTTTCATACCAAATTATCAATTTTCAATAAAAAAGCACCAAAAATAATGTTTTTTGGATGTATGCAAAAACCTAACCGGACATTACTGATAAATAAATAGGGAATTTATTCATAATGTGTATTTCAAGTCAATGGCAAAGATATTCTTAAACTGACTCCTGACAGTCTTTTTAAAAATGGACATTACCGAAATAAGGCAATAAATTCAAAACAACACCATCACTGAAACTGAGGCTATCGATTTGTTCAATGACATGGTCGATACCGTTGCTGAGCAAAGGGGTGAAGAGGAAATACCAGAAGAAAAGTTATGATTGAAGAAAACATAACGTGTCTGAACATGACAGGATTTAAAAGGTGTTCGGTCTGGCTGCCGTTCAAAATCCAAAACCATTTCAGAAAATCTTTAATAGGAAGCGCCCCCGGACCAGCAAGTCATAAAAGAATATCGAAATCTGGCATCCTTCATATAAGTTCAAAAGTACTTTACAGTTTTTATTATCAGAATTTTGATCGCAACTATTTTGTCACAGCAAAATACCGTGTTTATTATACTCAAATATGAATTGTGATTATCTCAACATTTCTACAGTAGAGAAATAATC
>NZ_JACADJ010000051.1 GCF_013389365.1 Desulfobacter latus
TAATATTACCAGGGTGCCTATATATTCCTTTAGAACGAAAGCCCGAAGGCTCTCAAGGCTAATCAACAGGACTTGCAACCGAAGTCACAAGCCCACCGATCACCAAAGGTGTCGGTGGGTAGTTGACAGTCTTTGGTTTTATCAGGGATTTTTCGCTCTGTTTTCAATATCATATCGTGATCCAACGTTTTTTTTAAATCAGTCATGGGGATTTATTAAAGACGACACTGTGTTCAACAACTCCGGAGTGGATAACGGCTTCATGATCAAAGCACTTATTCCGGCAGGCATCCCTCCTTTTTCTGACACCTGCTTACTGAAGCCTGTCATCAGGATAACAGGGAGTTCAGGTCGCAGCGCTGAAATTTCTTGGGCCAGCAGATCTCCTGTTATTTTGGGCATAGTCATGTCTGTAATCACAAGGTCAAAGGCGTAAGGATCTTTTTTTAAAAGATTTAAGGCTTCAATACTACAATTTTCAGTCGTAATCCCATACCCGTTACCACTTAACATACGGCTTACCATCTTAGTGATGGACGGTTCATCATCAACCACCAGGATTTGACCGTGCCCGCCGGGCAGACACTGTTCTGATTCTTGTTCAGGTGTAATGGCGTGCGTTTGGACGGCCGGAAAATAGAGAGAAAAGCAGGAGCCTTTCCCTAGTTGGGATTCAACCTTAATTTCACCTCCGTATTGTTTTACAATGCCATGGACCACGGAAAGGCCAAGGCCTGTCCCTTCACCTAAATCTTTGGTTGTAAAGTATGGATCAAAAATAGAGTCCAGATGTTCAGGAGCGATGCCGCTGCCTGTATCGCATACCCGCAGTTCAATAAATTGCCCCGGTGACAGGTAGTGATACTGGGCTGAGTTGTTTTGGCCCACCTCTATCTGTTTCATCTCAACTTCAAGTAAACCGCCTGCGGTCTCCATGGCATGGCCGGCATTGGTGCATAAATTCATGATAATTTGGTGAATCTGTGTCGGATCAGCCATCACAGGGGAAAGCCCTTTGGCAAGATCAATTTTGAAGTCTATGCTGGTGGGGATAATGGATCTGAGCAGTTTTAAGGCCTCATTGATGACCAGCCTGATTTTTAAAGGTCTTAAGTCAGTCTCAGAACGCCGGCTGAAGGCCAAAATCTGCTCGACCAGGTCTGTGGCTCTTTGGGCAGCCTGGAAAACCTCCTCCAAATCTTCTTGCAGATCCGTATTATCTTTTGCATTGCCCATGGCCAGACTGGTAAACCCCATGATAACCGACAGTATATTATTAAAGTCATGGGCGATACCGCCAGCCAGGGTACCGATAGACTCCATTTTCTGGGCCTGCCTGAGTTGATCCCCAAGGGCTTTGTGTTCTGTTATATCCCTGGTGATATGGACAACACCTGTAATATGGTTTTGATTATCCACCATTGGCAAGGTATTGACTCTAAATATTTTTTGTGAGTCTGCCGATTTTATTTCGACTATATGGCTCGTCTTTTCCTCAACGGTTTTTTTAAACGAACAGTCCGCACATTCACCATGATAAACGCCAAATAACTCATGGCAGGGTCTGCCCACGATCTCGTCCAAGGGTTTATTGAATACCTTAACAGCGCTTTTATTGACCCGAAGAACGCGTTTATCCAAGTCCAATATGGCAATGCTGTCATCAATTGCATCAAAGGTTTTCTTCCACGCCAGCCGGCTTTTCTCCAGTGCATTTTCCGTTTTTTTTCGGTCAGAGATATCCCGTAAAGATGCGATATATACATGCCGGTTCTCCCAGACAGTTTGGTTAACCCGCATCTCAATATTCAGGACATCACCGGTGGAAGAACGTATTTCAAGGTCAGTGGAGCCGCATGACGTAACCGGAAAATTGAACAGTTTTCCTTCCGGTTTGCCATCTTTATTTTTCAACAATCTCCTTGCCTCAGGATTACAATAAAGGATAGTTCCTTTTTGATCCAGCACAAGGATACCATCTGCACTTTTTTCAACAATATTCTCAAAAAGCTTGGTATCGTTTATCATATATCTCTCGATAGTTGTAAATTCAGACCTGCAACCACAGAAGTCATTTATCGTGTTACCGTCAACACTTTATCCAGTTTTTCGATACTTATCAATATCATCTTCAAATGAACCTTGGTTTGTTTTCTTTGTCAAGATCTCAACCCGAATTAGGTGAGGGCTGGGGGGGTAGGGTCGTCACCTCTGAAATAATCGACTGTCCAAAAAATTGGCTTTTTGAAGGCAAAAAATAACGAGGTCGGTCTGAGGTTATTGATCTCCAATAAAAAAAGGACGAAATTGCGATTCCGGTAACTGACATGCAGCCTTAATCTGCGCCAGAATTTGGTTTTGCGATTCAGGTAGTTTGCCGTGTACGTCAATATAATTTGTGTAATGATCACTGGCTAAACAGGAAGTCACGTTTAACTGTCGGACCAAGCGTTCGGTTTCTTTTAGAACACCATGCGGCCCCAGCATTTTAAATTTACCGGACTTAACGTCATCCAATATGGGTGTGTTGATTTTCGGTACAAACGTTCTAAGCCTGATAAAGTCAGGGTTAATCCGGTTGAGCGCATTTGCCGTTGCGTCTGCATGCGAATCAGTTAACGCCACGCCGCCCAACCCCAATACAACATAGAGGCTTAGCTCTATTCCCGCGGCAACCACCCATTGACCGGCCTCGATCTGGCGTTTGGCATCCACGCCTTTTTTTACATGGCGCAGAATATCATCATTGCCGGATTCAAGGCCCACATGGATACGATTTAACCCGGCATCTGCCAGTTGTTTTAGACTACTTAATCCTTTTTTATGGATGTATTGGGACGATCCATAGACGGTTATACGTTCTAAATCAGGAAAAACGTTGCGCGCATAGATACAGATTGCCGCCAAGTCATCTGTTTTCATCACAATAGTATTTCCTGCCGGAAAAAACAGCGTTTTGACATTCGGTCCATACATCCTGGATGCAGAATCTATATCCGCCATAATTTCTTGAACAGGTCTGATCCTGAAACGTGGCCCATTTTTATAAATCATACAAAACGTGCATTTATTGTGAGGGCATCCGACTGTAGCTTGAATTAAAAGAGCGTCCGCTTCACTGGGCGGTCGATATATGGGGCCTTCATATCTCATGCTTTTTTTTGACATGTTGCCAGATAAATTACAACCGTGAAATTATAATCATCCTACTTTCATCGTTGGGAAAACAGTATTTCTGCCGCTTTTTTTAGCCTGATAGAGAAAGTCATCCGCAGCCATGATAAGATTAACAGGTGAGATCTCCTGACTGCCTGAAACCGTTGCCACCCCCAAACTGAGTGTGACATGACCGGCAATCGTTGATGCCGCGTGTCTGATATTCAATTCAGCCACTGTCGTTCTGATTTTTTCAGCAATGGTTATCGCCCCGTCCAGATCGGTTCCCGGAAGAATGACGGCAAACTCTTCTCCCCCATAGCGGGCTGGAAAATCAGCAGCCCTGCTTGCACAGTCTGCAACCGCTTTGGCCACTCTCCGAAGACAGGTATCGCCTTGGGCATGCCCATGATAGTCATTGTATTTTTTGAAAAAGTCAATGTCAGCTAATATCAGTGACAGAAACGCACCACTTCTGGCAATGCGTCGAAGTTCCTTTTCAAGGGTGATATCGAAACTCCGACGATTGGAAATTTCAGTGAGACCGTCGATGAAAGCCAGACGGTCAAGAAGATCTGTTTTGCGTTTCAGATGGATGTGGGTTCTTACCCGTGCCTTCACAATGACCGGTTTAAACGGCTTGAAAATGTAGTCAACGGCCCCTAATTCAAATCCTTTGGCCTCCTCATCAGTGGCGTCAAGGGCTGTGACAAATATTACCGGTATGTGCATGGTCCGCGGATCGGCTTTCAGTTTGCGGCAAACCTCATATCCGGTGAGCCCCGGCATCATAACGTCCAGCAGAATCAAGTCCGGCGGATTTGGCCCGTGAACTGCATTCAGAGCCATTTCCCCACTCTTGGCCGCCATTATTTTGTACTCTTCACGTAATAATTCTGAGAGTACTTTGATATTGTACCGTTCATCGTCCACGATCAAGATTCGGTTGAACTCATCCATACACAATGTTTCCTTTACCAGTATGTTTTTTATTATAGAAAAAGGATGGCATCAGCTTTTTTTCAGATCATCCTCAACTTGTCGCAACTCCCTATCCAGATAGGATATCCGCTCGACGGCGGTCTCAGCTTAGCCCATTTACAACAAACAATAATATATCAAAATATCAAAAAATATGCCAAGCTTTGATTTGGTCAAGTCATGTTGTTGGTCGTGCCTATACCTGGTCACCACATGGGGGGTCTCATGCTTAGTGGCAAAAAATGTTTGGAGAGACTATTAATGCAAGTTAAGTTTTTGAAGATTTTTTTTTATATAGCCTTATGCATGTTTATCTATTTTTATCCAACAAGCTCTTTCGCCGGCACAAAATTGATTAAAATTGGCGTATTGGCGAAGCGCGGTACAGACCATTGTTTAAAAAAATGGTCTCCGACCGCTGAGTATCTGTCTAATGTAATTCAAGACTATACATTCAAAATTGTCCCCATTGATTTTAACAATATTGCTCCAAAAATAAAAAACGGGGATGTGGATTTTATTCTTGCCAACTCAGCTATTTATGTTGAGCTCGAAGTTATGCACGGCGTCAGCCGGATAGCTACATTAAAAAATAAACGATTGAACGGGACGTATACAACCTTTGGCGGTGTTGTATTTTGCTTAAAACAACACTCTGATATTCGAACCTATAGTGATCTGAAAAAGAAACATTTTTCAGCTGTGAGCGAAAATTCCTTCGGTGGATGGCTTATGGCATGGCGAGAATTTAAAAAAGCTGGAATTGATCCTTACAAGGATTTCTCAAAATTATCTTTTGCAGGTACCCATGACGCGGTTGTCCAGTCAGTTTTAAATAAAGAAGTCGATGCGGGAACCGTCCGAACAGATGTATTGGAGAGAATGCAACTGGAAGGCAAAATAAATCTGGATGATTTTTTTATCATTCATGAACATGGTGGCGGGCAGGTCCATTTACCATTTCTTCACTCCACAAGAGAGTATCCAGAGTGGCCAATGGCAAAAGTTGTCCATATCTCTGATGACCTTGCTGAAATCGTAGCGCATCGGTTAATTGAAATGCAACCGGATTCAAAAGCAGCCATCGCGGCTTCATGTTCCGGATGGACCATTCCTAAAAATTATCAAACTGTTCATGAGTGCCTGAGAATTTTAAGTGTTGCACCTTACAAGGAATATGGAAAATTCACACCGAAACAGGTTTTTTTCAAATATTGGTATATCAATATTACCATAATTGCTGTCTTTACAGTTATGGGAATAGCCACATTTATTTTTGCCCGGATGAATAAAAGGAATCGAGGCACTGTTGATTTATTAGAAAAAGCAAAATCTGAGAGGGAACAGGCCTATATGGACACAGAGAAGATTTTGGAGGAAATGCCGTTTGGTGTGATTCTTGTCGGCAGGGATAAAATTGTCCGCAGTGCCAATAAAGCAGCCCTTTCAATGATGGGACTTAACAGGGAAGAGGATTTGATCGGACAGATCTGCCATAATAACATTTGTCCGACAGAACGAAACAGTTGTCCGGTTATGGATCTTGGCCGGTCAGTCGACTCATCCGAAAGGATCCTCTTGAACAAAGACCATGATCAGATACCCGTAATAAAAAGCGTTATCCAGATCAATTGGAATAATGAAGATGTTCTTCTTGAAGTATTTGCAGATATTTCAAGAAGAAAGAAAGCAGAAAGAGCACTGGTCCACAGCGAGAAAAAATTGAATACAGTTATGGAAACAAGTGCTGAGCCCATGATGGTTTATGATAAACATGGGAAGCTGGAATATATTAATCCCGCTTTTGAGACGGTTTTTGGATGGACCCTTGAAGAGTGTATGGAGAAAAAAACGGGGTTTGTCCCTGACGAAGCTGTTGCAGAGACCCGGGTAGCGCTTAATAAAGTCCTGAAAGGCCATATCTGTTATGGAATGGAAACGGTGAGAAACACCAAAGATGGAAAGAAGAAAGAGGTCCGGATCACGGCCGCTCCCATTTTGGATGAAACAAAAGCTTACAACGGCATGGTCGTCGACCTGTATGATATCAGTGAACTGATCGCCTCCCGCAGGGCGGCCGAAGAAGCAAGCCAGGCCAAGAACTCTTTCCTTGCAAACATGAGCCATGAGATTCGTACGCCGATGAATGCCATTATCGGTATGTCCCACCTTTGTCTGGGAACAAAATTGGATGACCAGCAGCGCAATTACATTCATATGATTCATCAGTCTTCCCAGTTATTGCTGGGAATTATCAACGACATTCTGGATTTTTCAAAAATCGAAGCCGGTAAACTATCATTGGAAAATATCCCATTCAGTTTAGAAGAAATTTTAACTGACTTAAGCAACATGGTTTCCATTAAGGCCCAGGAAAAAGGCCTTGAAATTTTATTTGATATCACACCAAAGACACCGATCCATCTTATCGGTGATCCCCTGCGGCTGGGACAGATATTACTCAATCTTGCGGGGAATGCCCTGAAATTTACCGAATCCGGTGAAATCGTTGTGAGAATTCGATCAATTAAAACTGAAAAGACCGCTGTAGAACTAGAGATAATGGTAAGAGACACAGGAATCGGCATGACCCTTGATCAACAATCAAGACTGTTTCAATCCTTCAGTCAGGCAGACAGCAGCACCACCAGAAAGTTCGGCGGAACCGGCCTGGGACTGACCATTTCCAAACATCTGATTGAGTTAATGCAAGGGCGAATCTGGTTTGAGAGTGAGCCTGGCAAGGGAAGTTGTTTTTATTGCACCGTTGTTTTGGGCAAAAATACCGAAAAAGAAGAGCTGATTGAATCAAGTTTCCCAGTGAACCTGGAGCAATTTAAAGTACTTGTGGTGGATGATGTGGACAGTGCCAGACAGATATTTGCTGAGACTTTAAGATCGTTTTCATTTAGAGTGACATGCGTTGACTCGGGTGAATCCGCTCTGGAGACGATAAAAAATGCGCCGAAGAACGACCCTTTTCACCTGGTGCTGATGGACTATATGATGCCCGGAATGAATGGTATTGAGGCGTCCAATCATATTAAAAAGCTTCCTGACGTGGCGCATATCCCAACCATCATCATGGCGACGGCCCTGACCAGAGAAGACGTATTGGGAGAAGCTCAAGAGGTAGATCTGGATGGTTTTTTAACAAAACCGATCACCCCCTCTGACATGCTCGATGCCGTCATGGACACGCTTACCGGAAAAGGGGGGATCAGAATTGGAGAGGATTCGTCTGAACAGTGGCAGATTAAACCCCTGGAAACCATAAAAGGCGCAAAAGTCCTCCTTGTTGAGGATAACACCATTAATCAGCTCCTGGCACAGGACCTTCTCACCCAGGCAGGTCTTGAGGTGACCATTGCAGATAATGGGAAAAAAGCGGTTGAACTGGCCGAAAAATTTAAGTTTGACGTGATACTGATGGATCTTCAGATGCCTGAAATGGATGGCTTTGAAGCGACTCGAACGATTCTGGAAAAAAAATCCGAACATCAGCCGCCCATCATTGCCATGACAGCCAATGCCATGGTCGGGGATCGTGAATGCTGTCTTAATGCCGGAATGGTTGACCATGTTGCCAAACCCATTGAACCAACTGTTCTGTTTGATACCCTGGTCAAATGGATACCGGCTGTTGACGGCGCGTCTTCAATGATTGAATCAGAAAAGGTCATGGATAAAAACGTATCCCTGTCTTCTGATTTGGCCGGTATCGATATAGACGCGGGATTAGCAAGAACCAATGGCAACCAAACGCTTTACATGACGCTTTTAAAACATTTTGTTAACGATCACAGCAGCGATCATCAGTTGATCGCCCAGGCCGTTGCCCAAAATGACATTGCCCTGGCACAAAGGACGGTCCATACCCTTAAGGGGGTTGCAGGGGGAATCGGCGCGCAGGCATTGTATGACAGTTCCCGGAAAGTTGAAACCGCACTGGCGGAGAACCAGATCAAGCCCCTTGAATTGCTTATGGAAAATTTGGCCGGGGAGTTGACTCAAGTCGTTGAAGAGATTGAAAAAAAGATCGTGGTACGGTCGTTAGAAGATACAATGGAAACCAGTACAAAGCCCATTAATATGGAAACGTTAAACGCCCTTTTATACGACTTCCGGAAACTGGCCGAGGAGATGGATCCAGACATAGACACTAAAGCAGAAGAAATAAACCAGCTGCTTTTTTTACATGACAGTCCCCATAAAGAATTAAGTGCTGAACTGCTAGATCAGGCTGAAAATTTGAATTTTGAAGAGGCACTTGAGGTAATGGAAAGACTAAGAACGGTACTTGGTTGTTAAGACTGGATCAATTTTTTGTTAATTTGTCCAACGTTGGTGTTGGAAAAAAGGCCTTGGTCATATTTTAGGCCATACGGATTTCCGGTAGGTTGGGTTTCACTTCGTTCAACCCAACCTACGCTGTGGCCGATGTTATGACCAAGCCCGGAAAAAATTTTTAATCCTCAAAATATGTTGTATATTCCTCCGGTAAGGGCTATGGCCCTAAGCTCAACCCACAACAAAAACTAAAGATTCCCGGCCCTCAGGGTCAGAATCTTGGATATTACTTCAACCTAAAAAGGAGGCGGAATGCTTCAGGATAAAAAAATCGGCTTCATTGGTAGCGGCAACATGGGAGAAGCGCTGGTCAGCGGCCTTGTGCTGTCCAAGGCAGCCAAACCTGAAAATATCATCTGCTCGGATATTTTTCCCGATATGCTCAAAAAAATTCATGAAAAATACGGGGTGGCAACCACGGCCGACAATATTGAGGTCTGTGATAAATCAGAAATTATTATATATGCCACCAAACCCCAAGTTCTAAGTTCCGTACTCAAGGAAACGGCACCGGCCCTGGACACCGCCAAGCTTGTGATTTCGATTGCTGCGGGTGTTCCTTTAGCCGCCATTGCCGCGGGCCTGAAAAAGGAGCTGCGTCTGATCAGAGCCATGCCCAATATCTGTGCATTTGTCAAAGAGAGTGCCACCGCGGTGTGTGCGGGACCGTTTGCCCAGGACGGTGATGTGGAACTGGCCCGGGCGGTGTTTGATTCCGTGGGAAAAACCGTAGTTCTCCAGGAAAACATACTTATGGATGCGTTTACCGGGTTAAGCGGATCAGGTCCGGCCTATATTTTTACCATTGTGGATGCCATGGCTGATGCCGGCGTAAAAATGGGGTTGTCCAGAAAAGACGCTCTGTTTTTATCCACCCAGACCATGTTGGGTTCGGCCCGCTTGCTTCTTGAAAGCCAGGAACATCCGGGCCGGCTTAAAGACAGGGTGACCTCTCCCGGCGGCACGACCATTGCCGGCATCCACACCCTGGAACAGGGCGCTCTTCGCGCGACCCTGATCAATGCAGTTGAATCAGCTGCCAAGCGGTCCAAGGAACTGGGTGATATGGTGGTGACGGATTTTATTAAAAACGCGGACGGTTAATTCACTTCACTGAAGAACCGGAGGATGGATCGGGCGGTCCATCTTCCGGTTTCAAGAACTTGTTAAATTTTTTGTTTCTTTTTTCCAGTCTCTAATTTCTGCGGCCCAGCTGCCTCAGGCGTCAAGTTCCTTTTTAAGCCAGTCCCTGATTTTTCCTTCCACAGCGTAAACCCCTTTGTATTTGCCAAGACCCTGCATAAATTCTGAAGCAACATCCTGGGGCAGATCAAAACTGCCAAGTTCTTCTGAGTCAAATCCCTTTCTTCTGACAAGGGTCAGAATAGGGTTTTTTTTCCAGGTGTTGATAACAAAGTAAACGGTTTCATTATTATTATCCCTGGAGTTGTAGTAACGCTGGGAACGCAAGGGCCCCCATTCCAGATGCAGCGCAATGGCTTCTTCAGGGGTCATATCCCAGTCGACGGAATTTATCAGGTTATAATCTTTTTTTATGTCTTTGAGTCTCATAGAAGCCTCCTTTTTTGCGGTTTATCTTAACCTCTGCATAGTTAATAAGCAGTTTTTGTGCCAAATATATTAAGAATAATATATTTATATGTGATAACCGGTGGTTATAGATAAAATTCAATCCCATCAATTAAGTCTAAAATCTGTAATGATACAAAAATGATACAGCCGGATAGAGACGATTTTGTCTCTATTCGGCTGTTTAAGAATCTGAATAAATTGCGCCCTTTGGGCGGGCTGTTAGGTGCTGGACCGGACCGTATTTTCAGCCCATGGGTTTAAAGCTTTTCGGGCTGGATCCGCAAACCGGGCAACGCCAGTCTTCGGGCAGGTCTTCAAATTTTGTCCCTTTTTTAATTTTCCCTTTGCGATCACCCCTGTCCGGATCATAAATGTATCCGCAATTGGCAACTTGACACTGGTACATATCCTTAGGGTCTGACATGATTCCTCCTTTTTGTGGTTTGAGTTAAAAACTTTATTGGTCCCTGGTAAATGCAATCAATGTGCCACTTTTAAGGCACAACGATAGGGACATATGGGCTACATAATTAATAATTAAGGTTTATCCATGAGCGCCATACCGGCTAACCGGGCCTGCTGCTGCAACATGACATCGGCCAGTACCAGGGCCGCCATGCTCTCCACAATGGGCACCGCCCTGGCCACCACACAGGGGTCATGTCTGCCCTTGGCCGCAAGTGTGGTCTGCCGGCCCTGGAAATCCACCGTTTCCTGGGCAAGTCCGATGGTGGCCGTGGGTTTAAATGCCACCCGGCACACAATGGGTTCCCCGTTGGAAATTCCGCCCTGGATGCCGCCGCTGAAGTTGGTTGTGGTGCCAAGCCGCCCGTCTTTTAAAATAAAGGGATCATTGTGTTCGGAACCGCGCATTTCAACGCCGGCAAATCCCGATCCGATTTCGAACCCCTTGGTGGCGGGAATGGAAAGCATGGCATGAGCCAAAAGTGCCTCAAGTTTGTCAAATACAGGTTCGCCAAGGCCGGGCGGCACATTGGTACAGATGCATGAGACAACACCACCAATGGAGTCTTGCGCTTCTTTGGCCCGCAGGACAGCCGCCTCCATGACCTTTGCCGCATCCGCATCCGGACAACGGATCATGCCGGCATCCACTATGGCCCGGGTAAGATTTAAGCCATCTATTTCCGGTGCCTTGATCTGCCCCACCTGGCTGACCCAGGCAACAATATTGATACCCAGTGCGGTGTTCAGCATTTTTTCAGCAATGGCCCCGGCACAGACCCGGCCAATGGTCTCCCGGGCGGAAGCGCGGCCGCCGCCGGATGAAGCCCGGATGCCATATTTGGACTGGTAGGTGAAATCCGCATGGGAGGGCCTTGGGATATCTGCCATGGATTTGTAATCGCCTGGACGGTGGTCTTTATTGGGCACAAACAGGCTGATGGGCGTGCCAAGGGTAAGTCCGCGTTCCGTGCCGGACTGGATGGCGACCTGGTCCGATTCCTGCCTGTCCGTTGACACGGCGCTCTGCCCCGGGCGTCTGCGGTCGAGCTGACACTGGATATCGGCTTCGACCAGAGGCATGCCGGGCAGACACCCGTCTACAACCACCCCGACCCCGGGACAGTGGGATTCACCAAAGGTTGAAACACGAAACAGTTTTCCAAATGAACTTGACATGGGTTTTTCCTTATATACGGTTATGTTAATAAACCTGATCCTGGGAATCAATATACTTCTTCACTGTCCGCCGGTCCAGCCCGGCAATGCGGGCAACGGCCTCATAGGTGCCGTGTTTTTCATACAAGCGTGTACAATAATGGATAAGCAGGTCCTGGGCGGTGATATGTCCTTCTTGTATCTGCCGCGTTAAAGAATCGGTGCTGGACTGGGGTGCCGGCGCCTCATTAATTTCATATGCATTACGCAAAATTACGCGCCGGACACATTGTTCCAGTTCCCGCACATTGCCTGGCCACGGATATGAAAGGGTGAGCGTGGATTCAATATATTCAAGCACACGGGAGGCGATTTCCGGTGACGGCTGCCCTACAATACGGGTCACCGTGTGGGCCAGCAGATCCGGGAGTTCCTCGGGATCCTGGGCAATTCTTTTGTGCAATGGCGGCACCGTGATGATATCGGAACACAGGCGATAGTAAAAATCATCTCTGAATATCTGCTTTTCCCGGATCTCCCGGATGCTGCGGTTTGTGGCGGCAATGATCCGGCCGTGAAAACGGTGTTTTTCATCGCTTCCCACGGGTGAATAGACCCGGTCCTGAAGCACATTGAGCAGTTTTATTTGCACATGGGTGGAGAGCTCGCCGATTTCATCCAGAAGAATGGAGCCATTGGGGCTGCACCGGCTGAATACCCCTTTATGGTCTTTGACAGCCCCTGTAAATGCACCGCGCACATGACCGAACAGCTCGGATTCAATGATGGTTTCAGAGAACTGGCTGATATTGAGCGTGGTAAAGGTATTCACAAAATTATGGGTGAACTTGTTTTCCTTTTCATCAAAGGGGATATAGCCGGAGCGCCCCATGGCCAAGGCAGCGGTTCCCTTGCCCGTACCGGTTTCACCAAACAGCAGGGTCGAAAAATTTTCCATGCGGTTCCATAGATACTGGTCATACATAAGGATGTCATGGGTGAACACGTTCTGCCACAGATCCCGCCGCAGTTGCTGCATACAGCGGCTGCGCCCCACCAGATGCCGGAAAATAAAATAATAGGCCCGGCGAAACTGATACGCCAAGGCAGTGAAGTGTATGCTCTCCTCAATACTGAATCCCCAGCCACGCAAAAGGGTCAGGGCCTCCGGCGCAAAATCTGCATCCAGGGATTTTTCGGCATTATCAAGCTGGCGTGTGATCAGGGTGTCGATCTGCTTTCTGAACAGATGAAAATAGTGAAACAGCAATGCAGACCGTAAAAAATACCGGCGCTCTCCCTTAAAAGAATCAAGGTTGATCCTGCCGCGCTTTTCCATCTGCGCCAGGCGATGCCCTACGGCCTGACACGCCTTGAGTACCCTGATATCTTTGGGGCTGTCCGGTGAAACCCCTGCAATTTCAGCTTCCCGCAAAACCCGCTCTCTACCGAAGGGATTGGCCGTGCCGGCGTAGTGAACGCATTTAAAAAAATTCAGTTCTTCGGGCAGAAAATCGGTTATTTCTTTCATAATCTTAATTCAACGCGTAAATTTGTGTTCATTTATTGTATGACATGAATACGTTTTTTGCACACTAATTTGTAAATCAAATCTTAGTGTCAAAGCAATAATATTTATTTTTCCTTTATATTCAGAGTTTTAATATGTATTTGACGGGTGGTGGCACGTTTTTTGTTTGCAATTGCCGGAGAAAACCTGTGCCTGAACGAAAGCCCGTGTTTGGGTGAAAAGTTATCCGGATGCAAGATGCATATAGATAATTTTTGGGCATACGCCCCCATAACGAGCCGTTCAAATAGAACCTAAAAGGAGACGCTCCGTGCTTAATAGAATACTGACCACCCGCCTGCCTTTGCTGGCATATCATCCCCCAAAAACATATGACCTTGATTTTTTTAAGAACATCCGGCTGGCTGGTGCCATGCCTGTTCTGGACGCTGAATTCATCGGTACATCAGAACTTCCTGATCTGCTCCGGCAGCTTAAAAATCAAAATCTGCGTCACGCTATCCGGATTTATGCGGAGGATGAAGATATCTGGGACTATTTTAATCAGCACCCGGCAGATCTGCCCGAATGTGTCATTGTTGCCTACCATGACCCGGATTCACTCGTCAAACGGCAAGCGCTAAACGCTGAAATTTTGATGATGGAAATTTATGAACCCGGCCTTGAAGCCATCCTGAAAGAGATCAATCCCCATGGGATTATTGTAAAAGGCAGGGAAGCCGGGGGCAGGGCATCTTCTTCGTCAAGCTTCATGCTGAGTCAGTATTATGCACAAAAAAGTGACCTTCCATACTTTGTCCATGGCGGCGTGGGTTTTCACACGGCCCCGGGCTTTTTTGCAGCCGGGGCGGCGGGTCTGGTTCTGGATGCCCAGCTTTATTTAGCTGAAGACTCACCGGTTTCCGGGACGTTTAAAGCGGCCCTGGAAAAAATGGAAGAAACCGACACTGTCATTTTAGACGGTGACGGCACCACACAGCACCGGGTATTTGCCAAGCCCGGGACAAAGATCGTCCAGGACCTGATCAAAGAAATCAGTATTAAAAAAGCAGACGGAGAGAACCTGGATTTCATTAAAACGGCAATTGAGCAAAATATGACATCCCTGGGCCAGGATCATGACACCCCCATGCAATCCCTGTTCTATCTTGGCCAGGACGCGGTCTTTGCCCGACACTTTGTAAAGCGCGGCAACGGTATTGAACAAATGATCCGGGCCCTGTTCGATTCTGTGGGAAATGCCCTGAACGCTGTGGAGCAATTTGATCCCTTAACGGAACACACCCCCCTGGCAAAGGAACACGGCACCCGTTTTCCCATTACCCAGGGCCCCATGGCCAACATTTCCGACAACAAAGATTTTGCCAAGGCCGTTTACGACAACGGCGGTCTGCCCTTTTTTGCCTTAGGCAGTCTTCCCATTGAGATTGCAGACACAATTCTGCCGGAAAAATCAGATGACCTGCCCGCATTTGGTGCAGGCATGATCGGCATCAAAGCCTTTAACCCCACCCTGGATCATCACCTGGCACTGATCAAAACCAAACATACCCCCTTTGCCCTTTTTGCCGGTGGCATCCCCTCCCAGATCAATGAACTGGAAGCCTGCGGTACCCGGGCATATCTTCACACCCCCATGCCCGGCGTCCTGAAAAACGCATTTGAAAAAGGGGTAAGGCGCTTTATTCTGGAAGGCAATGAAGCCGGCGGTCATATCGGTAGCCTGTCCAGTATGGTTTTGTGGGAAGTGAGTATTGAAACCCTGTTGGATCTGCCTTCGGATCAACGGCCGGATGTGAGCGTCCTGTTTGCCGGGGGGGTTATCAGCGCTGCCGGGTCTCATTTCATATCAGCCATGACAGCGCTCTTGGCAAAGGAAGGGGTAAAGATCGGCGTTCAACTGGGCACCGCTTACCTGTTTACAAAGGAGATTGTTGAAACAGGCGCCATAACACCTGTCTATCAGCAGGTGGTTCAGGAACACAACTGTACCACCATCATCGGCTCCACCGTGGGGCTTGCCTGCCGCACCGCCAACACGAATTTTGCCGGCCAGATCATGAAAAATGAGCATTGCCGCCTGGCAGATGGCACCATGACCTTAGGTTCACGCAAAAGTGCCTTTGAAAAGGATAATTTAGGTTCACTTCTCATCGGCGCCAAAGGCAAGACACCTGATTTCGGCCATGAAAACGATGGCCAGTGGATTTTATACAACGACGAAGAACAACTATCAAACGGCAATTTCATGACCGGGGAAGGTCTTCTTTTTTTTGAGAACCAGACCACTATCGCCCGGATTCATGAGGAACTGTTCCAGCAAAAGGATGCGATGATTGCCCGGCTCAACGCACTTGAAGTGCTGACCGCTGCCGATGGTCAGATCAATGATGACATTGCCGTGGTCGGCATGGGATGTGTGTTTCCCGATGCCCATGATACCGACACCTTCTGGCGGAATATTCTTGATAAAAAATACAGTATCGGCAAGGTCCCTGACAGCCGCTGGGAAGAATCCCTTTACTATGATCCTGATCCAAAGGCCGAAGACAAGTCTTATACACAGGTCGCAGGCTTAGTCAATGATTTCCAGTTTGACAATGAACGGTTCGGGTATACACCGTCCAAGGCATCTAAATTGTCCCGCAGCCAGCAGATGCTGCTGCATGCCGCCTACCAGGCAGTGGAAAATGCCAACCTTTTAACTGATGATAACCGGATTGCAGCAAAATGCCAGCACAGAACAGGCGTTATCGTGGCCACCTGCCTTGGCAATGAAATGGCATCGGATTTGCATTTTAAATACTTTTTTCCCGAGGTTAAAGACTATCTGCGCAATACGCCGGAATTCAAAGCCCTGTCCGAAACGGAACAAAATAAAATCATTGACCAGTTACGCATAAAAATGTCCCAGGGCTCAATTTACGAACCTGTACATGGTGTCACGCTGAACATGGAGGCAGCCCGTATTGCACATCATTTAGGCATATTCGGTACCAATTACGTGGTGGATGCCGCATGTGCCACCGCCCTTGCCGCCATTGACTGCGGGATTCATGAGCTTTTAAGCGGTACCCATGACATGGTGATTGCTGGCGGTATCAACACCAACATGACACCGGAATCTTTTGTGGGATTCTGTAAAATGGGCACACTGTCCGCCAACGGATCATTTCCTTTTGATGAACGGGCGGACGGGTTTGTTCTGGGCGAAGGGGCCGGTGTCCTGGTCCTGAAACGGCTCAAAGACGCCATTCGGGAAAATGACCCCATCCTTGGTGTCATCAAGGGTGTTGCCTCGTCTTCCGATGGAAAAGGCAAAGGCATTGCCGCCCCGGATAAAGCGGGGCAGGTATTAGCATTTAGGCGCTGTCATGAAAAAATAAAGTCGGAATTTTCCCCCGGGATGGTGCAGTTTATCGAAGCCCACGGCACCGGTACAAAAGTGGGAGATGCCGTGGAGATGGAGACCCTGCGCCAGGTGTATGACCAGGGCGCACCGATTGGTGTATCAACCATTAAATCCCAGATTGGTCATTTACTCGGGGCGGCCGGCATGGCCGGTATGATAAAGACATTGCTGGCCTTAAACCATCAGACGCTGCCCCCCAACGGCACATTTGAAAACATATCTCCGAAAATCGACATGGCAGACTCTTCCCTGTTTGTCCTGGAAAATCCTCAACCCTGGGATGCGCCGGCCAATGGTCCGCGCATGGCAGCGGTAAGTGCCTATGGGTTCGGGGGCATTAACTACCATGCCGTGGTCAGCGAGTTCAACCAAGCCGACACCACGCTTCCCCGCAGGATTTTTACAGATCTTGACCATGATCCCAATGACGACAGGATTGTGTTTTCCGGCATCGGTGTTGTCCTGCCAAAGGCCGGAAATAAAGAGGCGTTCTGGGATGCCATGGTTTCCGGGCAAAAGGCTTACCATCCCATGCCGGCCGATCGTCTGGCCAATGCATGCTATGCCGAAGAGGATGAAAATTCGGGCTTTCGCCTGCCCATGATGAATAACGGTGTTGTTGACGACTTCATGCTGGACATGAAAACCTTTAAGATTCCGCCTTCAGCCATGACGTACATGGACCGGGCCCAGTTGTTCGGCCTGGATGCGGCAGGCCAGGCCCTTGAACAAGCCGGCATTAAGGATAAACTGACTACCGGTAACAAGATTGGTGCCATCCTGGGCACAATTTCCGGCACCCGGAATGTTGAATCTATTATTCGCACCCGGATTCCGCTGCTCCAGCGCATGATCCAGTCCATTTCAGAGGTGGATGAAAATACCCTTTCAGCCATTGCAGGCCATGTGGGCGATCTTCTAAGCAAAAAGTATCCTGCCATGACCGGGGACAGCATCCCCGGAATGCTGTCAAACATTGTGTCTGCACGCATCTCCAAACATTATAACATCCAGGGCACCAATTTTGTGGTGGATGCCTCATGTGCTTCCGCCACCATGGCCTTGGATATGGCCGTTAAAAATCTGCGTGCCGGCGACCTGGACGTGGTGCTTACCGGCGGTGTGGATACCAACCTGTATCCGGGGGTGCTGCTCTCATTCAAACGCCTAGGCATTCTGGCGGAAACCGAACCCTGCCTGTTTGATAATGATGCCAACGGCTATGTCATGGGGGAGGGGGCGGCCTGCCTGGTCGTCACCACCTATAAATATGCAAAACAGAACAATATGCCGATCCTGGGTGAATTAAAATGCCTGAATACGGCGGCAAGCGCGCCCGAGCATTTGCTCTCGCCTTCTGAAAACAAATATGAAAAGGTGATCTCAAGTGACAGTGGGGCATTTAAAACCCGGAAACCCAATCTGGCATATCTGGATGTCTTTGGTGTGTCCCACCCGTTCCTGGATCTGGTTGAAAAACAGGCCATTGAAAAAAGCCTGACCCATCCCGTGGCATACGGTAATATCAAAACAGAATTCGGGTACTTTAAAGCCGCCAATCCCGCTGTCGTCATGACACGGCTTTTAATGATGTCGGATAAAGGGCTGCTGCTGCCCACCCACGGATACAGACCCCACTCTACGCTCATAGAAAAGGACAGCCTGCTGCACCCGGTTAAAGAGATGACCCCGCTGGCCGATGGCGCATTACTGGGGGCGGATGTCAATGGTATCGGCGGCAATCACGCCCATGTAATTATTGGCCGGCTGCCCCGGTTCCTGAGGCCCCAGGACGCTTCCGTATCTGTGGAACAGCCCGCAGTCAGCCCAGGGGTCTGGCCGGACAAGGTCCGGATCGCTGCGGTCACGGCCTTGCTTTCGGGCCAGGGCGCTCAGTCTGCAGGTATGCTCAAATCACTTTACGACGCCCTTCCTGACGTCAAAGCCCTGATGGACCAGGGGGATGCCATTTTCCAGGAACGCCGGGGCGCATCCCTGCTGGAGATCATGAATGCCGGCGGTGCCCCGCTGAACCAGACGGAAAACACCCAGCCGGCCATTTTTCTGTCCACGGCAGCCATCTACCATGCATTGCATCTCAAAGGGTTTGAACCTGATTTTTATATCGGGCACAGTGTTGGAGAATACTCGGCCCTTTATTGCGCAGGCCTGGTTGATTTCACTACGGCCATGAACCTTGTGATTTCCAGGTCTGATTTCATGGCCCGGGCCGCCGCTGAAAACCCCGGCGGCATCATGGTGGTCTTTGACGGAGAAAACGCGGCACAGGACATGATTTCAACCTCCGGTGTCGACGATATCTGGCTGGTCAATAAAAACAGCGAAAAACAGACTGCCATTGCCGGGACAACAAAGGGCATAGACCTTTTCTGCGCCTATCTTAAAGACAGAGATATTTTTCATAAAAAATTGGCGCTGTCCGCACCATTTCATACCCCGATATTGGAACCTGCCGCTGCCAATATGGCCAAGACCCTTGAGTCCGTAAAATTCAACATTGAAAATGCCCATAAGATTATTTCAAACCTGACAGCGAAACCCTATCCTGCCGATGAACAGATGATCCGGGTCCATCTGGCCCGTCAGATCGTCTCCCCGGTGGAGTTTGTCGAATCCGTAAAAGGTGTTCATGCCCAGGGTTGCAAAAGATTTATTGAAATCGGACCGGGCCGGCTGTTGTGCAACCTGTTGAAAAACATCTCCATTGAAAATCCGGAATTCATGCCCACGGCAGATGCCAAAAAAGGAGAGCTTGACAGTTTTAATCTGGCCTTGGAGCGGTTCATACCCAAGGCAAAGGACATTGCCCAGGCAAGCGACGCCGTTGCTCTGGAACTCAAAAAATTTGAACCTAAAGATCTGAATAATAAGAATTTGAAAAATCAGGGCCTGCAAAAAAACGACGCCCCCAAAGCAATGATGAACGACGATATATCCTTCAACACCTTTTTAGCGCAGAACAAAACGCTGGTCCAGGAAGCACTTCAGCGTGAATACCAGGCGTTTCAGCAGAGAAATGCCCTGGCGGCCATTGAAAATCTGGGCCTGTATACCGATTCGGTCTGTATTGCCGGTGTTGCCGTAGGCCTGCCGGGCAAAGGACACCAGGTATTCAACGAGAAAAATTTTGACCGTATTCTGGCCGGCAATAATTTTATTGAACCCCTGACCCAGGAAGAGAAACACAAAATCGTGGACATGAATATTACCCGGGTATACAAACAACCCAGCGGCAATGCCAGGTTTGTGGATATTGTGCGCACCCAGGATGTGATCCAGCTGGCCGGGAAACTCGGGTATTTTGATCTGTCTACGGAATACGGCATCAGCCGCAAATTTGACCTTGTGGATGAACTGGCCATGGCAGCAGGGCTTGAAGCCTTGAAAGACGCCCATATCCCCCTGGTCCAAGGGTATAAAAAAACCTCCACCGGCAGCAGCATCCCGGACGCACTGGTATTGCCTGAAGAGATGCAGGAGACTACCGGCGTGATCATGACGGGTATCTTCCCGGGCTTTGAAACCCTGTTACACCATCTCAATGCGTATTATTATAACAAGTTTTACGTCAAACCCTATGAAGAGCTGGAAAACATCTACTATCACCTGATGGAGAATCTCTCGGACAGGGATATGAAGGATGTGATTACGGACTGGTTTTTTAAGATCCGTGAGCGCCGCAAAGTCTACGGCCAGTATAAATTTGAACGTAATATTCTTTTTGACATCGTATCCCTGGGCGGCGCACATTTTGCCCAGCTCATCCGGGCAAAGGGGCCCAATATTCATCTGAGCGGGGCGTGTGCATCCACGACCCAGGCCATTGGCATGGCAGAGGACTGGATTCGAAACGCCCGCTGCGACAGGGTGATTGTCATCGGCGGGGAAGCGGCCACAAGTGAGGCCCAGATGCCGTGGGTGGGGTCAGGATTTCTGGCCATGGGTGCCGCCACCAGCAAGGAAGTGGTTTCAGATGCGGCCAAACCTTTTGATGAGGACCGAAACGGCACGATTTTAGGCTCCGGTGCCGTGGGAATCGTTGTGGAGCGGGAAGACACTTTGCAACGCAGGGGATTGAACGGTCAAGCCCGGATTTTAGGCTCCCATATCGGCAACAGCGCATTCCATCCCTCCCGCATTGATGTGGGCCATCTTGCAGATGAACTCAATAAATTCGTGGGCCGGGTGGAAAGACAAAACGCCATATCCCGTGCGGACATTGCCGATCAGTTGGTATTTATGTCCCATGAGACCTTTACACCGGCCCGGGGCGGCAGTGCCTCGGCTGAAGTTAATGCGTTAAAGAATGCATTTCCAGACAATTACAAGCAAATCGCAATCACCAACACCAAGGGATATACGGGCCATACCCTGGGCGCGGGTATTGAGGATGCCGTACTGGTCAAAGGCCTGCAGAAAAATATGTTTCCGCCTGTGGCCAACCTGGATAATGTCCCTGCGGAATTTTCAGATTTGAATTTTACACAATCCGGCCATGGTGATTATCGTTTTGGACTGCATTTCAGCGCCGGGTTCGGGTCCCATTTTGCCTTTTTATTGATGGGCCGTGTCCAGGAAGCTGACGTGGAGAACAATCCGGCCTACCATGCGTGGCTGACCCGGATTACCGGCAGCCCCAAGCCCAGGCTGGGCGTTATAAATAAAACCCTGTGCGTTCTGCCCAGGGATAAGCACACGGACCCGGATACAACGGCCCGGGAGAATATAGAAGAAAAAGGCCGTGACACTGCCGGGCATGATGCCCCGGAGAGCCGGACATCAAAGGTACACGATGTACCCGGACAGCCGGTATCGGCACCCGCAAAACAGCCTGAAAAAGCTGCGGGCAATGATGCAACGGCCACAGATGTTTTAAGCCAAATCACCGACCTGATCGCAAACCAGACCGGCTACACCCATGACATGCTGGAACCGGACCTGGATCTGGAAGCAGACCTGGGCATTGACACGGTCAAGCAGGTGGAGACCTTCGGCAAGATCACCAAGTCTTTTGGCCTGACCGCGCCCGAGGATATCAGCCTTTCGGAACTGAACACCATCCGGAAAATTGCCGAGTATATCGGCAGCCGAATTCAGACGGAGGAGATCCCGACACAGCCTGGCACCGATACCGCTGTCCAGACACCGGCGCCAAGTTCCGGCAGCGGCCCGGATATCATGGATGATATCACAGCCATGATTGCCGAGCAGACCGGTTATACCATTGACATGCTGGAACCGGATCTGGATCTTGAAGCAGACCTGGGCATTGACACGGTCAAGCAGGTGGAGACCTTCGGCAAGATCACCAAGTCTTTTGGTCTGACCGCGCCCGAGGATATCAGCCTTTCGGAACTGAACACCATCCGGAAAATTGCCGAGTATATCGGCAGCCGAATTCAGACGGAGGAGATCCCGACACAGCCTGACACTGATACCGCTGTCCAGACACCGGCGCCAAGTTCCGGCAGCGGCCCGGATGTCACGGCAGAAATCACAGCCATGATCGCCGAGCAGACCGGTTACACCCAGGACATGCTTGAACCGGAGCTGGATCTGGAAGCGGATTTGGGCATTGATACGGTCAAGCAGGTGGAGACCTTCGGCAAAATCACCAAAGCATACGGTCTGTCTGTTCCCGAGGATATCAATTTGTCTGAATTGAATACCATACAAAAAATTGCTGAGTATATCGGAAGCCGCATTCAGACGCAGGATTCTCCGACACAGCCTGAATCCGTTACAGCTGATCAGGCCCCGGCTTCCGGTACTGACACCGGCCCGGATGTCACGGCAGAAATCACAACCATGATCGCCGAGCAAACCGGTTACACCCAGGACATGCTTGAACCGGACCTGGATTTGGAAGCGGATTTGGGCATTGACACAGTCAAGCAGGTGGAGACCTTCGGCAAGATCACCAAAGCATACGGCCTGTCTGTTCCCGAGGATATCAATCTGTCCGAATTGAACACCATCAGTAAAATCAGTGAATATATACAGGCCCAAATCGCTGGGAATGGCAACGATAATGCCGAATCTCCATCGGCTCCGGCAACCCCGGGCACCCAAGCACCTGAAACAGAGCAGTCCGGCCAGTCAAGCCAGGCCCAGACCCTGGACGATTCGGATCACGCGGGAATCCAAAGTTATACCTTTGGATTGCGTGAACTGCCCAGTCCTGCACCAGCCCACCGTGATTTTGAAGGGCAAACCTATTTGGTCACCATGGACAATCAGGGATTTGGCCGGGCTGTGGCAGATCTGATTAAAGAGAATAAAGGGGACGTCATCTGTGTGGGCAACAGTGAACAGGATGATTACACCGTTGATTTAAATACGCTTGAAGGTGCTGAAGACCTTATCTCCCGGATTAAGGCGGGCCATGAGGGTATTTTAGGGATCTTTTTCCTTCACCCCCTGGATTTTGTCATGGCGCCAGGTGAAAACCCGGCGGCAGAGAGCGCATCAGTGAAATTTTTATTCCTGTTGTGCAAGGCATTTGGCAGCCGGCTAGATGAATCTCACGGCCGCCTGGCTGCCCTGTCTGTTCAGTCCGCCCTGGCGCGTTTCAAAGAACCGGCACCGGATCAGATTTTTCCGGTTTTCAGCGGTATTTCAGGCCTGCTGAAAACCGTAGCCAAGGAGTACCCGCAAACAGGGGTAAAACTTGTGGAGTTCATGGATAAAAATGATCTTGCCGATATGACCAACGCCGCATCCTTGTTCATGGACGAAGTGTTCAGCATGAGCACCCGCCT
Source organism: Desulfobacter latus (assembly GCF_013389365.1). Taxonomy (GTDB): domain Bacteria; phylum Desulfobacterota; class Desulfobacteria; order Desulfobacterales; family Desulfobacteraceae; genus Desulfobacter; species Desulfobacter latus. Next base: position 23,429 of record NZ_JACADJ010000051.1, read on the forward strand.
GGAGGTGGGCATTGAAAAGGGTTCAAGGTTTGGTATCCGGGCAAATACCGGCAGTCCTGCGGCATCACACCCCCAAGGGCAGGATACCGCTGTCATCAAAGAGACCGACACCCTGCTGGTCACCGGCGGTGCTGCGGGCATCACCTATGAACTGCTCAAGGCGGTTATCCGCCCGGACATGAACCTGGTTATTTTAGGACGCAGCCGGGTGGAAGATGAATTGGAAATTCCTGTAACCGATGCCATGGATGATACACAAATCATGGCCGCACTCAAGTACATACATCCGACAGCCAAACCCGTGGAGCTGAAAAACAAAACCGCCGGACTGCGGCGGATTCTTACGGCCCGGGAAAATCTGGCCCAATTGCGTACCCAAGTAAAGACCGTGGATTACCATGCCGTGGATGTCACCGACCCCGACGCCGTTCTAAAGGCGATCAGCCAATACGACCGTATTGACGGGGTGATTCATGCCGCAGGTGTGGACCGGAGCATTATGATTGAAAAAAAATCCCTGGATGATTTCAATCTGGTTTTTGACACCAAGGTCAAGGGGATGGCCAATGTACTGGCAGCCATTGAAAACAAAAACTGCCGCTATCTCATCGGTTTTTCATCCATCACGGCCAGATTCGGCAATGAAGCCCAGTCAGACTACACCGCAGGAAACGACATGATGGGCGCCATGATACAGGCAAGCGCATTGAAAACACCTGAACTGACCTATAAAGTTTTTGACTGGACCGCCTGGGCTGAAATCGGAATGGCGGCCCAAGGCACCATTGAAGCCGTGCTAAAGGAGAAAGGCATTGCCTTTCTGCCGGTGGCCCAGGGGGTTCGTTTTTTCCAGGAAGAGCTGCAAAATCCGGTTAGTAATGAAGTCCTGATTGGTGCGCCCCCTGAAAAGAATCCAGCTGCATTTGATCCGGACGGCCTCCTTGCCATTGGTCCGTTTCTGGATACCGCAGAAACGGATGCCGGCCGGGACGGGGTGAAATTCAAACGTCTTCTGGAAGCCGACAGGGATCTTTTTCTTTTCGACCATGCCAGAAAAGGGGTACCTTTATTTTTAGGCGCAACCGGCCTGGAAACCATGGCCGAAGCGGCTCTGGAATACAGCGGTGCCCAGGGACGCGTCCTTGAGGTCAGTGACTTTAAAATCCCTTATGGCATCAAATTGTTAAAAAACCGTCCCAAGCATATTGAAATTTTTGCTGAGAAAAACGCGGACGGATTAATAACAACCGAGATTCATTCTGTCTTCATCCCCCCGGGAGGCAAAGCCCCTGTTCAGGATACCCTGCATTACCAGGGTAAATTTAAAATCGGTACGGACTTGCCTGCCCTGGATGAGATTTCTGTCCCGGCGCTGTCCGAATTTAAGGTCGATGCCGAGTGGCAGAAACAGATCTACCACCCGGACCGGCTGTTCATGGACGGGCTGTTCCGCTCTGTGGATCAGTTGGCCTCCCTGGACGGGGATAGTCTGGTCACCGTGGTTCAATGGCGGCCCGGACGCGAATTTTTTAAATGCCAAACCTATCCTGAATTTGCCACCCCTGTGGTGATCATGGATGCCATGTTCCAGACCGGCGGCATACTTGAATTTTTCACCAGTGCGGACGTGATGCTACCTTATACCATTCGCAAGGTATTATTTGCAGCTACTGTTCTGCCGGATACGCCTTATTTTTGTGTGACCCGGCGTCTGGCCCAGGGTGCTGACACTAAAACCTACCATATGCAGCTGGCAGAACCTTCGGGCCGTGTGATTATTGATATCCAGGACTTTGAGATGGTCCGGGTGGATCGCCTGGCCGAAGAGGACCGTCTTGCGTTGTCCAAGGTAAAGCTGGAAACAGCCTAATCGCCGGATAAATGCAACGCATGACCCTGCTGTTCCGGGAACAAGGCATTCAGTTCTGCCTTGTTCACATTCCGGCAATGCTCAAGGCCTTATTGCCCCAGATCGTCGGGCCTAGTTACCAGACCAGGCCCGGCTGCCGATTTCGTCCGGATCAGTTTACACAGCCTGTGCTTTCCCCGGCAGAACTGAATGGGCTGAATCAATTGTTTGCCCTGAAAAAACAGGTGGAACGCCTGGCCGGACGATGGGCTGTGAAAAATCTTGTCATGCAGGAGACAGGCCTGTCCCCGGATGCCATTGAGATACATAATGACGCATCCGGGGCGCCATGTCTGGCCCCCTCCTTTGATTATGCCATATCCATTACACATTCAGGGGATTACGCCCTGGCCGCGCTGTGCGGAAAGGCTGATGCCCTGGGTGTTGATATGGAGGCCATAAGCCCTCTGGATATCCCGGCCCTTTTACACGCCGGATTTTCCAATAAAGAACAAAGCACATACGCCGGGGCAGATCTTGAAACCATCCTGAAAATCTGGACCATCAAAGAGGCCTTGCTCAAATACCGCCGAACCGGTTTAAAAACCTCTGCCAAAAAAATCGAATGGCTGGATGAAAGATTGTATGAAAATCATAATCCTATTGATGATGTTTTCGTGAAATCATACCAGCGGGATAACATTATTTTTTCAGTGGCTTTCCCATTTTTATAGCTCATTTTTATATGTATTTTGTGCGGTTTGCCGCTACGAAGATTTATACGATGATGTCGAACTGTTCTTCAAGAGTGTCAGAATATCTCATGCGAGACCAGCTATTATCTGCTCAGCCAAAAATGGGATGGAAAACAGTTTGCCAAAAGAATACGAGCATACTGGGGAGTCGAAAATAAACTACAAAATCAACATATGGGGTGCAGAATGTAGGTTTATGTGCTATTTTATCTTGAAAAAATATCGTCAAATATTGGGATCCTTCATAACTACTTTACACTTTTTGAGATCAATCTCTATTTTTCAAGGACTTCTCACAAAAAGTGTAAACTACTTTTGTGGGGATATGAAGGATGCCCAAATATTTGCAGAATTTCATTAAGGAGTGCTAAGTGAAAATTAAGTCGAAAATGATTGTGTTTATCGGTCTCACTGTTTTGGTTGCATTTGGTCTTTCTATCGCTTTTGTTACTGTAAAAACAAGTAATATGGCAAAAGATTCAGCTGAAAAGTATTGTGAAGAGATGGCATACCGATATGGTGCCAAAACTCAAGTGAATATCGAGGTGGGGATGGATGCTGCAAGAACTTTGGCTCATGCATTTGAAGCACTCAAACGGGCAGATGAACCGAACCGACATATAATGGATGCTATGCTCAAGCAGGTTCTTGAGAGAAATCCGGGATTCGTTGGTGTCTGGTCTTGTTGGGAGTCCAACGCGCTTGATGGAAAAGACAGTGAATATGTGGATACTCCAGGATCGGACTCTACAGGGCGCTATGTTTCGTATTGGAGCAGGGGAAACGGTAAAATAACGGTAGAACCTTTGATTGATTATGATACCCCAGGTGCCGGAGATTATTATCTGTTGGCTTTAAAAAGTGGAAATGAACAGGTTTTGGAACCTTATCTGTATTCAATTGGGGGGGAAGAAATGCTCATTACCAGCCTTGTGGTTCCTATAAAAGTCGGAGGCAAGGTACTCGGGGTGGCAGGTGTTGATTTTACCATGGATACTCTCACGGAATTGATTAGTGATATAAAACCTTATGGCACCGGATACGGCTATATCGTTTCAAACGGAGGGGTTTTGGTGGCTCATCACAAAAAAGATATCCTGGGAAAAGATTTTATCGAACGACAACGTGAAGATGTTCGTGAACCCATCCGTGATGCACTGAAGCACGGAAAACAATATTCCCTTTACAAAGTGAGCAAAGCCACTGGTATTGCCAGTTTTCAGGTTTTGACTCCTATTACCATGGGGGCAAGCGATACTCCGTGGTCGTTTATCATAAGTATCCCTGAAAGTACATTTGAAAAGAGAGTCAGGACCATGACTTACTCTATTTTGAGCATTGCTTTTGTGGCTTTATTGGTTATTTTCGGAGCTATTTGGTTTATCAGCGGTACTATCGTAAAACCCATTCGTCAAGTGGTGGAAAGTCTTCGGGATATTGCCGAAGGCGAAGGGGATCTGACCAAACGCCTTGACATTCAGTCAACCGATGAGGTGGGGGAACTGGCAGCTTGGTTCGATCGGTTTATGGAAAATCTCCAGGGGATTATTAGCCAAAGCGTCCAAAATACCCAATCGGTGGAACATTCATCCAAAGAACTTTTGCATATTGCCGGAGAACTTGCCCAGGAGGCCGAAAATGCTTCGGAGCTTTCAAAGAATGCGAACAACGCATCAGAACAAATGTCCGCCAATGTATCTGCTGTGGCAGCCGTCATGGAACAGTCAGCGACGAATATTTCTATGGTAGCCACGGCTTCCGAGGAGATGAGTGCCACCATCAATGAAATTACGGAAAATTCGGAACGCGCACGAAATATTTCCGAAGATGCCGTTTCTCAGGCCGGAGAGACATCTGAACAGATAGAGGTACTCAAACAGTCGGCCATGGATATCAGTAAAGTGACAGAAACCATTCATGACATTTCCGAACAAACCAATTTACTGGCCCTAAATGCTACTATCGAGGCGGCTCGGGCCGGAGAAGCTGGAAGAGGGTTTTCTGTTGTAGCCAATGAAATCAAAGAACTGGCTGGTCAAACCGCCCAAGCGACTCAGGATATCAAGGGTAAAATAGATAATATTCAAAACACTACTAATAGTTCCGTGGAGCGTATTGGCCAGATAACCGGGGTCATTCAGGATATTCACCAAATTATCAGCACCATTGCGGCGGCTGTTGAAGAACAATCCGTTACTACTTCAGAGATCACCGTGAACATAACTCAGGTAGCAGACGGAGTTCAGGATGCCAATAAAAACGTCAACGAATCTTCCAGTGCCTCCCAAGATGTTGCTCATGACATTTCAAAACTTAATGAAAGCGCTAATTTGGTTGCTGATAATGCTGATCAGATCAACAAACAGTCGGAAAATCTTCAAAAAATGGCTGCTGAACTCCAAGGGACTTTGAGCAAATTCAAAACAAGCTGAACGATAGGATGATTTGCATGAAATTTTTTACCATGCTTGAAGGCTGCCGGAAAAAACTATCGGGCTTGATCATAAGATGAGCCACCCATACAGAAATACGACTTCGACCACTTTTAACGTATTGTATTTATAATGTTTAATTTTCGTTTTAAAAAAAATCGATGAAAAGTGGCTGAAGTTATGACCAAGCCCAGCGTATCAATAGATGATGCAACATTTTTACAGTGTAAAAAGGGAGGTCAAGGTAGATCATTGCCCTAAATGTGCAGGATATTGGTTGGACGAAGGGGAGCTTTTCAAAATTCGTAAACAATTCAAAACTGAGGAAGAAAGAAAACAAGCAGCATTAAAGTATTTTTCAGAATTGTTTGATGGTGAATTGCTTATAATCAAAAAAGAGAGTGACGAAAAGGCTAAAAAGGTTCAGGAAGTGACGAATATGTTTCGCCTTATATTACCCAGTCATTATTTTTCAAAAATAAAAAATTTTTAAAAGAAATCGGGAGCGGACTTCCCATTACTGAGAAGCCCTCCCACCCACCTTTCTAAAGACGGCCGGTACGGGATAATTTTTCCATGCCCTTTTGATCTAAAATCAAAATTTGTTTCCCATCTACCTTGATAAATCCACCCAGCTCCATCTTTTTTAATACGCGGGAAATGGTCTCAGGGGTTGTGCCGATGAGGCTTGCCAGTTGAACCTTGGAAACAGGTAACGACACGCCGACTGCCGGCAGGCGTTTTGGGGGCAATGGGCTCATCTGTGAATGCTCCGTCCCTTCCTGGGCCAGGGTCAGAATATACGCGGCCAGTCTGGCCGGAACTTCCTTCAGGCTTAAATTTTCAATCTGAATCGTAAATTCCCTCAAGCGCCTGGACAGGTCTGCCAGCATATTCATGGCAAGGGCGGGGGATTTTTCAATCTGCCGGACAAATGCCTGCCTGGGCAGAAAAAGAAGGGTTGAAGGTTCCAGGGCCATGGCAGAGGCCGGAAAACTTTTTCCCTGGAACACCGGCACTTCACCAAATATATGTCCGGGGCCGTATATGTGCAGGATCTGCTCCTTGCCTTCAAACGACATTTTAAATACTTTAATTTTGCCTGCCGCCACAATATAAAACCCTTCGCCCCTGTCACCTTCCTGGAAGATCAACTTGCCTTTGTTTACGGTCAATTCGCCTGCCAAATCGGATAGGGTCCTACACTGGTCTTTTGTCAGCCCTGAAAAAAGGGGAATGATATGCAGATATTTTTCGATTTCTGGTCTCCGAATTATTTCTCAGCAATGGTTTAATTGAGGTCGTCTATAGTAACTTCAAATCAAAATGTAAACCCAATTTAAGAGTATAGGAATTTCCATTTCCCAGTACCCAGTACCCAGTACCTAACAGCCCGCCCAAAGGGCGCTATTTTAAACGTTAAAACTGAGATATAAATAGTTGACCATGTTGCCGAACCTTGTCAAAATATCGTCTGTTTTAGGATTGGTTCTAACGTCTGCCGCTGTAGGGGCAGGCCACCGTGCCTGCTCTGACGAGGGTAACCACAGAGGGATTGCCCCTACAAAAAACGGCCTATAATAGAATCAAGCCCTATATTTTTTTTATTGCTTGATAAAACTCGATTATCGTTGCGTCAAGTAAGCCCGAAGCATTGGGAAAGGAGGTAAAAGGAAAGCCAGGAAATTTGCTATTGTTACCCAATGGGTGAGAGTCCCATCTGAATAAAGCCCAGCCAGCAGTTCAGTAGCAAA
>NZ_JACADJ010000052.1 GCF_013389365.1 Desulfobacter latus
GAATACGATATAAAATTAATTGTGTTCTTTTTACAGATTTGGTTTTCCTTAAGGGCGCCCTGCCTCTGCCTGACAATAAGGGCAGGGAAATCAACATATTTTCAATGATATTTTAGATAAAAGTTCCAATGCGTTGTTAAATTAGCGCCCTTTGGGCGGGCTGGTAGGTGCTGGGTACTGGGTACTGGGTACTGGGTACTGGGTACTGGGTACTGGAAACTCCTATACTCTAAATTTAAAACTTATCATGAACGGATGATTTTTTATGTGTGGTATTTGTGGTGAAATTGTGTTTGACGGTACGGCCGCAAACAATGAAACAATTGCAAAAATGAATAATAAAATGATTCGGCGGGGCCCGGAGCATGGGGCCATATACAGAAAGGGTTCGATCGGATTTGGTCACCGGCGTTTGAAGATTATTGATCTTTCGGATGCTTCCAACCAGCCTTTTGTGGATGAACATTTAGGCCTGGTTCTGGTATTCAACGGCGCTATTTACAACTACAAAGCGCTTCGTGAACGCCTGATAAAGGCTGGATACACCTTTTCATCCACAGGGGATACGGAAACGATCCTTAAAGCCTATCACTGCTGGGGTGAATCCTGTGTGGAAAAATTTAACGGCATGTTTGCATTTGTCATCTATGACCAGCGCAACGACACGGTATTTATGGCCAGGGACCGGCTGGGCATTAAACCGTTGTATTATCATAAAACAGACCAGCGCCTTGTTTTTGCCTCCGCTTTGCCGGCCCTGCTTGAAGCAGACGGCATCGAAAAACAGATTTCGCCCAGGGCATTGCATTATTATATGCACTTTCATGCCGTGGTGCCGGCCCCTTACACCCTGATCCAGGGGGTGAACAAACTTGGCCCCGGTACCACCATGACGGTGAAACACAACGGCGCAGCCGTCGAGCAATCCTACTGGTCTCTTGATTTCAGACGGGACAGCGAAGAAGAGCGCTATGATTTCGAAGATTGGAAGCGCCTGCTGTTCGACACCTTGATGGACGCCGTCAAACGCCGCCTGGTGGCGGATGTGCCCGTCGGCGTGCTATTGTCCGGCGGGCTTGATTCAAGCCTGATTGTGGGATTGCTGGCCCATGCCGGACAAAAGGATATTAAAACATTTTCCATTGGCTTTGAAACTGTGGACGAGGAAAAGGGCGATGAGTTTGAATATTCCGATATTATTGCCCGGCATTTCGACACCGATCACCACAAAATCCAGGCAGATGCCCAAAAGGTTCTGCCGAATCTGCCCGACTGTGTCCGGGCGATGAGCGAACCCATGGTCTCCCATGACTGTATCGGCTTTTATCTTTTAAGCCGGGAAGTGGCCAAACAGGTCAAAGTGGTTCAGAGCGGTCAAGGCGCAGACGAAATTTTTGGGGGGTATCATTGGTATCCGCCCATGATGGACAGTCAAAATCCGGCCGCTGATTACGCAAAGGTATTCTGCGACCGCTCCCACCAGGAATTTTGCGATATGGTTCATGAAAGATTCCGGGATAAAGATTTCAGCCGAGAGTTTATTGAACAGCAGTTTGCCCTGCCCGGCGCCCGGGCAGCGGTGGACAAGACCCTGCGCATGGATGCCACTGTCATGCTGGTGGATGACCCCGTCAAACGGGTGGATAATATGACCATGGCCGCAAGCCTGGAGGCCCGGGTGCCTTTTTTGGACCATGAACTGGTGGAACTGGCCGCTAAAATTCCGCCCGAGTTGAAAATCAGTCACGGGGGCAAGCATATTCTCAAAGAGGCGGCCAGGGATATCATTCCTGCCGGAGTTATCGACAGGCCCAAGGGGTACTTCCCGGTGCCGGCTTTGAAATATATCCGGGGCGAATACTTTGACTTTGTGAAAACGATTGTTGAAAGCCCGGCCTGTAAAAACCGGAAAGTCATCCAGGACATTTACATCAATTCGCTGCTGGAAAGCCCAGACCAACACATCACCCCATTGCGGGGATCAAAACTCTGGCAGGTGGCGCTTTTAGAATTCTGGTTGCAGGAACATAGGATTTAGGAACCAGGAAGGTTAAACATGAGTAAAAACAGTCACAGAATAGAAAAAAAATATGGCCAGTCTTTACGGAACTGGGAAAAGATAGAAAATCCCGCCACCAGCACTATGCAGCCCAACGCCTTTGTTGAAATGGGGTGGGGCCGCCTGGTGTTCGGGCATACCTTTGAAAGTAACGAACGCATCGTAGACGCCATGTGTTCCCACGGTCGGGACACAAGGGATATTGCCATGTACGTCATTGATCCCCATGTGATCATTGCCATGGCGCATGATAAACTGTTTCTGGATCCCTCCCACACCTTTCGGCTGTGGCATTATGACCACAGCCGTAAAAAAACGGAAGACAGCCGGATACTTACCATTCAGCGTCTGTCCACCCGGCAGGAGGCCGACCAGGTCAACCGGATTTATGCCAAATGCCATATGAAAGGGGCAGACCCTGATTTTCTTCTGGACAAGCGGGCCACAAAACTTCGTACCTATCTTGTGGCCAAGCCGGCTGACAGCGACCAGGTGGTGGGCACCATTACGGGCGTTGATCATGTGGCGGCCTTTAATGATCCTGAAAATGGATGCAGCCTGTGGTCCCTGGCCGTGGATCCCCAGGCCGGGGTTCCGGGAGTGGGTTCGTGTCTGGTGCGCCATCTGGCCGCCCACTATTTCACCAAGGGCCGGGCCTTTATTGATGCCAGCGTCATGCATGATAACCAGGTGGCCATTCCTTTGTACGAAAAACTGGGATTCCAGCGGGTGCCGGTCTTCTGCATCAAGCGTAAAAATTCCATCAATCAGACCTTGTATGTGGCGGATCACGACGCTGTGCAGCAGATGAACCCCTATGCCAGGCTCATTGCCGACGAGGCAAAAAGGCGCGGTATTATCGTGGATGTCATTGATGAGGAATACGGTCTTTTTAATTTGAGTCTGGGCAGCCGTTCCATCACCTGCCGGGAATCGTTGTCTGAAATGACATCTGCTGTTGCCATGACCAAGTGTGATGACAAGCGATTGACCCGGAACCTTGTCTCCCGGGCCAGCATCCGCACCCCGGAACAGATCCGGCATAAAGATATGGACACATCCACGGCGTTTATGTTACAGCAGGGGCAGGTGGTGGTCAAACCGGCCAGAGGAGAGCAGGGCACGGGAATCAGTGTGGATATCAGTGAACCCGGGGAGCTTGAAACCGCCATAGAAAGTGCCGCTGAGATTTGCTCGGATATTCTCATTGAGACCTATGTTAAAGGCGAAGATGTAAGAATTATTGTGATCAATCATGACGTTGTGGCCGCTGCCGTACGAAAACCACCGGCCATTACCGGTACGGGCAGCCACGCCATTCGTGAACTGATCGAAAAACACAACCGGCGGCGGATGGCGGCTACGGGCGGAGAAAGTTTTATCCCGGATGATGCCGAAACCCGTCGTTGCCTGAATAAAGAAGCGCTGGATTATGAAAGCGTTCTTGAAAAAGGCCGCACTGTGGTGGTTCGTAAAACAGCGAATCTCCATACCGGCGGGACCATCCATGATGTGACCGATGATATCTCGCCTGCCTTGAAACAGGCAGCCGTAACCGTAAGTCAGACGTTGGATATCCCGGTCACAGGTCTTGATTTCATGGTGCCGGATGTCAGTGGAGACGATTATGCTTTTATTGAAGCCAATGAACGTCCGGGCCTGGCCAACCATGAACCCCAGTCCACGGCCCAACGATTTATTGACTTTCTATTTCCAGAAACTGTAACGGAATAATGCCATGAAAATCAGTGATGCCTATCTGTTGGAACAATTGATCTCCATGCTTCAGATCCCAAGTCCATCCGGGTATACCGACCAGGTTGTCCACTATGTGTGCAATGAGCTTGATACGCTGGACATCCCGTATAATGTTACCCGGCGCGGTGCCATCCGGGCCACGCTTTCCGGCAAAGGCAGTACCCTGGACCGGGCCGTATGTGTACATCTCGACACCCTGGGCGCTATGGTCAGTCGTTTGAAATCCAACGGCCGACTGGCTATCCGGCCCATTGGCACCTGGTCCAGCCGGTTTGCTGAAGGAGCGCGGGTGACTGTGTTCACCGATGGCCGGGAATTCAGAGGCCGGGTACTTCCCTTAAAAGCTTCCGGTCATGTGTACGGGGATACCGTGGATACCCAACCGGTCTCATGGAACCAGATTGAAGTCCGGGTGGATGCCCGGTGCCATAACAAGGCAGACCTTGAAGCTAAAGGCTTTTGCCCGGGCGACTTCATTGCCGTGGACCCCTGTCCGGAAATCGATGAATATGAGGGCTTTATCAATGCCCGCCACCTGGATAACAAGGCCGGAGCCGCCGTGCTGTTATCCGTGGCCCGGACCATTTGCCGGTCCGGCATCACCCTGCCCGTAGACTGCCACCTATTGTTTACCATCAATGAGGAGGTGGGCGTAGGGGCCACGGAAGTACTCTACAGCGATATCACGGAAATGATTGTCATTGATTCCGCCATGGTCGCGCCCGGGCAGAACTCCACCGAGTATGATGCCACCCTGGTGATGATGGATCAGTCCGGTCCCTTTGATTACCATCTAAACCGAAAGCTTGCCGAGTTGTGCCGGGAAAATGACATATCATTTAATAAGGATTTGTTTGAATTTTACCGGTCGGATGCAGCCTCGGCCATTGAAGCCGGCAGTGACATCAGAACGGCTTTGGTGGGATTTGGTGTGGATGCCTCCCACGGGAACGAACGTACGAATATCAGCAGTCTGCGACAGGTGGAAAACCTTATCCTTGCATATATTCAGAGCAATCCCACCTTTAACAGGGATAAAGACAAAATGGGGTCAATCACCGGATTTCCCCACCAGCCCACCCGTGACCCCATTAATATTGAGACCTGATTTTTCCGTTCCTAAGCCTGCAGCCCTGAAGGCTTAGGGATCGATACCATGGTCTGACACCATTGGTTTCGTTTTTTTCTTTTTCTGGGTATATCCACCCCAGGTCTGCTGGGATACGCCGACCACCATGAATGCATCAGGGTCGATGCGGTTAATGATGAATTTTACGTCATACACCCGGGAGCGCAGTACGGTGAGATATAAAAGGGTGTGTTCTTCTCCGGAATATCCGCCTTTGACCGGCCACATGGTCACGCCGCGTTTCAATTCGTTGATAATGGCATACCGCAGGGGTTCGGGGTGTCGGGTGATAATTATCAGGGTGCGCCTCTGGCTGGTCCCTTCCATGGCAAAATCTGCGCTCATGCCTGCGATCAGAAGCGCCAGGAAAGCCAGTAACGAGGTTTCCCAGTTGAACACAAAGCCGGCAAGGGCAATGATTATTACATCCACGTACAGGCCGGACTGGGACATGGGAAACCCGGTTTTATTGTAAATGATCCGGGTAATGATGGATGTGCCGCCGATGGTGCCGCCAAAACGGTAGATAATACCCGAACCAATGCCAATGAGCAGCCCACTGTATATGGTTGCCAAAAGCTTGTTCTCAGTGATGGGGAATTGAGTAAAAATCGTTGGCATGTTGACAATAAAAAATTCTGTGGCACCGGAAAACACCACCACCGCCAGGGTGGAGGTAAACAAAAACCGCCATTTATCCAAGGCGAAAAAGCCAAGGATGAACAATGGAATGTTTGCCGTAAAAAAAAACAGGCCCGGGGAAAATCCGGTCAGATTGTTTACGATAATCCCCAGTCCGGATACCCCGCCTGCAGCCAGGTTGTACGGCATTTGAAACAATACATAGGCAAAGGCGTTGAGCGCCGCACCTAGTGTAATGGCCAACTGCTGGTTTAGAATCCGCAGGATTTTTTGCCAACCGGGAGATTCAAGTTTTTGTTTCACCGCTTCTTTCAGTCTTTTTCGTGCCAAATTGGACTCCTTCCCATCTCAGGCCAGGGGATGGAACAACTCGCCGGATTCAATGAAATCCGCTACAATGCAGATATATCAAATCCTTGAATTAACAACAAGGGATGTCATCAATCGGGCACTTGCCATCAAATAGATCAACAGGTTACATTATATTGAAAATTTTAAACGGCAACCTTTGCGAATTATTTACAATAGTGGTAAGATTTTTTTCCATTGATATTTTTTAATTGTAGTGGGTTGGATATGTTTACTTTTCAAATGTTATCCCGATAGATAAGTGAGAATGAAAAAAATCGAGAGAAACCACAAAGAAAAAGAGGATATGCTACATTTAGTAGGTTGGATACTTTTTGTTTTATGTGCCATATTTTTCATCGCATCAAGTTTAAAGAATCAAGATACGTTGACCTTTATCGGTAGTGTTTTATTTTTAATTTCTTGTCTTGTTTTTATTATTCCTTTGGTTCGAAGAATAAATAATTCCGAGAATGAAAAAACAAAATCATATAATACGGCTACTGTCGCCGACGCAAAAAGCCGCGCGGCTGAGTAGCAGCGCTCGCTTTCATATTTGGCACGATAGCAGCAATTCTAATATTGAAGTGATATAAAGATGATCAACCCAGATGCCGTAAACAACCTCAAAGAGATCGTGGGTAGAAACAGATGTTTTGATTCCCCCGAGCAGCTAACCTGTTATTGTTATGATGCCTATTTTGAAGAGGCCATGCCCGATCTGGTTCTGTTTCCCTGTACCCGGGATGAGGTGTCCAATATTTTGAAAATATGTTCTGCCCATAAAATACCGGTGACGGCCCGGGGCGCGGGCACTTCGGTGTGCGGGGCCAGTATCCCGGCCAAAGGCGGTGTGGTACTGTGCTTTTCAAAAATGAACCGGATTCTTGAGATCAACACCAAAGACCGGTACGTGATTGTGGAACCCGGCGTGGTTAATGCTGATCTTCAAAAAGCCCTGGCCCCGTTCGGTTTTTTTTATCCGCCGGACCCCGGCTCCATGGCCGTGTCCACCATTGGCGGCAATGTCGCCCAGAATGCCGGCGGTCCCCGGTGCCTTAAATACGGGGTAACCGTTGATTATATCCTGGGCATGGAGGTGGTGCTGGCCTCGGGAAAGGTGGTGCGTTTCGGCAGCCGCAATGTCAAGGATGTCACCGGCTACCGCCTCTCCAGCTTGTTTTGCGGGTCCGAAGGCACTTTGGGTATGGTCACCTCGGTGATTCTCAAGGTGCTGCCCCTGCCTGAAAGTGTGTCCACGCTGCTTGTCACCTTTGATGATCTGGACAATACGGCAAACGCCGTGGCCGATATCATTGGTGACGGTATTTTGCCGGTGGCATTGGAATTGATGGACAAGACCACCATCCGGACCATTGAAGAAAAGGCCCATATCGGACTGCCGGTGGATGCCGAAGGGACATTGCTGATCGAAGTGGACGGGGTGAAAGAGGCGTGTGAAAAAGAGATAAAAAAAATTACCGAAAAACTTGAAGCCAACGGGGCTGTAAACATTGAGGTTGCCAAGTCAGAGGCGGAACGCGAAAAACTCTGGCAGGCAAGACGGTCGGCCTACGGGGTCTTTGCCAAGCTTTCACCCAATCTGTACACGGAAGATATTGTGGTGCCGGCCGGCAAAATTCCGGAGATGACTCGTATGATCGTGGATATCGCAGATAAATATAAACTCACCGTGGGGGTGATGGCCCATGCCGGCGACGGCAACATGCATCCCATGATTCCGGCGGATAAAGCCGATAAGGAAGCGTGGGGCAGGGTGGAAAAAGCCTTTGACGAGATCATGGCCGCAGCCGCTTCCCTGAACGGCACCCTGTCCGGTGAACACGGCATCGGCCTTGCCAAGACCGAATATCTGCCTTTGGTTATGAATGAAGATGCCATTGAATTCATGGGTGTCATTAAAAACGCCGTGGATCCGGACGGCATTTTGAATCCTGGGAAGTTTGTATAATATGGCTGATTCATACGGACAAAATTGTAACCGGTGCGGGTTCTGTCTGTCTGTGTGTCCGACCTATCAGGCCCAGGGCACCGAAGATGCCTCCCCAAGAGCCCGCATACAGCTCATTGATTTTTTTTCAGGCCATAAAGTGGGGTCATCTGAAAAACTCAAGGAAATTATCTCCAAATGCCTGATGTGCGGCAGTTGCGCGAACATCTGCCCTGCGGGTATCAATCATCCTGAACGCTATATACGTATGCGCGAAAAGATGATCCGGGATCACGGGGATATGCCCGAAATCAAAAGCCTGGTCTATCTTCTGGCAAAGGAGTCCCGCATCAGGATGGCGGCAAGTGCGGCTGCAATGGCCCGGAAGATTGTTCCCCAGGCGTTTGCTGAAAAATACCGGCTGGGTAACATCGCGTTAAAACAGTTTCCTGTTTTGAATAAGGTTCCATTCAGGACAGCAGCCCAGGAAGCGATGAAACATATGCCCGGGCATAAATCAAAACGTGTTTCATCGCTGAAATACGCCCGGGTGGCTTATTTTACAGGTTGCGCCACCAACTACCTTTTTGATGATACCGGCTTTGCCGTCCTGAACATTCTACACCACATGGGGGTTGAGGTGATCATTCCCAAAACCCAGACCTGCTGCGGTATTCCCATGCTTTTCCACGGCGGCCGGGAAAAAGTCAAAAACAATGTCAACACCAACCTAACCTGTCTGGATGCCCAGGGTATTGATGCCGTCATTGTGGACTGCCCCACCTGCGGTGCGGCGTTGAAAAAAGACTATCCTGGGCTTGCAAAAGAATTTGGTCTGGATCAGGATGCGGCAAATCGTGTGGCGGAAAAAGTGGTGGATATCAGCACTTTTATCATGGCCCATACCAGGTCCGAAGATTTTATCCAAAACGATGAAGCGGTACGTGTCACCTATCACCAGCCCTGCCATCTGCGAAATTTTATGCCCACTCCGGGAAGTGCCCAGGCACTTTTGAATGCACTGCAGGGTGTTGAATATATTCCGGCGGTGGATATGGACGCCTGTTGCGGTGGGGGCGGCACTTTTTTCTATGAATATCCTGAAGTGTCCGGGGATATTGCAACGAAAAAGGTGGTCAACGCTAAAGCCACAGGGGCGGATCTCTGGGTGACCGACTGCCCGGTATGCCGGATAAATCTGGGGGGCTATCTTGATCAGGCCGCAGGGTTAACCGTCGTTCATCCGGCACGCCTTGCCGCTCAATGCCTGGTCTGACGAGGGCAACCACAGGGGGATTGCCCCTGCAAAAAATGGCCGACAATAGAATCAAGCCCTATTTTTTCTTTCTGAATTGATCCAGATCAAGGTTTTTGCGCTTTTTAAATCGTATATTGTACCTGCGACGTAAGGAATCATTTAGCCGTTAATCAATAAAAAGGAGGACGTTACATGTTTTGTTTTCAATGCCAGGAAACCGCAAAAAATCAGGGATGCACCATTAATGGTATGTGCGGGAAAAAGGGCAGTACGGCAAATCTTCAGGATCTGTTGATCTATCATTTAAAAGGGATCGCTGTTCTTGCCCAAAAAGCAAAAGAGGCAGATCTGGATGTCCCGGCGGCCAATGGGCAATTTATCGCTGAAGGGCTGTTTACGACGATTACAAATGTCAACTTTAATGATGAAGACCTTATTACCTGGATTCTCCGTGCCCAGGCTGTTAAAAAAGAATTGTTCGATAGCGTTAAAGATAAAGTCGGCTCAGGTCTTCATGATTGTGCAACCTGGTTTTCGGATGATAGTTCAGCATTTCAAGCCAAAGCAGAAACCGTTGGTGTTCTTTCAACTGAAAATGAAGATGTCAGATCACTCAGGGAGCTTCTGGTCATCGGCCTGAAAGGGATTTGTGCATACGCGGATCATGCCGCTGTGCTTGGTGTCACTAAAGAGGAGATCTGGAATTTTATCTATGAGGCATTAACCTCCACCACCCGGGACCTGAGTGTTGATGACATGGTCGCGATGGTCATGAAAGCCGGTAAAATGGCGGTGACCACAATGGCGGCTTTGGACCAGGCCAATACCCAGGCCTACGGCAACCCGGAGATAACGCAAGTCAATATCGGTGTGGGTACAAACCCCGGCATTCTGATTTCCGGCCACGACCTGAAAGACATGGAAGAGTTGCTGGTGCAGACAAAAGGAACGGGCGTTGATGTGTATACCCATGGGGAAATGCTGCCTGCCAATTATTATCCTGCATTTAAAAAATACGATCACCTGAAAGGCAATTACGGCGGCTCCTGGTGGCACCAGAATGAAGATTTTGAAACCTTTAACGGTCCCATCCTGATGACCACCAACTGCATCATTCCCATTAAAAAGAAAAATACATATCAGGACAAGGTTTTTACGACCGGTGTTGTTTCCTATCCGGGCACAACGCATATTCCGGACAGAACAGCCGGCGGCGCCAAAGATTTCTCAAAGATGATTGAACTGGCAAAAACCTGCCCGCCTCCCACAGAGATAGAAACCGGCACAATCGTTGGCGGATTTGCACACAATCAGGTGCTGGCCCTGGCGGATAAGGTTGTCAATGCAATTAAATCCGGTGCGATTAAACGGTTCATCGTCATGGCCGGATGCGACGGCCGTCATAAAGACAGGCAATATTTCACCGAAGTTGCTGAAAAATTACCCAAAGATACCGTGATCCTCACCGCCGGGTGTGCAAAATACAGGTACAATAAACTTGATTTGGGCGACATCGGCGGAATTCCAAGGGTGCTGGATGCAGGACAATGCAATGATTGTTACTCCCTGGCTGTGATCGCCATGAAACTGCGGGATGCATTTGGACTGGATCACATTAATGACCTGCCGATCTCCTTTGATATCGCCTGGTATGAACAAAAAGCCGTGGCTGTTCTGTTGGCATTGCTGCACCTGGGGGTTAAGGGGATTCGGTTAGGCCCCACGCTGCCTGCGTTTGTTTCGCCGACAGTATTGAATGTACTGGTTGAAAATTTTGATATCAAGCCCATTGGTGATGTTGAAGCCGATATTAACGCAATGATGGCAGGCAATTAGAAATATTTTTTAACTTAAGGAATGAGTCCGAAATAATTTAACTTCCGGGTAACCGATGCTTCTACCCGGAAGTTTAAGAGTATAGGAATTTCCAGTACCCAGCACCCAGTACCCAGCACCTAACAGCCCGCCCAAAGAGCGCTAATTTAAGGGTCATGGCTATGGGCCTAAGCTGATTATTTTTGCAGGGACTGGGTCATTTTTTCGATTGAGGCCGGTTTTTGAAGAAAACAGGTGATGCCAAGATCTGCAGCCCCCTGTTCATATTCACGGGTTTTAATCCCTGAATGGACAATGATCCGGATGTCCGGCCGGATATCCTTAAATGCACGTATCAGTGACAATCCGTTGATTTCCGGCATGTCAAGATCCGTGATGATAACGTCAAACTTTTCCGGGGCTTGTTGAAACAGATCCATGGCGTTCCGGGGGCTTTCAGTTGCGGTAACCTGGTATCCCAGTGAAGTGAAAATTCGCTCCCATACATCAACAACATCTTTTTCATCGTCAATGAACAGTATCCGTTGGCTGCCGCCCATGATGGGTACCGGGGCATCAATGTTTAACTTTGCCCCGGTATAAACCGGGAGGATTATCCGGAAGGACGTGCCCTGATTGAGACGGCTTGCAACCTGAATATGGCCGCCATGTCTTTTGACAATCCCGTGTACCACAGAGAGCCCCATCCCTGTTCCCTGGCCACGCGGCTTGGTGGTGAAAAAAGGATCAAAAATGCGTTCCTGAATGGACTTGTCAATGGTGGAAAAGCAGTTGATTTGTGTCTTCCAGAACACCAAACCAGTGCTCTCTGATTTTTTGGTATTTTCCCGAGGCCTTGAGAATGCTTAATCCCTGGTCCAGCATATCAACAAGTTCACGGTCGCCTTCAGCCACGGCGAAGCAGTATTTTTGACCTGGAATAACCGGCTCTACAGCCTTGATGTTGGTAATATCGTATTTTCGTGAAAAATATTGTCCCTGGAGATTGGGTAGCAGGGCCGCGTCATGTTTTCCTGATGCCAGCAGACGTATGGCGTCCAGGGGATTATTTACCGCTATGATTGTGGGGGTGATCTGGTTGCTCAGAACATAATCGTGCATGATGTCCCCGGCCTGGACAATAATTTCCCGGTTTTTTAGATCGGAAAATTTGTGAACGTCCGTGTCATCCCGGGTAAACATGGATTGATGGACCAGAATAAAAGGGACGCTGAAGTCAACTTTCATATCCCGCTCCGGTGAATAATACATTCCGGAAACCATATCGAACTGACCATTCTCAATGGCCGAGCGAATCTTTTTCCATGGGCCTGTGGTTATTTTCAGGGTCAGCCCCATGGTTTCGGCGATGGATTTTAAAAGATCAATATTAAACCCCCGGGGGGTTCCTTGCTCATCCACATATTCAAAGGGCGGATAGTCATGATCTGTTCCGACGGTAACAATTCTGTCGGGTCCTTTGCCCGGCTTGGGATGGTTGTCTGCGGCTGCCGCATAATTGATGTGAAGGCATATAAAAAAGATTACGGCCATGAACAGTCCACCAGTTTGGGGAATCTGTTTAATAAAGTCGGTACAGAAACTTGCATTCCAGGAATCGTTCATGGCTTAAATTTATAATTTCAGCTCTTCGGGGATAACACACACCGGAATGGGTTCCATTTTATGGCGGTTGGTCCGGTTAAATTTACGGTATACTTCCAGGATTTTTTTCTGACGGTCTGTTATATCCCGGCTCTTGTCACCGGCTTCATAGGCCATGGCCCATTCGAGTTCTTCATAGGATGCGCCGATTTGGCTTTCGTCGGTACGGTTGTCTTCCCAAAGCCCGTCGGTCGGCCGGGCTGACAGTATATCCTGACTTACACCGAGATAGCGGCCTAGTGCATATACTTCGGTTTTCATCAGGTCTGCAATGGGGGAGATATCTACCCCACCGTCTCCGTATTTGGTGTAAAATCCCACGCCGAAATCCTCCACCTTGTTGCCGGTGCCGGCCACAAGCATACGGTGGTGGGAAGCAAATGAATACAGGGTAAGCATGCGAAGCCTGGCCCGGGTATTGGCCATGGTCAGGCCATCCTGAATATCTGACGGTAAAGTTGTTTTTACCTGTTCAAACACCGGCGTCAGGTTGACATCGTGGCCGGTGACATTGTCATAGGTTTTGGACAGCCGGGCAATGTGTTCGCCGGCTCGGCAGACCTGGTCGGATGCCTGGTGGATGGGCATGTTCAGGACGATGACGGGATAACCGGTCCTTGCACATAAGGTTGATGTGACAGCGGAATCAATCCCGCCGGATACGCCGACGGTAAATCCTTTTAATCCGGATGTGTCAACATAGTCTTTCAGCCAGTTGATGATGTGGGCAGCCACTTTTTCTGCGTTCATATTTTTTCCTTACATGGGAGGCGTGCTTGGGTTTCCAAATTCGGGCAGGCAAACTGCCGGGTATATTCGTACAGGATGATGGAGGCGGCCACACTGACGTTAAGACTCTGGGAGCGCCCGTACTGGGGAATGGTCAAGCGCTTTATTTCCGGGAAAAGGTCCGGTTCAAAGCTGATACCGAACTCCTCGTGGCCAAACACAAAAGCGCTTTTTTCAGGCAGAGTCTCATTCATCACCGGATTTCCCCGGCCCGGTTCAAGTATAAAGGGGGTATATCCCCGTTCAAGAAGTTCGGCGTAACAGGAGATGAAGCGGCTGTGGAATTTTGCCGGTACATATTTGAATGCCCCCCTGGCAGGTGCCGGGTCAAAAAAATCCGTGCCGATAAGATGGACCTCATGGCAGCCAAAGGCTTCTGCGCTTCTGAATATTTTGCCGATGTTAAAGGTGGGTTTCAGACCGTCCAGAACAATGATGCATTTGTGGATACCCGGGGTGGCCAGCCGATTTTTATTCCGGTGGCGGCGAAATCGGCGTTTTGCCTCTTCCTTTGCCTCCTTGATCATCATTCTTGCTTTATAAGAGCTCATGACTCTTTTTCCTAATTAAGTTTCATGTATTTTTTATACACCCTTGCCGTAAAAATTGCAAAAACGCTTAACTTTGTTTTAATACCGCTATGGTCAGGCGTGACACGCAGATCAGTTTCCCTTTATCGTTTTTAATGTCTATGTCCCATACCTGGGTGGTCCTGCCTAAGTGTAACGGTGTCGTTCGCCCCGTGACCCGGCCCCGGGATATACGTTTGATGTGATTGGCCTTGATTTCAAGGCCAACGCTGTAATATCCTTCCTCAAGGGTCATCAGGGAAGCACAACTGCCAAGGGTTTCAGCCAGGACCACCGAAGCCCCGCCGTGGAGGATGCCCATGGGCTGATGGGTGCGGGCGTCCACGGGCATGGATGCGGTCAGAAAGTCATCTCCTTTTTCCTCAAACGTAATATCCAGGTGACCCATCATTGTATTTGCTTTAAACCGGTTCATATCATCAACAGTGAACTCTTTTTTCCAGATCATGTTTTGTCCTTAATTTCGTTATCCTGATTTGGCCTAAACGCTTTCGGGCTCAATAGATTGCATTGTCTATCATTGTTCGTGCCATTTCTCTTTTGGTGCTATGCCGATTGCGTCGTTGGTTATTACATATTGGATTTAAATGAACTTTGCAATAACGGCTGTTGTATATCTGCAAAACCGGAATCTAAGGCTCTAAAAAAGATGATTTTAAAATTATCTCTAATGAGGTATGATTGAAGATTCGAATAGTATTGGGAAAATTACATTTTTTTATCGCCTGGTAAGGAAACGACATCGGCTTTGTCGTTATACGCCTTTTCCTGATGCAATCCTGACAATTCAATAAAACAATAAATCAATAAAACAAGGAACCGCCATCATGCCCATTGTTAATTATCAGCAATATTGCCGGATGCTGGATAACGCCAAACAAAACAAGTTTGCATATCCGGCCATTAATATCACCTCAAGCGAAACCATTAATGCCGCTCTTCTGGCATTCAAGGAAGCCGACAGCGATGGAATTATCCAGGTCTCCACAGGCGGCGGCGGTTTTGCCTCCGGCCTGGGGGTGGGCCAATCCTGTAAAGGAGCCATTGCCCTGGCTGAATTTGCCCATGCCATGGCGGCCTGTTATGATGTCAATATTGCCCTTCATACGGATCACTGTCATCCTGAATATGTGGATTCGTTTTTAATGCCCCTGATCCAAGAGACCGCAACGCGCCGTGCCAAGGGACTGCCCAATCTGTTCAGTTCCCATATGTACGACGGCTCTGCTTTGCCCATGGCTGAAAATATTGCCGCGTCCAAAAAAATTATGGCGGCCTGTGTGGCCAATGACCTGATCCTGGAAATTGAAACCGGCGTGGTCGGCGGCGAGGAAGACGGGCATGATACGTCGGGTGTGGAAAAAGAAAAACTGTATACAACACCCGCAGATATGGTGCTGGCTGCAACGGAACTGGGTTCCATGGGACGGTTTCTTTTAGCCGCCACCTTTGGTAATGTGCATGGGGTGTACAAGCCGGGTAATGTGGTGCTTAAACCCGCAATTTTAAAAGACGGCCAGGAGGCCGTGGCCAAAGCGCTTGGCGCTGACACCCGGCTGGACCTGGTGTTCCATGGCGGGTCCGGTTCTGAATTAAAAGATATCCACGCGGCCCTTGATTACGGGGTGGTTAAAATGAATGTGGATACAGACACCCAGTATGCTTATACCCGGCCCGTGGCAGACCATATGCTGAAAAATTATGATGGTGTGCTTAAAATTGAAGGGGACGTGGGCAACAAAAAAGTGTACGACCCCCGCTCCTGGGGCAAAAAAGCTGAACGGGGCATGGCTGACCGGATCATGCAGGCCTGCCGGGACTTAAGATCGGAAGGTACTTCCCTTGGAAAAAATATTTGATTGATATTTCCGATTTAAAACCACCCCGGCAAAAGAGATAGACGTTTGTGTTACTCTTTTTTTGCATCGTTCTTCAGCTAATTTACTTGACAAAAAAAGCGTTCCTTCCCATTATTCGCTGGCAAATGGTTGTATCGGGTTGGGTTTCAACTCAGCGGAAAGTCAGGTCGTTTTAAAGGAATTAAGTTATGTCTCTATCATTTATAAATAAAATCCAGGAATGTGTACAATTTATACAGGAACGTATGCAGGTGCAGCCTGTTGCCGGCATGATTACAGGTACAGGCCTCTCCGATAGCTTGACTGACCTTGTGGTTCACCAGGTGTTCCCCTATGCGGGGCTGCCCCATTTTCCCAGAGCCACAGTGGACAGCCACAAGGGGGCGCTTGTCCAGGGGCGTCTTAACGGCCGGGATATTCTTGTTTTCCAGGGCCGGCTGCACCTGTATGAAGGATATTCCCCACAGCTTGTCACGTTTCCGGTAAGATTGCTTCAGGCCCTTGGGGTGCCCATGCTTATACTTACCAATGCCGCCGGCGGCATCAATCTGGATTACCATGCCGGAGACATTATGCTCATTCGGGATCATATCAACCTCACCGGCGAAAATCCCCTTGCAGGTCCGAACGAGGATGCCTTTGGGCTTCGCTTTCCAGATATGACCCGGGTATATGACCCGGATTTGGGACGACGTGCCATTGGGGTTGCTGCGCAGGAAAATATTCAATTGCACTCCGGAATTTATGCCGGTCTTTCGGGGCCAAGCCTTGAAACGCCTGCGGAAACAAGGTTCCTGAAAATAATCGGCGCCGATGCCGTGGGGTTTTCCACGGTAATGGAGGCCATTGCCGGGGTTCATGCCGATATGAAGATTCTGGGGCTTTCCCTGATCACCAATATCAATGATCCTGACGCGCCTGAGCAGACGACCCTGGAGGCTGTGGTTGATACGGCAGCAAAGGCATCTGAAAAATTGAACCGGATTATTACCGGTGTAGTTGAACAACCCGTATAAAAGGAAATACCATGAGAATCGTCACCCGCCCTGATTTTGACGGCATTGTCTGTGCAGTCCTTCTACACCAGGCCCTGGGATCGTCTTTGCCGATACACTGGTTGGAGCCCAATGCTATTCAGTCAGGTTCCGCTGATATCCAGGATGGCGACATCCTTGCCAACCTTCCCTGGCATCCCCATGCCTGTTTGTGGTTTGATCACCATATCTCCAACAAACCCGACCAGGACGTGCCCGGGGCCTTTGACATTGCACCGTCCGCCGCAGGTGTTATCTATAAATATTATAAAGCCCAAAGTTTTCTGGACGGTCGCTTCGATGAACTGGTGGCGCAGACCGACATGATTGACTCTGCTGATCTGACACGGGAACAGGTCAAAGCGCCTGAAAACTATCCGTATCTGATTTTGTCCATGACCATTAAAAATGACGATTTTCAGGATATCCCCTATTGGGAGCGTCTGGTGGGTATGCTTGGCAAAACGGATATTGAGTTCATATTAAAAGACCCCGAGGTGGATCGCCGGTGCCGGGAAGTGATTGAGGAAAATAAGGCATTTAAAAATTACCTGGAAACCTATACCACCATGGTTGGTCGTGTCTCCGTGACCGATTTCAGAAGCCTTGAAAAAGTTCCTTCGGGAAACCGCTTTTTGACCTATTCTTTGTTTTCAGACGCCATTGCCAGTGTAAAGATACGGTATGCCGGGCAGGATAAAAAACAGGTTCTTGTCAGTGTCGGGCACAGCATTTTCAATCGCAAATGCCGGGTGAATGTGGGATACATACTTGCCCAATATGGGGGTGGCGGACATTTCGGGGCCGGTGGATGCACCCTGGATGCCCGATATGCCCAGGAAAAAATTGACGAAATTCTGGATGTTTTAAAGGCTAACAAGAATCAAGAGACAAGAGGGTGAAGCGCTTGCGGCGCCTATTTTAGCCTTGCATTGTTTGTTGTGGGGTGTGCCGGGGTGTTGATAGACCATCTCGGCCCATAAAATTTATTCAATTTTTTTAACGTTGTCCCTGATGGAACCGCTTTCCGCAGCTTCCATAAATTCATCCCCCAGCACCCGGCACATATCCGCGGCGTTGTTCCAGGCCTGGATTCTTTCATTATCCCGTCCCATGAGCCGGACAAAATCCCGGCGGTCCGGGATGCGGCCAAAGGGCAGGCGGGAAACAAATCCGGGAGACGGGGCCAGGAGAATCATCCGGTCCATAGCCCTGCTTTTAATCCTTCGTTTGGGACATTTTTTATCAAACCATCCCGGGATCAGTTCCGAATAAAAGTGGGGATACAGGATAAAACCGGTCTGTTCCGCGGTTAAAGAAAACGCCGGGTGGTAATCCAGAATACCGCCGTCCCGGTAAGTGCCCTCGGGTGCGCCTGCAATATGAGTTACGCCCGCCATGACCATGGGGATGGACCCTGATGCCAGAATTGCTTTGGGAAAGTTCTTTCGGTCAAGGGGGATGGACGTTGTGGGGAAATAATCTTCCGCCAGTATCCTGGTATTATATTGGGGATGATGAAAGAAAACACGTTCAAAACAGAACTGTTGAAGTTTTCTGGATATTGCGTTCAGGGCAAACGCCTGTCCTAAACCAATGGCCTGGACAGCAGTGTGTCTTGAGCCGATGGGCCCTTTGCACCGGGCTGCTGAAAACCCAATGCGAATCCATGGATGATTCAAAATTTCATCAATGGACTGGTCTGTGACAAATTCATTCATGATGCGCCGGGTTTCCCTGGATATCTGAACGGCCGAGACGCTGCCTTTATAATGTTGATGGATATAGGCGCGTTTGAGACGGTCAAAAGCCTCCCGGCAGTTGGTCTGGGCTGCTGCGGCAAATTTCCATGCCCCGATGGAGGTGCCGAACAGATGCAAGGGCCTTGTCCGGCCGGAAAACCACTGGGAAAAAATTGCGGAGTCAAGCCCGTAAATGCAGAGCCATTTGGCGGCGCCCGATGCCCCGAGCATGGCATCAATATCGTCAGGCGCAAGACCGTTTTCTTTAATATGGCGGTACGCTGTTGTGCCGGCAAGGATAGTGAGATTGTCTGACATGGGATTACCTTAAAATACAGATCAACAATAATTATCCGGAAGACGCCATTAAAAATAATTCCGCAATTTCAGCTCAAAAGGATGGGGATTGAGATAGGTCTGATCCTTAAGCCATGATTTGTCGTATTTTCTCACATAGTGGTTGATCATGGTCAACGGCACCACCAGAGGAACATAGCCCTGCCTGTACTGGTCCAATAGCGTAAGCATCTCCTGTTTTTCATCCGAAGTCAGCTCTTTTTTAAAAAATCCCAGAATATGCATGAGTACGTTGATATTTTTTTTTGTGGTGGTTTTCAGGTCAAGGGCCTTTAAAAGCAGGACTTCATATTGGTCAAAAAGTTCCTGAATTCCCTCTTGTGCGATGATTTCTTTTCCCTTGGCCACAAGCTTGCCCAGCTGCCGGTAATGGTCCTGGCTGTGGGAGAGAATCAGCAGTTTGTTTCGGGTATGAAAGCCCACAAGGCCCCCCAAACTTTTCTGCGCGTCAATCAGCTTTCGCCACCGCCGGAGGGTGAAGATTTTTTCAATAAAATTTTCTCTTAATTTGGGATCATTGAGGCGTCCCGCTTCTTCCACAGGTACCCTGGGAAAATGATCGCAAAACGCTTTTGCAAAAATTCCTGTTCCGGTTTTCCGAACCTTGCCGTCATCGCCGTAGACCCTTATCCGGTAAAGGCCTGAGGACGGGGACTTGCTTTTAAATATAAATCCGCACAAGTTTTCCTTTTCAAGGGCGGTTAATTTTCCGGGAAGCCAGTCTGTCATCATTTGGGTTTTATCCTCATGGGTATTCCGGGTTTCCAGGCGCGGGGCATCAGGATCCCCCACCAGGCGCACAGCCTCCCTGGGAATGGGCATGCCGCACCCCACTTCGGGACAGACAGGCACATAATCAACAAAAAGCGAAAGGGTCTGGGTCAAGTAGCGGTCATGGCGGTGATTCCCGTCATAGCCGACCTTTTCTCCCAGAAGACAGGCGGATACGCCTATTTTGATTTTGGCGATATCGATTTGGGTCTTGGCAGTCTCCGTTGTTGCCATCTTGGTTTTGTCGGTCATGGTTCCTCCCTTGGACTGTTTCCATTTCCATAATACATGAAGTTTTTTAGCCGTTTCGAGTCGGTTTGGCCTTAAAGCCCGTTTAAAATGAAATTTCATCGAATTGACAGAATCTCTTTAAGTATATAGATTTCAGAACAGATATCAAAGTGTATATTTTATTTTCAGGAGTCAGGCCCCTCATGAACAGAATCATCACGGTCAACGATAAGTTCCAGAAAGGCTATACTTACGAGCTGACAGCCCCGCTCGGCAAAGCGTTTCATCCGGAGTTCCAGCCCCACCTTCCGCCAAAGGAACTTCTGGCCTTAGGGATTTTCGGGGGCTGTTACATGACCGATTGCCGGGATGAATTCCCGGATGACTGGTTTGAAACGGCCAGGCTTTCTCCCGGGAAAAAAGATATTACGCTTAATTTTTACGGTGTGGATGCCTCTTTGCCTCTATCGGTCTGGCAGGAAAAGGGCTGGATTCATCCGGACGATCCCCGGGGCTGGTTTCAATGGTATTGCCGGTATTTTATGGGCCGAAGAATGCCTGAAGAAGATTTGCGGCAGATCAAACGCTGGAAAGGCATCCGCCGCCATGTCCAGGCCATCCGCCTCAACTGCCCACCGGGTTTAGGTGCCTGCAGACCCAAACAGCGTCAGGTGCTGCTTCACTGGGCCTATGATCCCAGAACCCTGTGAGTTTCATATATATTGCGTTTTAAAATGATTAAAGATAGATAGAGGTGTAATGAAAAAAGTACTATACAGAATCATCGTAAACAATCTTGTTCCGGATAGTATTGGGGCCTTTTCTCAAATTCTGGAAAAGGAATTTAATTACACCTCAGAAAGTGCAGATAATTTTGTCGGATCGCTGCCGCGCATACTTTATGAGAGCCATAACGGCAGCAAATTAAAAAAAGTCTTAAACCTTTTAAAACCGACCAATGCCGGCTTGACTGTTCATAAACTGGTTAAAGAGGATAAATTTCCTTTTTATATTGACCGGTCAACGCATCGGTTAATTTTAAAAATTTTGAATATGACATTAAGGGCCGGAACAGATGCTGCGTTTGTTTATATGGTTGCCGGGCATGAAAATGAGTCCGGCCTGTGCGGGTCATTCATCACCAAAAAGGAAGAAATTAGAGATGCGTTTCGTCTCAGCGATTTTATTTTTATTATTGATGAACGGTCCTTGTTGTTTTTAGGATTTGCCACTGATAATGACGGGCTGAACTATTTAATTCCAAAATTAGAAAAAACGGTACAGGGCATTATGGGAAAAGATGCCGAAATTCAATTTGGTAAAGCTGTTTTTCCCAAAGACGGATATTCGTTGCCTGACATTATGCGCTACCTGAAAAAAAATTTTGGAATGCATGAAAAACAGGTAAAAAAAATAAATGTATCAAACCCTGGACCGGTGCGTGATGAAAACAATATCCTGTCGGCACGGATGGATGCGCCTGCGCTTGAATCCTTTGAGCAGGATGTGTTTTTTAAAGATGCAAAAGGGGTGTTTTTTTATAAACTGTTAGACCTGTCTCCCGAAACGGTGTGGTCCGGTGTAAAAAACATGACAATCAATGACCGGATGCGGTTTATTTTAAGGCTTCCCCATGACTCTAAACTGGTTGATTATCTGTTAGGGAAAATTAAAAACCAGGCAGCCGCCGGGGATCTGGAGACTGCCCGGGAAGAGATTGGCCGCCTTGCTGCAGGGATGCACTTTGAAAAGGGCGTGATCAAAAGGCATCGGAACAGGAACTCCGTTATAGCGATGATTAACCGCATAGAGTCGCTGCCGGTTATTCCTGCGGTTGCCATGCAGGTGTATCAATTGTCAATTGATCCGGAGTCTGAAATTGAAGATGTTGAAAAACTGATTTGCACGGACCCGGGACTTGCCGTAAAGGTGTTGAAACTTGTGAATTCTTCTTTTTACGGGCTGGGCCGGAAAGTTGATTCCATAAGGGAGGGGGTTGTTATCCTTGGAATGGCGGAAATTGCACAATTGGCATTTGGCCTGAGCCTGGCCGATTCTTTTTCCGAGGTCGGTATAAAGGGGATGATAGACCCTGCCTCCCTTCGACGGCATGCCTTGGAGGTCGCCCTCACAGGCCGTTTTTTGTCTGAAGGTCTCAAGGATGGCGAATTCAAAGTGGCATTCACGGCCTGTATGCTGCATGATATCGGCAAGCTGTTTTTGATCCAGAAATATCCGGAATTATATAAACGTGTGATGTTGCTGACCGGGGAAATGCAAATACCCGTATATGCGGCAGAAGAAGAAATCTTTGGATTAAACCACGGCGTTGTCGGGGGCATCATTGCTAAAAAGTGGAATCTGCCGGACTCTCTGGTGCAGGCCATATCGTTTCATCATTGCCCGCCGGAGGCCTTGGAATACCAGGAACTTGCTGCGATCGTGGGATTTGCAGACTGTCTGAACCATATGATCACCGCAGATAATACCCCTGAGGCAGTGGGAAATATGGCGGTGAATCTAATGAATAGAGGTCTTATTGATGTCCTTCAGACCATTTGGGGAAACATTTCAGAAGAGATGATTGCCGATAAAAAAGTTCAGGTGAATAAATTTCTGCAGGAAAACGTAAAAATGATCGGTTTAATATCAGATGGGTAGACATACAAATAAAGAAAGCGGCCTGGAAGGCAAGCAGCTTGAGCTGGTGAAGCATAACTATCTTGATATTCTTGCCAAATACGAACACAGGATAAATGAACTGTCAATTTTAAAAGAATTGATCGAATCCGTGAATTCCTTGTCTCTGGCAGACCAGGAGTCGATCTGGGACAAACAGCTGGAAAGTCTTATCCGGTATAAGAGTTTGTCAGGTGCGGTACTATACCGTATTGAGAACAGACAGGCGCAAAAAGAAAACTTTTATGCCCTGAGCTTTGACCGTACCACCGATTATGCGGACGTCCTGCGCGCGACATTGGTGCTTGAAACAACTGTTAATGGAAAAGAACCGTTTCTAATTAATGATCTGGGCAGGCACGGTGAACTGAATATAATCGAAGGCTCAATGTTGGCGCTGCCGCTGGTATCAGGAGATGAAAGCATTGGCGCATTAATTTTGTTCAGAAACCATATTAACGGCTTTCCAGAAAATGATATCCGTTTTTTTTCAATTGTTCGTGACCACTTAATAAATACCATTGCATTTCAGCGGTTTTATTTTGAAAAAATAGAAGAAGAAAGACATATCAGTCAATTATCCAGGTTTTTTTCAAAGGATGTTGTGAAAAAAATTCTGGAGAGAAGTATGCCCAAGTTAGGCGGAGAGCGTAAAGAGGCATGCGTCTTATTTGCAGATCTCCAGGGGTTTACAGCGTTGTCTGAGAAAATTGCACCAGAGCAGGTGGTGGACGTACTCAATGCGTTTTTCAGTTTTATGATTCCCATTGTATTTCAAAATAAGGGGACACTGGACAAGCTTATCGGGGACTGTATTATGGCCGTATTCGGCGCGCCCATTGATGATAGAAACGCCTGTTATCATGCGGTGAAAACCGCTCTGGAAATGTTCGTTGTCTTTAATCGGTTCAAGGATAAAAAAGGCGGCGTATATCAGCACTTAAAGATGACGGTGGGTATCAATTCCGGTGAAATGGTTGTGGGGTTCTTAGGCGATCAGACCCACCTGAACTATACGGTGATCGGTGATACGGTGAATGCTGCGCAAAGGCTTCAGTCAATGGCGGGCAGCAATGAAATTTTTATTTCCGCGCGTGTGTTGGATATGATTCACAAGGACCTCAGTACCATGGAAAATGTTAAGTCCGTTCATGATTTGGGGACCATGACCTTGAAAGGGAAAAGCCGGCAATTGAAGGTCTATAGAATTATCCCGGAAATATGTTGAGACTCGATCATCAAGTGAGAATTAGATCATCCCCAGGTCAATGGCCTTGATCACCTGTTTGGCTTCGTTAAAACCGTGGTCCTTGTCAAGGGCTGCCTGGAAATAGGTTTTGGCTTTGGTGGTATTTTTGGCGTCCAGATAAAGGCGGCCTATGTTGTAATAGATATAGGGTTCATCCGGGTGAACTTTCAGCGCTTTTTTGTACTGTTTCATGGCTTCTTTTATGTCACCCTTTTTCCGGTAAAGTACCCCTAGGGTATTGAACACGTTGAGCGAATCAGTCCCGGAAGCCAAGAGTTCATTGAGCATATCCTCGGCTTTTCCCAATTTATCGGTATCCATATAGATTTCTACAGCGATCCGGGTACACTCTTCAACCTTTTCAGCGGCACCCATGGCCCGGTATACCACGGCCATGGCTTTGTATGCCTTGACGAAAAGTCGGTCCAGGCGCGTTGCCTTTGAAAAGGCCTCTATGGCTTCGTAATGTTTGTTTTGAGCCGTTTTAATGTAGCCGATATTGTAATAGAATTCCGGGTTTTCTTTCTCGATGACCAAGGTCTCAAATACGCCCAACGCCTTTTTGTATTCTTTTTTTTCAATGAGTTCGAGGCCTTTTTTTACATTTAGCTCAACCTGGTGAATCACAGGGTCTTTAAGCTTTCCTAAGGCCGTGGCCAACCTCATTTTCAAGGCTTTGGGATTGTAGGGAATGACAAAAAGCCCGCTGACGCCTGCCTGACCCGCTTTGATGACTTTGATTTTAGTAAATGCGCTGTCTGTTAAAAAAACAGGCAGATCCGCGAACCGTTCTTCTTTTTTTAAAAATTTCAACAGCGCCAGTCCGGATATATCGCTTATATTATAGGCGGCAATAACACATCCGACATCAGTCGTTTTTAATACCGCCCATCCGCTGTTTGCACTGTCGGCCGTTATGATATGGGTGTAACCGATTTTTTTCAGGGCTGTTGAAAGTTTGTCCTGCTCCAACGTATTTGGGATGATGGTGAGAATTGAGGGATATGGCATATTTATTCCTATAATTTGTCCAGTATTGGACGATTCCTTTCAGGTGTTCCCGGTTGATGCATCGAAAAACGGTCCGCCAGAAACTGTTTGATTTTGTATACGGCATTTGCATCCCGGGTATCTGCCATCTGAAAAAAAAACAGGCGGATACCTTCTCCGGTATACTGATTAATTTTATCGGCTATTTTTCTATACCTATCATTCAGAAGCCGGTCGGTGTCAAGCCTCAATTGATCCAGAAACAGTTCTCCCCAGGAATTGAGGGCCAACAGTTCAACGTGTGTTACGCCGCAGGATGAATCCTGATAAATCAGCAGGATCAATATTTTGGTCCACTGGGCATTGTGTTCAAAGCAGCTGTCAAAAAGCGGTTTAAGCGGCTGCATGACCAGGTAGAGCGCATCTATGGATACTGCTTGATCCCTGCTTTCATAAAGTTTAAGCCTGGTTTTCAGTCTGATATGGGTTTTATTCCTCCGATAAAGCCGGTTTTCCATGATCCATCCCATCAGACCCAGGAACGCCGTGGATTTATGAACAACACTTTCATGGACCGTCTTTGAAAGCGCGGCACTTAATATCCATGTTCCCATTGAATTTTTTGTTATCAAAAGAAATGGCAGAACGCGTCGAGCCAAAAAATTTGAACTTGCCGGAATTTTTCCCGATTCCCTGTCCAGGTTTGCTTTGACTTTGTTGTTTAGAATCTTCATATTTCTTTGTTCCATCGGCGGCAGGTCTTTCTCAAGGGCTTTTCCTGTGATGTTGATCTGTTCGTACATCCCGGCCAGGCGTTGGATTAAGGTTGTGTCAAGGAGCTGTTTTCCCTTTTCAGGCCAGTTTGGATACGATATCAGCTTTTTGAGATGGGATGGAAGAATGTTCCAAGTTCGAATATATTTGTCTATTAATTGTCTTTTAGGTGATCCCGGTTCCGGTAACCTGACTTCAGGGTAACTGCAAAGCCTTAAAAATATAGCCGTTTTTATTAGTTTTAGTCCATCATGGGCATATGCCTGGTGGTAATGCAGCACCCGATCAAACACAATTTTGTATGGATCACTTTCGCAGTCGTCAATGCCGGCTTTTGCAAATTTCTGCTTGAGTTCGTCGCACAGGAGCATGGAACTGTTTTTGTCGTCTGTTGTGTGGGAAAGGATCATGGTGGCCTTAAGCAGGGCTTTGACGGGATCTTCTTTTGATTTACAGATATGCCAGCGGATGCCCTGGTAAATGTCTTTGGCCGACGGCATTTCCACCTTTCCAAGATCAATAAAATCTTTTAATAAAAAAGTCAGTTCCGGTTGCCGGAACAGGTTGTCAACCAGGCGGTCGTATGTACCCTGCTGTATATTTGCCGGCAAAATGGTCCACAGCGGGATCTTGCCGGCAATCATTAAAAACGTCCGGTAAAATTCTTCTTTAAGGAACAACTTGGGGGCAATCATTGTTTCAGGCCTTTCAAATCCCGCATAGCAGTCTTTCCGGATATCGGCCTGATCCATGATAAAAAAGGTCACTTCCTGATCAAAGGTTTCCCTGGAGAATTTAACGATGTGGTTGAGTTTCTTTTCAAGGTTGTAATATCGTTTTTCCGTAAAGCAGGTTCTGTCAATGATGACCCAGTAATCAAAATCCGACTGGGCCGACTGGGTAAAGGTGCCTAAAGAACCGATGTGGTAAAACCCAAGTATGCAGGGATTTTTGATCTCTGTCTCAGTATCAAGAATATCCCGGGGGATCTCTTTATTATTCAGCACCACTTTATAAAATCCTGAATTCTTAAAATTATAGATACCGCAGGCCTCAGGCGGTTCAGGCACATACCCCGGGAATTGCGGATGATTAATGTGGATGAGGAAAGGAATTTTGATAAAAAGTTCAAGTTTCGGGCCTGAAAGGTAACGTAAGGCCTCACGCATTCTTACCACATTGTAGTTG
Source organism: Desulfobacter latus (assembly GCF_013389365.1). Classification (GTDB taxonomy): domain Bacteria; phylum Desulfobacterota; class Desulfobacteria; order Desulfobacterales; family Desulfobacteraceae; genus Desulfobacter; species Desulfobacter latus. The sequence continues at coordinate 26,879 of NZ_JACADJ010000052.1, forward strand.
GAAAAGGCCGCTTTCATCCCAAGAAGTTTGGCAGCCAGGGTTTTTTCTATAGATGCTGACGCGTTGTGCATGGCCTGTTCCGGTTTTGTCAGAGGGTTAAATGATTTGAAAAGATACCACAAAATGTCTAAAATTAAGTGATATTATAAAAATGATTGTTTATGATTTTCAAGTTAATTTTTAAGGGTCATGATGACCCTGACATGGAGTATGAATGGGCAACAGGGATTCCTCCCATACCGGTATTGATCTGGACCTTATCTGCATCGAAGACTTAATCAAAAAAGATGAAGGCGTTTCGGAAAAATTTCAGGGCAGTATGCGTTCGGACCCAAGGGATTTTCGGGTCTACTTAAGTAGTATTCTAAAAAGAATGCAGGGCAGGGAGGCGCTTTTAACTTTTTCCCAACAGATCAACAACGTTAATCAAATACTGAATATGAATTATTCTTCTGCAGGGGATATTGCCCGGGTCATTCTTAATGACCTGAGTTTGACCACACAGGTGCTGAAACTTGTGAACTCTTCATTTTACCGGCACTTTTCAAACAAAGGTATTTCAACCATCTCCGAGGCCATGATTATATTGGGTACTGATGAAATCCGGGATCTGGCTGCCGGACTTAAGATTTTTGAAATGATGAAGTCAAGGGCAAATTCTCAGCTTTTGAAGGATAAAATGCTTAAAAGCCTCCATCGGAGTGCTGTTGCCAGGCAGATTGAAAGAGAAAGGGGCGGCCCGGCTTCAGATGCCTTTTCCATTTCAGCTATGTTGTATGAGCTGGGAGAATACCTGGTGGCGCTTCTGGACCCGGATACTTACATCAAGGTGGAGGTCGCCTTGGAAGAAGGCGGGCTATCAAGGGAAACTGCGGCTAAAATGATTTTAGGCTTAACCTATTTTGAACTCGGACAGATGGTTGCTTTGAAGTTTAACTTCCCCCGCAACATTGTCCAGGCCATGCGGCCGGTGAAATTTACTGCTGGGCAGAGCCTCAAAATTTCCCCGAAAGAAGAGAGCAGATATCTATGTGCCTTTGTCTATGAATTATGTAATATCCCTGCCCCGGAAAATGAAGACATCTCCCTTGATGCCGCAGGTAAACTTGTGGATAAGTACCATGGTCTTTTGGATTTTGATGCCCGTCATGTGCTGGCATTGACTTGTACGGCCTTGGATCGGGTGACCAGATACGCCGACACGCTAGGTATTAAACCTGTGTTAACCACATCTGTGGAAAATAATCTGGAGATAAAAAACAAAGGCGATCTGGATTTGGGTATCAGTCGTGTGGAAGCGGCGTTAAATGAGGGGCTGAGTATCCATGAAATTTTTACCCGGTTAATCGACACCATGGCCCAGTGCTTTTATTTTAACCGGATCATCATCAGTATCAGAAAAAAAGAGACCAACGCCATGGTCCCCCGTTTTGTCCGGGGGGCAAAACGACCGGATAAATTTGCGAAAGCCATGGGATTCAGAATTGAACCGGCATCGGGCATTTTCAACAATGCCATTGACTGGGAAATCGATATCATTGTTAAAGATACAAAAAAAGAGTTTTCCCGGCAGCAAATTCCTTCCTGGTACATGGAAAAGATAGCCCGTCCATTTCTGGTAAAGGGGTTCGGTATTTTTCCGGTATTTGTGGATGACAAAATTGTGTCTATGATTTACGTGGATTGGGATAAAAAGACATCAGAGCCGGACCAAAACACACTGGCCTATATTCAAAGGTTCAGGGCATTGATGATTAAAGCGCTTACCCTTCACGCCGGAAAAGCTTTTCCGATCAGGACATTGATCTGAATTAACCTGATTACCGGCACGCTAAGTTCTTCCTCAACCCTACGGACATATTCGGCCTTTTATTTGCGTTTAATTTATACTATATCATGCGCCATGAATATGAATTGTGAAAAACCGGTTTTCTATTCCGTGGGGCGGGCCGTATCCGATCCCGTGCGTCGAGCGGAATTAAAAATCAAGCGCTCTGTCTTTGTCTGCCGGCTCAGCTATGCGCATACCATTGAAGGGGCAAAGGAATTTATCTCCAACGTCTCTAAGGAACACAAAACCGCCACCCATAACTGCTGGGCTTATGTGGTGGGCGATTGCGGACAGATCAGTCATTGCTCAGATGCGGGTGAACCGCCGGGTACGGCCGGAAAGCCCATGCTCAACACGCTTTTATCCCATCATATGACCTGTACGGCAGCGGTTGTTACCCGGTATTTCGGCGGGGTGAAGCTCGGGGTTCGAGGGCTGATTGAAGCCTACGCACTGGCTGTGAGCGAAGCCATTGAGCAGGCCCCCCTTGTCCGGCTGGTGAAGACGCAATCTTTCCAAGTTTGCCTGGATTACAGCCTGAACGATTCATTTTTAAATCGAATCAGCACCTTGAAGACCACAATTTCCGGAACGGATTATAAAGAGAGGGTCACCCATGACCTGGGTGTGGAGTTGTCCGACCTTTCGGCCCTGGAATCAATACTCATCCAATACCAGCGCCAGGGGCTTCTGGATTATTATATAACCACGGAAGACACGGAAGACACGGAAAGCACTGAAAATTAGAGCGCAAAGCGCTCAATGTGTACTTTGGGATGAGTACCTAAAAAAGACAGCACCACAAATGACATAGGTCTCTTCTTTAAAAATCAAATTCATTTCCGTGTTCTTCAGTGTTTTCAGTGGTTCAGTTAAAAAGTATTGACACCAAGCGAAAATTCAGTATTTTTTAATATAAATTAAGAATACTGAATTTGGTGAATAAGTCAACTACCCCTCGGCTGAAGACCGAGGGGCTTGAAAAGGCCCCAAAGTTGACCAGTCTAAGTGCTTCGAGCACTACGTTAGATCGGAAATAGGTACCCTGGGGTACTCGCCAGCTCCAGGTTCTACAGTAAGTGGTTAAACAGGTTTAAGGGGTTAAGCCGGTGCTGCTTGCGCCAAACCCGGTCATAACATTGACGA
>NZ_JACADJ010000053.1 GCF_013389365.1 Desulfobacter latus
CTGACGGTTATTCTTACAATACGACGTGTTAAGGTCCGGTGCCTGGGCTACTATCTTAATTATAAGGAGGACGGCAATTCCTCCCCTGAGCTAAAGACTCAGGGGTTTCCTTGCCGCATTTTATGAACAGGCTCACTGATGACGAACTACTGGCCTTATTAAATGACTTGGAATCCGACCGGGCCGAACGGAAAGAGTCCTTCTCCAAAGGTATTGCCAAAAAGGCCCGCCAGGCTGTTTGTGCTTTTGCCAATGATCTGCCCGGGTATAATGAGCCGGGTGTGTTGTTCATCGGCGCGCAAGATGACGGCGAGCCATCAAATCTTGAAATCACCGACCAGTTGCTCATTGCGCTTGCCGACATGAAAACCGATGGAAACATATTACCTTTGCCGGTTCTGTCCGTTGAGAAACGTGTCTTAAAGAATGCTGAAATGGCAATTGTTACGGTGATGCCCTCGGACATGCCCCCGGTTAAATATGAAGGCCGGATCTGGGTTCGAACGGGTCCCCGCCGATCCATTGCAAATGAACAGGAAGAACGGATATTGAATGAAAAAAGAAGGTACAAAAGCCTTCCTTTTGATCTTTATCCGGTACCCACTGCGACACTGTCGGATCTGTCCCGGGTAATTTTTGAAAGTGAATATCTCCCGGCTGCCTTTGCCGAGGATATTCTTGAATCAAATGGCCGCACCTATGAAGAGCAGTTGGCATCCTGTAAAATGATTGTTTCTCCAACAGATACGACACCGACGATTATGGGATTGCTGGCCATCGGTAAAAGCCCCCAGGATTTTATCACAGGCGCCCGAATTCAATTCTTAAGAATTGACGGGATTGAATGGGCAGACCCGGTAATCGATGAACAAGATATTGGCGGCGCAGTTGTTGAAATGTTACGTCGGATTGACGAAAAATTAACCGCCCACAATCGAACATCTGTTGATGTTACCTCTGCAGCCACTCATGAGATAATGCAACCCTATCCCCTGGCGGCTGTTCATCAAATCATCTATAATGCGGTTCTCCACAGGACCTATGAGAAAACAAACGCGCCCATAATGGTTTACTGGTTCAATGACCGCATTGAGATTACAAGCCCCGGAGGGCCTTACGGAAATGTCACTGTTGAAAATTTCGGAACACCGGGCGTAACGGATTATCGCAATCCCAATATCGCAGATATTCTGAAGACATTCGGGTATGTCCAGGCCTTTGGCAGGGGGATTGAGATTGCCCGTAAAAAATTAAGGGATAATGGGAATCCTGAATTACAATTCGAAGTCAACCAGAGTACGGTTCAATGTATAATCAGGAGCAAATTATGATGACACCGGTTTTGACGTTTTTTAACAATAAAGGCGGGGTCGGGAAAACTTCCCTGGTCTACCATTTATCCTGGATGTACGCATCCCTTAGAAAACGGGTGGTCGTTGTTGATATTGATCCCCAGGCAAATCTCACGGCTGCTTTTCTGACTGAAGATGACATAGAAGCGTTATGGAGTAAACAGCGGGCAGGTCATACCATTTATCAATGTGTAAAGCCGTTGACCGATGTGGGTGATATCCTTGAACCAACGTTGCAGAATATTGCGACCGACCTTTATCTTCTTCCTGGCGATGTTGAACTTTCCGGCTTTGAGGATTCATTATCAAACGAATGGCCTAACAGTATGGGGGATTATAATCTTTACCGCCCCATGCGGATTCTCAGTTCATTCTGGCAGGTAATGCAAAAGGCTTCTGCCAAGATCCAGGCTGATATCATACTAGTGGATATCGGCCCGAACCTCGGGGCCATAAACAGATCCGTCCTGCTGGCTACGGATTATGTCGCCATCCCCCTTGGGGCGGACCTGTTCTCTTTGCAGGGCTTAAAAAACCTGGGACCCACCCTGAAAAGCTGGAAGAACCTGTGGAAAAAACGGTTGGTTAACTGGGAGGAGAGTTCAGACCATCAAAACTATCCGGATTTTATTTTGCCTGCCGGGGACATGAAACCTGTCGGGTATTTATGCCAACAACACAGTGTGCGGCTGGATCGTCCGGTGAAAGCCTATGATAAATGGGTGCAGCGTATTCCCCAGGTATACAGGGAGTCTGTTATGAATGAGAAACTTGAGAAAAAAATCAAACAGCAGAATGACCCCTATTGCCTTGCCACAATCAAACATTACCGTAGCCTTGTTCCCATGGCCCAGGAACACCGCAAACCGATTTTTCGACTGACGTCCGCAGATGGTGCAATCGGCAGCCACGCCAATGCCGTTGCCGACGCCCGAAAAGATTTTAAGTTGCTGGCCGAAAAGATTGCGGGTGAAATGGATATGGATCTTTAAGATTGAATAATCCGCAGATTCCGCAGATTAACGCAGATTAAAAGAACAAAAAAATATCAGCGGAAATCTGCGGATAAACATCACATGCTCTACCGGAAGGAAAAAATGCGCTGGGAGGCTTGACTAACAACCCCGGTTTTTTTCCGTTCCAGGTTCCTTTGTTAACTGCGGACTATATTGCTCATAAAAGTGGCCGAATAGATGTTGCTCATTATGGTCTTGATGATGAATTTTTGAAATTAGCCCGAGTTTACGAGTTATCAAAAGTTTAATACTCAACTATTTGATTTAATAGAAAAAAATAAATAGAATGTATCCTCCCTAACTTCATAAAAAACGCTCCATATTAAAGATATCGGCCTGGTTCAAAACAGGGTTACAGGTGTTAGGGAAAACCAATTTATTCAAACACAATTTTAATAAGTAAATTAAGTAGTTTATCTTTTATGACGAGTTAAACTGTTGCCAAAAACTGTTACCCTGTCTCCTGGAGAATTGAACCAGGCCAAAAAGGCAAGTCCATGGAGCAGTTTCCTTCTGCCGGGGAGCAGGAATTCTCTATCGGATAACCTGGGTAGACGAAATCGTATTGATACCATACTTGTCAATTTTTGCATGCAGCGTGGGTCGAGAAATATCCAACAGCCGGGCCGCCTGGGAGCGGTTGCCGTTTGAGATTTTCAGTGCTTCTTCCACAGCCATGGCGCAGATGGTGTCTGCAAAGAATTCAAAACTGTGATCGCCGGACGGGTGGGACAGGCAGGTATGGATCCATTGACGAATGGTTTCCTCCTGGTTTGCGTCCTGGGAAATTTCCCCCGGGGTTTCCTGTTTCCGGATAATCTGGCTTAAATCACTGACCGACAAGGGGTTGCCCCGGTTAAAGATCAGGGCTTTATGAATCAGGTTGGCAAGTTCCCTGACATTGCCCGGCCATTCGTATTTCTTCAAAAGGTCCAGGGCCTCTTCCCGGATGCCGGGATTGTCGATTTTCAATTCATGGGAGAACCGCTCCAGGTAGTGGGCGGTCAGGGGTTTGATATCTTCTGTGCGGTCCCTTAATGGGGGCAATTCAATGGTGACGACCTTGAGCCGGAAATAGAGATCCTCCCTGAACAGCCCCTGGGTAATGGCGGATTTAAGATCCCGGTTGGTTGCGGCAATGATACGCACATCCACAGGAATGGTTTCATCGCCGCCCAGCCGCTCAATGCATCTTTCCTGGAGCAGTCGCAGAATTTTAGCCTGGATGGAAATGGGCATATCGCCGATTTCATCCAGAAACACGGTGCCGCCGTCCGCCTGTTCAATTTTGCCGATATGCCGTCGTGCCGCGCCGGTGAAGGCCCCTTTTTCAAAGCCGAACAACTCGCTTTCCAGAAGGTTTTCCGGAATGGCCACGCAGTTGATGATGGAAAAATTTTTATCCGACCGGATACCGTGCTGGTACACGGCCCGGGCCACCAATTCCTTGCCGGTGCCCGATTCGCCCTGAATCAGCACCGTGGCATCGGTCTGGGCCACACGGCCGATGGTTTTATACACCTTTTGCATGCCCGGGCTCTGGCCCACAATGGCGTCCGGAGAATAGGTCGCCGGTTCGGCATCCACCTGCACCGGGGTGCGCATGCAATAGCCGGCATCAATGGCCTGGGTAATCAATTTGAGCATTTCAGGGATGTCAAAGGGTTTGAGCAGGTAGTCAAAGGCGCCGGCCTTGGTGGCTTCAATGGCTGTGTCCGTGGTGCCGAATGCCGTGACAATGATGGTCGGCAGGGTGGCATCGAGTCGTTTTATCTCTTTAAATGTGTCAAGCCCGTTCATGCCCGGCAGGCGGACATCCAGAATCACCAGGTCCAGCGACGTTGTGCTCACAATCTCAATTCCGGCTTCTCCGGAAGCCGCGGACACCACGTCATAGTGCTCTTCGGTGAGAAGTTTGGAAAAACTGATTCTCAGCTGGTCGTCGTCGTCAATAATCAGAATTTTTGCCATGGATATCCTCTCCTGCGGGCAGTGTGATGGTGAAACAGGTTCCCCGGCCTTCCCGGCTGTCCAGCATCAGACACCCGCCATGCTCGCTGATAATATTAAAACAGATGCTTAACCCCAGACCTGTTCCATCGTCCTTGGTTGTGAAAAACGGGTTGAAAACTTCGTCCTGGATCGACGCGGGAATGCCCGGGCCGGAATCCTGGATTCTTATCACCGCAGTGTCCCTGTTTTTGTTAATGCTGTCCATGGTTTCGGTAATGGTGATATTGCCTCCCTTTTTCATGGCTTCACAGGCATTGATAATGATGTTGACCAGGGCCTCTTTGAACTGGCCTGCATCCAGCAGCACATCGTCCAAAGGTTCGCTGCGCACGATATGGATCGTTACCCCGTAGGATTTCAGCCGTTGTTCCAGCAGCCGCAGGGTATTGTCCACCACCTGGGAGGGACTTTGTCTTTTCATGGTCAGTTTCGGGGGCCTGGAAAATTCCAGGAAGTTTTCCAGAATTTTGTTGATTTGCCCGATTTCCGTTGAGATGACACTGATGTTTTCCTGCTGGTCCTGGGATAATTGGGCTGACCGGCCCAGGGAGAACAGCCGCATTTTAATGGAGGTCAAAGGGTTTCTGATGGAGTGGGCGGTGCCTGCGGCAAGTTGTCCCACCAGGGCCATTTTTTCGGACTGCATCAAGGATTCCCGACTGCGCACAAGTTCGGCATGGGTCTGCGCTGCATTTTCAATCAAACCATGAACACTGCTTTTCAATGCTGTCAGCTCGTTGCCGGAGACCCTGCCTTCCCCCAGGTGATCTGCTTCCGCCGCCAGTTTCCGGATGGGTTCCAGGATGTGGCGGGTGAAAATATAATTGATCAAAAGGCTGAGCAGGACCACGGTGACAATGGCTAACAGACCGATATAGCGCAAATTTTCGGCATCGGAGCGGCTGTCTTCCACGGAGAGGTCTATGGCCTTTTTATGTGCGGTTTTAAATTTTTCACATAACTCATAAATTCTGAAAAAATTTGCCCGGACCTCCCGGTGAAGGGCGGCCCCGGCACCCGGGTCGCCTTTTTCATATAATGTCAGCACCCGATCCTTGGCCGCAATATAAGTGGTGTACACGGATTCAATTTTGGCCAGCGTCTCTTTTTCCCATTCTTCTGTAACCAGGGGCTTGGCAGAGGCCAGCCGGCTTTCAAAATTTAGTTTGAAGTCAGCCAGCTGCCTGAGCCATTCCGGATTTTTGTCCAGAAGATAATAGGACAGATACCCTTTCTGGTTGAGCAAAGAGGTTTCAAGGGATTCAGCAGCCTGATACATAGGAATATGCCTTGCAACAATACCGGTAAACAGATTGTCTGTCTTATATGTATACCAGATCATGGCAATGGTTCCCATGACTGTTATGCCTAAAAGTACGGCATTGGCAAGATATACCCGTTGTCTCAGGCTCATTTGCTAAATCTCCCCGGTGCGCCGCAGCAGAAACCGTGCTTCGGCCTTGCGGATGCGTTCTTCCTGTTCGTCCTTGCGCTTCCAGGCATTGGCCACTTTTTCACTGATGTCTTCAAAATCCGCCGGTTTCATCAGGTAATCAAAGGCGCCTGCTTTCATACCTTCCACAGCGGTTTCCGTGGACCCGTGCCCGGTGAGCATGATCACTTCCACCAGGGGATAACCGGCCTTGATTCTTTTCAAGGTCTCTATGCCGTCCATGCCGGGCATGCGGATATCCAGGATCACCACATCAATCTTGTTTTTTTCAAGCAGGTCAAGGGCCTCTTGTCCTGAATAGGCCACAGACACCTTTTCCCCCTGCCGGGTCAGGCGCAGGGAAAACATCTCCACAAAATCTTTTTCATCATCAACGACCAAGATTTTTACCGGTATTTTTACCATGGGTTTTCTCCTTAAAAATTTATGAATTTGTAATTGTTGAGTCGGATTGCCATTCGGGCAGGCAGATCTTAAATGTCGTGCCCCGGCCGGGTTCTGATTCCACATGGATGCTGCCGGAAAGCCCGGTCATGATCTTGTGTACCACAAACAGTCCCAGTCCGGTGCCGGACTCATTTTCCGCCACATTGGGTTTGGTGGTAAAAAAAGGATCAAATATCTTTTCGATATTTTCGGGTGTGATGCCGCAGCCGTTATCCCGGACTTCGAGACAGACCGACTGCGCCTTTCGGTAAAGGGCCAGTCGAATTTGTCCATTGGTATCCACGGCATCCACCGCGTTTTCCAAAAGATTGATTAATACCTGGCGCACCTGGAAAGGATCCGTGTGCATCCGCATCTCGTGTTCAGGCTCACGCGCCCATTCGACGGATACTTTTTTAGCTTGTGTTTTCTGTTTGATCAACGCCACTGTATCCTCGGTGAGCCCGCGGATATCCACGGGTGTCAACTCATGCCCCTGTTTTCGGACGTAACCCAGCAGCTGGTGGGTGATCCGTCCGGCCCTGTCCACGCTGTTTTCTATTTTCTCAAGCCCCTTGAAAAGCATCTCTTTTTCCGGAATCTGCCCCGAGTCCTCTATCACCATGCGCAAGAATCCGGTGGACTCCTTGATAATGGCCAACGGATTGTTGATCTCATGGGCAATGCCCGTGGACATGGTACCAAGGGAGGCCAGCCGCTGGGTGTGAATCATGCGCTTTTCCAGCCGCCGCCTGAAGATTTTATCCCGCTCCCGGCCTTCCTCCAGGCGTTTGAGTTCCCAGGCCTGGCGGATTTTACCGGCCAAATGGTCGATTTCCACAGGCTTGGCCAGGTAGTCAAAGGCTCCGGCCTTGATCCCTTCCACCCCTTCGGTTAACGCCGCATTTCCGGTTAGAAAAATAACCTTCAGGCCCGGATAGTATTTGCGGATGCTATTGAAAGTCTCCATGCCGGACATGCCGGGCATCTTCATATCCAGAACCACTACATCGGTTTCGTTTCCGCCGAGGTATTCCAGGCAGGCGGTCCCGTCCGACGCCTGACTGACGACCATGTTTCGTCGCTCCAGGCGCCGGGCAACGGCCTTGCGGTAGTTGGCCTCATCGTCTACCAGCAGCACGCGGATAACCTTGCTGGTATCATTTTCAAGGGTAGTGATTTCCATCAGTTTCAGCACATGCCTCCTATATTAAGCCTAAAATCTTCCACCATGTACATACCACGCCTATCAGTATCAACAAAAGCACCGGTGTCGTCACAAGCCCGAGTTTGGTCAGGTCCGAGGATTTGAAATATTTGTATGAATAAGCAATGGCATTGGGCGGACAGCCGATTACCAGCAGCATGGCAAATGATGTGGCCATACCAAGCCCCAGGGCCAGAATCATGGGATTTACCCCTTCCAACTGGGCCATGGGGATAACAATGGGCAGAATAAGCGCTGCTGCCGCCACATTGGCCATGGCATTTGTAACAAGGGCGCCGAATACACCCACACCCACAAAAAGTACCAGCCAGCCTTTACCCTGGATCAGCGGGAAGAACAGGTTGGCAAAGTAGTTTGCCGCACCGGAATAGCCCATGGCAAGACCCAGGGAGATACCACCGCCAAAAATGAACAACGCTGTGCCCCACTCCAGGTTATCGTTGATGTCCCGCCATTTAAGCACACCGAACAGCACCAGACATGTTACGCCCACCATACCGGTGACGGAATAGTGCAGCCCGTGTATACCTTTGGTCAACCATGCCACGAAGGACAGGGCAATAATGATCAATGCTTTTTTCTCGGCTGCTGTCATGGGACCTAACTCCTCGTCAAAATCGGGCAGTTTGAACTTGGGGTCCGGCCGGTAGACTAAATAAACAAGGAGTACAGCGGCCGGCACACAAATAATGGCCGCGGGCATACAATATTTGATCCAGTCAAAAAAGGTAATCTCAATCCCGGTAAACTCTTTCAAGAATGCGGCGGACACCATGCACCGGCCACCACCTACCAGTGTCCCCATACCACCGCAGGAGCAGGCAAAGGGCAGGGACAGCATCATAAATTTTGCCGTATTGGTATTGGGGTCAATGCCCACGGCCCGCATCAGGGGCAGCATGGTGACAATGCCGATGGCACAGGCGGCTGCATCGTGCATGAAAGAAGACGCAAGCCCTAAGCCTATGGCAATGATAAAGGTGAACCGTGTTACGGAATTGCCCGCCTTTTTGATAATATAATACCCCAGTCGTTTTGTCAGCCCCACTTTGTCCAGGGCAATGGCAAAAATCAGGCAGCACATGATGAAAATGACAACAGGGTGCATGTAAGGCGCCCATGCCCCTTTGACATCGGTAATCCCCAGGATGACAAGGGAGGCGCCAATGAGCACTGCCGTGATTTCAAGGGGTATGGGCTCAACCACAAACAATATAATCAGAACCGCCAGAACCGATAAAAACCGTTTGGCTTTGGGACTCAGTCCGTCCACATAATCCACATTAACTTCTGAAAGGCCCAGTTCCTCAGCCTGGTTGACAAGGTATTGTGCCCGGGCCTGGTCGGTACCAGGGGCTTTGGCTGTCAGAATCACAGGCTTTCCCGGTGCTGCGTCCTGGGTTGAAAAATATTGAGCAACGGACTGGCTCAATTGGTCTGCACCGGTGCCGGAAAGCTTAAATTTTGTGCCTTCCGGCCTGGGCAGGATAAATACGATTACGCCTATCAATACTGCTACCGCCAGTTTGAATCCGCTCGTTTTAAATATCATTTTTTTGTTTCTCCGTTTTGTTTGTTTTTGGCCTGCCGCGCCAGGCTTATTTTTTCCATTAATTCTTTCAGTTCGCAGGGTTTTGTCAGGTAATCAAACGCGCCCAGAGTTATACCGTCCTCTGCAGCTGTTCTTGATCCGTGTCCGGTTAGAATGATCACCGGCAGATCCGGGGCCATTTTCCTGACAATTTTCAACACCTCAATACCGTCCATATCTTCCATTTTCAGATCCAGGACCATGACATCAAACCTGGTTTCGCGAAGCACCCGCAGCGCTTCAGTACCGGAATAGGCCTTGACGGCGTCTATCCCCCGGCGGCCCAGCCGGTTGGTCAGCACGTCCACAAAGCCTTTTTCATCATCCACCAGAAGCAGACGGGTATGAGGTATCTCTTTCATTTTTTTGGTCGCTTTTATAAATAAGGTTGCTGTTAAAAAAACAGGTTTTGATCCCGGGTTCAGGGGGATGGATGAAAGTTTCCCCAGATGCAAATCGCCGCAGCAACGCCGCAGATGGGTGAATATTCGTCCAAACACCTAAACCATGCGGCCTGTAATCTCCTTTGCCCTGGCCTCCATGATCTTTTCCTCGTGCTGAAATTTTTTAGTTGCCGCCTCTTCAATCTTGGCGATGAGCGCTTCAAGATTACACGGCTTCATCAAATAATCGAATGCACCGCGTTTCATCCCTTCAATGGCATTTTGCACGGTGGCATGGCCCGTGAGCATGATCACTTCTATCAGCGGGTTTTGGTTTTTAATGGCTTGAAGTGTTTCAAGGCCGTCCATGCCGGGCATCTTCACGTCAAGGACCACCACATCCGTGTTGCTGTGTTCAGACAGAAAGCTTATGGCTGATTGCCCGTCATAAACAGCGTCTGCTTTGAGTTCACGTTTTTCGAGCCGTTTGAGCAACGTGTCCAGAAAGGCTTTCTCATCATCGACAAATAAAATTTTCATCTTCAAAATCTCCCTACTAAATGGTTTAAAAGTTATTGGGTGTGTAGTTGTTTGTTGACGATTTGGTTGTCTTGCGAACATTCAGGGGCAATCGGATTAGGAAGCAGGTCCCCTGTCCCATATGGCTTTCCACGTCAATTGTACCGCCCATTTTCTGGATAATGCCGTAACAGATGGAAAGCCCCAATCCTGTGCCTTTACCCACGGCCTTGGTGGTGAAAAAGGGATCAAAAATCCGGTCCAGATATTGGGCGGGAATACCGGGGCCGTTGTCATCCACTTTAATTTCAATCATATTATCGTCTTCGTTCTTAACGGCGGTTACAATCTCTACGGTACCGCCGTCTTTGCCCATGGCATCAATGGCGTTGTTGGTCAGGTTTAAAATGATCTGTTGCAGTTCAGAGGGAGAAAATCGAATAAAGGGCAGATCAGGGGCAAGCCGGGTGGAGATGGTGACGTTGTTATACCGGGCCATCTGGGCGGTGAGCGCCACAATTTCCCGGATGGTGTCGTTAATGTCGATATCTGCCTCTGTGGCATCGCTTTTCCGGGCAAAACTTAACAATTTATGGGTAATCTCCTTGCAGCGGCGGCCCTGGGTTGTGATCTGTTCAATGGCCCGGTGAAACTCACGCTTGTTGTCCGGGGTCATCCCGGTTTCCTCTTCAAGAAGGTCGCTCATCCACCCGGCCTCCTCCACCATAATGGCCACAGGGTTGTTGATTTCATGGGCAATGCCTGCCGCAAGTTCGCCAATGGTGGCAAGTTTGCCGCTTTCCACCACCTGCCGGTTCATGGCTTCATTTTTCCGGTCTGCCTTTGCAATGCGTTTGACAAGATTTTTGGAGAGTGTAAAAGAAACTGACACGATGGCTGCGCAGCCCAGCAGGAATATGATAAGGGTGAGCCCTTCGGCCTTCCACATATCCCTTAATGCATCCCCGGTATCCTGGCGGAACACCATACGCCAGTCCACAGTTTTAAACAGGGCCAGGGCATACAGATAGGTATTGCCCTTACCGTTTTCATGCTTGAGAATCAGTGACTGTTTGTCTTTGAAAATGGCTGTATCCGCAATAATAAATGACGGGACGATTTCCATGGTTCCCGAACGGGGATGGGTTTGCAGCTGCCCTGTGGCATTGACAATGAATGCCGTGCCTGTCCTGCCGATCCGGACATTTTCCACCAGACTGTTAAAAGTTGTAAAATTAATGGTGGATCTTAAGATATAGGTACGGCCTTGGGCTGAGAGCTTGACTGCCAGGATAAAATGGGGGTGGCCGCGAAGCCCCGCAAATACATCGGAAATATAATAGGGACTGTCCATGGACTTTAAAAACCAGGTCGCCTGGCTGTAATCGGCATTGACAAGGCGGAAGGGGCCTTCATAGGCAAACTGGATACCATTTGAGTCCACAAGGCCCAGATCCGTAAATACATCGCCATATTCATCTTTTAGTTCAGAGAGTTGTGAGGTCAGAAATTGCTGGGCCTTATCCGGCTCGGTGGTAGATAAATGCCGGGCCAGGTAGCGGATATTTCCCAGTTTTTCTTTGAGAAAGGTATCAATGTTCTGGGTGTGCTTGAGCACCAGTTCGCCGATATGGGCGCTGATTTTTTCAGAATAAGCCAGATGAAACCGCCAACACAGAATGCCCAGGGTCAGCATCATGGGAATAATGGAAACCAGCAGGATACGGATTCTGATGTTCCGGGTAAGTATCTGGTAAAATTCTTTTCTGTTCGCTATGGGTTCGGGCATAATATCTATGACTCCTGTGAGACCGTTTTATGCGACTTACGTGTTTATACACAGGAATATCAAGATATATGCCAACTGAAGAAAAGTGCTGGGGATAGAGGTTAACCGCTTAAAATAATACGATAATTAAAGAAACGTGACAGGTGGTCAAAATGGTTATCACCTGTCAGGTTTTTTTACAGCATGTAAAGATCTAAGGCGATTGCGCTGCAGAAATTTGCAGATTTAGGAATGAGTCCGAAATAACTTAACCTGGGAGCGCGGGCGTCCCGCCGGCATCGTTACTGCAGGCGGGACGCCTGCGCTCCCGGATATAGCAAAATGGGCAACTTCCCGGTCATCATATCAACCCGACCGGGACAAAATGGTTTTTCCTGTCGATGGGTATCAAATCCCGGCAAAGGCAAATAACATTGCCCTGTCCCAGGGCCAGGCCGGTTTTTTCAAGCACGGAGAAATGCCGGATCGCATTTTTTTTAGGCGTGCCGCTTTTCTTGATCTCGACGGGGTGGAGTATCCTGTCCTGTTCAATAATGAGATCGATCTCTTTTTTATCGGAATCCCGGTAGTAGTAAATGGGAGGACGTCTGCCGTCATTATAATAGCTTTTGATGATTTCACTGATTACATAAGATTCGAAAAACGGACCTGCCATTGCTGACACCTCCAGTGTCTGAGGACTGGTCCATCGTGTTAAATATGCGCACAATCCGGTATCCAGGAAGTACATATTCGGCGCTTTAACGATTCGTTTCAACGCATTGTTGAAATAGGGGTCAAGCAGGGCGATAACGCCGGAAGATACCAGGATGGAAAGCCATTGCCTGGCTGTTGGCGAACTGATGCCCACATCTTTTGCCAGCTCCGAAAAATTGACCATCTGCCCTGTTCTTGCGGCACAGGCCTGCATGAATCTCATGAAGACAAGCTCATCGGCAACCTGGGTCAGATCCCTGATATCTCTTTGAAGGTAGGTATTTACATAGGATGCATAGTATTGCTCAATATTCTGTTCAATTTCATAAAGCGCCGGCATGGAACCTTTGAAAATCCGTTCAAAAACGTCATTGACATTTTTTACAGACCGTTTCCGGCCGGATAGTCGCTCATATGCAGTGGTATAAGGCTGATTATCCGTGCCGAAAATTTCAGAAGTGGATAGACCCAGCATATAGATGACGCCTGCCCGACCGGCCAGACTCTCAGAGACATTTTTCATCATGTGAAACATTTGTGAGCCTGTCAGCCAGAAATCCCCTTTCTGCTTATTTTCATCCACCAACATCTTAATATATGGCAACAGTTCCGGTGCATACTGGATTTCGTCGATCAGTACCGGCGGTTGATACCGTTGCAAAAAGAGTTCCGGGTCTGTTTTGGCCAGATCCCGGATCAACGGATTGTCAAGGGTGACATAAGCCCTGTTCTCTGCAGCAATTTTCCGTAGCAGGGTTGTTTTTCCAACCTGCCTGGGCCCGGTGACCAGAATAACCGGAAACACCAGGCCCATTTTATTGACAACATTTTCAAGGTGCCTTTTGATGTACATAAAACAATCTCCGTGTAATTTAAAATGCAATTTTATTATACACGGATTTGACTGTTATAAAATATTAAAAAAAAAGTTGTGCGCGCCAGGACATGGGGGTCACTCATCAAGCACGTCTCTTACTTTTTTCGCGAGTTCTTTTTTTGATAACGGCTTTGGTATGAAATGTATGCCATCCTCCAGCACCCCCCGATAAGCGATCACGTTGGCCGTGTAACCAGACATAAATAAAGTTTTTAAGCTTGAATGCTGCTTTTGAAGCTTTTCTGATAATTCACGTCCGTTCATTTCAGGCATCACAACATCTGTCACCAAAAGATGGATCTCATTTACATGTAATTCAGCAATGGCGACGGCTTCGTTTGGGGTGTTTGCTGACAGCACTGTATAACCCAGGCTTTCAAGCATTTTTGCACCCAATTTCAGGATAGACGGATCATCTTCCACCAACAACACCGTTTCACCCCGGCTCACCGGCATTTCTCTTGTTGTTTCCTTACGGTCACCCGCAGCCAGCTCAACATGCCGGGGCAAATAGATTTTAAATGTTGTACCCTTATCCGGTTCACTGTAAACATTAATAAAACCATTGTTTTGTTTAACGATACCGTAAACTGTGGAGAGACCTAATCCTGTTCCTTTATGCAGCTCCTTGGTAGTGAAAAACGGCTCAAAAATCTGGTCCAGCATGTCAGCGGCAATGCCGCACCCTGTGTCGCTCACGGCAAGCAGTACAAACTCGCCTGGAACGAAATTGGCATGATAGGAACAATATTCCTCATCGAAAGTGACATTTTCCGTTTCTATGGTTATTCTGCCGATACCTGCGATGGCATCCCTGGCATTAACGCAGAGATTCGCCAGGATTTGATCGATTTGGGACGGATCGATTTTCACCGGCCGCAGGTTAGAGTCCGGTAACCATGCGAGATCAATATCTTCACCGATCAGCCGCCGAAGCATTTTGAGCATATCTTCAATGCTGTCGTTTAAATTTAATATCTTGGGAGCCGTCGTTTGTTTCCGTGCAAAAGCCAGTAATTGGCGGGTGATATCAGCGGAGCGTTTCCCTGCGTCCATTATTTCCGTAATATCTTCATGAAGCGGATCGTCAGGGCTCACATTTTCCAGGGCCAACTCTGAATATCCGATGATGATGCCCAGCATATTGTTAAAATCGTGTGCCACACCACCGGCCAGTCTTCCCACGGACTCCATTTTCTGGGCCTGCCGGAGCTGTTCTTCAATACTTTTGGCCTCCGTAATATCCCGGACGGTTCCGACGATATTTTTCTCGCCGGTGATCGGATTTTTAAATGATGACTTGCTTGTGGAAAGAATGCGGGTTTGCCCGTTAATGGTAAGCGTTTCTTCGTTTATATCCGGTCTGTCCGACTCCAGAACCAGATTATCACGCTCCCGGAATATATCTGCTTCTTTTTTTGGAAATAAATCATAATCGGTTTTGCCAAGCAACGTCTCATGTCTGCTTTGAATCATCCTGCAAAATGCATCATTGACCATAATCAGGCAATGGTTTTCATCTTTTACAAAAACAGGCTCTGCGATGCTGTTAACGATGCTGTCCATCATCTGCTTGGATTGAGTGAGTTTGATTTCGGCCAGCTTGCGCTCTGTGATGTCTTCTGCGAATGCCGTACCAAATATCGTCTCGCCCTTTTCATCCAAAACTGCCGTAGCATTAATGCTCACATGGATTTCGGTATCGTCCTTGCGGATATATTTTTTTTCAAAATTAAACCCGGTTGATTCCAATGAAAACATCTCCTGGAAAAGTTTTTTGTTTCCGGGACGATCATCCGGATGGGTGACATCATAAAAGGACATCTCCTTGAGTTCCTGCCTGGAATAGCCAAGCATCTTTTCGTAGGCCGGATTCGTGGTAATAAAATTGCCGAGCAGATCAACAGTGCAAATGCCGACAGGAGAGTTGTCGAAAAGAAGCCGAAAATTCTTCTCACTGTTCCTCAGTTCTTTCTCCACCTGCTTCTGCTCGGTGATATCTTCGGAAACGGCCAGTAAACCGAATACGTCGCCCTTGCCGTTTTTCAGTGGAATCTTGCTTGTACGCCACCATACCAGTGAGCCGTCAGGGAGCGTGTAGTTCTCTTCATAATTAAGTTTGGGAATCCCTGTGGTCAGAACCTCATGGTCGTCATCAAGGTATTTTTGCGCTTCACCGCTCCATATCAGATCCAGGTCGCTGTTACCAACAATGTCGTCCATATCCTGCTTTCCGGCAGACGCAACGAATTTGGTATTGCAGCCGGTATAGATTAAGTCCATATCCTTCCAGAAGATATTGATCGGTGCAGAGTTGATAACCAACTCGAGCATGTGCTTTTGCTTCTCCAGTCGCGATTGTATCGACTTGATTTCCGTGATGTCGTAATTGACGCCCGTCATCCTGACCGGCCGGCCCTCATCGTCACGGGAGACGGTCGCGTAGGCTTTGAGGTGGCGAACGCTTCCATCCGGATGGACCACGCGAAACTCCGTATCAAACGGTTTCTCGCCGGCGATGGCCTCGTCCACTTCCCGGCTGGCCCGTTTGAGATCATCGGGATGGACCCCCTCCTGCCAATACTCGTATGCCCCTCCGAAGGCCTCTGGCTTTACGCCATAGAGGCGGAACATCCGCTCGTCCCAGATCAGCGCGTTACGTCTTAAGTCCAGATCCCATATGCCTAATTGTGCGGCGTCCGAGGCCAGTTTGAGCCGTTCTTGTTCCCGGACGAGTGCTGTCTCGGCAGCCTTCCGCTCCGTGATTTCGGAAATGAAGCCCTCAAGGATGGCCACGCCATCGGCATCTTTTCCCACAGCCCGTCCCTTTTCCAGGACCCAGCGCTCTGCGCCCTGCCGGTCTCGGATGCGGTATTCCAGATCAAACAACTTTCCCTTGCGAATGTGTTTCTCGACCGTGTCGCAAACTCTTTGCCGGTCGTCGGGATGGATCAGGTCTTCAAACATGGGCGGCTCATCCCCCCGCAGTTCCTCGGGTAAATACCCCGTTATCGCCTGGCAGCCTGCACTCAGGAATGCCACCGGCCACCCAGGCTTGTTCGGCCGGCGATAGGCAATTCCCGGCAGGTTGCCCATAAGGACGGCGAGTTGACGCTCTTTTTCTTCCAGAGCGGTCTGGGCACGTTTCCGCTGAACAATCTCGCCGATGTGGTGCGCGACCGATCGGCAACGGCGCTTTGCCGCGTCGATGATGTACTGGGGACGCGGCCGGTATTCCGTCGATGCCTGGCGGACGTCGTGGATATTGAGGCCAATGTGTTCGGCCAGTTCCTGAAGCCTGGCATCATCCCTGGGCGGGGTGCCGTAGCCGATGTTGATCACACCGGCAATCTCCCCGTCCGCCCGGATAGGAACGGCATACAGCCGGATGCCTCCGACACACTCTATATCGGTCGGCTCACCCGATTCGATGGCGGCCCGGGCAGATTCATTCCAGCAGCATTCGTGACACAGCCACTTCCCGCTATGCAGTGCTGTTTTCGTATTGTCAGTTCCACACCGCCGGAAAGAGGCCTCATCGAAAAGACGACACCACGATGAATTGAACACGCCGTATGCATAGTCTCCGTTGGCTTCATACACGGCCACGGAGGTCTCTATAAGATCCATGAGATCACGCGCCATGCTCGCCAGCAGTTCTTTGCCCACAGCGTCCAGAATGACTCGCCGCGTGTTCAGCGCCGTAACATCAGAATAGGGCGGGACGTACACGTCAAGCGTATCATCAGAAACGCCACTGTCCTTCTCCAGCAGCCACTCAAACCGGGCGAGTTCTTTCTTTGTCCGCTTCTGTTCCTCAATGAGGCGAGCTTGTTGAAGATTCTGGTATCCAATTGTGGCAAGCTGATTGGCAATGGCGTGCATCATGCGGGCCACCTCCTCGAAGCGTTCCCGCGACATAAATGTCACATCTTTAAACGCGTCTGCCGCCGCATCTTCGTCGATGCCGATTTCCCGGGCATAGGATCGTATTCCTGCTTCGGTCTGGGTTCCGTCACAGACTTGTCCGAGACCCCAGGTGGCGATGTGTCTGCCGTCAAGGCAGATCGGGGCGCCCGCTTCCAGCAGACCGGCACTCCGGCAGCGGTAAATGTTCAGGCCCCCGGGGTTAAGTTTACCAAGCAAGGTGTCGCTCTCGGTGCACTTTGCCAGCCCCTTCTCATTTCCCCGAATGATATCGCCGCAAAGGCGGCAGTAATTGCTGCGTTCGGTAATGAACGTTCCGTCCGGGCGAAGAATCTGACACGCAACCCCAGTTGCCCTCGCAAAGAGCTCCTGAAGGCGCTGAATCTCCTTCAGGTCAAACAGATCCTCGAATGAGATTGCTTCATCGTCAATCCCGCCGGTCCTGCCGTTGACGGGCGGATTTAGAGAGTCCGCCGGTGCAGATTGGTTCATGTCCCTTTTTTCGTTATCTGTTTTCATAAAATGCGGCAAGGAAACCCCTGAGTCTTTAGCTCAGGGGAGGAATTGCAGCCCTCCTTATAATAATTTAGTAGTCCAGGTAGCGGACCTTAGCACGTCGTATTGTAGGAATAGCCGTCAGATGCGTGAAGCAGCCTGCAATATTTCCAGCTAATGCCCTGTACTGTTTTGTCCACTGTTTTAATGTTAAACGATCCGCTTTTTCTGACAGCGACACGCCCGGTGTACGTTCCAACCTTTTTGCCGGAAGTGACAACCGCCTTGACGATGTCGCCCGTCTGAAATCCTTTGACTTTTTTCTCAGTTGACTTTGCTGTTGTCCGGGGGAATCCGAACTTGTTTACCCTGCACATCTGCCTTGAGCCATGACCGTCTGCCTTTACAATCAACACGGCCTTATCGATCTGAAACATCTTTTCAGGTGCGCTTTTCCCGACACAGGCGGCATCGAGCCAATGCGTTTTGTGAAGTCCCCTGGTCGTCCGGTTGAATTTTGTCAGACCGCCGGAGCCTGTTTCAACCGGCAGTCCGGTTTTTTTCAAGGTACGGAACAAGTCCCATCGGGTCGTGTTGACGGCGCCCGCATCCTTGAGCGGCACTTTGGACTGCTTTTGAATTCGCTTCAACAGTCCCGGTTTCCTTGAAAGGAACTCTTCTAGGGGCTTGTTCCCCTTCTTCCTGTTGCACGCCGTACAGGCCAGTGTCAGATTGCTGACTCTGTTGGAACCGCCTTTCGATCTCGGCACGATATGTTCAATCTCCAATGGGATATCTGTTTTTCCGCAATAGGCACACGTTCTGTCCCATTTTTCCAGAAGGTATTCCCGTACCTCATACCCCATGAGTTCCCCCTGCTGATACGCGACACCGGATATTTCGGGATTCTGTATTTTCTGCATGTCAAACCGAACCAACTCCATTGAAATTGCCTGAATATTGCAAAACCGGCACAACCGGTTGACCCAGGTTTCGATATTGTGAACCCGGCTTTTTAATGAAGGCGGCAGCCATCCTTTCGCCCTGGTCCGGTTATCAAAGCGCGGTTTTCGGTATCGCGTTTTCCGGTTTCTCCGGGATCTTCTGATGGCTCGTCTTGATTCCAGATTATTTTTGATCTGTTGGCCTCGATGTCTCAGTTCCATGGCAAAAACAATCTCTCCGGTATCGTCGTTAATCACGGCAATTCCGGTCTCTCTACTGCCCGGATCAATCTTGATCCGCAATGGGTTTGATGCCACGTCCAAAACGGTCTCTTTCAAAATGATTGTGAAGGGGAACTGTCTGAAAACTGCGGCTTTTCCTTCTGTTAAAAGCAGTCTTGCTTTTGCCGGATGTACCGGATTCTGAGGCTTTTTGTTTGTGTCCAGAACAAATACACTCAATTTTAAAATCCTCTTGTTTCCAAGGTAATGTTTGCCTCGTCAATGTTATGATCGGGTTTGGCGCAAGCAGCACCGGTTTAACCCCTTAGACCTGTTTAACCACTTGCCGTAGAACCTGGAGCTGGCGAGTACCCCAGGGTACCTGTTTCCGATCTAACGTAGTGCTCGAAGCACTTAGACTGGTCAACTTTGGGGCTTTTTCAAGCCCCTCGGTCTTTAGCCGAGGGGTAGTTGACCGGGTTGGCTCCTTATTTTTAAGCATAATCACTTCAATATTTTCATTTTCCAGAAAGGTTGTGGCGTTTTTGAGAAGCGGGGTTCTGGTCAAAAAAAATTTTTCCATCCCTTTTTCAACGTAAACCCCCGGGATTTCTTTTACTTTCCGCTCTGTATTGAATGATGGATCTTTCCATACCTGATACCCAAGCCGGGAAAAAAGGCGGGTACAGACATCTTCATAAGAGAGATCCAATGGTAGGTTCAGGATTCGGTATTCCTGGTTTTTTAAGATGTCAAGGGCTTTTCCGTAGACATTCCCCGAATTGATTAATATATCAGGGCCGTGGTCGTCATGGGTGATTCTGCCTAAAGAGACTGTTATATTTATATTGTTTAAGGATACGGGAAAAGATACCTGGGGCTCATAAGAATAGGACGTGGCAGCCAGAACGATTGTGATTAATGCGTCCTGGGAGTTGGGCACATCTTTCATGGTCTGTGTGCTGAACCGCCTTTTGGCATTGAGGAGGTCACTGAGTTTCTTAAATTGCAGATCCTGCCAATAAACTTTCATGGCAGCAACAAGATCACGATTCAAGGACGCTTCAGTGGTATCGGATCCAAGCAGCACGGTTTTTTTTCCTGTACTGTCAGTGATAACAGGTGTTTTTGACAAGTCAATAAATTTAGGTTTATCTGCCTGGCTGCCGGGGGGAAAAAATAGTTTTCCCTGGTGCATGAGGCGGCCCTGGATAAGCTGGGTATAGCGTTTTAGATCTGCCAGCGCCGCCATGGAAATCGGTTTTGACGTATGGAAGGCGGTTTGTTTTTCTTCGGGAATGTCGGTGGGGACGACCTCTGCCGGCGGCGCAATTTCGTTTCCCATGGCAATAAATTCGTTAAACCACGGCTGGGAAAGGATTGACGGCTCCGGGATTGTAATACTTGCCCCCTGATAGATACGATTGAGGTCCTTAATGTCTGGATTCAGGTGAACCATTGTTTTTTCCCCCACCTTGGATACATTGCCCCGGGATGTTAAAAATTCTTTGGAAAGTAATTCAGATACGGTATCTCCGGATTTGACCTCGTGTTTATGGGTGTGCCGGGATAAGGTCGCGGGTGTAATCTGTGTGGAGAACGTCAGCACCGGAACCGCCACAGTGCCGTCGCTATTTTCTTCGTAACTGTTTTTATCCACCTGCTTAAGGGGAATTAGAATTCGGCTGCCGGAGGAAATGGCATCAATATTGCCGATTTTCGGATTAATTTTTTTGAATATATTTAAAAACAACGGGAAATCCGACGCGGATATTTCTCCTTTCCGACGAAAAATTTTATACAGCCAGTCATCTTTTTGGACCAGGTAAGGCTCACACAGGTAAACCCGATCATTGTAGGGAAATAGGACGTATTTTTTTAAACTGGTTTTCACCCCTGTTGCTGAAAAAGCGGCGCAAGGGGTGAAAAAAGCCAGTAATACCGGGACAATAAAGCGCCTTATTATGATATCCCGGAAAGAAGACATAGATCAGAGTCCTAAACGGGTGGCGATTTTTTGGGATACATCCTTTACGAATTTCTGGAATTGCGATGTCCCAAGGGGTTTTTCCTGGGACGGAATCAGTTCGGGGTCATCGGGTGAAACAAAATCCGGTAAATTAATAAACCGGCTGTCAGATGAAATCCCGTAGCCGTCATCCAGTTCCCCTTTAAAATAGAGGTCCTGGAAACCGGAAAATTTAATGGCATGTGCGGTGGCATCCAGAATTACGGTTTCGCTTTCATCCACGAGATCCAATGCCTTTGCCTGAACCATCCCTGCAAGACACTCGCCACCCTGGGTACAGGCGATATGCCCGTTCCGGTTGGCGGTCAGCTGCCAGTCCATGATCTGCTGTTCTTTTACCTGGACCACAAAAACATTTCTGTGGCCGCTGGCCGCATTATATTCCCTGGCGATCTGGATCACCCTCGGCATGGATACGGGATTTCCGATCATGGCTGCCTGGGCCACGCTTGGCTGGGTCTGGACCGGCGTAAATATACGTTTCGTTTCATCGGGTTCAAGGTAGTATTTGTATACCGGATCTGCATGTTCGGACTGAACCCCGATGATCTTTGGCAGTTTATTGATGATGCCGGTGTTGTAAAATTTCAAGAATCCGTTCATGACCGCTGAAATATTACCGGCATTGCCAATGGGCACCATGACCACTTTTTTATCCATATCCCAGTCAAAGTCCTGGGCAATTTCATAGGAGTAAGACTCCTGTCCCAGTATACGCCAGGCGTTTTTGGAGTTAAGCAGTGCCACAGGATAACTTGAGGACAGATACTCCACAACTTTCATGCAGTCGTCAAACACCCCGGGGATTTCAAACACCCTGGCACCGCTTCCCAGGGGCTGGGCCAGCTGGGCAGAGGTGACCTTTTTATGGGGCAGAAGCACGGCGGACTTTACGTTAGATCCCAGATAGGAGGCATAAAGGGCTGCCGATGCCGAGGTGTCACCGGTGGATGCACATACCGAGATGACCTCAGAGACAAATCCCTGATCAATAAGATATTTGATGCTGGACAGGGCCGAGGCCATGCCCCTGTCTTTAAACGAGGCGGAAGGGTTCTGGCCGTCGTTTTTGTAATAAAATTTCAACCCGGTTTTTTCCTGAAGTCCGGGGTTGGCCTCCACCATCGGGGTGTGCCCTTCACCCAGGTAGATGATGGACTCAAGCGGGATGCTGGGGCCGATGAATTCGTGGTACCGGTAAATCCCTTTAAGGGCAGGAATCTTAAGCATTTTGCGGTAATCAAAGATTCGCTGCCAGGTTTCGCCTGAAATGGCTTTGAGCTGATCTTTGTTCCGGTCATGGATCAGCAATACCTGGTTGCACGCCGGGCACACGTATAAAAGTTCTTCAATGCCGTATTCGGCACCGCAGCCAAGACATTTATAGTATAGTTCCCCCTGAGGCGAGGGGATGATATGCGGTCTGATATCCTCAGGAAACAGGTTAAGATTCGTATTCAATTATTTCTAATCCTCCCATATACGGTACCAGCGCCTTGGGCACTTTGACGGTTCCGTCTTTCATTTGATAGTTTTCAAGAATTGCTGCAAAGGTTCTGCCCACGGCGAGCCCGGACCCGTTCAGGGTGTGGCAGAATTCAGGTTTTTTGGCGTTTTCCCGTCTGAACCGGATATTTGCCCGCCTGGCCTGGAAATCAAGGCAGTTTGAACATGAAGAAATTTCTCTGTATTTATCCTGGCCGGGCATCCATACTTCAATATCATAGGTTTTGGTGGCGGAAAATCCCAAATCCCCGGTGCATAAGGTAACCACCTGGTAGGGCAGTTCCAGGCGCTGGAGAATGTCTTCGGCATTGGCCAGCAATGATTCAAGCTCATCAAATGAGGTCTCCGGCGAGGTGATTTTCACCATCTCCACCTTGTTGAACTGGTGCTGGCGGATCAATCCTTTGGTGTCTTTGCCATAGGAACCTGCTTCGGATCTGAAACAGGGGGTAAATGCCGTGAACTTCATGGGCAGCGTGGATTCATCCAGGATTTCTCCGGCCGGGATGTTGGTCATGGGCACTTCTGATGTGGGAATCAGGTAGTAATCCCAGCCCTCAAGTTTAAAAAGATCTTCTTCAAATTTAGGCAGCTGGCCTGTTCCGGTCATGGTTTCTTTATTTACGATAAACGGTGGTAAAACCTCCGTATACCCGTGTTCTGTAATGTGAATATCCAGCATGAAATTAATTAACGCCCGTTCAAGGCGCGCGCCTGCGCCTATATACAAAGGAAATCTGGCACCGGTAAGTTTTGCTGCACACTTAAGGTTTAAAATACCTAAGTTTTCGGCGATGTCAGCATGATCCTTGATCTGAAAATCAAAGAAGCGAGGCGTTCCCCACGTCTTTTCAAGTCGGTTTTCAGTGTCATCCTTTCCCACGGGGACATCTTCATGGGGCAGATTCGGAATATCAATAAGAAAGGCCTTGACCCAGTCCTCCAATTCATTGAGCACTTTGTCCATTTCCTTAATTTGTTCGGAAACGCCTTTCATTTTATCTATGCTTGGCTGGGCGTCCCGGCCGGATTTTTTCATTTCGGCAATTTCACCGGAAACAGTATTTCTTAGATGGCGTAACGCCTCAATATCAACTAAGAGCGCTTTTCTTTTTTCCTCATTTTCAAGAAACGGGGAAAAATCAATGTCTGCCCGGCGTTTTTTCATGCCCTGGACAACAGCGTCCAGGTCGTTTTTAATCAATTTTATGTCAAGCATTTTGGATTTTTGTCCTGCATGATTATAGGGTTGAAGGGTGGCTGGTTATAATATCTTCAAAATTGTATTCAGATACCATGAGGCATGTAAACAGTCAACGATTATTGCCCGTTGACAATTGTCTGACAGTGTATAATATTTCTCAAAAAATTTATTTTACAATAATTTAAGGAATGTGTGATTATGGATGAAACGAAAAGTGGTAAAAACGGTGTATTAAGCCTGGTAGCGCAACGTATGAATGCCCTGTCTCCGGAACAGATTGAAGAAAAATATAATATTATTGAAAATAAATTATTCGAATTTGCGAACTTTCTGGAATCCCATCAGGTGCTGATGTACCCGCCCGGAAGTAAGGAAATTCCGACTGAAAAGATCATCCGGAAAGCCATGGAAATTGAGAAAAGTATTATTCTGCCGGTAGTTACGGACCTTAAAAATAAATTTCTCTTGTATAAGATCAGTCATTTTGACAAGGATCTGGTACTCAACGCCCATGACATGCTTGTACCCAATCCGGAGCGGTGCAAGAAAATCGCCCTGGATGATGTGGATATTGCCATTATCCCCGGTCTGGCCTTTGATGACAAGGGCGGACGCATGGGGTTCGGGAACAACTACTATTCAAAGCTGATTACAAAATTGCCTGAAACCTGCCGTAAGGTCGCGTTGGCTTATGAAGAGCAGATTGTTGACCAGATTCAGATGGAATCCAGAAAATATACGGTGGACATCATTATTACCGATGCCCGGGTAATTTATAAAATATAGTAATTTTAAACATTACCAAGTGAAGACCTGAACGCCTTCAGGTCTTCGGCTTTTCCCATGACAATCAGGGTGTCCCGGGGGTGGATAATGGTTTCAAAATGCGGGGCAAATACCATATGGCCTGACTTTTCTTTGATGGCGATGATGATCAGATTATAATTCTGCCGAATACCGGAATCCTTAAGCGGTTTCCCTGAATAATCCGATGTTTCCGGTACAAAGGCTTCTTCAATCTGTATGGCATCACTTTCCCGGGACAGCGCCGTGTTCAGAAAATTGGAAACCGTCGGGCGCAACAGTTTCAATCCCATGGAAACCCCACCAACATCATAGGGGGATTCCACCTGGTTGGCACCGGCCACATAGAGTTTATTTCTCACCATGTTGCTTGCTGCCCGGGCCATAATATAGATGTCGGGATTGAGTTGTCTGGCGGTGAGTACCAGGAATACATTCTCCGTATCCGCTGCAAGGGCCGCGACCAGCGCCCTTGCCCGTTTGATGCCGGCTTTTTCCAGAACCTCTTCATTCCCGGCATCTCCGATGATATAGCGAAATTTATCCTTTTCCAGGAGATCCTTGAGTTTTTCTTTCTGTTCTACCACAACGATCTCCTGGGTATCTTCCGCCACGAACTTGCAAAGCACCCTGCCGATGCGACCGTATCCGCAGACAATGTAATGATCTTTCATTTTTTTTATTTTATTATCCAAACGCTGCCTCCCCAGCATGCTTTTTATTTCACCATCCACCACGGAACTGATGAAAATACCGCATAGATACAGAAAGTATCCTACGCCTGTAAATATCAAAAAAATGGTGAACACCCGTCCGCCGTCGGACAGATCATGGACTTCAAGGAACCCCACCGTACTCAGGGTAATGGCCGCCATATAGGCGGAATCTAGGAGACCCCAGCCTTCAATGGACATGTACCCGGCAGTGCCGAATATAAAAAACAGGACCGCGACAAATACGGTTAGCTTCATTTTTGACGTTTTATCCATATGGCTTTTTTTACTTTTACTGACGTTTAAATGCAAGGGAAAGATGAAAAGACGCCTAACTATCATAACGACTTTAATTACGGGCTTTAAAACCGTTTTCTAATGCTTGACGACCACGGTGGTTGCTGATATTAAGAGGCCATGAATGACGAATCCACAAAATTTTCGCGCTGGCGCAGGGATATGGTAGAAAACCAGATCATTGCCAGGGGAATAAACGATCCGCTGGTGATCCAGGCCATGAATCAGGTACCCCGCCATTTGTTTGTCAGTGAAGCCCTGGTAGACAGCGCCTATGGGGATTTTCCGCTTCCCATTGGTGAGGGCCAGACCATTTCCCAGCCTTTTATCATCGCTGAAATGACCCAGAGCCTGACCCTGAAGGGTCCGGAACGTGTGCTTGAGATCGGCACGGGCTCCGGTTACCAGGCTGCTGTGCTGTCCCATATTGTTTACCGGGTGTATACCATTGAACGGAATAATACCCTCTATCTGCGGACCCGGAAATTGTTTGACCGCCTGAAATATCATAATATTGTAACCCGCTATTCCGACGGCACCCAGGGCTGGAAATCCGAAAGCCCCTTTGACGCCATTATGGTTACGGCCGGGGGCAATCAGATTCCTGAACCTTTAGTGAATCAGCTGATAGAAGGTGGGCGCATGGTCATGCCTGTGGGGGGCGGGTATTCCCAGGAGCTTTTACGTATTGAAAAAACCAGCACCGGCATCAGGACGGTCAATCTGGGCGGCTGCCGTTTTGTCAAGCTCATCGGCGAACACGGATGGCCCGCTTAATGATCTCTCTATTGAGGTGAATTTTCATGTCCTTTTCTTCTTCTGCTGTGTCGGCAACCATAAAAGCGTTGCTCATGGGGTTTTGCCTGGGGGTTGCCAATATCATTCCGGGGGTTTCCGGCGGAACCTTTCTGTTGGTTTTCGGGATATATGAACGGGTATTTTCAATATTAAACCAGATTAATAAATCTTTTGTCCTGAAATGGCTTAAACTTGTTTTCTCCTGTTTCAGGCGCCCGGTCCCGGGACTTAAACATGTTTATGCATTTTCCAGGGAAAGCGGTTTTCTTTTCCTGTTTAAACTTGCTACCGGTGCCGTTGTGGCCATTCTTGCCCTGTCCAGTCTGATGAAATATCTTTTACTTGCCCATTTTTCTTTAACCTATTCTTTTTTTTTCGGACTGATTCTGGTCTCCGTCATTATACCGGTAAAGATGCTCAAGCGTTTTGATACCTGGGCCATGTTTTGTCTTGTAGCCGGTATCGGCATCACTGTATGGGTCTCAGCCATGGTCAACCCTTATGATAAAATCAAGATGAAGTCCGATCATCTTGCCCGGACCAGTCAGGTCCGGTTCGTTCATAATGAAGATCGGGATGATTCTGTGGCTGGGTCAGGAACAATTGTTTCAACGATCCAAAGTTATTCTTCCGGATATTATCTGTATATTGCACTTTGTGGTGCCCTTGCCATCTCTGCTACTGTGCTGCCGGGTGTCAGCGGTTCCCTGGTATTGATTTTAATGGGCACCTATTTTGATGTGATTTCTGCCATTTCTGAATTAAAGCGTTTTCATTTGGAGACATTTATTTTTCTGGGAATATTCGGCCTGGGGGTCATCTTTGGCGGGCTTTTGTTTGCCCGGCTGGTCAGCTTTGTCTTTTTCCGGCATTATAATGCCACCATGGCCTTTTTATGCGGGTTGATGACCGGCTCACTATATGCTTTGTGGCCCTTTAAAAAGACCGTGTTCATGGCGCAGCAGTATGTGAAACAGGCCGGGGAAGTGGTCTGCCTTGAAAATGTAACAATCCAGACCAATATCAATGTGTTGCCGACCAAAGATGATCCGCTGATCGCCGCTTTTATTTTTTTTGTACTTGGCGGCATTACCATGATGCTTTTTGTCAGAAAAGAAGCGGCTGTTTCGGCAGGAGATAAATAAGGGCCATGGCCCTATCCCTTATATTGTTCTGGAAATTAATTCATGATGACCCACGATGATTTTTTAAAAATAGAAAAACAGTTTTATGCATATACCCGGCCCTTTGTCGACAGGGCTGAAGATCCCTACCCATTTGTACTCAAACAGAAGCACACGGCCCGGGTTTGCAGGGCCATGGAGATGCTGTGCAAATCCCTTGATCTTGACGGCCCGAAAACTGCCCGGGCCTGTGCTGCGGCCATGGTTCATGATATGGGCCGATTCCCCCAGTTTGCCGTCTTTAACACCTATTCCGATGCCCGTTCCAAAAACCATGCCGCCTTGGGATGCCGGGAAATCGTGCGAAGCAATATTCTTTCCCATTTATCCGCTACAGACAGGCAATTGATTTTGCGGGCCGTTGCCCTGCATAACCGCCCTCGGCTTCCCGCAACGCTTGGGCGTGATTTAAACCTTCTGGCCCGTCTGCTCAGGGATGCGGATAAGATTGATATTTTTAATGTAATGAAAAATCATTATCTGAATCCGGATTCACGTCACGGTTTTCTTACCTATGATCTGCACGATGACGGCAACGTTCCGAGAGCGGCTGCCCGGGCCCTTCTTGAAACCCGGCAGAATGATTTAAGCTTTGTAAACACGCTTAATAACATGAAGGTTTTTCAGGCCGGAATGGTCTATGATTTAAATTTTCCGGCCGCTGCTGCGGCTATCCTGGATCTGGAAGTTATTCCTGTCCTTTTAGACGGTATGCCGCCATCGGATTTGATTACCCGGTTGGCGCAGGCGCTTCTGGAGCATCTGAAGTCGCTTGCTTCATCGAACCACGGAAAGCACTGAAGAACACGGAAATGCCTTTTATTACTGCGATGCAGTTATTTAAAAGTTAAGCACGGGTGCATTCCCATTTAATAGCAAATCGATAGAGTTCGAAATCATTATACTTACATTGACTATTTTTCTTCGTTTGTTTATACTTTTTTTAAAAATTGTTTTTTGGTCGCAGTCGCATTTTAAATATTGCTAAAATTGTTCTTCATACGCGTGGAATGTCCGTATGATACATCGAAGAACTGTAAATCAGAAAGGAAAACAGATGGTTAGATATCTTTTGACCTGTCTACTCATTGGGATTGTTTTTGTTGGATGCAGTCAGGTTCCAAAACCGGTTTCATTCCAAGCCACACGACAAAAAAAAATGCAAGCTTCTGAACACTGGAATATTTTTGCGAAAGACATTAGCAATGCAGTAATGGCTGAAATTCACAAGAAAGGATACATTGATGGTTCCATAACATTTATTCCCAACGACAATTCAAATTTCTGCAGGATTTTCAGATCATTTTTAGGAACCCAGTTTTTACATAGGGGATTACAGCTAAAATCAATTGATGATGCAGAATATCAGATAGACTGGTCAGTACAACTGGTGCAGCATGATAGTTCAAGAGTCCCGCCAAAACTCCCGTCGTCTACCATGATCGCCTCGCTGGGATCTGGAGTTTACAAATTATTTGAAGACTCATCAGCCTATGCTGGTACAATTGCAGCAGCAGCTTCCCTGGATATCATTGAACATGTCTACCACAATGATTCCGTCAAGCTGCCTCATAATGAAGTGATTATAAATGTGTCACTGAAAAAATCCGGTAATCTGATTCACCGGTCAAGCAATCTGTATTATGTGAATGATTTGGATACCTGGCATTATCATGTATCAAAAGACAATCTTGGTATCGATAAGGCGTTTTCACAAAAAACGTATAAAATTTCTAATTAGTCCTTGACCGATGGAGACTCACCAGTCAACTACCCCTCGGCTGAAGACCGAGGGGCTTGAAAAGGCCCCGAAGTTGACCAGTCTAAGTGCTTCGAGCACTACGTTAGATCGGAAACAGGTACCCTGGGGTGCTCGCCAGCTTCAGGTTCTACGGCAAGTGGTTAAACAGGTCTAAGGGGTTAAACCGGTGCTGCTTGCGCCAAACCCGGTCATAACATTGACGCGGCAAACATTACCTTGGAAACAAGAGGATTTTAAAATTGAGTGTA